>JAURFW010000007.1 GCA_030834125.1 Bacteroidota bacterium | reverse complement strand
TTGCATAGAATCTGGTGATTTTTGTATTAGGATTTTCCCTCTCCTAATAATACCATCTTTACAAACAAAACCGTCACCAAAATCAATAGTGAAAATTTTGTCATCTTGAAATACCATTGTGTCAACATTTACAGTTTTAGGTATTAACTGATTAATTAGGCCTAATTGTAATTTATTCATTAAGTGATGGTTTGATAACTCAAAATAAAGCGACCGTACTGCAAATTCTATGTGTTCAGTATTTTCACCGTCATCATATTTATCACATGAAATGAATCCAATAAAGAGAAAGAAAACGATGACTAAAATATTAAAAAATGGCAATCTCATGGAATAGAAACCTCAAACTCCTTACCACCTCTGATTACTTTTACAATATTATTGCAAGCTTGATTATCAAATTCATCGTAATCTATCAGGAACTGTTCTTCATTAGATTTGAATGTAAATTGGCCAGATTGAAAAAAATCTGAACAGCCGTATTCAATAGTCTTTTGAAGGGGAACATCAATTTTTAATTGAGCATTATCATCATGATCGATATCAAAATTCACATTCCCAGTGAATTTTATTATATCTCTAATTAAACCTGGTGTTGTTTCACCCTTTTCCCAAATACAAAAGAGATTTATTTCTAAGTCTGCCTCAAATTTATCATCGTCGACTTCCAAATCGTAGGATGAAATATTTAATCCATTTATAGTTCTCTCTAAATTTATTGAACCGTGGATTTTCATACTATTTCCATTTACGGAAGTAATAACAAAATCATCTTTAATAACAACAGTAGATTGACTTCCAACCTCACGATAATTAAAATCGGTCGAAATCAAAATAACACCATTGCGGCGTTTCCTATCAAATGTACTGCTGGCATCATTAAATTTTATTTCAAGTTGAATACCATCACCATCAATGTAGGATGAATCAAAAATTTCAATTTTTAGATTTAATTCATTTTCTAGCGAATCTGCCAAAATTCTTGAATAATTTAGATATTCATTCCTTGACTGAATGTGATCAATTACCTCCCAAACTGCACTAAAAGAATTTAGTGATGCTACAACGCCTCTGGGCAAATTCAACTTAGTTTCTGGCTTATCAAAAATACGTTCACATGCTGCTATGGAAAGCAACAAAACAAGTAAAACACTCGTATGAACCCATGTGTAGTAACTCCTATTCAAAGCCTTTGATTATACGACAAATATAAGACAACTAACCCCTAAAATTATTCATACGCATTTAACGTTTTTATAATTACATCACATACCCAATGAATTTGCTCTGTAGAAATAATTAATGGTGGGGCAATTCTAATGGCATTCATATTGAATAAAAACCAATCCGTAAATACGCCTTTTGACAATAACTTTTGATTAAACTCAACTATATTAATTTCTTTATTTAAATGGCATGCCAACAATAATCCTTTACCTTCTACCTTTTCAATTTTTGAATGTTTTAATAATTCTTTAAATAATTCGGATTTTACATTTATTTCTAATTTATCTACATTCTCAAACACCCAGCCATTCGCGGCAAGTCCAGCCGAAGCAGCAACAGGATGACCTCCAAAGGTTGTTATATGTCCAAGAATTGGGTTTTTAGTAAATGAACTCATTATTTTTTCTGAAGTTATAACAGCTCCCATTGGCATTCCTCCCCCTAACGCTTTACCTAATATTAAAATATCTGGTTCAATAGAATAATGTATATAAGCAAAAGGATCACCTGTTCGATATAAGCCTGTTTGAATTTCATCTACCACAAGCAAGACATTATTTTCCGTACACCATTCTCTCACATTCCTAACATAATCCAAACTTGCCGATAGTGCGCCCCTTTCAGATTGCACTAATTCTATTACAACTGCAGCTATCCGTGTGGGGTTAATTTGTAATAATTCCTGGAAATTATTTTGATTAATGTAATAAACTCCATTTAGTAAGGGTTTATATTTTGAGGTAAAATAGGCATCATCCATTAATGAAAGTGGCCCTTGGGAACTACCATGATAAGACTCATGCTGTGCCACAAATCCGATTTTACCGGTATATCGTTTAGCAAGCTTCATTGCGGTATCTACAGCTTCGGAGCCTGAATTAACAAAATATACACTAGTTAAATTTGCAGACAATTTGGAACAAAGCCACTGAGCATAATTCACTGTTACATCGTGAATAATTTCTCCATAAACCATAACATGCATATTACGATCTATTTGAGATTTTACGGCCTCTACAACTTGTGGATGTTGATGCCCTATATTACTCACAGAAATCCCCGCAATTAGATCTAAATACTTTTTGTTTTGATCATCGTAGAGATACATACCTTCAGCATGATCAATAACCAAACCAATTGGTTCTGGATTGGTCTGCGCTAGATGTTTAAAAAACAAAGACCTCGTATGCATAAAATATAGATGAATACAAAAATAAAAAGCTCCGGTTTATCACCGGAGCCTTTTATCGAATTAAGAAAAAATTCTTACTTTACGTTGTTGGATAATTCAGCACCTGGCTTGAAACGAACAACAGTTTTTGCTGGAATATTGATTTCAGCACCTGTTTGTGGGTTACGTCCCTTACGTGCACCTCTCTTTGATGTTGAGAAAGTTCCAAATCCAACTAAAATAACTTTGTCTCCTGACTTCAAAGCGCCAGTAGTTCCATCGATGAAACTGTTTAAAGCAGTTTGTGCTTGAGTTTTGGTGATACCAGCATCAGCTGCCATCTTTCCGATTAAATCTGATTTGTTCATTGTATTAATTAATTTGGTTTAGTTATCAATGCCAAAAGTATGAAACTCCACGTTATATGCAAATGCTGAGCGAAAAAAAGACGGTAAAAATTATTCACTTACTATTAACAAAATTAAAAATAAAAAATCAATAACTATCTAATTAATTGATTTACAGCATTATAAAGCAATAAAGAAGGAGTACTCTTATTCCAAATTATTTTGGATTGAGAAAAGAAATTAACTCGATTCTTGTGTATTTCTTTAATTTTATTACGAATATCTTCTACAGAAAGCCTATCAAACATGGGCCTTAGATCAAAAGAATTCTGAATTCTCTCCAAAATTATTTCTTGATCTATATTCAAAAACAAAGTCAAACCGTGATTTAAAACCCAATTCATATTGTCCGAATGAGCAACTGTACCACCTCCGCAAGAGATTATTCTTTTCTCATTTTGGTCGGTTTCCCGGAGAATTTGGGTTTCTAGTATCCGAAATGACTCTTCCCCATATTCTTTGAAATATTGATAAATACTTAACCCTGTTTTTTCAATAATAACTTCATCAATATCAAGGAACCCTACTCCCAACTTATCAGCCAACCATTTTCCAATAGTTGTTTTGCCTGAAGCGGGCATTCCTATAATATATAAATTTCTTTTCATGAATGTCTTAAACGAGGATCGATCCAAACATACATCATTTCTGTAATTGTATGAATAATGAAAAACACACATGCTGTGAATAATACACCTCCCATAACCACAGGAAAATCACTTTGCTGCAGTGCTTCAATAGTTACTTTTCCAAGACCTTTCCACTGAAATATATATTCTGTGAAGAAAGAACCCGCTAATAAACTGCTAAACCAGCCTCCTATTGAAGTAATAATAGGATTTAGGGCATTAGGAAAAGCGTGTCTCCAAATTACTACACTTTCATTTAAACCTTTAGCTCTTGCTAATTGGATGTAATCTTGATTAAGAATTTCTACCATAGTATTTCTTGTTAACTGAATAAAGACAGCAACCGGGCGAATACCTAATGCAACTGCTGGGAGAATTAAATGATCGATTCTTAGAGAATAATTTTCACCTAGGGAATCTAACTCATACAAAGAACCAGTCATAGAAAGTCCCGTAAAATCGTGTAAAACAAAACCAAAAATCCACGAGAATAGCATCGCAGAAAAGAATGAAGGAATTGAAATTCCTAAAGTTGAGAATCCAACAATAATATTATCCAATTTCGAATTTACCTTAATTGCTGATAAAACTCCAAGGGGAATTCCAATTATCCCTGCCACAATTAAAGCTGCTAATGCTAAAACTAAGGTGCCTCCAAATGCACCCCATAAAATTCCAAATACGGCTTGTTGTGTTTGAAATGATTTTCTCAGATATGGCAACTTGAACCATACGTTAAATTCACTCTTGGGATTTAGGCAAATACCTTTAATTCCTTCAGGCGATTTAGAATTTTGATAAATAGATATTATTGAAACATCATTTAAATATCCAAAAGCTTGGATATATATAGGCTTATCTAAACCTAATTCCTCAACAATTGCTTCTCGAGTGCTATTGTCCGTTCTTTGTCCACTTAATATTTGTTCAGGTCCAGGTAAGGCCTGAAATAAGACAAATACAAGAAGGACTAAACCAACTACTACCGATAATAACTGTAATAATCGAGATAGTAGTTTTTTATACATTGAAAAGTTTTATTTTTGAATTGCGTCTAATTCTTCTGCATTAGGCAGGTTATTTCCACTCCATTTTTCAATAACAGTGCTACCTTTAAACATATATAGAGTAGGATTATAACGGGCCATAGTCATTAACATTTTTTGATCAGCAGCATAAAACTTAAATGGTAACCGATGATTTTCTTGAAATTGCTTTGCTGGCTCTAAAGAAGATGATGATAAAGCATAAAAGGTCCATTTCTTGTGTTTTGAGAATTGAAACAATTTAACCATATCACTCAAATTTCCAGTATCCATAGTATTCAGGAAAGGTGCTATATACATTAACTGATAACCCTCATTATTTAACATTTCATCCTTTAGATCACTATCCGATTCTTGATCATAAATAGCAAAATCATGTATCGGCGATTTGTAACCCTCAGCAATTAATTTTCTATCTTGACGAACAAAATTATATCCATCTTTCACCGCTTTGCTATATCCTTTAATATCTACTTTAATTGAATCACTTCCTTTTTGCATTACAAATTTTATTTCAATACTATCAGAAGCTCTTTCTCCTTTTGGAATATTTTCCATTATATATTGAATATCATTTCCAACCTTATAGGGTAAAAAATCCCAAACTGGCAAATATTGATAGCAATATATTCCAAAAAATAATGTTAGAGAAGAAAATAATATCATTAATGAATCAGCTAGGTTTTCTTTAATTATGCAAATTGATTTCCTCTTAAATAGAATTAAAATCAAAATAATAATTGATAATACAACATCCTTTTTGAATGAATCCCAAGGTTTTAACTTTAAAAAGTCACCAAAACATCCGCAATCTGTTACCTTATTAAAATAAGCAGAATAAAAAGTAAGGAACGTAAAAAAGCCAATTAACATTGCCGTTATTCCTAAAACCCAATTTATTTGCCATCCTAAAATAAGAGCAAATCCCAAGATAACTTCTAGTGCACAGAAAGCGACGCTAAAATATAAACTGTAATCTTTACAAGCTTTGAAGAATCGATTCATTGAAGACTGCTTCTTTACATATTTCTTAACCGGAACCGTCCACTTTTTGCTTTTAGTAGAGTCGACCTCAAAAGATAATTTAATTAACTCCTTATCGCCTTCTTCAGTGAGAACTGTAATTTCTGCCGTTTGAATAATAGGGTTGCTATCTAGATTTGACTCTACTTCTAAATGCATTTCATTCCCGTACTGCCACTTAACAGAAAATCCTTGAACCGAGTCACCTGAATAAGTTGCAGTAATATTTTTAACATCATCAAATGTATATAAAGTATATGTGGAGGTCTTTAAATTGTTATCACCATCTTGTACGGTGAATCTTATGGAATCTTGAACCGTTGAAACATCCTCAGCAAATACGTCAAAGTACTCATCTAACTTTATTGAGAATCCCGATGGGTCATTTAATTTTACAGCACCGGAAAATATAAATAAAGCACCGGTAAGAATCCTGAGAATATTATAGAAGTATTTCATTATGGTTCATTTTTTTCATCAATTCTTATAAGAGCGAATATCGCATAATTCATTATGTCTTGATAGTTTGAAACCGCACCCTCACTAGCAATAGTCTTTCCTTTATTGTCCTCTATTTGCTTAATACGCAACAGCTTAACCAATATCATATCTGTAAAACTGCTGATTCGCATTTCTCGCCATACTTCACTGTAATCACTATTTTTTAGCAACATTAAATCTAAGGTATTTTGTGCCCAATAATCGTATCTGGAAATTATTGTATCCAAAGAGGTTTCTTCATCGTAATTATTTTCTTCAGATTGGATCATTGCCATTATTGAGTAATTTACAATCCCCATGAACTCACTGTAAATATTATCACCCACATTGTTTGATCCGGAACTTTCAATATTTCTTATCCGTTGAGCTTTAATAAATAACTGGTCTGTAAGGCTACTGGGACGAAACAATGTCCATGAAGGACCATAGTCGGCGTTCTTTGCTGAAAATACATTCTTACAAGTTGAGATTACTGCTTCATACTGATCCTTTGTTTTCGACATTCTAACAAAGATATTAATCGTAATTGTTAAATCATCGATTATTGACTATATTTAATACGACATTTATCCAATGGAATCATTTAAAGATTTATATACAAAACTAAACGCTCAACAGCAGAAGGCAGTAAGTACAATTGATGGTCCTGTAATGGTAATTGCAGGGCCGGGAACCGGGAAAACTCAAATATTAGCAGCAAGAATATTGAATATTAGGGAGTTAACAGATATTGCGCCTGAAAATATTCTTTGTTTAACTTACACAGATGCTGGAAGCAATGCTATGAAAGAACGATTAAGCAGGTTCATGGGAACTGATGCTTACAGAGTAAACATACATACCTTTCATAGTCTTTGCAATAAAATTATAACGGATTACCCCGAACACTTTTCAATGAAAGAATTACGAGTTATGGATGATCTCGAACGAATCGAAATTATTGAAGCAATTAGAGATTCTTTACCACATGATTCAACATTGAAAACTTATTCTGAATATAATCAAAGCACTCAAGAGACATTTCATAAGCTCTGGAGTATTATGCAAGAACTAAACTTAACTCCTGAAATAATTAATTCTTATGTATCTGAATTTAAGGATATCGAAGTTTTTAAAGAAATATTCCCGGATACCGTTTACAAACGTGCTACAAATGGAAACAAAGCTGGTGATTTAAATGAGAAAAAAGCCAAGGAATATTTTGATAGATGGGAAAAACTGATTGAAGCTTCTCAATTGAAAGAGATGTATACTAAAATCAAAGAAGAAAGAGGAGTTTATGAATTCAGTGATATGATTGACTGGGTATACAAAAAGCTAAAGGAAGACGTTGATTTCAGGCGAGAGATTCAAGAACGCTATCATTATGTACTTGTGGATGAATTCCAAGATACAAGTAAAATTCAGTCTGACCTGCTTGATTTATTGATTGATTATTGGGGTGATAATCCTAACTGCTTTGTTGTAGGTGATGATGATCAGAGTATATATGCTTTTCAGGGAGCACAAGTATCAAATATGCTGCGCTTTAAATCAAAATATCAGAATCATTTAAAGGTAGTAATTCTTACAGAGAACTATAGAAGCTCTCAAGAAATTCTGGATGCCTCAGGCAGACTCATTTCAAATAACAGTGAACGACTTGTTAATTCCAATCCCAAATATATTAAAACGCTTATCAAGGGTATTGATGGGCCCAATTTGAACTATTTAGATAAACCATTTAGAATAAACCAATTTAGCAATAAATTTCAAGAAGCTGCAAGTAATGCCTATGAAATCAAAGAATTAATAGAAAAACAAAAAATAAACCCCAATGAAATAGCCATAATTTATTCAAAACATAAAGCAGCAGACGAGTATATTGAGCTTTTTAGAGAACTAGAAATTCCATTTGTTCTAAACAAAAATATAGATATTCTTAATGAGCCAATAATTAATCTGCTCCAAAATTGGTTAAATTACCTAAAAGCGGAGTTAGATATTCCTAACTCAGGTGAACATTTACTTTACCCAATATTATTGAGTGATTTATATTCGATAAGTCCCTATTCTCTGAATCGGTTATCCCTCCATATTCATCAATTAGGAAGAGATAAGTACAAATTAAATAAAACTCCATATACGTGGAGAGAGCATATCCATTTATTATTACATGATAAAATTGAATGCAATTATTTGGACGAAAATGAAAAGGTTGTTTTGAGAAAATTATGGAATAACAAAGAAAAATGGATAAAACTAGCGGCCTCTGAAAATACCCATATACTAATTTCCATGATACTCTCTGAAGGTGGATTCGTGGAATATGCAGCTAAATCGGCAGATTCAATTTGGAACATGGAAATGTTAAATACATTTTTAGAATTTGTGCGATCACAATGTGAAAAAGAACCAAAACTCTCCTTGTTGGATTTAATGACAAAATTTAGAGCTATGGAACAATCGAGCATTGCAATCAAATTAGAAAAAAGACTAGGGAATTCTCGAGGAGTTCAATTTTTAACAGCCCATTCATCTAAAGGTCTAGAATTCGAATATGTCTATATAATACAGGCAACTTCAAACATGTGGGTGAGCTCAAGAAGTTCTAGTAGCCCATATAGTATTAAACCACTATTAGAAGCACATAAACGTAAGATAGTCGGCTCTCAAACAGAAAACCAAATTTTAGAAGAAAAACGGCGCTTGTTTTTTGTAGCTGTTACAAGAGCAAAAAAGGAAGTAAGAATTTCATATCCAGCTATGAAATTCGGGGCAAAAAGCAATACAGAACAAGCGGCAATTTTTATTGGAGAATTGTATCCAGAATTCCTTGGAAAGGAAATCAAATCCGAGAAAGTTTCTTTAGAAGTTCAAGAAAAAGCTCAGAAATATATTCTTAGTCATAATGGAAAACCATTTCTGAAAAAAGTACAAAAAGAATGGTTAGATCAACGCATATCAGAGTTTGTCTTTTCACCATCCTCTCTTAACAGTATATTAAAGTGTGGTATTCAATTTTTCTATGGCCAATTGGTAAGAATCCCCTCCCCCCCAAGTGAATATGCATCTTATGGAACGGCTATGCATAGCACCCTGAGAAAATTAATTGAGAATTGGTCAAAAAAGCAAAAGTGGCCATCCGATGAAGAGTTCATAGAAACTTTTGAATATCAAATGAAAAAAGAGCGAGGTAATTTTACTGAAAAGCAATATAATAATCGATTGCAACAAGGTAAATCAGTAATACCTTTTTTCCTAAGTCAAAAAAAGGAGGAATACTTATCATACCCTGATGTCAAAACTGAATTTGGTGTTAAATCAATAATCGGAGATGTATCAATAAAGGGGAATATTGATAAACTCATAATCCGAGACAAACAAGTTAGTGTGGTGGATTACAAAACAAGTAAGCTTTCTAATATATCTAAATATACAAATGCCCCAAATCCTAAAAAACCAAATGAAATACCCAGTTCATATTGGTTTCAAATTGGTATTTATGCTTTAATGATAAATGAAAATCACGAATATTCCTATAAGTGCAGTACAGGTGCTATTGAGGCCTTAAATGAAGATGAAAATGGAATTTTTAATAACTATCCTTTGTACTATTCTCCGGAAGATTTTGAGTTAATTCGAAAATGGATTCAAATCGCATATGAGCAATTGATCAGTAAAGAATTTCTGAAAGGTTGTGGAGACGATAAATGCGAATATTGTAATTTTGCAATAGAAACAGGTCTAGCCGAGATAATAAGCGAAGTTGATCCTAACTAATTCCAGTGTTAAGCTCTAACTTCCTGCATGCCTTTTCAGAACATAATTCTTCAGCTTTTTTCCTGCTTTTATTAGATTCGGTAAACCAAATTTCACCTTCTACTTCAAGTGTTACTTGATGTCTATCATCTTTTTTTGTTTCATCGAACTCATGAATCCAGTTTATTTTATACTGTTGTTTTTGAGCCCACTTCATAAAAACAGCTTTGTAAGAAACAGCAGTGGACATAAGTTTATCTATATCAAGATATTGATTTACCAACCTATGAATAATAAACCATTGTGCTTTTTTATATCCTCTATCTAAATAAATTGCTCCAATTAAAGCTTCGAGAGCGTTGCCCCCAATACTTTTCATTGCCGATCTATTTCTTTTTAGTTCATCTTTAACATTCATATACTCAAGAAGACCCATTTTTTTTGCTAAATCGCTCATTTGTTCACGATTAACAATTCGAGTTCTCATTTCTGTAAGAAATCCTTCATCACGTTTAGGGAACCTATTAAATAAAACTTCGGCAATAACAGCATCTAAAATTGCATCGCCCAGAAATTCCAGTCGTTCATTACTAAAATGTATTTCATCTGATTGGAAAGAGTTGTACTCTCCTACAGAAGAATGAGTAAGAGCCTCTTTATAAATTACCATCCGTATAGGACGTATACCAGTCAAACGGTATATCCACCGTCGTAAATCACTATGTATTTTAATATTCAGGGAAATTTAATCCTCGTACTTTTTGAAAATAACAGAAGCGTTATGTCCTCCAAAACCGAATGTATTACTCAATGCAGCACGTATAGTTTTATGCTGAGCGGTATTTAGGGTTAGATTTAATTTAGAATCAATTTCTGGGTCCTCTACTTTATAGTTTATGGTAGGGGGTACAATATTCTCCTGTACAGCCATAACACAAGCGACGGCTTCAACAGCCCCAGCTCCTCCCAGTAAGTGACCCGTTTGACTTTTTGTAGAACTAATATTTAGGCCATAAACATCATCACCAAAAACCGATTTGATTGCCTTAATTTCTGCAATATCACCCAAAGGAGTACTTGTACCATGAACATTGATATAATCGATATCTTTGGAAGTCATACCGGCTTCATCTAATGCCATTTTCATAACATTCATGGCACCTAAGCCTTCAGGATGAGGAGCGGTTAAGTGGTAAGCATCGGCGGTCATTCCACCACCTACGATTTCTGCATAAATTTTAGCACCTCTAGCTTTTGCATGTTCAAGATCCTCAAGTATAATTGATGCTCCACCCTCACCCATTACAAACCCATCACGAGTTTGATCAAAAGGGCGAGATGCCGTGGTATAATCATCATTTCGTTCGCTCAATGCCTTCATGTTAGAGAACCCTCCAACAGATGGCTCATTCACGCAGGCTTCAGAACCTCCCGATACAACAACATCCGCTTTACCCAATCTAATTAGATTGAAAGCGTCTATCAAAGCATGAGTTGAAGATGCACATGCTGAAACTGTACCGTAATTAGGTCCTCGAAATTTGTGTTTAATTGATATAAAACCCGCCGCAATATCAATTATCATTTTAGGAATAAAAAAGGGCGAAAAACGCGGAGTTCCATCGCCCTCTGAATGATCCATAACTTCTTTGTAGAAAGTTGTTAAGCCACCGATGCCCGCACCCCAAACTACTCCAATTCTGTCCAAATTATGCCTCGCGTTTAAAAATCCACTATCTTCGATAGCTTCATCCGCACACACCATAGCATATTGCGTGAAGGGATCCATTTTGCGAATTTCTTTGCGATCGAAATGCGCTGCAGGATCAAAATATTTCACCTCACAAGCAAACTTTACTTTGTAGTTCGACGAATCAAAATGCGTTATTAAACCAGCACCACTAGTACCAGCAACTAACGATTTCCAATAATCTTGGAGATTGTTTCCAATGGGTGTAAGAGCACCCATACCTGTCACAACAACCCTCTTGAGTTGCATAGATTTACTTCTTGTGTTCCTCGATGTAACTAACAGCTTCTCCTACTGTCTGAATCTTCTCGGCTTGATCATCGGGAATGCTAATATCGAACTCTTTTTCAAATTCCATAATAAGCTCAACTGTATCAAGTGAGTCAGCTCCTAAATCATTAGTGAAACTAGCCTCAGGATTTACCTCGGCTTCATCAACGCCTAACTTATCGACGATGATAGCGGTTACTTTTTCTGCAATTTCTGACATGGTTAGTATTTGATTTTTGCGCTACAAAGAAACATTTTTTTCTTGAGATGCCGACGAAAAATTTATTTTTGTGTTGAAAATTGTCTGCAAAACGCTACAAATCGTCTGTACCCCTTGTTGGAAGTGACTTCGTAATTCTTGGAATTCATACGAATGAACCACCTTACAAACTATCTTGGTGTCTAAATGACACTTTTATTTGGAACTTTGTGTGCGAAAAAGTTCCATTTGAAGTAAATTTGCCCGATAAGAAGACATCCATGCATGCGGAATATCATTACAGCGGATCAGATTTAAATCCGAGATTATGGCTATTACAAAATCAGGGTACTGAGGTGAGGCTTGTTAACCAGAAACCTGTACCTGATTATTTTCTAATTCTTGAGAATGAATATGCTGAATTTAGAAATTGGGAAGAAATGATTCGAAGCGTAAATGGTGTTGAACATGCTTACACATACCCTGAAAAAATTGCAGCTAAGATGCATTGGGTATTTAATTTAAAACACTTGATAAAAGACTAACATGTTGATCGATAACTTCAACAAAACCAAAATCGTAGCAACCATTGGTCCTGCTAGTAGTTCAGAAGAAAATTTAGAAAAAATTATTCTTGCAGGGGTGGATGTGTGCCGCCTCAACTTCTCACACGGCGCGCATGAAGTGCACAAAGAAGTTGCCGATAGAATTCGAAAAATCAATAAAAAACTGGGTACTCACGTTGCTATTCTTCAAGATTTACAAGGACCTAAACTTAGAATTGGAAAGGTTGATGGTGTAATAAATCTAGAAGCTGGCAAGCATATTCTTGTTACTACAGAAAAATGTATTTCTACCGAAGAAAAGCTTTCTGTTAGTTATGAAAAATTAGCGTTAGAGGCTCGCGCTGGGGATAGAATTTTGCTTAATGATGGTAAGTTAGAATTAAAAATCACTGAAATAATATCAAATAATCTATTAAATACGGAAATCATTAATGGAGGAGATTTAACCTCAAATAAAGGATTTAATTTACCCAATACTCCAATCAGCGCTCCATGTTTAACCGAAAAAGACATGGAAGATTTAGAATTTGGTTTAGAGCTAAATGTGGATTGGATTGCACTTTCCTTTGTACGAACTGCTGAGGATGTTATTTTCTTGAAAAATTTAATTTCTCAAAAAGGAGGAAGAGCAAAAGTCATTGCTAAAATTGAAAAACCTGAAGCGGTAGAGAATTTTGACAGTATTGTCAAGATAACGGATGCAGTAATGGTTGCCCGTGGTGACCTTGGGGTAGAAATCCCACTTCAAAAAGTACCTATGGTACAAAAGCAGGTTGTTCAAAAATGCTTGGAAAATGCAAAACCCGTTATTATTGCTACCCAAATGATGGAAAGTATGATTGAAGATAGTATGCCAACTAGAGCCGAAATTACTGATGTGGCTAATGCCGTTTTAGATGGTGCTGATGCTGTCATGCTGTCTGCGGAAACATCGGTTGGAAAATATCCTATTCGAGTTGTCGAGATTATGAACAGTATTATTGCAGATATTGAAAAAGAAGAAGATGCCTATTATAAAGGTGTAAAACCTAATTCAAGCTCACCTACCTTTCCTAGTGACGAAGTATGTTTTACTGCCGTACGAATGAGCGATCATTTGTCAGCTTCTGCAATTGTTGGTATGACAAAAAGTGGATATACAGCATTTAAAATTGCCAGCTACAGACCAGAAGCCAATGTGTTTATATTTACAGATAATGAACCCCTATTAAATACGCTAAATTTAGTATGGGGAGTAAGGGGTTTTCACTATGACAGATATGTGAGTACAGACGAAACCTTTGAAGACGTAATAAAAACTCTCAAAGATAATAAGGTTGCACAAATTGGTGATTTTGTAATTAATTGTGCAAGTATGCCCTTAAAAAAGAAACAAAGAACAAATACAATTAAAATTAGCCTAGTAGAATAAATTAGGCTTTAGGTCTTTTATAAATAGGAACAGTACTGCATGGTTCTCCATACATAATGGATTGTGCTATGGGCAATAACCGTTCGGTAATTTTCATATAGGCTGATGGACTTATTAATGTATCTCCACAACCCTTTATAACAACTCTATCACCGGTGTATTTTTCCCAATTTTCACTTTCGATTTGTCTGGCCCACAAATCATTTTCCATGGCATGTTGAGTACCAAAATATATATATTTCGCGATACCATTTAGTTTTGTTGAAAGCAACATAAAAGCCCAGGTTGGTATTATTGCATCAACACTTGAATAAATCGCAACATTGGCTCCTTGAAATTGAGTCCAATCAAACTCTTTTACATAAGCACGAAAATCTTTTTCTTTAAGAACCATCTCCATAAATAATGCTTGTTTAATATCCCAAGACATCATTTCTCCTTCAGGAATCATTTTTTCCAAGTTAATAGTTTTGATTCCAGAATTTGCAACTTTATTTACCAACGCATCATCCATTGTTCAAATTTAACATCAATTTGTGTGTTTTGTTTGATTACAGAATTCAATTCTCCAATGTCAGTTATACTTGAAATAATTTTCAATGAGCAAAATGGAGCCTAAATTTGACGGTAAAGAGAAAAAGAATAGAATCCGATCAATCTTAGAAAGAAGTTTAAATCTTTTCTAAATGAAGAATTGTTTCGCCTGGATTTATTTCTGGAGCAATTTTTAATAGATCCATAGACTTGTATGTAAATCGCCAAGTCTTATTTAAAAACTTGAAAGGTTCTAAGCCAGAAATATCTAATGTAAGTCGTGAATAATCATTATTCGACTTCCAAGTCCCAACATATTTTGTGCTATTTGCCAAAATCTCAAGTGGTCCATTAATATAAGATTCCTTTTTAAGGTATATTTCATAATCAATGTAAGCAGGCGTTATATTATTACCTGCACTATCAATTGCCAATGTAATTTGAGTTGCTTTATTTAATACATAATATTCAAACAAAATACCGAGACTATTTTGACTCGTATCTATATTACTTGTATCTATTTGTTGGCTATCATTGGTAGTTATTTCTTCTTTATTACATGACCAATTAGGAATTAAGGCCATGCAAAAGAGTAAGAAAAAAACAGCTATAAATCCTTTGAATTTTAACATTTTATACCAAATTTATAATAAAAATGAGGAACCAACAAATTGGAATTACGTTGTCATTGCTGCATTTTTGTTGTATGATAAGAAAAATCATAATCCTGTTAATGATATTTATGAGCAGCAGTAAAATTAAATCACAGATAAATTACAAAGTAGAAATCACGGAGCCAAATTCTCATTATGCACATGTAACCCTTGAATTTCCCGTAACTGGCGGTGAAAAAACTATAGTAGGCCTTCCTGTTTGGACTCCTGGAAGTTATTTAGTTCGTGAATTCGCCAAATCCATTGAATCTGTTGAAGTAAAAGATGAAAATTCAAATTCTATTGCTGTAAATAAAATCAATAAAAATCAGTGGGAATTTGTCGCAGAAAATAATACTACTATTTCAGTTTCATATAATATTTATTGCCATGAATTTAGTGCGAGAACTACATTTATAAACGAAGAGCAAGCGCTATTAAATAATGCATCTCTATTGATGTTTATTTCAGGGAGAGAAACACAAGGTGGTTTTGTTAGCATTAAATTTCCAGATAAACTTTGGGGAAACGCCGAATCATCGTTACCCAAAATAAACGAATCAACTAATTCTGTAACATTTGAGTTTGACAATTATGATGTTTTGGTGGACTCCCCTATTCAACTTGGAAATTTTAAAATATTTGATTTTGATGTTGCGGGAATAAATCATAGGGTTGCTTTAGTCGGATATAATAATGCCAATACTGAAAAACTAAGCGAGGATATGCAAAAGGTATGTCTTACTATGTACAAAATTGTTGGAGAATTTCCATGTGAACACCAACCATGTAGACCTTACTTATTTATTGTACAACATGTTGAGTCGGGCGGCGGCGGAATAGAACATTTAAACAGCACTGTACTTGTTATGCCTCGATTGGCATATTCAAACTCTAGTAGATACCAATCCTTTTTGAATTTAGTAGCACATGAATATTTTCACCTTTGGAATGTTAAACGCATACGTCCTTTTGAACTTGGTCCTTTTAATTATAATGAAGAGAATTATACAAAATCGCTATGGGTAGCAGAGGGTATTACTTCGTATTATGATGAACTTGCTCTTTATCGTGCTGGTTACATTGATAAAGAAGAATTACTTAACATTTTAGCAAAATATATTAATAGACATGAGAATAGACCCGGAAAAGACTACTCAAGCTTAAGTGATATGAGTATGGATGCATGGATAAAAGAGTACAGACCGAATGAGAATTCAGCCAATAGCACATATTCTTATTATTCTAAAGGGTTCATCGCTGGTATGTTACTGGATATGAAAATTGCAAAAGAGTCTAATGGAAAAAATAATTTAGACGACGTTTTTAAGAAACTATACAAAGATTTTTATCAAGCAAAATCTATTGGAGGTAAAATTGGAACTGGATATACTGTTGCTGAATTCGAATCAGTTTGTTCTGAAGTTGCAGGTTCAGATTTAGGTGACTTTTTTAACCTATGGATTAGAAGCAGCACTCAACCTGATTATCTAAATGCTTTTAAAGAAGTTGGGATAACTGCCATTATCAATAAAAATGAAATAGCAGATTGGGGAATTCGCACAAAATCGAATAAAGTAGATTATTTAAATCGCAATGGTATGGCTAAAAAAATGGGACTTAATGTAGGAGATGAAATTTTATCTTTAAACATGATCCGTGTAAATGATGATATAAACTCACTATGGGCATCATTGGGACAACCTCAAAGTGTGGAGGTCCTTTACGCTAGAGATGGGATATTAGGAAGAACTTCATTTGAAAAATTCGAGCCATTAATTGAATTCGAAATTGAATTACAATTCTCACCGGTTATTGATTCAAAGTCAAAAAAAGCTCAGGCATCCTGGCTTAAGAAATAAAAATATAGAATGAATAATATTTCAAAAAATGATCTTACTGACTTAACTCAGCAGATTTTTGAACATTCTGGTTTTTCAGAAAAAGATTCCCGACATTGTGCAGAGGTTTTAGTGTTTGCAGATGTTAGAGGAATAGACAGTCATGGTGTAGCGAGACTGCCAGGTTATTTAAGGTTAATTGATGCTGGAAGAATTAATCCAAATCCAATCTTTAAATGGAATATTAGAAAAAGTACAACTGGAACCCTAGATGCCGATGGGGCTATCGGACTTATTTCAGCGTCTGCAGCAATGAAAAAAACTATTGAAATTTGTGATCAATTTGGTTCTGGTTGGATTGCTGTAAATAATTCAAATCACTTTGGGGTAGCATCCTATCATGCAACACTAGGGTTTTCAAAAAATTATATGGGATTTGCAATGACCAATGCAAGTCCATTAGTAGTGCCAGCAGGAGGTAAGGAAAGAATGCTCGGTACAAATCCTATTTGTATCGCTATACCAGGAAAAAATGGAAAAGACTTTATATTGGATATGGCAACATCCGCTGCTGCAAATGGGAAACTAGAAATTGCGCAAAGAAATGGAATAGACATTCCATCTGGATGGGCAATTGATAGCGATGGTAAAGAAACAATTTCTGCTAATGCAATAAAAGATAATGGTGCATTGTTACCATTGGGCAGTCAAGAAAATACTGGACTTCATAAGGGTTATGGTTTAGGAAGTTGGGTCGATATTTTTTCAGGGGTTATATCAGGAGCTGCTTTTGGCCCTTGGTGTCCCCCTTTTGTTGCTTTTCTTGAACCCAAACCCAATACTAATGGTAAAGGACTGGGTCATTTTGTTGGTTGTTGGGATTTAGATGGATTTCAAAACTCAGATATTATCCAAAAGAATTTAAATGTTTGGAGAAAAGCCTTTGAAGAAAGCAATCCCATTAATCCGAATAAACCAGTTTTAATTCCTGGAGATCCTGAAAAAAAATTTCAACAGGAACGAGAATCAAATGGCATTCCGCTAAATTTGAATGTAGTAAAATCATTGGAAGAAATTTGCAATACTCATAATATAAAATCACCATTTTAATGGAAAAACAACAACGAAACAAACTCATTGTAGCAATATTGTTCCTGACACTAATCACTGCAGCCTCAGTCTGGGCTTATATTACAATACTGATGCCTGTACGGGAATATAGAAAAGCAACAGGTAAAAAGTATACTCAGAAGAAAGCATACAAAACTGAATACTTGCGTATTCAAGATTCTTTATTGGAGGCTAAAAAGCTAAAAAATCAACAGAAATAAAATCTATCTTTATCAAAACCATTCATCAACCAAGGTTTTGGCAAAAGACTTATCATTTATTTTTTCTTCGAGATTATTTTCAATAATGTGTTGAATAAACTTATCATTCTTCTCACCAGCCATTAATGCCTCTCTGTAAGGATCATTGCTAAATGTAACACGTTCGTATTGCGTTCTATAATGACCAGGCAAAGCATCTACCAACTTTTTCTCAATAGACTTTTTATGTAAAAAACCTGGTAGCCCAACAAGATCACGCATCTCCACAAAATTTTGAATAGCTAAATCTGCAATTGCATCGGCATTAGGCTTTCTACTTTTTTGATATGCATCTAATATTTTATGCCAATCACTACCAATTTCTTCAATACATTCATCCAGAATTACACAATCTTCAAATGAACAGTTCATACCTTGACCATAAAATGGGACTATAGCATGTGCTGCATCACCCATCAATGCAGATCTATTCTTAACCCAAGGGTATGTCCTCATTGTTGCCAAATGACCAATTGGATTATTGCGAAAATCCTCGAGAAGATTGGGCATCATGGGTATTGAATCCGGGAAATATCGTTGGAAGAAATCCATTACTTGTTCATCGGTATTAAGATTCTCAAAGCTTACTTCTCCATTATAAGGCAAGAATAAAGTACAGGTAAAATTCCCACCTGGATTTGGCAAAGCAATCATCATGAATGAAGATCGAGGCCATATATGCAAAGCCTTTTCTTCCATTTGAAATGTAGAATTTTGTCCTGGTACAATCTCCAACTCCTTATAACCATGAGACTGATAGTCTTGAGAAAAATCGTGTCTAGGATTGCGAATCATGGCATCTCTCAATGCAGAGAATGCTCCGTCAGTTGCTAAAAAAACATCCCCGATTACATCGTATTTTTCACCCTCCTTATTTTCAAAAGTTGCAATATTCTCATCCAAATTCATTTTTACGCATTTTTGATTGAAATACATATGAATGTTTGGATATTGGTCGGCTAATTGTATTAGTTTAATATTCAGTTCCCCTCTAGAAACTGAATAAATTGCTTGGTCATCTCGCCCATATGCTTGATAATTTAATTCACCGGTAACACCATGCATCATCCTACCAAACATGGGTATTGATATAGATATAATATCATCCACGAGCCCTACTTTCTCAAGTGCTGTTATTCCTCTAGTAGAAAGCGCCAAATTAATACTTCGGCCCCCTTGATAATTCCCCGAACGCATATCATCTCGCCTTTCGTATAGATGCACTTCATAACCTCTCTTGGCTAGATATATTGACATCAAACTTCCAGCAAGTCCACCACCTACTAAAACAATTTTTTCGCCCATAGTTACAAATTTAGCAATCCCATTGAGGATTCCTTAAAAATTAGTGCCATTTTTGTTTACACAAGATGAGATTTTTCAGGACTCCCAGATGGTTTCAATTAATATGGCCACAGTATAAGTGGAATACAAAAAATACATCCAAATCAATATTCTTGACCTTTGACGACGGTCCTCATCCTACAATTACTCATTGGGTTCTCAATGAATTGGCTGCGGTTAATGCAAAAGCCACATTCTTTGTAGTTGGAGAAAATGCTCAAAATAATCCTAAAACTATTGAGAAAATAATCTCTAATGGTCATAAAGTTGAAAATCATACATTTCACCACTTAAAAGGTTGGAAAACAGAATTACTTGATTATATAGATGACGTCAATAAATGTGACGAATATATTCCAATTAGAAACCCAAAATATTTTAGGCCGCCATATGGTAGGATAACTAAAAAACAAGGAAGAGAATTAGAAAAACAGGGTTATAAAATTATTATGTGGTCTTTATTGACTTATGATTATGATAAAAGATTAAATCTAGAGAGAGCGTTGAAATCTATAATTTCAAAAACAAATCCTGGCGATATTATTGTATTTCATGATAGTAAAAAAGCAGAAGTTCAGTTGAAATACTTGCTTCCAAAATACTTGAAAGCAATGCAGGAAAATGGTTTTAACATGGAATGTTTACCATAAAAAAATATAATGGAAAGGTTAAACCTATTTGAGATCTTGATACTAACAATCGGCATTAGCTATATTCTCATACAATGCTGGCAAACTATAACGCTTTTCCGATATAAATCAAAATCAATAAACCGTGAGCTTAATGATTCTGAACTTCCCACAGTGAGTATTTTGGTTGCTTGTAGAAATGAAGAAAATAATATTGAGAATTGCTTGCATTCATTATTAGCTTTAAACTATCCAAAGGATAAACTCAATATCATTATTGGTAACGACCAAAGTGAAGACCGCACTTTAGAAATTGCTCAAAAATTCGAACAAGAATATAGTTTTATTAAAGCCGTTGATATTAAAGAGGATCATTCCGGATTAAAAGCAAAGGCTAGGGTAATGGCCCAGATTGACCGCCATGCTATTGGCGATTTCTACTTAATTACCGATGCTGATGTATGCGTTAACTCTAACTGGATTTTAGGGTTACTCGCAAATATGAATATAAAAATAGGTGTTGCAAGCGGTACTACAATGGTAAAATCTGCGGGAATTAGTGGTTTGTTTCAGGAAATTGACTGGGCTTATTTCATGGGTTTGTTAAATGTAATTTCATATTCTGGTGTTCCTGCCACTGCAGTAGGAAACAATATGATTATTAGAAAAGATGCCTATTGGCAAACTGGAGGTTACAGTAATATTCGATTTTCTATTACCGAAGATTATAAACTTTATAAAGAAGTTTGCGACAAAGGATGGAAGTGGAATAATATTATGAATAATGATGTTCTTGGGCATTCAGAGAAAACAAAAGGCTTTATTCCGTTATTGCATCAACGCAAAAGATGGTTATCGGGAGGCAAAGAATTGCCTTGGTATTGGTGGGTATTATTTGCGATTTATGGGGGATATTACTTCATTTCCATTTTATTAATTTCAATGATTCTTACAGGTTTTGAAATAAATTATTGTCTACTAATAATCCCAATATTTAAATGGCTTTTACAGAGTATTCAGATTAGAAAAATTTATAATCATCTGTCTCAAAATCCGCCAAATATTATTAATCTCCTTATTTACGAATTTTATTTAACGATAATCACTATTTCTACAGCAATATTTTTTATACTTCCTATAAAAACAAATTGGAAAGATCGGAGGTATTAGTTTCTAGCCAATAGACGATTAAGATTCTTACGATTTCCACACTATGTGAAATTGATTACCGTAGGTAAAACCAATTAGTAAACGTTATATTTGTATGTAATATGCAATCTATTCAAGAGGATTATAATACCCAACGTGAATTGCTTAAAATCTCAGAATACGGCAGAAGTATTCAAGACTACATTCAACACATCAAAACAATTGAAAGTAAAAAGGAACGTACATCATGGGTTGACGCTTTGGTCAACATCATGGCTACTTTAAATCCTGAGATAAAAAAACAGTCGAATTACGAAGAAGTATTGTGGGGACACGTATATCAAATAAGCGATTTTAGTTTGGATATTGATTCACCATACCCTTTACCTACTCAGGAAGATGTTCATAGAAAGCCTACAGCAATAGGTTATCCAGATACCGTTATTCGATTTCGCTTTTATGGAAGAAATCTTCAGAATATGATTGAAAAAGTCACTGAAATAGATGACGACCACTTAAAGGAAGATCTAGTAAATCTTATAGCTTCCTATATGTATAACTCTTGCAAAATTTGGAACGATGAAAACTTGAGTAATGAGGTATTAGCCGAACATTTAAGTACTCTTTCTCGTGGTAAATTAAAAATTGCTGGATCGGACTTAGTTGTTTCTGCTGATGCAAGCAAAAATATTAACAAGAGAAATAGCAATTTCAATAGAAACTCAAACTTTAGAAAAAACAAAAAGAATAACAATCGAGGTAAAAATTACCGCAGATATTAAAACCCATGTCTTATTTTGAAATTGAAGGTGGTCATCAACTAAAAGGTGAAATCACCCCACAAGGAGCTAAAAACGAAGCACTTCAAGTATTGTGTGCTGTTTTATTAACAGAAGATTTAGTACGTATAAACAATATCCCAGAAATTAGAGATGTTCTTAAGTTAATTGAACTATTAAGAGATTTAGGAGTAAAGATAGAACGCCTTTCTAAAGGAGAATATACTTTTCAAAGTGACAATATTGATTTAGCCTATTTGGATAGTGCCGAATTCAAACAGAAAGGTGCAGCACTCCGAGGTTCTATCATGATTGTGGGGCCTTTGCTCGCACGATTTGGGAAAGGATATATCCCTAGTCCAGGTGGCGATAAAATAGGTAGACGAAGACTAGATACTCATTTTGAAGGCTTCATTGCCCTCGGTGCTAAGTTTGAATATTTACAAAAAGACAGTTTTTATAAGGTTTATAATGATAATTTAACAGGTACATTCCACCATCTAGATGAAGCATCTGTAACTGGAACTGCAAATATTTTAATGGCAGCAGTCATGGCAAAAGGGATAACAACCTTATATAACGCAGCATGTGAACCCTACCTGCAACAGTTATGTAAGATGTTAGTTAGTATGGGTGCTAAAATTGAAGGAATTGGTTCCAATAAATTAGTTATTGAAGGTGTTAATTCTATGTCAGGTTGCAGACATACTTGTCTTCCAGATATGATTGAGATTGGCAGCTTTATTGGTATGTCAGCAATTACACAAAGTGATATTACACTCAAGAATTGCGCTATTGAAAACTTAGGGATAATACCAAAAACTTTCCAACGATTAGGAATCAACCTTGAAATTATCGGAGATGATATTCATATTCCTGAACAAAAGCACTATGAAATTGATAGTTTTATTGATGGGTCTATACTTACTATTTCTGACCAGATATGGCCTGGTTTTACTCCGGATTTAATATCTATTGCTCTTATAACCGCCACCCAAGCAAGGGGAACAGTTTTAATTCACCAAAAAATGTTTGAAAGCCGCTTATTTTTTGTTGATAATCTTATTGATATGGGAGCTCAAATAATCTTATGTGACCCTCATCGAGCTACTGTGATTGGTTTGGATCGTAAAACTCAATTAAAAGGTATTACAATGTCCTCACCTGACATACGCGCAGGCGTGGCATTGTTGATTGCTGCTATGAGTGCTAGAGGTAAGAGTACCATTAAAAATATTGAGCAAATCGACCGTGGTTATGAGAAAATAGAAGAGCGATTAAACCCACTAGGAGCGCATATTACAAGGTTCGAAACTAATTAATATTAGTAGAAATACCCATGTATAAATTGATCCCCGAATATTTTGAAATTCTAAATGCGGACAAGATATTGTCGGTCCCAAAATATAATGAATGGATGCGAATGAAGCTACCTAATCCAAACTCTTTGTAATTATGGAAAGAAGAAATTGGCATGCTTAGTTCAAACCACTTATGCTCAAAGCGGGGAACTAACACCATTGAACTATTTTTCAACCATGTATTTTCACCTTGTAACTGGACTCTCTGTTGCCAAAGCATACCAACAAAAATATTTTTCCAAACCTTATAATCAGCTTGTATTTGCAGTGAAGAGGGTAAACTCACTGTGGTTTTTACGGAACTCTCCTTTAAGGCGCCTGATTTTCGAGCATAATCAATAGTATAATTTAATAATGCATCTGAACCCTCTGCAGTTGCGGCAATAAACTCAGGATCTATTAATGACATTTCAACCGGTATTGTACCGTCGATGATATAATTTTTATTAGAATTATTATAAGTAACATCTCCAATATCTAGCAATGCAATTCCCACCTTAAGTTTATAATCCTTTGAGTTTACTCCATTCTTAAGATCTGTAGACATATTATTCCCAATTTCCATAGCAATACCGGCATCAAATCCTAAACCGAAGCCACAAATACTGCCTAAATTAGGAAGACTACCTGATATTACCCCTTTAAAAATTTGATTCAAAAGCCTATTGTCAGTATAACTGAGATTCATAGTGCCCGATTCTAAACGAATTGAGCTTGCGCCATCTACAGAAAAATTTACACCTGTATTTTGAAGACTCAAACTTCCTAATCCTAAAATTCCTTTCAATGCTCCTCCAAGCGAAAGCCTTAATGACTTTGAATTTACTACTCTGTATGATAATACAGCGGAAATTTCTTGATAAGAATTTGCATTTATGTCCATACTATTAGAGGCAAATTCTGCAATATCCAGTGGAGCACTGGTATCTAATAATTTAATCAACCAACCGGCCATTTCAGGAGACATTTGGGATATCGTAAAGTTAGATCGCGTGCGAGTTGCAGTTGCCCATACTAATCTGCCGTAAGTATTTGCGTATGATGGGCCCCTGTATTCGAGATTCATGGCTCCCGAAATTGCATCTACAGAATTATCTGTTTTTAACCAATTCTTATCCCAAGCAATGTTTCCGTCAATGTCCCGATATTCATCTCCTACCGAACCTGTTGCCAAATTCCACAGAGAAAATGGTGCCTCTAATGATAGATAATTATTACTAATATCAAACCCAACTGCTGAAATATTTGCAGATCTTTTGGATGGCATCAGACCCACTAAGGCAGGGTTAGTATAAATTGAATTGATTCCACTAAAATTCGAGCCTTGCAACCCAAAAAACATTTGAGAATATCCATTTTGGGATAATGCAAACAACGCGATAAATAGCATTAATTTTAACCTTACCATTACACGAAAATAAAAAAAGGCGCTGAAATTCAGCGCCTTTAATTTATCGAATTTAAAATTTTACTGTACGATAAATGTAGAAGATTGAGTTCCAAAGTTAGATACCACAGAAACTGTGTAAATACCTGCAACAAATTTATCAGTAGAAATTAACATCTCATTAATTCCTTTATTGTATCTACCCTCATTAACTGTAGCTACCACTTTGCCATTGATATCACGAACAACAGCATGTACATTAGAGTTCTTTTCAAGATTGAACAATACTCCAACCTGAGCAGCTGAACTTACTGGATTTGGAACTACTTTCAATTGTGAAATTCCATTTTGGAATTTGCTTATTGACATATTATCAGTAGTGATTGCAAAATCACAGTCAAACATGGTAGTAGTTGAGTAGGCTGTAGTTGGTAAGTATGACTTCCAACCATTGATTGTTTGTCCATCGGCAATACTAGAAATTGTCCAAAAAGTATTGTTTAATCTCCAAAGTGTTAAAATATCTTGTGCTTGGTCTGCCCAATAAGAAACACGAACACCATAACCATTTAATTTTGGGGTAAAGCTAGCTGGATCATTCCAGTTAATAAATGTATCACCAAGATTTGGTTTAATCATTGGCTTGAAAGACACTGCAAATCCAGTTACATTTGCTGCAACATCTGCACCAGAAGTTGAAAGTGAATTAAAATTTTCTGGAACCATTTTAACTAAACGTCCAAATAGTTGACCCTCATCATAATTTACTGAATCAGCCCACTCTGTTGTCAATAAAATGGTATCTGTTGCTACCGCAGCCGTATTTAAACGGGTAGCGGGAACGTATTTATCCACGTCAGGGCTCATATTACGATTAGTTCCATTACGAGTAAATGCACGCATAGTCATTCCATTAAAATCAAAATATTGAACAAATACAGTATCAACTACCTCTTGATTTCCATTTCCTAAATCAATCGAATCAGTATTTCTAACATAGAACTGTAAGAAATAAATTGTGTCAATTTTATACGGATTGTAGCGGGTTAAAACGGGCTTCCCAATAGCAAAAAATGAACTATCCTTTGGATCGAAAGATGATCCTAAAACGTGCACAAAATTGTGTGATGGAGAAGGTTCATTTGTTGTTTGGTCGGTGTAAATAGTTACAGCATTTGAATCTTCAGAAATCCAACGCACGTATGTTGATGGATTTCCCAACATCCAGATCTCACCATAAGCAGAAACAAAACTGTAAATATCTGACATACTTTCAGCACGAGTTACTACTTTTTTACCTGTTGCTTTATCCACACTAATAATACCTGGGTTCATATCCTCGGCATAAATTCGTGGACCTTGAAGTGCCTGCGCACTTAATACTGCACAACTTAATGCAGCAAATCCTGTTAAGAATAATTTTTTCATTTCCATTTTAAGAAATTATTTTTTTCAAATATAATAATTAAGACTCGATTTACATCAAAAACCATAATCAATACCAGTACTTTTGATGCTATTTTTTTGCAATAATCACAAATTACGTCTAAATATCTCCCAGTATGGGACGAATCAAAACATCCTCAATTACAGAAAACTCATTAATATCATAAGCGTTATAAATTGATTTTGCGACATCTGAGGTGCGCATAAAGCGAGATTCTTCAATATCGGCACCTGACCATGAATCGGTATAAGTTGCACCCGGTAGAACTGAACTTACTCTAATCCCAAGAGATTTACCCTCTTCCCGTAAGGATTTAGAGAATCCTAATAATGCATGCTTTGAAACTGCATAACCACCACCCGCTGAATATGCCACAACACTTGCTATACTGCAAATATTAAAAACATGTCCACGGTCATTATGGGGCAGCAAGTTCCAAATACCGCGAGTTATATGATAGGCCGAAAAGAAGTTCAAATCCATTTGATATTGCATTTGACCTTCAGGTTCATCCATCAGCGTTCCCGGCAGAAAAACACCTGCATTATTTACCAAAACGTCAACCCTATTTGTTTTGGTTTTTACAAAATTAACAAAACCCATGCAGTCATCTTTCTGAGAAAGGTCGGCGATAAAGTAATGAACGGAAATACATTTAGCAGAAAGTTCCTCTGTAATCTTAATAAGTGTTTCTTCGTTTCTTCCACAAATTATTAGATTAAAGCCGTGGCTTGCGAATTCGGTTGCAACGGCTTTTCCAATACCTCTGCTTCCTCCTGTTATTATTGCATGTTTATTCATATTCTAATTTTGGGAGGAAAGCTAATTAGTTAGTCTTCCTCGTCGCTGTCATCTGCATCATCCGACACGGAATCTGCTTCAGAATCATCACCCGAATTTGATCGAATTAAATTGTCTAAATCTTCATCGGATAAAATTTCTTTTGCTCTAGCGCTCAATTTAACTAAATAAATTCGTTCTTCGGTTTCCATTCTAACGGCTGTAATAATTTCGCCTTTAGCATTTGGGAATCGAATCGTTTGCCCTACAATCCCATTTGGGAAAGTTTCATTAAAAAGCTCCATCAACTCTGGAGAGAGCTTTTGATAATCTGTTACGACCTTCGGCTTGTCCATTACCGTGTATAAAATGCGGTAAATTTATATCCATTTCAGCAATTGAATTAGCAACAATTATTCACAAAATATTCAACACTATCAGGGTGTCATATTTTTTTGAATTTTATCCGTTCATTGAGACTAAAAACTCAAGATTATCCTGAGTATTTTGCATGTATTTCAAGAATGTATTCATCGCCTCTTCTGGATTCATATCGGCAAGATGGTTTCGAAGTACCCACATTCTTTGCAGACTACTTTTATCAATTAGCAAATCTTCACGGCGAGTACTAGACGACATAATATCAATTGCAGGATAAATTCGTTTGTTAGACAAACGTCTGTCAAGTTGAAGTTCCATATTACCAGTTCCTTTAAACTCCTCAAAAATCACCTCATCCATTTTTGAACCAGTTTCAGTTAAAGCCGTTGCAATAATTGTTAGTGATCCCCCATTTTCAATGTTTCTAGCTGCACCAAAGAAACGCTTTGGTTTGTGAAGTGCGTTTGCGTCAACACCGCCTGATAAAATTTTACCCGAAGCAGGTTGAACAGTATTAAATGCTCGAGCCAATCTTGTAATTGAATCTAATAATATTACAACATCATGCCCCGATTCAACCAGCCTCTTTGCTTTCTCCAGCACCATATTAGTCAACTTAACATGCTTATCTGCAGGTTCATCAAATGTACTCGCAATGACCTCTGCACGAACACTTCTTGCCATATCAGTAACTTCTTCCGGTCGCTCGTCTATGAGTAAAATCATCATGTATACTTCAGGATGATTTTTTGCAATTGCATTGGCAATACCTTTTAGAATCCATGTCTTACCTGTTTTTGGCTGTGCTACAATCAACCCTCTTTGACCTTTACCAATTGGCGATACCAAATCAATTATTCTATTTGAATAGGACTTTGGATTATCACAAAGATTGAGTTTTTCTTCAGGAAATAATGGAGTAAGGTGTTCAAATGCTACACGGTCTCTAACCTCTTCAATACTTTTCCCGTTTACCGATTGGATTGTAACTAAACAGAAATACTTTTCATTGTCTTTTGGAGGGCGTATACTTCCTTTAATTGTATCGCCAACTTTCAGACCATTCTGCTTAATCATATAACTTGGAACATAAACATCATCAGGAGATGCCATATAGTTATAATCAGGTGAACGTAAAAAACCATAGCCATCCGAAACCGTTTCTAAAACTCCTTGAGTGGTCACAACTCCTTCCATTTCCATAATAGTATTCAGAAGTTCTTTACGTTTTTTGTCCTCTGGAGATTCAGTTTTTTCAACTTTAGATTCTTCTTTTGGTTGGAAATCAGACTCAACCGTGAAGTCAGAATCCTTGCGTTTGTTTTTGCTTATTATTCGACGTTTAGGCTTTTCTAGGGTTTCAGCATCGGCAATTGAATTGTTATCAACTTCAGAAACACCTTGAAAATCTTTCTTTATTCTATCAGGGGCTGAATCATCAATTTTGGAGGATTCAAACTCTTTTTTTTCGGATGTCTCAGTTTGTTGTTCCTGTTTGCCTTCATCATCTAACGTTTTGATAACCCTTTTACGCTTTCGCTTTTCTTTGGGAGAATCAACATTTAAATTTGAAGCTGTTTCAGTCTCGGAATTACTATTGTCGGCATTGGCAATTTCCGTTATTGCTTCAATAAGCTCGTTTTTTTTCTTCTGAGAGACATTTTCAATGTCTAGAGTTTCAGCTAGAGCGCGCAAATCAGCAACACTCATCTTCCTAAAGTCCGGAGATTCCGTCATATTAACTACACTAATCTAAATAAGGGATGTTCAATGAATTTCTTTTGAGATGTCTTGAAGTGAGAAACTCTCTTCTAACTATGTGCAATAATAAACTAAAAAACTAAATTCCAAAAAAAACTGGATATTTTTTAATCATACTGCTCAAAAAAATACTGCCTTCTATTGAATCCCATTGCTTTCAATTCATTTCTAGTATCAGCACACATTTCTTTCCAGCCACAAACATATATTCTTGCATCTTCAATAGATTCCAAGATTATTTTATACGACGCATGCACATAGCCTTCAGCAATATTTGGTTTGTATTCTCTGCTCAATATTGGTAAAAAATTGAACTTTTCGTTCTCTACTGACAACATCTCGAAATACGTTTTGTAGAGAATATCTTGCTCAAATCTATTGCCGTATACAAGATAAACTTTGTTTTGAGATTTTTTAAGAACTTCATTAATCATACTTAAAAAAGGTGCAATACCGGTACCCGTAGCAATAAATAAATGTGGTAATTTCAAACTTTGTTCATCTTCTTTTAAAATGAATTTTCCTTGTGGTTGACTGCATTCTAATACATCACCAACAATCAAACTAAATAACCAAGGGGTAAAAACTCCCTTTTCATTAAGGGCTACACATAATTCTAATTCCCTGGGATTGTTAATAACAGAAGATATTGAATAACTTCTATTTTTATTAGGATATTCCCAATTTTCATTTTCTAATACTACAAATTGACCAGCTAAAAAAGCATCAAATTCTCCCGATAGGGGTGCTAAAATGAAGCGTTTTACTCGAGGACTTTCGTTTATTATTTGAAGTATTTTGACTTTCACCTTTACAAAGAAACATTAAAAAATAAAATTTGGTTTCGTATTTTCGTCCGAATGCAATGGACAACCTATTTATGGATGGCACTTGGCGGAGGCTTGGGAACAATCCTCAGAGGGATTACTAACCGAGTAATACCATTTGATTCATCCACTTTCGCATGGGGTACATTTTCCGTAAATATGATAGGTTGTTTTTTAATAGGATTTTTATGGGGGAAAATTGAGTCAACTACCTTAAAATACTTTTTGGTGACAGGTGTTTTGGGAGGATTAACTACCTTCTCGGGAATGGGTTTAGAACTATTTCGTTATTTCAACGATAAAGCCTTCGGATTGATGGCAATTTATGGCATGTTATCTTTATTGGTTGGTATATTTATGGTATGGTTAGGACAAAAGTTGGTTTAATATTTTTCTTTTTCTTTGGAAGCTCACAAATATTGTGGGGTAGTAAAATAATTATCCCAATGGACGAGTCTCAAAAAAATCATTTAAAAGCGTACGGGCTTGCCTATTGGCTGTTAGAAAAACAACAAACTGAGGTGTTATGGCTATTAAATTACCGAGGAGGAAGTTTTTCAACAACATACAGTTCTATAGCTGAAACCGAATGCAAAACCAGAGGAGTTTCATTTGAAGTAATCTCAGAATCTGAATCCAATTCAATCGAAACTACAATATCAAACCCTTCTGTAAACATGAATATGGTGAAATTATTAACGGCACCAAAAATTGCCGTTTATTCGCCAAAAACCAAACAACCCTGGGACGATGCAGTAACATTAGTATTAACCTATGCTGAAATTCCTTACACCGTAATCTACGATGATGAAGTATTAAATAAAAAACTACCAGAATACGATTGGTTACATTTACATCATGAAGACTTTACCGGTCAATATGGTAAGTTTTGGGCATCTTATGCAAATGCACCTTGGTATAAATCACAGGTAGAAGAAACTGAATCGATGGCAAGGAAACATGGATTTAATAGTGCACGAGAATTAAAGCGAGAAGTAGTAAGGCAGATTCGTGATTTTTGTTTAGGCGGTGGCTTTCTATTTGCAATGTGCAGCGCCACCGATACCTACGATATAGCTCTTGCTGCGCAAGAAACTGATATTTGTGAGGTTATGTTCGATGGTGACCCTGCGTCTCCAAATGCTCAAAATCAACTTGATTACGAAGCTTGTTTTGCATTTAAAAACTTCAAACTCGAAAGCAACCCATACATCTATGAATATTCTGATATAGATGTTAACCCGGTAACGCGAAATGTAAAAGAGGAAAACGATTTATTTACTCTTTTCGATTATTCTGCAAAATGGGACCTTATACCAAGCATTTTATGCCAGAATCATACAAGAACTATTAGAGGATTTATGGGTCAAACAACAGCCTTTAACAAGGAACTTATAAAAAGCGATGTTCTAGTGATGGGAGAAAATGCACTACTTGGCGAGGCTAGGTATATACATGGCTCTATGGGGAAAGGTACATGGACATTTTATGGTGGTCATGATCCAGAAGATTATCAGCATCATGTTGGCGAACCCCCTACTGATTTAAATTTACATCCAAACAGTCCAGGATATCGATTAATATTAAATAATATCCTATTTCCATCGGCACAAAAATCTAAGCAAAAAACTTGATCCGTAAATCTTCAATAATTTACCACCTACCCTTCTTGATAATATTTTGCTTTGGAGCAATCCTAAGAATTTGGGGTATTGATGAGTTTCCAATGGATTCGGATGAACTTGGTTCCTGGTTCAGAGCCATCAACAATACAAGTTTCAATGACCATATTTCTAATGGTGTAATGATTGATGGGCACCCAGCAGGCATACAAACGATTGTTTGGATACTTAGTTCCTATTTTACTTCAGAAACTTCTTTTAAAATTACTTGGTGTTTATTCAGTTTGTTGAATTTGGTTTTGATTTATTCTTTAACATTAAGAAGTTTCAACCGTTCAACCGCCGTAATAAGTTCAATCTTTTGGAGCTTTCTACATTTTCCAATAGATATGAGTATATGGGTTCGTCCTTATGAAGTGGCACTATTTTTTCAATTAATCTTGGTAAATGTTTTAATATCTAAATCTAGCGATTCAAAATTTCAATTTGCTTTTATCGGAATAACGCTTGGTTTGATTGGATATATGCACTACATAGCATTTATGACCTCTATACTGAGCTTAATTATTTTCGACTTTTACCACAATAATAAAATTACTTTAAGTACTATTAAATCTCTTTTTGTTGCAGCAATAATTCAAGTACCTGCAATAAATATTTGGTCTCAACATTTGCTAAATGAAAAAGGTTTGAGCTGGCTCGGTAAGCCGAGTTTATCATTTCTTTTTGAGCATTTATATTTTGTATCTAATCAATCAAATTTAATCGCGTCGTTTTTCATTGTTTTAGTTACTTCAGGATGTTATTTCCACTGGAAAAAAAATTGGAAATCAGCACGTTGGGATTTTATTCTGATCTTCCTCATAGATTTTTTAATTGTTTGGGGATATTCGTTTTGGATCAAGCCAATAATCCAGCATCATGTACTTTATTTCATGCTACCATTTTTAATTATTTTCTTCGCACATTGGATTAGCAATGCTGCTCCGAGATGGTTTAAGATGATTATAATATTTACTAGTCCAGTAGTTCTAACCATCAGTTTATTGGCTGAAAACAGACACTTTTCTAACTGTAAATTAGATAAATATCATTCCCCATTATTGCACCTAAATGAAATGGATACGGCTCAACCGTTACCTGAGATATTTTTTGACGGGCCAAAAGACATATTTGAATACAAAAGCAATCAATTCCCACACCTTAAAATGGTTCATATTAATGCTGCTGACTGGGAGAATAGTTATAATAAAATCAATAGTAAATCAGATTCATTTTATGTGATTACCAATTCAGGAAGTGATGAGCAATTCATTCCACTTTTGAATTCCATTTTCAATCCAATTCCAATTCCACGAACACAATATGGATTTTGGGCATTTCCTGGTAGTCAAATTAATCTTTACTCTAAAGCCCATTTAACAGAGAACATAATTAATGAAAAATTGATTACAATAAATATTGACAGCAATTACTTCATCTCTTTTTCAGAAATCTCACAAACATTCCAAGAGCTGCAAAAGAATGATTTGATATTTATCGAATGCAACGATAAACTAAATGGTGAGAGGCATATTGTATCTGCAATTTTTACACCGAGTTTTAATAAATCGCTACGACAGATAGACTACAGATATACATCTAACAAGACAAAAATCGATGATTCTATTGTTATTCATTCAATAAAACTGAGTGATATTCCAAATTGGAATAATGAAAGCACTCTTAGATTATCCTATGAAAATAGAGATCATAATAAACTTGAAAAGCAATTTAAACTCCGAGTAAGACTGCAAAAGGGGAATCCCTTATTATATGGAATCCCCCCAAAACAAATACTATCGCTTAATAAAGATTAGAGTTTAGGTTTCACGATTGTAAATACGCGAGATAAATTAAATCCTAATCTTATTCCGGTGTTATTCCATTGTTCATTGGTGTTACTAATGAATTGCGCTTCATTTAATCCAATACTGTTTGTTAACTGAAATTGAAATACGTGTCCACCAGTTTCAACATCCATGCCCACTGAAAAACTATTGAATACATCTCCTTTATTGGTTAATACAGGAATGTATTCAAGGTTTATACTGCTTCGTGGTGTAATTTTCTGACGCATACCTATTCCTATTGCCCATTGATGTTGATGATGAACCCATGGGCCACTAATTATGGGATTTTTAGCATTTGTAAGCCATGTAGGGGCAATCTCGATGGATAAATCTTCTGTGAATTTTCTCCCAATTATTATTTGTCCAAATAATGAAGAGCGATCCATTTGAGTTTTAGAATCATGTACAGAACCTAATAAATATTGAGCTCCCCCCAGAGCAATTACTGTTACTGGAATAGAATTATCAGTATTTTGTTGTAAAATTCTATACTTTAGGAATGCATCTAAATTTTTATTTCCTAGAACATTACTTCTACCCATGGAAATCATTAGGTTTTCAACTATTCCATATTCTAATCCAAATCTAACAGTTGCTTGATCTAACCCAAAAGCCTCAACCGGACCATTGTTTATTGATCCAAATCGATGCATCATTTTAAAATCAAGTACACCGAAATCTGTAATTTCCAGACTTTGAAGATTTACAACTTTGGTTGTTTTGAAGGCATAATTAACTGAATAAACTTGATCTTCCTCATCTCCTAACAAATCAAAACCATCATCTTGAGCTCCTAAGAAAATGGTATTTAAGAAGACTAACGCTATTATTACTTTTCTTACCATCTTCTAATTAAATTAAAGCCCAAACAAAACTGAGTAATACTCGCAAAAGTAGGATCAGTCACCAAAAAATATGGTTCATTCATTGATCGTGAATTTGTAAGATTAATCTGAAAAACATGTCGAGCAGTAAAATATTCAAACCCAATTCCATAGGTGGGTGTTGATTTTTCGTATGGATTATTTATACCTTGAACAATTGTGCTTGCCTCAGCTGTTAAAGCGAGTTTTGGAATTAATTGCAACCGCGCATATGAGGACACAATTGGCATTAAATTGGATCTCGTGCTTACATCAACCAAATTAAAATGCACTACCCCAGGAGAAATACCGAGAACAAAATTTTCACCCATTTGATAAGAGATCAAAAGTTGATTTGTGAACATCAGTCGATGAGAAAAGAAGAAAGGATCATACCCCCAATCATCTTTTTTACGTCCATCAAAAGCAAAGTCTGACAAAAAACTAAGTTGCAATTTTTCGTCAAATCCTCCAAACATATTCAATTTGGCATATGAATTATAGGTTTTCTGAAGTGATGATCTCCCTGCTCCAATTGTTAATCTATTACCTAAGGCTAAATCAAACCCAATTCGCATGCTATTCAGGTTATCAATACCCCAAAGATTTTCTGATCCAGAGGAGATGGTTCCAAACCGATGTTGAATACTAACTTCAAACGTACCTTTCGGAAGAGTGGCTGTAGTTTGACCAGTTATTAAGCGTAAACTTTTAAAGTTGGCCTTAGTTTCCGTGAGCGGCTTATTATTATCTACAACTACTTTTGGGGTTTCAACTGCAATTAAGTGAATCGAATCAATATTACTATTGGTTGAGTCCGTAGTATTACTTCCTCCAAACAAAGAAACTACTGGCGCCAAAATATAGGTTGCCAACCATTTCGAAAAAGAAAATGTACTCATGGCTTCATTCCCTGATTAATCCAAGCTTCAAGTTTTGATATATTACAAGCATTCCACTTGCTGCCCCCTTTGGGCATATTACTTGCTGTTCCATCCCATTTAACCGAACCTAAAAGTTTAGTTTTACTGGAATTTACATAAGAAACTGCAGATGAATAGTCATGAATAGAAATACCTGCTGAAGGCGAATTACTTGAATGACAACTAGCACACTGACTATTAATTATTGGACTAATATCAGCGCTGTAAGTTACGCTAGTTGTATCGCAAGATTGAACTCCGTATAAATCTTCCAAATTGTCGTTGTAACAAGATGATATTCCAACGACTATCGACATTGATAATATGAATATTTTAGTTTTGCGGACAGCCATCATTTATCCATTTTTCAAGTTGTTTGATTTCACAATCAGTCATGTTTACATGAAAATAAAAATGTAGACGCTAAAAGAGCAACTAAACTAAAGAGAGATAAATTTTTCATTAATAGCTTTTTTAGTTTTTAGATTTTTTAGGTTCCAACTTCGCTTCTAAATGTATAGTTATAGTATTCGAAATTTGGTTGATGTTATTTTTGGGAATATTGATTTTGTAATCACTCAATAAGATATCGAAATTGCCGAACATTATAACTTCATTCTTTGTTTTTTTGATAGTTCCAGTTGCTTCAATCTCTTTTACTACACCGTGAATTTCCATTATTCCCTTAACTTTAACTTCTTGCTTACCGTCTTTAAGCTTGAAGTTATCAGGTTCAATTATAGTACCTTTAAATTCTGCATTAGGGAACTTGCTTGATTCCATGTAATTTTCTTGAAAGTGTGTTTGCATAAGTTTTTTCTCAAATTCGAAGGAGTTTACCGGCACTCGAAACTGTACTTTACCATTGCTTGACATTGCAACACTAGGTTGGTGATTCACTGCTTCGAATTCTTCAAAATCTGTTTTACTAACAAACCTAATACTACCTTCTGAGCTTGTGTAAACCTGAGAGAATGCGGCTCCAATGAAGAAAATTGAAGCCATAAGTAAGATGATTGAATATTTTTTCATTATGATTATTTTTTTATTGTACAACGGCTAAAAGTAACTATTATCTCAGACAATAGATCATCTGGGTCTCTTGGGATAGAAATTCCGTTGAATTTGCATTGACATTTAACGGAATCGCCTTCAGTTATTTTTTTTAGATCAGAATTCTGGGAAGGATCAAAAGAAGCTCTTACTATGACCGTTTCGTCTGTGTTCGGATCTAATTGAATTTCACTTTGAGAATCCCCTATATTTAATGAATATACATCACCACTAAACTGAATCACCTTATCTACATATTTGTCATTAAATAAACTATCGTCGGTTTCAATTCCTTCATTTACTAGTGCTTCAATCGATATTTGGAAGTCTGCTTCACCATCCGCAACCTTAGAAGTAGGTTGAAACCATAAAAACAGACCGGTTACTATGGCTATGGCAACAATAATTAAGATAATTAATCCAACTTTTTTCATAATAAGGGTTTAGTTTTGTTACAATGTTCACTAATTCTAACAATATTAAGATGACTATCCCCCAAAAAGTTTGGAAAATTTTTATCTTTTTATTTTCAATAAATACAAGTTGGGGACAACAAACTATTGAAATTCATACTGCTAAGAAAATTTATTGCGCAAATGATTCTTTTGATATTATTGAATGTTTTGTGACCCAAAAAGGTATAATCCAATTCACTGGAAACTTAGATTCAGCAAAAATGACTTTTCCAGATGCAACTTTGGTTAAACATAATGGGTACATATACCCAGGTTTTAATGATGCACATTGCCATTTTCTTGCATATTGCAGGGGAACCGAAGAATTACAATTATTTGGTACATCCTCAAAAATAGAGGTTCGTAAAAAACTTAAAAAGTTTGCTTGCAAAAATAAAAAGAGAAAGTGGATAGTTGGAAGAGGTTGGGATCAGAATAATTGGGAAGTACAGGAGTTTCCGAATTTTGAAGATTTAAATGGAGCAACCAAAATTCCAACCTGCTTAAGCCGTGTAGATGGCCATGCCATTTGGCTAAACAAGGCGGCATTAGAGCATTTAAACTTGAATTATGATACGATAATTACAGGCGGAGAAATTCTCAAACTAAGCAATGGACAATCATCTGGAGTTTTTATAGATAATGCGGCTGATTGGATTCAAGATATGATTCCGGATATGGATGAAGATGTAATGATTAAGGCCTTAAAATGCGGTACTGAGGATCTTTTAAAATCTGGTATTACCTCAGTTTCAGAGGCAGGTTTGAGTTATAATGAAATTCAATTCATTCATAATCAACAAACAAATGGCGCATTACCCATTCGTGTGAATGCTATGTTGAGTGTCAATCAAGAAAATCTAAATCACATTAGCAGAAATGATATCCCCCAATCTGAAAAACTTCGAGTACGTTCTATGAAGTTTTATTTGGATGGAGCTTTAGGTTCACGTGGAGCTCTTTTAAAACATGATTATTGCGATAGAGTACATCATAAAGGTTTACAACTAATGAACGCAAATGAATTCAGATATTATTGTACCTATTTATATCAAAAGAATTATCAGGCGTGTGTTCATGCCATTGGGGATAGTGCAAATAAAATTGTAATTGATGTTTTCACTAAAATCTTAGCTCCAGATTTTGATGCAAGATGGAGAATTGAGCATGCACAAATTGTTGATATTAATGATATTGCAAAACTGCATAATTATGGAGTAATTCCGTCAATCCAACCAACACATGCAACCTCTGATGCTCTATGGGCTTTTGATAGAATTTGCAATACAAATAGCAATTACAACCCAAAGAACGGTGCTTATGCCTATAAAACTTGGCTAGACTCTATGGGTTATGTGGCATTAGGAACAGATTTCCCTGTAGAAGGTATTAGTCCAATCGCTACTTTTTATTCTTCTGTATTTCGTAAAGATCTTTCTGGTAATTTGAAGCAAGCGTTTCTTCCCCAACAGTGTTTAAGCAGAAAACAGACTTTATTAGGAATGACTCTTTGGGCTGCACGTGCAGAATTCACCGATGATTATAAAGGGAGTATTGAAATTGGGAAATATGCGGACTTTGTTGTTCTCAACAAGGACATTATGGAAATTGAAGAGTCAAAATTCAATAACGTAAAAGTAAAGCATACATACATAGACGGTAAAAAAGTCCGCTAGTGATTATTATCATTGAATTATTGGTTTTTTTATACAACCTTTGATTCATGATTTCTACCCATTTCAAGCCATTAATTATTAAACTTGGGCTTGTAGTATTGATTAGTCAATTATCTGTATCATGTACTGAATCAGTTGAATACCATCAACCAGTTAAGAAAACCTTAATACATTCTGTATATGCGAGTGCCCATATTGAATCAGCGGATCAATATGAACATAGAACTGAAGTTAGTGGTCGATTACTAAAATATTTTGTAAAGGAAGGATTTGAAGTAAAGGCGGGAGATAAAATTGCTGAACTTGAACAACTTATACCAAATATAAATATTGATAACGCCAGAGAATCCTATAAATTAGCGATTGCGGGCCAGTCACAGCTTTCAGAACTTTCAATACAGCTAAGTCAACTTGAGGAGCAAATGAGGCAAGATTCCTTAAATTTAAGTAGACAAAAAAGGCTTTTTGAAAAAAATGTTGGAAGCAAGAATCAGTTAGAAAATATTCTTTTAAAAGCAAAATCAAGCAAAAGTATATATGAGGCTACGAAAAAGAAATTTTCTTTACTCAATGAGCAAATAACTGCGAACATAAGGCAGTCAAAGAATAATTTTGAACTTGCAGAAGCTAATTCAAATAAGTTTCACATTTACGCCTGCAGATCGGGAAAAGTATATTCTTTACCTAATGCAGTGGGAAGTATTGTGAGTCCTCAGCAGCCATTTGCAGTTATTGGTAAAAATGAAGATTTTACCATTGTCATGGAAGTTGATGAGGCGGATATTTCGAAGATTAGCGAGGGACAGGAGGTATGGGTTAAATTAGAGGCTTATGAAAAAAGTTATAAAGCGAAATTAACCTCAATAAGGCCTTTGCTAGACGCTAGAAATCAAACATTTAGAGCAGAGGGGAAATTTATTACTGATATACCTGTACTTTACCCAGGGTTAAATGCAGAATGTAATATAATCATTGATAGAAAAGATAATATTTTAGTATTACCCAATAGACTGATTGAGGGAGATAGTATTGTTTATACTCCTGACGGAGAAAAATCTGTAAAAATTGGATTAAAAAATCAACTTGAAAGTGAAATAATCAGTGGGTTAACCGAATCTGATAGGATTAAAGAAATTAAAGATGGGCAATAAAGTCCTATTTAAAATAGCGCGCACTCATGTTTATGCAAAGCGTAAACAATCAGTTATTGCTTCACTAGGAGTTACTTTTGGCATTGGTACCTTTATCATACTCATGAGTTTCATGACGGGATTAAATGGACTATTGGATGGATTAATTTTAAATAGAACACCACATGTAAGAGTATACAATGAAATTCAACCTAGCGAAACTCAACCTATTACAACTAATTCGGAATACCCGAATAACAAATTTTTTCATAAAATTGAATCAATTAAACCAAAAGCAGCACGCTCATCTATAAGAAATTCAATTGGAATTATTGAGGGATACGAGTCTGATAAAAGAGTAAAAGGTATTACACCACAAGTTTCTGCTCGTGTTTTTTACAAAAGTGGTTCGGTATTATTGAATGGTAATTTGTTAGGTATTAACCCTGAGGAAGAAGCACGGCTTTTCAATTTTGATGATTACGTATTACATGGTAGTCCGACTGATTTAAAAAACAATAGTAATGGTATAATATTAGGTGCGGGTGTTGCAAAAAAATTATCTCTTGAAATCGGAGACTACATTCCGATGGTAAATCCTCAAGGGAAAGAATTTAAACTTAAAATTGTCGGTCTTTTTCAAAGCGGTCTTGCAGAAGTCGATAATATTCAGAGTTATGCAAATATTGCTGCAGCTCAATCTGCTGCTGGTGAGGGAACGGGATATTTTACAGATATACATTTTAAGCTTCATGATATTGAATATGCTACTCAAATGGCTGCTGAATTGGAGGATTTATTTGGAGTTCACGCAATTGATATTCATAGAGCAAATGCACAGTTTGATACAGGCACATCCATCAGGAATTTGATAACGTACGCAGTATCTATAACCCTATTAATTGTTGCTGGGTTTGGAATTTACAATATCCTGAATATGCTTATCTATGAAAAAATGAACGATATCGCAATATTAAAGGCTACAGGCTTCTCCGGGTCTGACGTAAAACGAATATTTATTTACCAAGCATTATTAATTGGCCTTATGGGTGGAAGTATTGGTCTTTTGGCAGGATTTGGAATGTCGCATGTTATTGACAACGCTCCTTTTGAAACGGAAGCTCTTCCGACAATAAAAACTTTTCCAGTAAATTTTGATCCTTGGTTTTATATAGGAGGTGGAATATTTGCAATGGTAACAACATTTTTTGCGGGTTATTTACCGGCAAGAAAGGCAAGTAAAATTGATCCAGTTGAAATCTTAAGAGGACAGTGATAATGGCAAAAGAGGAATTATTAAAAGTCAGAGAGTTAAATAAGTTTTTTCATGACCCAACTACGATACAGGTTCTGAGAGATATAAATTTTGATCTTTATAAAGGTGAGTATGTCTCAATTATGGGAAAATCTGGCTGCGGTAAAAGTACATTATTATACATTTTGAGCACAATGGATACTGATTATGAAGGTCATATTAAGTTAAATGGAATTAATTTATCCCAACAATCTCATAATGAATTAGCCAGAATTCGTAATGAATACATAGGGTTTGTGTTTCAGTTTCACTATTTATTACCGGAGTTTAGCATTTTGGAAAATGTAATGATGCCCGCACTAAAACTCGGCAAATACCCTCGAGATCAAATTGAGCATAAAGCAATTGAAAAACTAAAACTTTTGGATATTCAAGAACTTGCAAGAAAAAAAGCCACCCAAGTTTCAGGCGGACAAAAACAAAGAGTAGCAATTGCAAGAGCACTAATCAACGAACCTTTGATAATAATGGGTGATGAACCAACAGGAAATTTAGATTCAAAGAATGCAGACACGGTATTTCATTTATTTAAAGAGATGATCGAGGAGTTTAATACTACCCTATTAATTGTTACTCATGATGAAGACTTCGCAAAAAGAACAGACCGGATAATTACAATGTCAGATGGAAGAATAATTAATCTTTAATATTGTTTGTGAATGATGGTATAATCAATTATTTTTGCACTCCTGAAAAGGTCGGATGGCCGAGCGGCTAGGCAGAGGTCTGCAAAACCTTCTACACCGGTTCGAATCCGGTTCCGACCTCGATAAGCACCCTCTTTAGGGTGCTTTATTTTTTAAAAATCTAGTTATTAATAACCCAAACAACAGTCCGATTACATCGGCCAATATATCAAAAAAATCAGCGGTTCGGCCCCAATTCATGTAATACTGCAACCACTCTGAAAGAGGAATACTTATCACCACCCACAAGTAAAAATATAATGGTTTTATAAAAACTGATGGCTTAGAATACTCATACAAACTTATCCAAATAAACCAAAGTGTAAAATGCACAATCTTGTCTACAGGGAAAATGATCAACCATTGTGGTAAAACTACAGTACTTTTTAAATTTGGTTTAAGTAATAAAAAAAAACAAAAAAGCCCCCACAGATATGCAGAGGCACGAACTATTCTAATTTTAGTACGTTGTTTATTCACCTACTAATGATTTATAATCATCAGCTGATAACAAATCGTTTAATTCAGAAACGTCGGATAATTTAATTTTCACCATCCAACCTTCACCATAAGGATCGCTGTTAACTGTTTCAGGAGCTGAGTCTAGATTACTGTTTACTTCTAATACTTCACCAGTTACTGGCATATACAAGTCACTTACCGTCTTTACCGCTTCAACTGATCCAAATACATCTCCATGAGATAAGGATTCACCTTCTGTTGAAATATCAACGAAAACTAAATCACCTAATTCACTTTGAGCAAAATCTGTAATTCCAACTGTTGCTTGATCACCTTCCACTAAAATCCACTCATGGTCTTTTGTGTACTTTAAATTGCTTGGGAAATTCATATTGTATGTATTAATTATTTTTTATTCCAAATGATGCTTAATAATGTACTTAGCTTTTCTTTAAGATTTTTTCTTTCGACGATAAAATCTAAAAATCCATGCTCGAGCAAGAACTCAGAGCTTTGAAATCCTTTTGGCAAGTCTTTACCTATAGTTTCTCTAATAACCCTCGGACCTGCAAAACCAATTAATGCTTCTGGTTCAGCGATATTAAAATCACCTAGCATAGCATAAGAAGCTGTTACTCCGCCAGTGGTAGGATTGGTCATTAAAGATAAATATGGAACCCCTGCTTTGTTTAGTAATGCAAGTTTAGCAGAAGTTTTTGCCATTTGCATTAATGAAAATGCGGCCTCCATCATACGTGCACCACCAGATTTGGAAATCATGAGAAAAGGCACTTTATTTTCAATTGAAAAATCAATTGCTCTTGCAATCTTCTCTCCAACTACTGAACCCATAGACCCACCAATGAAATTAAAATCCATACAGGCAATCATTAATTTCTTGCCGTTTAGCTTTCCATGCGCCGTACGAACAGCATCATTTAAGCCAGTTTTTTTAATTGCTACAGAAATGCGATCTTTATAAGGTGCAGAATCAACGAAATCAAGCGGATCTCCGCTGCTAAGTCCAACATTAATTTCTTCGAATTTGTTTTTATCAAAAAGAATCTCGAAGTATTCATTAGACCCTATTCTATCATGATAACCACAAGCTTCGCAAACATAAAGGTTATCTATCCAATCCTTGGTTGGAAATACTTCCTTACATCGTCTACACTTCTCCCATAACCCGTCAGGCGTAGGCTTTTTATCTTTGGTCTTTGTTAGAATCCCAGAAAGAGTTCGTAAATACCACTTAGATTCGGAAGGATCCTGGTCGAACTCATCAAATTCGGAATGTGGCATAATCCAGTTGTTAAGCGATTGTGACTAAATTATCTAGATATACATCTTGAACGGAATTCAATAACTGTACACCTTCCGCAAATGGTTTTTGGAATGCTTTTCTACCTAAAATCAATCCAGAACCTCCCGCTCTCTTGTTTATTACTGCTGTAGAAACAGCTTCCTCAATATCTCCTTGACCTTTCGATTCACCACCTGAATTAATTAAACCAGCTCTACCCATATAACAGTTTGCCACTTGATAACGGGTTAAATCAATCGGATGATTCGTTGTTAGTTCAGAATATACTTTATCATGGGTCTTTCCGTGTTTTGTAGCTAAATACCCTCCATTGTTAGTTGGCATTTTTTGCTTGATAATGTCTGCTTGAATTGTTACCCCTAAATGATTTGCTTGGCTGGACAAATCCGCTGATGTATGATAATCAATACCGTCTACTTTAAATCCACTATTTCTTGTATAGCACCATAAAATAGTTGCCATTCCTAATGAATGAGCTTCTTCAAAAGCTTGAGCGACTTCAATTATTTGACGTGAACTATCTTCACTACCGAAATAAATAGTTGCTCCAACTGCAGCAGCACCTAAATTCCAGGCATCACGAACGGAACCAAACATAATTTGATTGTAGGTATTGGGGTAGGATAAAAATTCATTATGATTTATTTTAACAACAAACGGGATCTTATGAGCATACTTTCTAGAGTTCATTGCCAAAACTCCATAAGTTGAAGCTACGGCATTACATCCGCCATCAATTGCTAACTTAATGATATTTTCTGGATCAAAATAAATTGGATTTGGAGCAAAAGAGGAACCTGCGCTATGTTCAATTCCTTGATCTACAGGAAGAATACTCAAGTAACCTGTATTCGCCAATCTACCATTACCATACAGTGATTGTAATGAACGCAATACTTGCGGACTGCGATTAGTTTGTGAGAAAACTCTATCAATAAAATCTTCTCCTGGTAAATGAATAGATTCCTTAGAGATGGTTTTACATTCATGGCCAAGTAAATACTCAGCATCTTTTCCTAATAGTTGGGCAACGTTGGTTTGCGACATTACTTTCTAGCTTTTAGTTATTAATTTTGAGCAAATTTAACCATTTTTCCGGATGATTGAGATTAAAGAGATTTCCTCCCCCTCAGAGCTAGTAGAAACCTTCGATGTACGTAGGATAGTTTTCGTGATAGGACAGAATTGTCCACCAGATGAAGAATACGATAAATTTGATGCCACCGCTACTCATTTAAGAGCTAGAATTAATGGCATTACTGTTGGTACATGCAGGTACAGAAAGACTGATTTTGGCTGGAAGCTGGAACGCTTTGCAGTGCTTGATAACTACAGAGGAAAAGGAATTGGTAAGGCTTTAGTAAATGCTTGTTTAGATGCACTAAAATCTACGGGTGAAACTATTTATTTGCATTCTCAAACTCATGCAGAAACTTTCTATGTTGATTTGGGATTTGAACGCACAGGATCATTATTTGTAGAAGCTGGAATTGACCACTACAAAATGATTTTTAATGGTGGGTAACTTGTTGTAAAAAAATATTGAGTTCCTCCAAGTTCTTCGGCTCGCTGTGGTATGTTTCGATATATTTTTGGGCAGTTTTACCTAATTCAATTGCTTTTCTGTGGTCTGATAGTAATGCAACTACTTGTTTTGCGAATGTTTCTGAGTCATCTGCTACGAGTATTGGATTATTATTAAGCTCTATTCCTTGCGCTCCAATAGTAGTAGATACACACGGAATGCACAAAGACATGGCCTGCAGCAATTTCATACGAATACCACTTCCCGCTTTTAAGGGGACTACACAAACTCCATGATTAATCATAAATTCCTCAGCATCCTTAATTTCCCCATGATTAAATACGCCTTTCATAAAAAATCTATTATCACTTTTACTCAACCCTTTCCCTGCAACATGAAATTCAGCATTCGGAAAAACACTCAATATCAAAGGCCAAATCTTTCTTAAAAACCAATTTACAGCCTCGTTATTTGCTTCCCATTCCATTGAACCTATATGAAAAACTCGTAAAGGTTGTAATTTAGATTTTTCTTTTATTAGCCACGGAAAACCGGGTAAATACTGAAATAATTGTGATTTAGAATTTTTCCTGAAGTAGTTTGAATCTGAAGGGGAAATACTAATAATGGCATCTACACTTTTTATAAACTCCAATTCTTCACTTTGCAATCGTTTAGATTGAATATTAAGAAAGTTTTTCTTTAAAAAACTCTTACTGTTTAAGGTATTTCTTCCCCAAATCTCTGATTCAACATTATGTGCTCTGTAAACCACGGGCACTTCGGAAAATTTTCTAATTACCGGCAAGAACTTAGCTGAATACAATCCCTCAATTATTACTAAATCAAAATTACCTCTTTTTAGTAACTCAGATAATTGCACTTCAGCTTTGAAACTTCTATATCTACTTAAAAAATAGCTTTCACTACTAGTAATTGTGTTGAATATTGCTTTTTTATTATTAGGTGTTGCGTCCAATTCATAAGTTTCAACCTCACAAAAGTTGAAGTTATCTTGGATTGATTTTTTATCGTTAAAATGTTTTTTAGTGTTGTAGGAAAAGAACGTTAACTGATGATTAATAGATAGACTTTTGAGAAAGTTATAAGTCGCCATGGCACCACCATCATGCAGCGGCCATGGTATTCTATTACCAACTACTAAAATCCTCATACTTTTTTCTTTTTCCAAAATTTCCATTTGCCAGAACTAGCAAATACCGATCGATCTCGGATGGCTTTCCAAGTGATTAAAAGTGCAACAGGAAATAAAACTAGAGTACTCATCCACATTCCAAACCAAACGGGAACAATAAGTTCCTTACCCATTTTCTCTCCCGTAATATTTATAGCATAAAATACCACAAACAACAATACAGAAATGACTAACGGCAAACCAATTCCTCCTTTTTTAATAATTGCTCCCAACGGTGCAGCAATCATGAAAAGCATCATTAATAAAAAGCTGTATGCAAACTTTTTATGTAATTCACTTTTATACAGGGCAACATCTTTTCTTTCATACACTTGTGTAGATGCATAACCATCGAGAGTACCCTTTACACCCCTTGCTGTAGATACTGCTAATGATCGCATCCGTGACCATCTCAGTGAATCGTAGTTCTCATAAATCTCTTTCTTTTTTAAAGGGAAATATTCAAAGTTAGGGTTTTGAATTATGTTTGTAACCGGTTTAAAGACAGGAGAATAATGAATCAATCTACTTAAATATCCAGTATTCTTTTTGAAGTGTTCGTCCATACGCATGCCAAACGAATCAATCTCCAATAATAACTGACCTACATTTAACAAGCGATAGTCAGTAGCCATTCTTTTTTTATTCGCAAAAGTTAAATCAAGACTAGATAAGTCAATAACCATTTTTTGCTTATTGAAATACATTTGATTGAATGGAAGATTGTTTTTATATCCTTGCACAGTGGTCATTTCCTCATACCTTACTCCATTATACAGTGTAATATTTAGCAACTTTTTATCGTCAGAAACAACCATAGTCCCCCAATCTGCACGAATCACATCTAAACGCTTGGAATCATCTTGTTTGCGCTGGTAAATAAGCACATCGCGAACAGTCTCATTGTCCTTTTCTTTTTCTCCAACCCTAATTGCAACGCGTTCGATCTGTTGGTAAAACTGACCAGGATCTATATTAAATGCCGGTTTCTTTTTCCGAAGATCTAGCAACATGGCTTTAAACTCCAAATTGGCTTTGGGAATTACATAATTCAAGAAAAGAAAATTTGATACAACAAGAATTGACATGAATACAAAAACAGGTCGTAGTATTCTTAACAGTGAAATACCGTTTGCCTTCATTGCAACCAATTCAAAACTCTCAGAAAGATTTCCAAAAGTCATTAAACCAGCCACCATAACTGTTAAAGGCAAAGCCATTGGAACCAAATCTGCCAGCGATAGCCAGATTAACTTAAGCATAGTCAAGGGTGGAATACCCTTGCCTACGAGTTCGTCAATATATTTCCATAAAAATTGCATAAGAAATAAAAACAAACTCAACGCAAAGGTTACCAAGAAAGGTCCAATGTAAGATTTGAGTACGAGTTTATCGATCTTCTGCAATCGGAATAAGCGCATTTGCAAAGCAAAGATAAGTTCTATTCCTTGACTTCTAGGCTATTTAAGTTGATTCAGTCTAAAATCACAATTCCATTAGGAATAACACCAGTTGATAAACGTGTTATTTCAACTTCAGCACTATCCAAAACAATAACCTCCCCCTTGCTAACATAGTCTTTTGCATCTGTGATGAAGATTTTATTATTTTCAGTATCCACTCCCAATCCATACAAATTAACGGCGTTAGAAATCACGATTTTCTTCCAATCATTAAAAGATGAAGTGCTTGATTCAAATCTCATTAAATTTCCGTTTACTAGAGTAAAAAAACAATCCTTTTCAGGTAAATATACAAGTTGATTAAGATTTAATCCCGAAGGTAAACTTATACTTTTGAGGACAATTAAGTCCTTACCTATTTGGTGAATGGATGAATTTCCATCAATTGAACAAGCGGCCCATAAGTCACCGTTTTTTGAAATTTTCAAGTATTTACAGCCAAGTTCGGTGGGGATCCTTTTATAAGCTTCAATTTTCACGGGATCAATTAATAAAATATCACCAGAAACCGAGGCGACGGCAATGTAGTTATTCCAATGTAAAACCTGCTCCGTCCAACCTTCAAATGATGTTATTTGAGAATCTAAATTCCTAATAAATCCAAGTCGCCCAAGATGTTGAGAATCCAATACCATGATCCCATTATTCATCAAATCCGTTATATAGATTCGCCCATTTGCTTCAGCCGCATATCTAGGGGAAACCAAATCGATATTTTGTACTTCTATTGTGAATTTTTGGTCGTTAACTTTAACGATTTTTCCGCTATTGTTCACAACCATATAAAGCGAATTATTAAGGTGAAAGCCCGATTGAAGGACATCTCCAAGCGCGGCTAAATTGGCCTGTTCAAACACTCTGTCATAGTAATCGCCTGTTTGGCTATTCCAAATATCTAAACGTGCATTTTGCCAATTAAAATTCCCTTCACAAAGAATGGCGACTTTTGAATCCTGCTCTGTGTAATCTTGCTTAGTATTATCTGGGTGTTTGTAACAACCAGCAAAAATCAACGAAATAAATAAAGATATTATAACCTTATGCATTTATTCTTTGATGAGTTTGTTAAAGACTTTTTGACCATTAATGCTTGCCTCAGTAAAGTACAAACCAGCAGGTAAGTGATTAATGGCAAAGACACCACCTATATTTGCTTTTAGCTTAAATTTCTGCCCTTTAACATCATAAGCAAATAGTTCTGAAACGCTGGTCTCTGCATTAACTTTAAAAAAGTTTTTAGCTGGATTAGGATATAATGAAACCGATGATTTAATTAGTTTACTTTTTGAATTTGAGTTTTCCAATACAACCCCATCTAAAGCAAAAAATGCCGGAGTATTCATCCCCCATTGCCCATTATCTGAACTATAAAGTTGAAAATTCAAGCTATCAAAATATTCTGTAAACTCAACAAATTGCCACGATTTCAATATCCCTGAGGAACCCGGTGTTCTGAAGTCTGCGAGGTAAACCATAGTTGAATCAACTAATTCATTTGAAACATAAGAGTAAATCTTTAGGACAAATGAGTCCTTATCATCGTAATTAAATTTCTTACCAATTTGATCACCGAATAACATACTATTTACCGCATAGGTAGTATTGGCAATATAGAACCCTTTAACCCTTTGAGTAGACAAAAGTGGACTTTTATTGAGAAGGTGGGCTCCATTAAATCCTATTGCATATACAGGAGTTGATTCCGCCCCGCTCCCTGGTCTAGCACAATATAAATGTTTAGTAAAATCGCTAGTTTCTTCTGTTGTATCAACTTTGGTTGAAAATGCCCAAGGTCCGGTGGAATAACCACCAAAACTAGTATCCCAACCCATAATCATCTCCAAATAGTAATTATCTTGCGAGAAAGAAACTGTATCAACCCCATTGGATCCATCCCAATAACTATCCGTACCAATGTTTGATTCTAAAATGTCAAAATGAAACTTCACCTCGGTTTGAGCATTGAGAAAGGATAAACATAATCCTAGAATTGTTAGACTGAATATTTTTTTCATTATCTATTAAATTTTATTGTACAATTAATTGAAATACTTCTAGTTGGCATTGGTCTTCCTGGCATATTCTGATACTGCTCATTCAACGCATTCTGAATATCTATACCCAACAGAATTATATATTTAGATTTGGGTGCTAGTTTTACTTGGTACGAACCACCAAAATCAACGATGGAGTAACTATTTAACCAATCACTATTATCCGAAGTAATAAATCGGGATCCTCTGTAATGGTAAACCGAGTGTAAACTAATGTTACCACAATTCCATGAGAACTTTGCATTATGTGTCCAATCCGGAATAAAAATTGGCCTTGAAACATCACCTGTACCTATATTATCCTTCTTGATTACCCAGGCATTTACCCATTCACTTTTGTAGTTAAAATTCCAAGTTGAATACTTTCTAATAATTCCCCAGTCTAAACCAATCTGCAATCCATTATAGGTCCCATAATGTAAATTCATTGGCCTCCATAAACCATTTGGCTTTGGTTGCCATGATATCGGGTTGCTTAACTCCCGATAATATATTGTTACAGAAGGTAAGATTGTGTTATTACCTACCTTCAAAAAATAATCTAATCCTATTTCGGTACTCCAACCTGATTCATTTAATAATTGAGGAAACTCTGAGGATGTGTTAACCCAGTATAAGTCGTTCAAAGTGGGTCTTCTGAAGCTTTTGTTAACATTGAATCTTGACTTTAAATCCTCCATTAAGTGGGATTCAATATTAAACGCCCCAGACCAAAAACCTCCATTAATTTCATATCTTGAATCGAATGCAATTTTCGCATTTTTTAATTCAGTCATCCAAGCAATAAATGCGGCTGGTAAATTTCTTGTCGCATCTTTAAAATAATGCGCAGATTTTCCTTCTTGGCGCTGATAATCGAAACCAAGTAATGCATTCCCTAAGGAGTTTTGCCAAGAAAGTTCTGTTTGTGAGAAGTACATAGTTGCAAAGCTGCTATCAGGAATCAGTTTAAAAATAGGCGCATCGGCATAAGCAATTCGATCATAGGTATAACCGATCTTTTGATTGATTTGAAATTCTCCAAAGATCTTATTGTAGTCCAATACCGATCGCAAATAAAAGTCTGATTGTTCAGCAAGCGTAGAATTACCAATCTCTCGATAAACCTCACCTAAGTCTGTAGACCACTTGAATTGATCTTGCTTATTGATTTTGTGTGCAAGTGTATTTTTAAATGTGTTTTGATAAAATTTTGTTTTATCCCACAAAATGGTTTTCCCATTTTCAAAATAATTGAAACGATTAAAGTTATAAATAGAGCTTAGGTCTATATTCCAATACCATTTTTCATTTGAAACTTTAACATCAGCCGAGTTGCGATAATTTGATATGGAGTTAATTCCACTGTTAATTTGAGCCGCTACTTTTTTTGTAAAATTTGGTTGATTGTTAAGTACAACAATTCCACCAACACTGCCTGAACCAAACATTGAGGAATTTCCACCTTCAATGATGTACATTTCATCGTTTCCTATTGCAGAAATATTGTTAAAATCCATCATCCCAAGCATAGGATGATTTATTGGGAGCCCATTCCAAATTACTTGTGTTTGAGATGCATCAGCTCCTCTTTTTGAGATAGTGGCACTACCGGCGGGTCCGTATTGCTTAAAAAAAGTACCTGTAGTACCCATCACATCGGTTAATGTTTGGGCTTGATTGTTATTCGAGATTCTAACCTTTAACCTACCAACACTTGCAAAATCTGCTCTTGTTTTATTAATAAATACTGTATCTACGGGAGTAAGAAGAAGACTATCTCCGGCACTCCACGCACATAATGCTGTATACAGTATTGAACCTAACATAACGCATATGCAGTTTTCGGGTGTAGGGATTGCTAGGACGAAATAATCGAACGCAGCGAGCTTTTATTCCCGAAAGCCGACTTACTTTGTGAGCGTTGGCAGGTCTTCTGACTTCCTCAGTTGAAGCGCCTTCCCGATTTCTCAGTGGCTCAGATGCTTCTCCCAATTCATGAGGTTACAGCTGCGGGTACAGTCTCGGAATTACACCGAAGTTCCCTTTTCGTTTTCCATCCCAGCCGTGGATTGAAAAACCAAAACTCAATGGCAAAACTACTAGTATTGTTTATTTCTTTATTGTCATTTTTTCCACACGATTTTATCGAAGTAATCTAATTTCAATCGATACCTATGATGAAATCCTTATCAAACGGCAATACATTTGCTTTATGCGATTTATTATCGTTTTGTTAGGGAGTGTCTTGATAGCTCCGCAATTGAATGCACAATACTCTCTACAACAGTGCATTAAAATTGCTCTAGAATCTAATTTAGATATAAGACTTTCTCAATTAAATATTAATCAGGCTGAGATTGCAGAGGAACAAAGTAAAATGCAACTTACACCTACTTTAAATGGAAACTTTGGGCAATTTTATCAGAGCGGAAGAAGTATTGATCGATTTACCAATCAGTTTGTACAATCTACCGTGGGCAATACCTCATTGCAAATCCAAGGCGGGTGGACACTATTTTCTGGTAGACGTATAATGAATGGTATAAAGCAGAGTAAAATGAATACATCTGCTACCAAACTTGATCATTTACAAAACCAACAAAATATAGTCCTAAATGTAGCATTGGCTTATTTAAGTTGCTTGCAAACTAATGAGCAGGTGAAAGCGGCTGAGTTAAATGTTTCCACCCTATTGCAGGAATTAAAGCGTGTTGAAAAAACATTTGCTTTAGGTGCCACCAATGAAGGAACTGTATTAGCTTCTAAGGCTCAATGGTCTGCAGCGCAATCAAATTTAGCTCAAGTGAGAAATCAACACTTGAATGCGCTTCTTGTGCTTAGAAATATGTTATTAATACCACACGATGAATCGTTTGAGATTCAAACGATGGACGGTATAACTCCAGAAATTTTAACTTATCCTATTTCATCTAAGGAGATGATTGATACAGCATTAACAAGAAGACCAGATTATAAAGCTGCTCAACTCAAAATCCAAAGTGCACAATTAGGTATTCAAATAGCCAAAGGAGCTTACTCCCCTAATCTTTCAATTGGTGGTAATTTATCTTCCGTATACTCGGATAATGCAAAATCAATTACTGGGTATAATGTAACAGGCATGCAGCCTGTAGGATTTGTAAAAGGCACCAATGAAATTGTGGAGGCCCCTACTTTTGAATATACCGCATCTACTATTGACTTTAATAAGCAACTAAAAGATAATTTTGGGCAAAGTTTTGGAGCAACTTTGAGTGTTCCTATATACAATCAGTTTCAGAATAGAAATAACATCACAAGAGCGAAAATTGCACTTATACAAAGTGAGATAAACGCTGATAGAATTAAACAAACCATAATAAATGATGTGATGAACGCCTTGCAAAGTTTTGAGAATGCTTCAAGTCAGTTTCAAGCAATGCGCGAAAATTATGAGTCACAAAAGAAGAATCTTGACTTTGTTCAAATTCGCTTCAACAATGGCCAAGCCTCATACTACGAATTGCAATTAGCCAAGAATAACGAGGTTGCTGCTGAACAGAATTATATTTCCTCCAAATATGAGTGCATTTTGAGAAAAATAATATTGGATTACATGTTCACTAATGATTATAGAATACTCACAGAAAAAGCGAACTAAGAGAAACAAGGATGAAAAATAAAAAACTAATATGGATTTCATTATCAACTCTAGCTGTGCTGATAATTTTAGCTTCGATATTCAAAGGCGGCAAAAAACCATTGAAGGTAGAAACCGAAAAAATAGTGGCAAAAACTATTGTGGAAGTAGTGAGTGTAACGGGGAAAATTCAACCAGAAAAGGAAGTTAAAATCAGTGCGGATGTTAGTGGAGAGATTACTGAAATGTATGTAAACGAAGGTGATACGGTGAGACAAGGTCAGCTTTTACTTACTATAAATCCAGAAATTTATCTAACTACATTAAATCAGTTACAAGCTAATTTAGATAATGCAAAAGCCTCTTTATCAGGTGCAGAGGCCCAAGAAATAAGAGCTAAAGCAGCTCTAAATATTGGGAAAACAATGTTTGACAGACAAAAAAAGTTGCATGAAGAAAAGGTAATAAGTGACCAAGATTGGGAAAATGCCAAGATTCAATTTGAGCAGCAAAAAACTGAGGCAACGGTGGCAGAAAAAAATAGGCTTGCCTCGTCATTTAATGTAAAGAGTTTAACCGCGCGTTTAGATGAGGGTCAAAAAACCTTAGGGAGAACGCGAATATATGCACCAGAGGATGGTGTAGTAACTCAGTTAAGTAGTGAAAAAGGAGAACGTGTTGTAGGTACAGCACAAATGGCAGGAACAGAAATTATGCGAATTTCTAACCTACAAACCATGGAGGTAGAGGTTAATATCAATGAAAATGACATTGTGCGTGTAAAAATTGGCGATAGTGCAGATATTAGAATAGACGCATATAATGATCAAATTTTTAAAGGAATTGTTACAGAAATTGCAAACTCTGCAAAGTTCAATGCAGCACAAGATATTAACGAGCAGGTAACTAATTATACTGTTAAGATAAGGATAGACAAGGGGTCGTATCAGCATTTAATAACAAAGAATAAGCCTCAACCACTTTTACCAGGTATGACCGCATCTGCAGATATTAAAACTACTGTTCGAAAAGATGTGGTTGGCATGCCAATTTCTGCATTAACTTCAAGGGTGCCATTTACAGGAAAGAAAGCTAAAGAGCAGAAAGATGGTGCCTCTTGGGTTTTTGTTTATCGCGATGGTAAGGCAATTGCTGTTATGGTTAAAACTGGGATTCAAGATTTAGATTATTTTGAATGTACAGATGGCCTAAAAATCGGAGACGAAGTAATCACAGAGCCAAGCATGTCTATCGCAAAAACTATGTTAGATGGCGATGAGGTGGTGAAGTAGCTTTAGCTCTTCGCGGTAGAGACTTCGTTGTTTAGAGTAAAGTTTTAGTGTTAATTTTATTTGAAGTTTTCGTCGTTAAAAGTCCAGACCCTTGAGATAACACCAGAAGCCCTAGCAACCCAATAAAAATTCCTATCTTAAAAAATATTGATTATATTATTAGCAAATAATTGTCAATATTTTTATCAATGATACTCTACCATTGCCATTCTTACTTTAGTCTTAGATACGGACTTATGAGTCCTGAGGATATTATTCGTTGGGCCCAAAGCCAGTCAGATTTATTGAAACAGCCCGTTTCAGTGCTATTAGCTGACATTAATAACGTAAGTGGAGCGAGTAATTTTTTGCGAGAAGCGCAAAAGCACTCTCAGGTGCACGCGCTGATAGGCGCGGAAGTACGCAATGGCGATGAGCCCCTTTATGTTCTTATTGCAAACACACAAGATGGGTTCGCTAAAATGAATGAGTTTCTCACCCATCATATACACCAGAACACCCCATTCCCTTTTGCTCCTAAAGCCATGGAAGACGTAAGCATTGTTTATCCCTTTTATAAAGTTTCTGGCTTACAAGCAAACGACTTAAGCACAGGTGCATTCATAGCAGTTACACACCGAGATTTACGAAGAGTCCCTCTGTCACATTGGAAAAAACAACCCCAACGCCTAATCGCTTATCATAGAGCAACCCTACGAAGCCATGACGATTGGCATACGCACATGCTTCTAAGATGTATTGCCCACAATTGCTTGCTTACTAAACTCAAACCCACAGCACTCGGCTTTAAACACGATATACTCCTTCCCTATTCAGAATTAATAACAAAATTCAAAAATAGCCACACCCTTTTATCTAACGCCCAAAAAATTCTCGACAAAGACAGCTGGTCGTTTGAGCTTAACATCCCCCAAAATAAAAAAACCTTCACCGGCGACATTGATGAGGATTACCGATTGATGCGAGAGTTGGCATTTGAAGGAATGAAATATCGATATCCCAAATACACTTTCAAGACCACCGAAAGACTAGAAAAAGAAATGAAGTTAATTTATGAACTTGGCTTCACGGCTTATTTCTTGATTAACTGGGACATATGTAGATTCGCTAGAGAAAAAGGATTCTTTTATGTAGGAAGAGGAAGTGGAGCCAACAGTATGGTCGCCTATTGCTTGCGCATTACCGATGTAGATCCTATGGATTTAGATCTGTATTTTGAACGTTTTATCAACCCATTCAGAAGCAGTCCGCCCGACTTCGACATTGATTTTTCTTGGCAAGATCGAGACACAGTTACTGGGTATATTATTAACAAATACGGTTCACAACACGCGGCATTATTAGCCACATATAATACATTTCAAACCAATGCGGTAGTTCGTGAGTTGGGTAAAGTTTATGGCATCCCCAAAGAAGAAATAGATGCTTTACTGGAACGTCCTTCGTATTATTCACAGAAAAACTTCCAACGTTTTACTCCTAGCAAAAACTCAATCTATAGCACACCAGGAATAGGACACCGTCCTCGTGAACGAGTATTACAATCCGATTTTGAGGTTGAAGGAGTTGAATTTGAGGATAAAGAAACGCTTTATGAAGAAATTTTAAAACACGCACATAAAATTCACGATCTTCCAAACTACAGAAGTTTGCATGTAGGAGGAATTTTAATTAGTGAGAAGAGTATCTTTCACTATTCCGCACTTGACCTACCACCAAAGGGCTTCCCGGCTGTACAATTCAGCATGTTAGAAGCAGAAGATTTGGGATTAGCAAAATTCGATATCCTGAGTCAACGCGGACTGGGACACATAAAAGATGCTGTTATATACATCAAAGAAAATAAAAAGATAGAAGTAGATGCCCACCGTATTCAAGAGTTTAAATCAGATCCGAAAATTGCTCGATTGATTGCAATTGGCAATACTACGGGATGCTTTTATGTGGAAAGTCCGGCTATGCGACAACTACTTATAAAATTAAGGTGTAGCGACTATTTAACATTAGTTGCGGCCAGCAGTGTTATTCGCCCTGGTGTCGCAAGAAGTGGAATGATGCGAACTTTTATTGAAAGGCACATAGAACCTAAGAAGCGTGCGGAAGCCCACCCCATTATGCAACAGATTATGCCAGAGACATATGGCATAATGGTGTACCAAGAGGATGTAATACGCGTTGCTCACGAGTTCGCTGGCTTGAGTTTGGCAGAAAGTGATGTTTTACGACGTGGAATGAGTGGTAAATTTCGTAGTAAAAGTGAATTTCAGCGAGTAAAAGATCAGTTTTTTGAGAAAGCAACAAAGAAGAAGCATCCTTTCAATCTCATTGCGGAAGTTTGGAAACAAATTGAAAGCTTTGCAGGATATAGCTTTGCTAAAGGGCATAGTGCTAGCTATGCGGTTGAAAGCTACCAAAGTTTATATTTAAAAACATACTTTCCTTTGGAATTTTATACCGCAGTGATTAATAACTTTGGTGGGTTCTATAGAACCGAATTTTACGTACATGCGGCAAGGATGTGCGGCGCCAACATACAGGAGCCCTGCGTAAATCACAGCAATTATTTAAGTAGAATCCAAGACACCACTTTGTGGTTAGGCATGGGATTAGTACAGAGTCTCGAGAGAGGATTAATAGATAAAATTGTTCAAGAGCGTAAAAAACGAGCATTTGAAGATTTGTTTGATTTTAAAATTCGTTGCAACCCCGGTTTAGAACAATTAAAAATCCTGATTCGTATTCAGGCATTCCGATTTACGCAAAAATCTAGACGAGAGCTACTTTGGGAAGCTCATTCGCTGTATGCAGAAAAGAAAAAGATTGAAGGTGTAAATTTATTATTCACCGAGAAACCCAAAGAGATAAAGCTTCCAAATCTGGAGGATAGTGCGTTAGAAATTGCCAACGATGAGCACGAGCTATTAGGATTTACTCTTTGCAGCCCATTCACTTTAGTGGCTCCAGACAATATTCCCGAATCAAAAATCAGAAGTAAATCTTTGCATAAGTTGCTTGGAAAATCAGTTTATATAGAAGGATATTTAGTCACAGTAAAGCCAACAAAAACCATTGGTGGGAAAGAGATGAATTTTGGCACATGGCTAGACCGAGATGGTTACTTTTTTGATTCAGTACATTTTCCTCCTATTGTAAGAGCCTATCCTTTTAAAGGAAGAGGTGTTTACAGGATATGGGGTTCTGTAATTGAGGATTTCGGAGTAATTGCCATTGAGGTTGCGCAGATGGAGAAGTTGGGGAGGTTAGCTAGCACCTAGCACCCAAAAAACTCCACATTCCTTCCACAAATACAGAATCACAAATTTCTTACAAATTAATTTTTGTTCATTTGCAATATGTGGTTTTGGCAACGTACAGTTTATTTTTCATTAACATTAATATTGTCCCTCGCTGGCACAAATATTTTGTCGGGCCAAAGCCAACAACAATGGGTAGACAGCATAATGAAAAAGCTAACATTCAAACAAATGGTAGCTCAAACACTTATGATTCCGGTATGGACCCGTACCCCTGAATTAGACAATAAAGTAATTTATGCAGTTGAAAAACTTGAAGTAGGAAGTTTAATATTCTTTCAAGGTACTCCAACAACACATTTACATGCTGTAAACTTCTATCAACAACAAGCAAAAACGCCATTAATTATTGGAATGGATGCCGAGTGGGGGCCGTCAATGAGATTAGATCATGTAAAGAAATTCCCTTATGCAATGACTCTTGGAGCCATAGATGATTTAGAAACTTCATATTTAACGGGAAAAGAAATTGGGCAACAACTTAAAAAACTTGGAGTTCATATAAACTTCGGGCCTGTTGTAGATGTAAATAGTAACCCTAACAATCCCATTATTGGGTTTAGAAGCTTCGGTGATAATCCTACCAAAATTGGAGAACAAGCATCTGCTTATAATAAAGGGATGGAAAGTGCAGGCGTTTGGGGATGTGCCAAACATTTCCCGGGCCATGGGAATACCATTGCAGATTCTCATTTAGAACTACCACACGTTACTCATGATAAAAAATCTATTAAAAAAGATTTAGCACCATTTAATAAACTAATCGATGAAGGAGTAAAGTCAATAATGGTGGCACATTTAGAAATTCCATTTCTAGACGAAACTTCAACACCAACATCTCTATCAAAAAAGGTAATTACCAGTCTTTTAAGAGAAGATCTTGGTTTTGAGGGCTTAATTATTACCGATGCCCTTAATATGCATGGAATTTCTAAACATTTTGATCCCATAACTGCCGGAATTAAAGCATTAGAAGCGGGTAATGATATTTTATGCATGCCAGGTGACCCAGAAGGAATAATAAATAAAGCTTATGATTTATATCAGAACGGTGAATTCGATAGCGTTAAACTTGCTAAAACTGTTTTCCGCATTCTTAATAATAAATATGATTTAGGATTAAGCATTCCAAAAAATAAATTCTCTCAAATCAATAATATCTATTCCGATCTTAATTCATTAAATCACAGCGAAAAATCTGCCAGAGAAAGTATTCAATTCTACGGAAAATCCAATGGTTTTCCATGGAAAGAATTCGATGATACATTAGATATTTTCAATTTCGGACGAACCATTCCAGATGCTTTTTTAAACCGATGCAAGTACCACAGTATATCACAGGTACACTGGATAAACAATTCTTCTCCAGAAGATGTCATATCTCAAATAAAACGAGCAAAAAAATGCATACTTATAAACGGGGATCAAAAAATGTTTGGTCCATTAACCCGAGAAATTCCAGCTTTGTTAAAATCTGTTCTATCTCTACTTCCATACTCAAATAATTCTGCATTTATTCATTGTGGAAATGTGTATGCACTGCAAGATTTGGAATGTAATATTCCCTTAATTTTAGGATGGGAAACGGGTAATGACTTTTTAGAAGCCGCAGTTGATAAAATCTTTGGAGGACTAGCTCCAAATAGATCATTAAGTAGTCCTGTAAAACTTGGAATGTTATTTGATAATAACGCGAGAAACATCCCCCGAAAAAAATCTATTTGGGAAAAAGAAAACCCACTCAAATTAGGCTTCTATTGTGATGAATCTGAATCTTTAGCGGGGATTATGGATAGTATTCTTCTCAATAATGTGTCGCAATCGTCAGAATTATTGGTTATTAAAAATGGGAAAATCGCATACAAAGAATCGCGAGGTGGATATCCCGTAAGTAATTCAAAATATAGTTCGAATGAATCTACGTTATACGACATTGCTAGTGTAACGAAGGTTGCTGCCATGACTATCGCCGTTATGAAAGTTGTTGAAGAACAGAAGATCGACCTAAGAAATTCGATTAGAACATATTGGAAGGATTTAGATAGCAATTCGTGGAGTGAGACCCCTATATATAGGTTCCTAACACATCAATCAGGACTTGTACCATTTCTACCATTGGCTTCTGATATTATTAAGGATAAGTCTTACAGATATTGGACTACCCCTGATTTTGAATTTGATGAAGAAAAACATTTACTACTGAGTTCACAAGTTTTTACTGAAAAACGATGGTCTGATTCCGTTTGGGACTGGATTAAAATTGCCGAATTAAAAGTTGATAATATTGGTAAATATGTATACTCCGACTTGAATGCAATTATATTAGGGAAATGGGTAGAATCCATAACAGGTGTGGATTTAGATAAATATGTAGATTCTGTATATTATGAACCATTAGGATTGAAATTAACAACATTCAACCCTTGGAAAAAGGGATTGATAACACGTTGTGCACCAACTGAAATCTCGACTGTTTTGGAACGAGGAAGGATCGAAGGAATTGTGCATGATCCTAGCTCATTATTATTAGGAGGTGTGGCCGGCAATGCAGGTTTATTTAGTACAACGGAGGAGTTGGCGGTAATTATGCAAATGCTTGTGAATGGTGGAACTTGGGAAAATAAAAAATTTTTAAAACCTAGAACCATTGGACAATTTACTAAAACCTATTTGGACGGCAATAATTACCGGGGATTAGGCTTTGATAAACCGAACGGTTTTCCAAATTTGAAAAAAAATAATGAATTAAAATGGAATAATGTTTTTGACTATGCACCGCTTCGATTATTTGGGCACTCTGGATTTACTGGCGCATGGGCATGGGCAGATCCCAAAGAAAAATTAATATTTATTTTCTTATCAAACAGAACATTCCCTTACGGAGGACCTAATTATTTAGCAAAAAAAGGATATCGGGGAAAGCTTTTGGAAATTGTTTATCGAGGACTGAAAAAATAACTTAATTAAAGGGCACATAAATCACTACTAAAAGCCATTGAAAATCCTTATATTTGCAGGTTCAATGCGCATAGTTAAAAGTTTATATTTAACAATATTCGTGATCGGCTTGTTCTCTTGTGGTGAATATCAGAAAATTTACAAGGGAAACGACCGTTCTGATAAATACAAAATGGCTATGAAAAAGTTTAGTGAAAAAGAGTACTTGAAGTCGGTACAACTTTTCGAGCAATTGAGAGACATGTATGGCAATAGAGATAGCTTAGAAAATGTTTATTATCATATCGCGCAGTGCTACTATGGATTAAGAGATTACTCATATGCATCATTGATATTCAAAGACTACACTGAAAACTTCACTCAAAATAAAAGAGCGATTGAATGTGCATATATGGCTCTTTATTGTGATTTTTTGACTGTGGGTCCTTCCGATCTCGACCAGTCCGAAACTAATGCTGTAATTGAAGCGTTACAATTATTCACTAATTACTACCCTGAGTCGTCATATACCGAAAAATGCAATGATTTGATCGACGACTTGCGTCATAGATTACAAAAAAAGGAATACAATATGGTAATACAATATTACCGAATGGGTGAATATCAATCTGCAGTTACTGCGGCAAGAAATACTGTGAAAATTTACCCTGATATTATTCAGCGAGAAGAATTGGAGTATATTATGGTTCATGCACAATACCTATATGCTGATAATAGTATCACGAGCAAAAAAATTGAAAGATTCAAAGAAGTATTAATCAACTTCGAAGATTATTTATACAACAATAACAGCGCTAGCCAACACTATTCAGAAGTAAAAGAAATGGCAGAAAACGCTACGGAAAAAATCAATAAATTAGAAGAATTACTATAGTACTATGGATAAGCATACTAACGCAGAAACCCGCAATTTACAACAATTAGAACATGAAACAAACAATGTTTACTTAAGTGCGGCAATCATTTCAAGAAGAGCAAATCAAATTGCTGAAAAGCAAAAAGAGGAGCTCAAAAACCGACTTGAGCCTTTTGCTCATGACAGCGACAATTTGGAAGAAGTACAAGAAAACAGAGAGCAAATTGAAATCTCTTTGATGTACGAAAGAATGCCAAAACCTACGTTATTAGCTACAGAGGAATTCAAAGAGGGTAAAACATATTGGAGATTGCCCGACGCCTCTGAAGATGCGACTTCGTAATCGACATATATTATTGGGTATAACAGGTGGAATTGCAGCATATAAAATTCCGCTATTGGTTCGGTTTTTAAAACTCGAAGGTGCACAAGTAGGTATTATTTGCACTGAGAATGCCCTTCAATTTGTTACTGAAAAAACCTTGTCAGTATTATCCGAGAAACAGGTATTAACTGATTTTTTCGATACTGATACTGGGGAGTGGAATCACCATGTAAATCTTGGATTATGGGCTGATCTGATGGTTATTGCTCCTTGTGGATCTAACACAATGGGGAAAATAGTTCATGGCATGTGCGATAATTTATTAACCACAACCATTATGTCTGCACGATGCCCCGTTTGGATTGCTCCTGCTATGGATCTTGATATGTATCAAGAGACCTCTGTTCAAGAAAATATAAGTTGGTTAGCATCCAATAATTATAAAATCCTGGAGGCGACAGAAGGGCCATTAGCTAGTGGACTTAGCGGTAAAGGAAGGATGCAAGAGCCAGAGGAAATATTTAATCAAATAATTGAATATTTTAATCCATCTGATACTCAGTGGCATAAAAAAAAGGTATTGATAACCGCAGGTCCTACACACGAGCCTATTGATCCAGTAAGGTTTGTTGGCAATCGCAGTACGGGCCTCATGGGAATATCAATTGCGGAAAGATTATGGGAACTAGGTGCTGAAGTAGAACTTATTTTAGGGCCAACTCATCTTGAACCCACCTATCCTATTTCCGTTCATCGAATAGAAACAGCATTAGACATGTTCGAAAAATGTAAGGAATTACAGCCAAAGATGGATATAATTATAATGGCAGCAGCCGTTGCTGATTATCGCCCAGAAAATGTTGCAATTGAAAAAATCAAAAAACAAGAAGGAAAAGATTTTGAGATTAAGTGGGCAGAAAATCCTGATATCGTAAAATCATTGTCAGAAAGAAAAACAAAAAGCCAACGTATAATTGGGTTTGCATTAGAAACAAACAACTCAAAAGAAAATGCAATTAAAAAATTGAATAACAAAAAATTAGATTGCATTATACTAAATAATCCATCTTCCAAAACAGGGTTTGCCAGTGAAACAAATCAGGTTATTATGATTAATAAAAATGGAGATGAAATTGAAACAAATTTGGAAAGCAAGCAAGAAATTGCGAATATTATAGTTAATAAATTACATGATTGGATTTTCTAACTATAGGAGCATAATAGCATATTGTCTGTTCATGTTAATCACCATTGGCAATTTACGGAGTCAAGAAATAGAAGCTAGAGTTCAAGTAGTAGCACCAAGAGTTCAACAATCAAATAAAGAAATTTTTGAAACACTTCAAAATAGCATTCAGCAGTTCATAAGTAACAGAAAATGGACTGATGAAAAAATTGATGTAAACGAAAAACTACAAATGTCATTATTTATTGAAATTACATCCTTGAATAATGACGTATTTGATGGTTCTGCACAACTGCAAATTACTAGACCTGTATTCAACTCATCATATAAAACTCCACTTGTTCAGTTCAATGACCCAAGTGTAACTTTCAATTACAAAGCATTTGAGAATTTAGAATATCAAGAAAACATGAATTTAAATAACCTTACTACTATGTTGGCTTATTATGTTTATGTTTCTTTAGCCGTTGAGTTTGATAGTTATGCAGAACAAGGTGGAAGTGGATATTGGGCCAAAGCGCAAAGCATTGTTAATTTAATGACAAATCAAGCAGGTTGGAATCAAAATGACGGTCAAGGTTTCCGTAATAGATTTTATTTAGCAGAAAATTTCAATAACCCGAGATTTAATGAATACCGGAAATTAAATTATCAATTTCATAGGAATGGATTAGATATTTTCTATGAAAACCCTGAAAAAGGGAGAAAAATTATTACAGAAATTCTAGAAAAATTAGCCGAAGAATCTAGAAACAATCAAAACAGTTTGCCACATAAATTGTTCTTTACTACAAAGTGGCCGGAATTGGTCGAGATTTATAAGGGAGGAACGGCAGCAGAGAAGACAATAATTACTCGTCTACTATCGGATATGGATCCCACCAATGCCCAACGTTACGAAAAAATCAAATCATGATTGTAAAGACTGATACTATTAATTCTCGCCTTGAGAATTGGTTGAATACCCATCAACCGGACAAGGTTGTTGTTGTAACTTCAGAATCATCCTTTAAACTATGTCTTCCTAAACTTTCAATACATAAAAAATTAGACAATGTTGTATATCGTTTGCCAGATGGGGACGACGCTAAAACAATAGAGTTCTGCCAAGATTTTTGGTCAGTCATGATGCGCAATGATGCAAACAGGAAAAGTGTAATTATTGCAGTTGGAGGGGGCGCTGTATTAGACTTTTCAGGCTTTTGTGCATCTGTATTTATGCGAGGCCTCGCATGTATTTACGTTCCTACCACACTCCTATCAATGGTTGATGGCTCTGAAGGTGGTAAAACAGGAATAAATTTTTACGGCACAAAAAATATCATTGGGACTTTTTCAGAACCGAATTTAGTACTAAGAAACATTGAATTCTTAACTACACTCACAAAAAACGAAATATTTTCTGGTTGGGCAGAAATTCTTAAGCATGGAATATTAGAAGGTGGTGAGATTTTTAAACAAATTCAGGGCGGTATTAAGCCATTTTCTGATGAGGATTACTGGATAAATTTAATTCGTTTAAATATTGAATTTAAAAAATCCATAACATCTGCAGATTTTAAAGAAAAGGGGCAGCGTAAATTATTGAATTTGGGCCACACTTTTGGGCATGGGTTAGAAGCATTATTTTTTGAAGACCCGAATATTACTCACGGAAAGGCCGTTGCCAATGGTATTTATTGGGAAACATTATTGGCTCTAGAACTTGGATTCACAAATGAAGAGAATCTTAGGATTGTAGAAAATCTTATTTTCCCTTTATACCCTAAAATTGGTTGGAATAAATTCCAAGTAGAAGAAATTGGTAATCTTTTAATGCACGATAAAAAAAATGAAAATGGATGGATACATTTTACATTTTCAAAGCAAATTGGAGCCGCGGAATACAATATAGAAGTTGCCAAACAACGTATCTTGCATTTCCTCGATAAACATGCTGAAGATGTCGAGTCCATTGAAGATATCCTTTAAACCAACAATAGGAAGAACAATAAATATCTCTCTTCCACTTTCAAAAAGTGAATCAAACAGAGGTATAGCAATTCTGTACTCTCTCCAGGAGATTGAGTTAATTAAGCAAATAAAATGGTCTGACTCAACAGATACCCAATTATTATTAACTTCGCTACAAACAAAGTCTGATTCTTTCAATTTTGAAGATGCGGGCACACCATTAAGATTTGCGCTTGCACTTCAATCAACAAATACTGAATTTCGGACTTTAACAGGTAATAAACGATTACGAGAACGACCTTTAAGTGATTTATTAGATTCACTAAAATCAAACGGAGCAAAAATTGACTTTTTAGAATTGGACAATCAAATTCCACTTCGAATAAAAGGTCCGTTAAATCCAAATAAAATTATAGAGATAAGTGGTAAACAATCAAGCCAACATGTATCCGCTTTGATGATATTAATTGCCACCAAATTTCCTGAATCTATTTTAAGAATTAAAGATCAAATAGTATCAAAGTCTTACGTTGAATTAACTGTAAACACATTAAAAACATTTGGGTTTGAAATAATTCAAATAAACAATGACCTAAAATTTTTCAGAAATAAAACTATCAATTTAAAAAAATTTAAAGTACACGGAGATTGGAGTGCTGCGGGGTATTTTTATTTGATACAATTAATGCTTCCACATTTAAAAATTACATTATCTAATTTAAAAGGCGATTCAGCACAGGGTGATTTAATTACATGGAAATTATTCCAAAAATTGGGTGTTGAAACTACTTTTATAGGTGATGAAGCCAATCTTGCAAAAACAACAAATAGTTGCAAATCATTTGATGAAGACTTTCAATCCCATCCAGATTTAGTACCAACTTTTGCGTCAGCATGTGCTTATTTAGGGATTGAAGCTATTTTTAGAAATATTGAAATATTAAGGTACAAGGAAAGTGATCGTATTTCAGCAATTAATAGTAATTTAATTCAATTAGGTTTTGAATTGATAGAGATTGAATCTGGGACTTTTAAATTAGTTCGCACCAAAACTCCAAAATCCCCTTTGAAAATAAAAACTCAAACCGATCACCGAATTGCGATGGCATTTGCACCATGGGCATTACATCTCGGGAATATATATATTGACAACTCGAATTGTGTTTCGAAGAGTTTTCCCAATTTCTGGGAAGAAATTAAAAAATTCGGAGTTGTCTTGGGCCTATAAGAGTGGAGGCTTCGCTTATTAGAACTGCGTTGTTGAGCGCAGCAAAAAACAAACTCATCTAAAAATTCCGTAAATTTGAAATTATATTAAAATGGCACGAAATCTAATCGGAAAGAACCTCGTAATTGGCAGTTTTGGAGAGAGCCATGGTGAAGGCATTGGGGTTTTTATTGATGGATTTCCAGCTAATTTTTTTGTAGACCTAGAAAAGATTCAACTTGCATTAAACCGACGTAAGCCAGGGCAAAACCAATATACAACTAGTCGAAATGAATCTGATAAATTAGAAATTCTATCTGGATTATTTGAGAATAAAACTATCGGTAGCCCAATCGTATTTTTCATTCGCAATAATGACAGTAAATCTAAAGATTACGACAATCTCAAAGATGTTTATAGGCCGGGTCACGCTGATGCAACCTACGATTTAAAATATGGACACAGAGATCATAGAGGCGGTGGGCGGTCATCGGCCCGTATAACAGCCGGATGGGTAGCAGCAGGTGCACTAGCAATGCAATATTTAGTGAAATTCAACATCCAATGTCGTGCCTGGGTTCAGCAAATACATACCATTCGCATTGCTCAATCAGTTGAATTTCCAAGTATAAATGATATCGATTCTTCACCTGTTCGATGTCCTGATGCAAATACATCTCAACAGATTGAAGCATTTCTAGATACATTAAAAGAAACTGGAGACACCGCAGGTGGAGTCATTCATTGTAGTGTTCAAAATCTTCCTGCAGGAGTAGGTGAGCCCATTTTTGGGAAACTCCAAGCTATCATTGGACAGTATTTACTCAATATTAATGCTGTAAAGGGAATCTCTTATGGAGATGGTTTTAATAGTGTTTTAAGAACAGGTAGCGAGAACAATGACACTTTTATTGGGTTACAAGAAAATGCGCTTTTAACAAGTTCAAATCATTCGGGTGGAAGTATTGGAGGAATTAGTAACGGAATGCCAGTTGAAATAGATGTGGCATTTAAACCTACCTCTTCGATTCTTTCTGCGCAAAATACTATTAATACTCAAGGCGAATCCACTACAATAAAAATCGATGGAAGGCATGACCCTTGTGTATTACCAAGAGCAGTACCTATAGTTGAGTCGATGGTTGCTCTCGCCATTATGGACTTATTATTAGAAAATAAAAATCATGAATAGAGGAGAAATATTGGAACAATTTTCCAAGCTTTTAGATGTGATGAATGACCTACGTGAAAAGTGCCCTTGGGATAAGAAACAAACATGGGAAAGTATTCGTACACTTTCATTAGAAGAAGTTCATGAATTATCAGATGCAATCCTAGAAAATAACCCTACTGAAGTAAAGAAAGAATTAGGAGACATATTATTACACATAGTTTTCTACAGCAAGATTGCAAGCGAAGAAGGTTTTTTTGATGTTGGAGATGTTTGCATGACACTCATTGAAAAACTAATTCGTAGACACCCCCATATATATGGTAATGTTTCCGTATCAGGAGAAGAGGAAGTTTTACAAAATTGGGAACAAATAAAACTCCAAGAAAAGGGTAATAAGAAGAACGGGGTATTGGATGGTGTACCCAAAGGTTTAAACTCAATGGTTAAGGCCTTTCGTATGCAAGAAAAGGCGAGCCAAGTTGGATTTGATTGGAACTCCGCCGATTTGGCCTATGAGAAGGTAGAGGAAGAGTGGGAAGAATTCAAAGAAGCAAAAAACCAGTTAGAACAAGAGGAAGAATTTGGAGACTATCTCTTTGCATTAGTAAACTATGCCCGTTTAAGTGGTATAAATCCAGACACGGCTCTTGAAAGGTGCAATATCAAATTTAAACAACGCTTCGAAAACATGGAGCGTCAGGCCGAATCCAATGGTCAAGGATTAAAAGATTTAAATCTCGAACAATTGGAAGAACTTTGGCAAAATGCTAAGAAAAATCTATCTAAGTAGAGCCACCCCTTCGAGATATTTCAACTCATACGATTTTAATTCATCATTATATTCCATTCTTAAATTCTCAATTAATAAAGTTCCCGAGGAATCTGTTTGTTGTAAAAAATGATTAGGATATTTATACGATGTCGTTTGATTACTTTTCTTTGGATATTTCCATTCAGAACAATTCTTTAGCAACATAGGTACTAAATTTAAATCCCAATTACCGTTAACTGTTTGAATAATTAAATGATTATTTTTCAATTTATATGCTGCATTCTCATTATAGTCGTTTGCTAAAAACTGAACATAATGTTTATATCCACCGGATAATGAAATCATTTCATTTTCTATTTTATAGCCTTGAGCATTATAGGATACTGTAGGATATTTAGCTTTACTCGACTCTATAATTTTATCCTCTACAGCATATGCAAAATTGTAATAATCCCTAATACCAAATTTTTCCAAATCATTATCTATATCATTTCTCACACTATATCTCTCTATTCGATTTCCCAGTGAATCATTGGTATTAATCGCGATTATGGGCTCAAGGCCAGTTATTTGATGGTTTTCAAAAAGATACATAACAATATTATGCATCTCAGTAGCCACCGAATCCGGCAGAGCTTGATTAGATTTTATTATTTCTTGTTTTCCCGAATTCCACATTTTATTTTCTTTTAACATTGAGATTAAACGTTTCTTTTGACTTGCTTCCGAAACAGACCAGGCATTCACAAAAGGAGTGAAAATTACAATTATTACTACAAGCATGAGACTAAAAGGAACCATCCTCAATTGTTTATTCCTAACAAAAAGCATGTAGCTAATTATAAAGGATAACCAAATTGCTAATGATAATAATAGATAGCGTAACACGGTAAAACCATACTCTCCTATCCTGTAAAAAGCAGCTGTATACAATAAAATTAATAATGGAATTATTAGTCTATAAAACCACTTCGTAATAGGTTTTAAAATTTTATTATCCTCCTGTTTTCCATAAGGATGTAATAATAAAATCGCCAATATACCTACAACAGAAAAAGCCATTATTAAATTAGATACCCAACCTTTTGGAAGTTCCCACATTACAACAATCTTCATCCCATACAGATATAATATCAACATATAAATCGCAACTATGGGGAGTAATATGTACTGAGCAAAAATTCTAAGTCCTTTGGGATATTCTTCTTCATCATCCATATTTTGAATTCCCTGTGGAATTCCAGATGTAAATATCATGGTGGGAATTAATCCTGCCATAGTAAAGAATAAATATATAAACGGCTTTTCATCAAAGTCCAAATCAAAAAGTGTCTTAATCGCAACTAATGCGCCTGCAAGTCCAGCTTGCAATACAGCAGTATATAAGCCTGTAGTGAAAACCCTGATAAATAATACCCGATTAAATTGCCAAAAGGCATTATCATTTTTTGAGTTATGCACAGGCCAGAACGATACCAATAGATGAAGTATCAGCGCATATCCCGCTATTCTAATACCGCCCTGTAGGGACTCCAATCCATCACCATTTATATCAAAGAAAATAATTCCCAACAATAACAGGCCTGATATTAAAAATATATACTTTTTAAGACTGTCTTTAATTGACTCCCCTTTTAACTCAATTGCAAAAAATAAAGGAATTCCCAAATAAACAGTAAAAACACTTGGTCCCCAATAGGAAATCTTTTGCCAATCAAATTCATTACCGAAAATTAAAAGTAAAGTAGCAAGTATTCCAAAGATATTTGTAATTGGAAATCGCGTTAATCCATTTTTCCAAACTACAAGAAGTCGGTTAGCACTTAATTTGCTCATAATTATCAAATTAACGAAAAAAGGAGCTCAAATATTTAGCTCCTTTCAAAATAATCTAAGTTTAAATTCAACTACCAGATTATCACTCTTTCCTCATCTGAACGATACATTTTATTACCTTCAGTAACATTAAATGCCTTGTAAAATCCTTCATGGTTTTGTAAAGGCCCTATTGCACGGAAATATCCTGGTGAATGTGGGTCTGTAACTAAACGCATTGCCAACTCTTCATCTCTAATTTTATTTCTCCAGATAGTAGCCCAACTCAAGAAAAAACGTTGATTTTGAGTAAATCCATCAATCTTCTTATTCATTGGTTCACGATTCAAATGTATCTGTAATCCATCATATGCAGAAGCTATACCTCCTAGATCTCCAATATTTTCGCCTAAAGTAAATTCACCATTAACATATTTACCTGGAAGAGCTTCAAAAGAACTGAACTGATCGGCCAATTTCTTACCTCTTTCTTTAAACTGCTTGAGATCTTCTTCGGTCCACCAATTTACTAAGTTTCCATTCTCATCGAACTGCGCACCCGCATCGTCAAATCCATGAGAAATTTCATGCCCGATCACGGCTCCTATCCCGCCAAAATTTACTGCGGGATCATTTCTAAAGTCAAAAAATGGCGCTTGTAATATTGCCGCTGGAAAAACAATTTCGTTAAATACTGGATTATAGTAGGCATTTACCGTTTGCGGCGACATACCCCATTCTGATTTATCCACTGGCTTTCCGAGTTTACTATGATTTTCTGCTGTCCCCCACTTTGATACATTTAACATATTTTGGAAGTAACTACCTCCCTCTTCAAATGAACTAATTGGTAAATCTGAATAATCTTTCCATTTATCAGGATAGCCAATTTTTATAGTTAATTTATCCAATTTCTTTTGAGCTTTAGCCTTTGTTTCGGCGCTCATCCAATCTAAATTATTGATGCGCACACGATACGCAGCAATAACATCGTCTACCATTTTACGTGCAACTATTTTCGCTTCTTCTGGGAAATAAGCATCCACATATAACTTACCTAAAGCTTCGCCTAAAGATCCATTGACTACTTTCAAAGCACGCTCTTCAAGAGGCTTTTGCTGAGGAGTTCCACGTAACGTTTTACCGTAAAAATCAAACGATAAATCACCTAACTCTTCAGAGAGTGTAGCTAAACTACCTCGGACAATATTCCATTTTACAATCCATTTTAAATCTTCAATTGAACTATTTTCAAAGGAATTATAAACTGCCGTATAGTAATTAACATCTCCTAATACAACTTTATCGGATTTCAAATTAAGATTAGACAGCATCTTGTCTAACTCATATTTAGGATATTTTTCTTGCCACTCTGCAGGAGTTCCTGGATTATATCTATTTTGAGGATTTCGCTTTTCAACACGAGTCATTTCATTCTCAGCCCATGTTTTTTCCGTATTGAAAATAGTTTCAATTGCCTTCTCTGTTACGGTTATACCAAACGCATTAAATGCATTTTTCATAAAAGCCTTATATGCAGTTCTGATACCTTCGTAGTTTTCATCATCTTTTAGGTAATAATCTCTATCTGGTAAGCCTTTAGAAGCTGCATACATGTAAAGAGTATTTTCATTGCTATTTTTAATATCTGCACTTACATAAAAACCATAAAATATGCTTTCACCATATGGGGCATATTTTCTCATGTATTCAAGTAAAGCTTTCTTGCCCACAATAGCATCAACCTCCTTTAAATAAGGTAGTACAGGTGCAACACCTTGCTTGTTCCTAGCAGTTGTATTCAGTACAGTTTCAAATAATGTAACTGCTTTGCCCTGGTCCGAATTAGATTTATACTTATTAGAATTCAATGCATCTTTTAGAACAGTCAAAGCCATACTATCAGCACGCTTACCTAACTCATCAAAGGAACCCCATCTTCCTCTATCTGAAGGAATTTCTGTATCTACCATCCATTGACCATTCACATAATTATAAAAATCTTCATTAGGGGCAACCGAAGTATCCATATATTTCAACTCCAACGCACGATATCCTCCATCTGCAACAAAAGCTAAGATGAAAAATGTAATGACACCAATTAATAAATTCTTCTTCATGATTTATGATTAAAAATATTTAAATCAAAAGTAATATGATTACCAATTAAAAGTATAAAAACATAGTTGAATATTACATTTTAATAGACTATTCAATACAAAATAAGTTCTTGTTTAAGGTGTAAGTAAAATAAGTAAGTCTATTTAATCCTCCACTGCATTGAAACACCAAGACCTGTAAACCACCTTCCATTAAAATTATTTTGCATATCTAAAAATGAATGGTACATTACTGAAGGTTCAATTATTAGACTGAAATCACCCGTAACTTGAACTAACGGTCCTGCCGATAATTTCGCATTAAAGGTTGGTCTTCTAGATTTACCAATTGTTTGATATTCAGTAGCCGAGAAATACTCCCCTCTTGTGTAAGTTGTGAATCCGGGTGACAATTGAGCCCCAAATCTTAAAGGAGTTCTAAAAGCTGAGGTAACTTTTCTAAAGGAAATAGGTAAAGCTAAATTATCCATTTTATACCCTATGTTCCCTGTTGTGGTATTGGATTCTTGTTTTACCAGCGTATCGATAATTTGAATTTTCTGATTGGGCAAACCAGGAACTTTCACAATTCTGTAGGAGGTATCTATCACTTTTACATCAAAATTCTCCACATTTCGCCATTGACCATTTCCTATCCACTCGGTATACTGAAGTCCAAATCCCCAAAGGAATTCATCCCAAGTTTCTCGCAATAACAACACTTGATATTGTGCCATATACTGTGTACCCAAAATACTTGTAGTCTGTTTCAAATCAAAATCTACTTGGGAACGACTACCGGTTATTGCCGAGAATTCCACATACATTGGTCTTTTGTCAATATGAGGTGTACGAGGGTCCAAATCCCAAGGTCCATCTATCCAATCAATTCGTCCAAGTTGGGGATTCCAATTTAAACTAATTGGTTTAAGGGATTTACCGCCAAAATTAAAATTGAGATTACTTGAATAATAGTTTGTGTTGGATATATTCCTAGAATTAGTTTGGTTGTTATTCTTATTTAAATATTCTCTATAAGAAGCAGCATTTTTAATTTTTCTTGACATTTCCAAAGACATAACTTCAATCCAAGGTTTTTGCTTTGAATAGTGAAGATTACTTTGTCCTGAACTAATAGATTCCAAATTTAATGCAGCAGCCCGTGTAGATCTTTCTGATAATTCCGTTTTAGTAATTTTTGGATTTTTAGAAGTAATATGAGTAGATTGACTTTCTGTATTTTCAGAATACTGTTGATTAGTAACAATTAAATTATCCGAATCGATTTCTTTTGGAGCGTCAACAATATTCTTTTCAATTATAGTGTTTTCGGTTTGTTCTATTGAAACTTTATTATCAATATTAGATTTCGAACTGTTTGTTTTTGAATTGAGTGCAACTCCTAAACCTCCTACAAACAATAAACCGGCAAAACTCCAATAAATAATTACACGACGCTTCTTTTTCTTCCGCCTGTTCATCACTTCTTCAAAAGTTGCATTTGCCGAGGGTTTTAAAGAGTGAGCATTCAATTCCTGAAATTTATTCTCGAAATCTTTCCAGTTCACGACTCCCCTCCTTTCATTTTATTCAAATGATTTTGCAATGATTTCCTGGCCTTCGCCAACTGAGAACGACTTGTTCCTTCATCAATCCCAAGTTCATTTGCAATTTCTTTATGCGAAAACCCCTCTATCGCAAACATATTGAATACCGCTCGGTACCCATCTGGAAGTGTATTAATTAGATCTAATAAATCTTGTAATTGAAGATTTTCAAAACTGTAATCATCATAGCCAAGTTCGTACTCGGACTCGCTAAGATCCTGCCAAATATTTTTTCTGGCCCTTATTTTGTTAATGGAAACATTAACACAGATCCTTCTCATCCAAGTTTCTAGTGAACTCTGGTAACGAAATCGGTCCATGTTGTTATATATTTTCACAAATGCTTCCATTAGTGCGTCTTCAGCTTCTTCAGTGTTTTTACAGTACCTCATGCATAGCGACAATAACTTCCCGGAAAATCGATTCCACAGTTCCCGTTGGACAATTTTGTCTTCTCGGATACACCCTTCCACAAGTTCTTTGTCGGTCATTTAAAGCTATCATGTATGCACTCCGCTTTGGCTGTACAACCTATAGACAAGTTGAAAAACCCAATCGTGGCATTTAATTTTCGAAATATCGAAAAAAAAGAAAATAAGGGAAAAAGAAAAATTTATTACTCAAAGATTAATTAATGCTGTACTCCGCCTTCTCCGTGGACGTGGCCATGAGACAGCTCATCTTGTGTAGCTTCACGAATAGATAAAACCTTGCCTGAGAAAGACAATGCTTCTCCTGCTAACGGATGATTAAAATCCATTTTTACTGTATCGTCTCCAACTTCTAAAACTTTACCATCTAGAGGGTTCCCTTCCTGGTCTTGCATCGGCAACATATTGCCTACAGTTAATAAATCTTCAGGTACATCTGGACCCTCAAAAATTTGTTTTTCGAGATCTACGATATAGTTTGGATTATGTTCACCATAACCTTGAGCCGCGGTTAAGGTAAATTCAAATGTATCACCTATGGTTAATCCTGTTAATTGACTATCAAAATCGGATAAAGTTTGACCTATTCCGTGAATAAATAACAATGGTTGTTCGTTTGTTGCTTCATCAGCTAATTCACCATTTGAAAGTTTTAATTGGTAAGAAACACCAACTACTGAATTGGGGTTAATTGCATTTTCACTCATTAATCAAAGAACAATAAAATAATTTGCAATGAAGTTAATTGTGTATGAGTTTGAATTAATTGTGAATAAGTAAAAGTACTCATTAAATTGGGTATAAAAAGCCAATTTAAATAATTCAAAAAATAGTAGATTCGAATTTCAATGAACTTAGAGGAGATCAAACAAAGGATGGCTTATTTGAGCACCACGCTTAATAGGTATAATTATTATTACTATGTTTTGTCTGAACCTGAAATTAGTGATTTTGAATTTGACCAATTATTGAAGGAATTAGAACATTGGGAAAGACAACATCCTGAATTTCTTGACCCCCAAAGCCCCACTCAAATAATTGGAGGAAGTCCGATTGAAGGTTTTATTACTGAAAAACATAAGCGTCCGATGTTATCTTTAGGCAACACTTATAATATTGAAGAGCTTTTAGAATTTGATGAGCGTTGCAAAAAAGGTTTAGGAGTAGAAATTATCGAATACGTTTGCGAATTAAAAATCGATGGGCTTGCCATATCAGTTTTCTATGAAAACGGTAAATTAGTAAAAGCAGTTACTCGAGGAGATGGAATACAAGGCGATGTCGTAACCGAAAATGTAAAAACAATAAGGCGCTTACCTCACTCACTTATGGGTGATTATCCAGAGGAAGTTGAATTGAGAGGCGAAATATTTATGCATAAAAAGGGTTTTGAGAATTTAAATATGCTTCGAGCTGAAAAGGGCGAAACTCTGTATGCGAATCCACGTAACGTAGCCTCTGGCTCACTTAAAATTAAAGACCCTAAGGAAGTTGCTAAACGACCATTAGATATTTTCCTTTATCAAGTATACCACGACAACACACCTTTTAAAACCCATTGGGAGTCATTAACAGCCGCAAAACAATGGGGGTTGCCAGTTCCTGAAACTTCTAAAATCTGTATCGGTATCGATACGGTAAAAAAGTTTTTAGATCAATGGGATGACCAAAGAAAAACATTAGGATTTGAAACGGATGGTGTTGTTATAAAGGTAAATTCAAAATCATATCAAGAAGAATTAGGATTTACTGCAAAGACCCCAAGATGGGCAATCGCATATAAATTTCAAACTGAAACTGCTTGTACTAAACTATTAGGCATCACATATCAAGTTGGCAGAACCGGGGCAATTACGCCAGTTGCAGAATTAGAACCTGTTTCACTTTTAGGCACTACAGTAAAACGTGCGAGTCTTCATAATGCTAATGAAATTGAGCGATTAGATGTTAGAGTAGGAGATTTTGTTTTTGTTGAAAAAGGCGGAGAGATAATTCCAAAAATTGTTGGGATTGATTTTAGCCAAAGAGATCCAAATATACAACCTACCATATTTATTACCCATTGCCCGGAATGTAATACTGAGTTAATTAGGAACGATGGAGAAGCTCAACATTACTGCCCAAATTCTTTAGAATGTGCACCTCAGGTTATTGGTAAGTTGGAACATTTTATCGGTCGAAAAGCAATGGATATTGACTCAGTAGGTTCTGAGTTGTGTGCGACACTTTATGAGAAACAATTAGTAAAAGCACCTGCAGATTTTTACTCATTAACAACTGAAATTCTGTCTCAAATAGACCGAATGGGACAAAAAAGTATCGACAATATTTTAAGTGGCATTGAAGATAGTAAAAAGCAACCTTTTGAACGGGTTTTATTTGCCTTAGGGATTCGTTATGTGGGCGAAACGGTTGCTAAGAAATTAGCACAATCATTACTGCACATTGATAATTTCCAATCCGCAAAATTCGAAGATCTAACTGCAATTGATGAGATAGGTGATAGAATTGCTGAGAGTATTATTGAGTACTTTTCTAATCCGTCTAACTGGTATCAAATAAATAGATTAAAACAATCTGGTTTGAATTTTGAAACTGCTGCGCCAGTGAGGGCAAGTGATGAATTGGCTGGAAATACTTTTGTTATTTCGGGCGTTTTTGAGTCTATTTCTAGAGATGATTTAAAAGTTCTTATAGAAAATCACGGAGGAAAAATTGGTTCCGGTGTTACTTCGAAAACAAGCTATCTGGTAACTGGGGAAGGTATAGGCCCCTCAAAATTGGCTAAAGCTGAAAAATTGGGAGTACATTTGATATCCGAAACTGAAATTTTATCCTGGATTAATAAAGAATGAGTGAAATAGAAATAAATACCTTCAAACTCGCTTATCTCAAAGGTAAATCAAAAAGCTTGTCTCAAACTACCATAGGAGAATTGGCATCTGGAGAAATCAGAAATGTTTTTGTATTCTGTAGTTTATATGTAATGCAAAAAAGCCAAAAATTGATCATGGATTTCAATGATGAATTACGCAATTCAGGTAAAAAAGTCAAAACAGGAATTTTATTCCCCACCAAGGATGCTAAAACAGTTTCACCTGACTATACAGAAAATTACGTGCCAATGATTTTAAAGGATTTTAATATGTTTGGACTTCCTAGAACTGAAAAAGCAAAATCCTTCTTTGGCAGAAACTGTGATATGTTAATAATTATAGATCCTTCTTTAGGAATTCATGCACTAGGGTCTAGCATTTCTACAAATGCTAAATATCGAGTTGCACCCTATCAGGTCATTTTTAAAAGTTTTTTCAATGTTTTATTTAAATCCGGGGATGCAAAAGATACCAATGAATACCTTTGTAGTATTCGAAACTTTCTAAAACATATATAAATGGCAAATAAGACTTATACTGCATTAATTACACCATTTAAATCAGACCTCAACGTTGATTATAATGCTGTCGAAAAAATAGTTAAAAATCAAGCAAGCAATGGCATTGATGGCTTAGTTTTATTTGGGACAACTGGGGAAAGCGTAACATTAAACAAAGACGAGAAGCAGCAAATTACAGATTTTATTGTTGGGCTCAAGTCAGGCTTAGAATTAATAATTGGTATTGGCGGAAACCACACTGCTGGTGTCATTGAGGCTATTCAACAAACAGATTTCAGTCCGTTTACACAGATTTTATCTGTTTGCCCATACTACAACAAACCAAACCAAGCTGGGATCATTGCCCATTATCAGGCAATAGCAGATGCGGCCCCATTACCGATTATTCTTTACAATGTTCCTGGAAGAACGGGAATAAATATGACAGCAAACACTCAGTTGACATTGGCTGAGCACCCAAATATTTGTGCCACTAAAGAGGCATCTGGCAATATGGAGCAAATCATGAATATAATAAAAAATGCTCCTGATGGTTTTAAAATATATAGTGGTGATGATTCATTAACATTTCCCATGCTCACGCTTGGCGCACACGGCGTAATTTCAGTGGTAAGCCATGCGATTCCAGAAGATTTTAGCAAGATGGTAAAATTGGCATCTTCAGATCCAACTATGAGTCGAGAATTGCATTACAAGCACTTAAATACGTGCATAGATATTTTTGCCGAAGGTAGTCCAGGTGGAATTAAAACCATGTTGAATGAAATGGAGTTATGCCATACATTTGTTAGACCTCCTTTACATCAGGTGAGCCAATCGTTAGAAAAACATCTACGTAGTTTAGTACATTGAAAACATGAATCCTCATTTAGATCCAAAAAGCGACTCACTTTCTAATGCCGAAAAGGACATTGAAAAAGCATTACGTCCTATTGAATTTGGGGATTTTTCAGGACAAGAAAGTATTTTAGAAAACCTTCAAATATTTGTACAAGCTGCAAAATTAAGAGACGAAGCCCTAGACCATATTTTATTGCACGGACCCCCAGGATTAGGAAAAACCACATTAAGTCATATTGTGGCAAACTCAATGGGTAGCAGTATGAAAATCACTAGCGGTCCTGTATTAGAAAAGCCGGGGGACCTGGCTGGGCTATTAACAAATCTTAATAAAGGGGATGTATTATTTATAGATGAGATTCATCGTTTGAGTCCGGTAATTGAAGAGTATTTATATTCGGCGATGGAAGATTATCGAATTGATATAATGATAGATACTGGACCTAATGCACGTAGTGTTCAAATCGAACTACAACCATTTACACTCATAGGTGCGACTACAAGGTCTGGACTATTAACCGCACCGTTAAGAGCTAGGTTTGGAATTAACTGCAGATTAGAATATTACACAGCTGAAGTTTTATCTAAAATTATTAAAAGATCATCTCGTATTCTAACAACTCCGATTAAAGAAGAAGCTGCTTTCGAGATTGCAAGAAGAAGCAGAGGGACTCCAAGAATTGCTAATGCCTTACTTAGAAGAACGCGTGATTTCGCTCAAATAAAGGGAGATGGAACTATTACTCTAAATATTTCTGAGTTCGCACTTAAAGCTTTAAATGTAGATGCTAATGGATTAGATGAAATGGATAACCGAATTCTAAGTACTATTATTGAAAAATTCAAAGGCGGACCAGTTGGTTTAAACACAATAGCCACAGCCGTAGGAGAAGAACCTGGAACAATTGAAGAGGTATACGAACCCTTTCTTATTCAGGAAGGATATCTTCAACGTACAGCAAGAGGAAGAGAGGCAACACAATTGGCATTCAAGCATCTTGGGAAATTACCACACAACCGAAATACATTATTCTAATTGAGTGGAAACACTCATAAAAAATAAAGCCCTTGAATTAGGATTCCTTGATGTAGGATTTGCAAAAGTTCGTCGACTCAATGAATATGAAGAGAGTTATAAAAATTGGATAGAAAATAAATTCCAAGGCGAAATGAGTTTTATGGAGCGACATATAGAAGAACGTCTGAATCCTTCCCTATTACTCCCAAATGCAAAAACAATAATAGTATTAATTCATAATTATTATCCTCAAGAGGTGATTCCAGAAAATCAAAGAATTGCCAAATATGCTTGGGGAGAAGATTACCATAGAGTAATAAAACGAAAATTACTGAAAATACTATCCTTTATACAAGAGTCCAGGACAGAAGTATCAGGAAGGTGTTTTGTAGATTCTGCGCCAATTATGGAAAGACAATGGGCAGAAATTGCCGGAATGGGTTGGGTAGGTAAAAACTCGTTACTGCTAAGAAAAAAAGAAGGAAGTTTCTTTTTTATCAGTGAAATTTTATTGGATTTAGAATTGAACCCAACTCCTCATATAGGTTCCTCCCATTGCGGAAATTGCACAGCATGTATCGATGCCTGCCCTACAAATGCCATTATTCAAGATGGTGTAATTGATTCAAATAAATGCATTTCGCATAACACCATCGAATCAAAAAATAATTTTAATGTAGCTGACATTAAAACTTCCAAAGGATGGGTATTTGGTTGTGATATTTGCCAAGATGTATGCCCATGGAATAAATTCTCTACCCCTCATAATGAGCCAAATTTCAACAAACATACTAACATTAGAAATTGGGGAAAATCTGATTGGGAAAAATTCACCAAAAGTCAATTTAAAAAACAGTTTCGTAACTCCCCTATTTACAGAACCGGTTTAGAAAAGTTATTGTCCCATTTTGAGTAATGGAAATTCTACAAAGAATATAGTTCCTTCATTCAATTTTGTTTCGAAATATATCCTCCCCCCAAATTGTTCAATGATTTTCTTTGTTATTGCTAATCCCAATCCCATACCACTGGTCTTTGTACTAAAGTTTGGGCTGAAAATTTTATTATGAAGATTCCTTTCAATACCCTTACCATTGTCTTCAACCTGAACTTGAATAGTATTATTACCAATTAATAATATTTTTACTGAAATCTTTGGTATACGCTTTTCAGGAATAGCCTGGATTGCGTTCTTCAATAAATTTGTAAATATTCTGCCTAATTGATGAGGATCAGCAGAAATGACAGGTTGATTTAGATGTAAATCACACGCAAATTCTTGTCCTGTTTCAGTTTGAATTAGTTGAACAGCTTCTGAAACTATTAAGTTCAAGTTTACTTCTTGAAGTTTGGGTTCAGGCATTTTTGCAAAAGTGCTAAATTCTTCCGCCATTGAACTCAATGAATCAATTTGTCGAATCATTAGATCAATGGTATTTTTCATCTTTTCTTGGATATTTTCATCGCCCCGAGACATTGCAAATTGTAGATGTTGTAATGATAGGCGCATGGGCGTTAATGGGTTCTTTATTTCATGGGCCACTTGTTTTGCCATTTCTCTCCAAGCTCCCTGGCGTTCAGCTTCTGAAAGTCTGTTTAAACTCTCACTCAATTGCTGAACCATGTTGTTATATTCCTTCACTAACAATCCTACTTCATCCATCCTATTCCAGTCTAATTCTTGATTCTTCTCTCCCAACTGCATTTGAGATAGTTTTTCACGGATAAGAATGAGTGGAGAAGTGATTTTTCTTGCGATTACATGGGTTAGGATTAATGTAATTGCAAATAAAATCGCAAACACATTAATAACCGTTACTAAAAATGATGATACATCTCTATATAGATCTTGGCGATTTGAATAATACGGTATATTCAGAAACCCTCTTACATCTAAATTATTATCTGCAATTACGGTATATGCCGATAAATAGTTCAAATCAGATATCTTTTCATTTGTAAGGATTATCGAAGACTCATTATTTGCAAATTTTCCAAATGGAAATGGATTCATCAAAGTAGACTTGAATTTTTCCTTAAATATCCTAGGATTTGTAGACATTATTAATTCTCCATACTTATCAAAAATATTTATATCTACACCTACAGATTCCGCAAGGTCATATAATAACCCGACCTCGTATTTATTCTTTAATTGATCTAAATCTAATTGACCGGATATTTTATTAGCAAGATTTACTGCTTTTGAAGTAAGCTCATTAGACTGTTTTTGACTATGATAATTGGTAAAAAAGTTAAAAGTTAAAATTACTACTAGTATAAATATTGAGAGAATCAGCCATGAAATGTACAATTGTAATCTTCTACTAATAAACCAACTTTCTATTCCCGTTTCGCTCGGGAATAATGGGTTTTCTGAAAGGTTGATTTTAGCATTAAGTAGATCCTTCAGAAATTTATTCCTAACCCATATCAACCAATAAAAAACAAAAGCAATAAAAAATACACCAAGAACGTAAAGAGTAAATCTTTGAAGGTAATTTATAATCCCATTCAGAGGCTGTGATACCACAATTATATTATTGAAAGCATCATATCTAATAATATGCTCTACATCATCAGATAAATAATATCCATCTCCATCTTGATCGAGCTTTTCCCAATCTAAAAAAGTTGCATAATCATATTTTCCGGCGCGCTTCGATAATTTATTTTGATTGTAAATAGCATATGAATAGCCAAATCTATTTATATAATCAAATATTTTACTCGGTTGAAGCACTTCGCCTAAACGTACGCGAGTATTAGAATAATTAGGGGATAATACAATAAAATAATGTGCCAAAAGATTAGAATCCAAGGTCAAATCGAACTTACCAATATAAGAACCACGAAGTCTTTTATTGCTCAGTAAAAAGAATCTTTCCGTAATTTGTAGTCCACCATCATCGAAATAAATAGAATTTAATGTTTGATAGTCTACTTCATTATCTTGGTGTAGATTTCTACCCTTAGAATCAAAATCAAAAATAGATATCTCAAATAACTCATTTAATGTAGTGAAATAATTTTGTCTTAAACTACTTTCTAAAAGTGGTTTTCCACCTTTGGTCTCTGTTGCAATATGCAATGAAATCAAATCAGATTTCAAGGCCATATCGGCTTCCAACAGTAATTCATTCACATTATTATCATATTGAACATTCAAGAAACTTGTTAATTCTTCACGTCTTTTTTTATCTTGATGTTCTAGTTGAAAGTGAAAAAATGCAGCAAATAAAAGAGTCGGTAATACTATATTAGTGAACCACTTCGTAAAGATTTTATTTGTTTTCAGATATGAATTAACTAATATCCATATAATTCCAAAAATTGCGAAAATATAAATTCCTAGATTATGTCCTTTAATCAAAAAAATGAGGATGAGAATCAATACCAAGGGAGATGATTTCCAAGTCCAGTGCACTTGGTTAACCTCTGTACTTTTTCTTAAAAGGGTAAGTGCCGCAGCCGCAATTAAAATTAATGAAATACCAAACAAAAGACTATTAATATCAAGCACCAAAATCTCCAAAGGATCAAAATTAATTAGCCCTGTTTCGGTTATTAAACATATTCCAAAAAAATCGATTGCAAAAATGGAGAAACCAGCAAATGCCAGAAAAAATGCCATTATTTTTTCCCCATTCTTGAGCTTTGAAAAATCAATTTTTGGAATACCTTTAATGCAAATACGTGTTATACTAAAAAGGGAAAATGCAGCAAGAAGCAGACCTAAAATTGAAAAATTAAAGCTCTCTCCAATTAAAAATTCAGTAAATTCAAATTTGTTTAATGATTCTCGTAAAAATTGAGAAGTTGAAATCAAGTATATGAAGAAAATTAGGATAAAATTATTGATAATCCCCCAAATCCATGAAGTTCTGAACACACGAATCAGATAAACACCTAAAAAAATAAAAATGAACCCTAAAAAGACGGATAAACATCCTAAATAACTTGAGTCTTCTTGCCCAATATTAGCCTGCAAAAAGTAATTTTCTTTCTCCTTAGGAATCCATTTACCATAAAACTTTATCCTTTGCGCATCCGAGAATTCACTTCCAGAAAGAAAAACATTGAATTTCTTTTTTTCATTTTCGGTATTTGACCTTTGGAATGCAGCGTTAAGCCCAAAAATATTATAAATAAAACTATATATATAATCTCCTTCGATCCTATTCCAAACAGCCAAGTAAACACCATTTTGGTCAATTACTGAAAAATCATTTTGGAACTGAGGCTTAACAGCGTAATCATTTGTTGTCCAAAACTTAGGCTTATTCTCATGCGATACAATTATTTGGAGATTGGTAAATTTAGAAAATGAATCTAACTCGACTTCGCTATGCAAGTAAAGACCATCTTGACCAAATTCATAAAGTAGACTATCCTTTTTACTAACTTCTATTTCAGAATGATGTATAAAATCTTGTAGCTTTTTATTGTAATCAATTGATGCACTTTTCTCCTCGGCATAATACCCAACTGAAATAAATACAATTCCCAAAATTGTAATTATCCATGCTATTTTCTGTTTTGTATTCAATATCTCTCTCTTTTAATTAGATAGTTAATTACGTAATCATAAATCGCCTGTTTGAAAGACCAAAAAGCTCTTGTATATCCTGCGGCAATAATTTTTTCCATTTCCGCCTTAGTGTAATATTGATAATTCTCTCTAATGTCTTCAGGCATGTCTATAAATTCAATATTAGAAGGAATATTTAGTGCTTTAAAAACTCCTTCCGCTAGCTCCTCAAATGTACGAGCAGTACCAGAGCCTAAATTATATATTCCACTGTGTTTCCTATTCTCCATGAAGTAAATCAATACAGAAACTACATCTTTAATATAAACGAAGTCTCTTAATTGACCACCATCTGTATATTTAGAATTATAACTTTTAAATAGCTTTACTTTTTTTGTTTCGTTGATTTGATTAAATGCATGAAAAACAACACTGGCCATGCGCCCTTTATGATATTCATTTGGCCCGAAGACATTAAAAAATTTAAAACCAGCCCAAAATGGTGGTGTTTTGGATTGTTGTAAAATCCACTCATCAATCTGCTGTTTACTCTCTCCATATGGATTTAACGGCTTTAGTCCTGATATCATCTCATGTTTATCGGAAAATCCTAATTTCCCATCTCCATAAGTTGCTGCGGAAGATGCGTAAATCAGTGGAATAGAATAATCAGTGCATAACTGCCAAATCTTTTTTGTGTAGTGAACATTAAGAAGATTTAAATTATCCCAATTAAACTCATCAGTTCGCGTTCTAGCACCAATATGAAAAACTATTTGTACCTCTTTTTGATTTTTTTCTAACCAAAAGTGAAAGTCTTCACGATTAATACGGAGAAGGGTTTTTATGTTTTCTAAAGTGTATTTCTTACTTTCAACTGAAAAGTCGTCAACTGCAACCAGGCTACCGTAACCTATATTTTGAAGTTCCGCTAATAACGCAGAACCAATAAAACCAAATGCGCCAGTGACAACTATCATAAAAGCAAAAATAAGTATTACAATTTAAACACTAGAGGAAAATACTAACTTCGCAATATGACAGAAAATGGGGCCGACATAACTCTTTTCGATACTATGATAAAAGGAAATTTGTATTTGGAGGATGTGAAATTTCAAATAGAAAAGGATCTCGGGCTAGGTGGATTTACGTTTGATAAGGATTCATATCTTAAGCTTGAAGATTTTTTAACCGAGCTTACTAATTTCGTTCAAAAAATACGTTCAGAACATCACTCAAAGTGGATGAAAATCGTGTACCGCGTTGACCTAACGTCTAAACAGTATAAATTCGTACAACAGATGGGTGGAGATACCGATGAAAATATGGCTAAAGCTATATTATTAAGGATTTTTCAAAAGGTTCAAACAAGAAAATACTACAAGGGATAAACTTACATTTGTTAAAGTTGCTAGGTTTCTTGAAATTTGCGACTCTATGGAATTGAAAGATGTAGTCTCTGTATCCGGATTGCCTGGTATACATAAAATTCTTGGCCAGAATAAAAACGGCTTGATTTTAGAATCACTTGCAGATGGTAAGAAGTTTTCTACTAACCTAAGACAAAAAGTTAGTATTTTATCTGACATCTCTATCTATGAGGAAGAAGGTGAAGTAAAATTATTAGAAGTATTAAAAAACATAAAAAGTCATGAGGAAGCTGGAAATGCCATTCCAGTTGCTAAAATTGATAACGATGCGGCTCGCGATTTCTTGGGTAGCGTATTACCAAAGTTTGACAGAGAAAGAGTTTATCCGTCTGATATAAATAAACTAATCAGTTGGTATCACTTATTAAAAGATACTCTTGATTTTGACGCAGTAGATGAGGAAGTTGTAGAGGGTGGAGATGTAAAAACGGCTAAATCTGAGGAGAAACCAAAGAAAATAACAGCCGCAAAGAATACAAAACAAGCAAAAACTGTTTCTGGAGCGAAGAGTAAACCTTCTGCTCCAAGAAAAATGGGAAGCTAATATTCATGAAATCTATTTTACCGGACATTCTTAATACTAAGAATGCTGACATTATTATATCCTATTTCCAAAATCTTCTAGATATTGAAATTTCTTCTAACGAAGATTTAGAAGTTTTTTTCCAAGATGTAAGTCGTTTGGAAAGCGCTGTTTCTGAGGAAATGGCTTGGAGATACATTAAAATGACTTGTAACACTCAAGACCAAGAGATTGAAAAATCATACTTGGAATTTGTGCAAGAGATTCAACCTAAAGTTGCTCCTATTGAGGATCAATTGAATATAAAAATCGTTGATACAAAATTCAGCAAATCTTTTGAGGATAATCAGGCTTACTTTATTTATTTGAGGTCATTGCGCAGTGCGGTAGATTTATTCAGAGAGAAAAACATCAGTATCCAATCTGAACTAAGTACATTAGCAAGTGAATATTCAGCCATTCAGGGAAAGCAAACTATTGTTTGGGAAGGCGAAACAATTACACTTCAGCGCGCTTCAAATATATTGCTCACACCAAACCGCGTAAATAGAGAGAAAATTTGGAACTTAATTTGGGAACGTCGTAAAAAAGATGTTGACGCCTTAGAAGACATCTTTGACAAAATGGTTGCAAAGCGCCATGAGATGGCTGTTAATGCAGGTTTTGAAAATTACAGAGACTATAAATTTGTGAGTCTTGGACGATTTGATTACAACGTTGAAGACTGTAAAGAATTTCATAATTCGATAGAAAAATTCGTAGTTCCGATTCAGAAGAAGGTCATGCAGCACAGACGAGAATTGATGGGACACGATTTAAAGCCATGGGATACCGCAGTTGATCCATTGGGTCGTGAAGCATTGCATCCCTTTGAAAACGGCGCCGATTTACTTGCTAAATCTATCAAGGTTTTGGATAGGTTGGATCCATTTTTTGGGGATTGCTTGAGAACCATGGAGTCAAACTCATTACTTGATCTTGATTCAAGAATTGGAAAAGCTCCAGGGGGATATAATTATCCATTAGCACAGACCAATATGCCCTTCATATTTATGAACGCTACTAGTAACTTGCGTGATGTAGAAACTCTATTACACGAGGCAGGTCATGCCATTCACAGTTTCCAAATGGCCCCATTGCCTTTAAATGCATTTAAAGACACACCAAGTGAAGTTGCCGAACTTGCATCTATGAGCATGGAATTATTGAGCATGTCTGCATGGGACGAGTTTTTCTCGGGGGATGATTTGAAAAGAGCACTTGCTGAGCAATTAGAAGGCGTAATTAGCACTTTACCATGGATTGCAACTATTGATGCATTCCAACATTGGATTTATGAAAATCCAACCCACACAAGAGATGAAAGAAGAGAATATTGGAAATCGTTACAGCAGCGTTTTGGAACTGGAATGGTTAATTATACGGGAATAGAAAGTGCGTTGGATTACACGTGGCACAGACAGTTGCATTTATTTGAAGTTCCTTTTTATTACATAGAATACGGAATTGCACAATTGGGTGCAATTGGAATTTGGAAAAATTATATGACTGGTGATAATCCGCAATTGGCATTAGATCAATACAAGAACTTTATGAAGTTGGGCTATATGAAGTCTATTCCAGAGATTTATGAAGAAGCCGGAGTTAAACTTGACTTTTCAGCTAGATACATACAAGAGTTGATGAGCTTTGTAGAGTCTCAGTGGGAGAAATAAAAATGGGAGGGTATATCCTCCCGTTTTTAATATTATTTTCAATTTCGATTACAAATTACCTCTAATTTCTTGCTCTCTTTCTATACTTTCGAATAGAGCTTTGAAATTTCCTTTACCAAAGCTTTGTGCTCCTTTTCTTTGAATGATTTCATAGAATAAAGTCGGTCTATCTTCTACAGGCTTGGTAAAGATCTGAAGTAAATATCCGTCGGGATCTCTATCAACCAAAATATTAAGTCTCTTAAGATCTTCAAGATTTTCTTCAATCTCTCCAACTCTATCTAAAACATCATCGTAGTAGGTATCTGGAACATATAAAAATTCTATACCTCTATTTCTCAATTCCCCTACTGTTTCAATAATATTTTCAACCTCAATTGCAATATGCTGAACCCCAGATCCATTGTAAAAATCAATATATTCTTCAATCTGAGACTTCTTCTTTCCTTCGGCTGGCTCATTAATTGGGAACTTGATATAACCATTACCATTGCTCACCACCTTCGACATCAACGCGGAATACTCTGTGCTTATATCTTTATCGTCGAAAGTAAGTAATAATTTGAAGCCCATAACATCTTCATAAAACTTAACCCAAGTATTCATCTCACCCCATCCCACATTACCTACACAATGATCTACATATCTAAGACCAACAGGCTTAACATCCATTGCAAATGCTGGTTTTGCAAAGCCAGGTAAAAAGGGACCATTATAATTTTTACGCTCAATGAATTTATGAATAGTTTCACCATAAGTATGAATGGCAGAAACAATTACATAACCATTCTGATCTTCAATTTTTGTTGGCTCCATGTATGGTTTAGCACCTCTTTTTACAGTTTCTTCAAAACTTTTGGTAGCATCATCAACCCATAAAGATAAAAACTTAACACCATCTCCATGCTTTTTATGGTGATCACTAATTTCAGAACCTTCAACAAGTGATGTCGTTAATACTAATCTGATTTTTTGCTGCTCCAACACATAGCTCGCGCGGTCTCTTACTCCAGTTTCTGGTCCTGAATATGCCACTAATTTATAGCCCCATGCTTGCTGATAGTAATAGGCACTTTGTTTCGCATTTCCTACGTAAAACTCAATATGATGAGTACCATTTAATGGCAAGAAGTCCACGACTTCAGTATTCTTTTCCAAAACTTCCCTTTGCATGTTTCAAATTTAAATAAATTAATTTTAGTAAAAGTATGACATTAGTTTGGGTCTACATTAAAATCTACCCAAACACCATTCATTCCAGATTCATTTACTAACTGTTGCTTGCAGTTATGTAAATACTGCTTTATTTGACTCAACTTACCTATTGAATTGGGTAATTTCAACAGAAATTGTTGAATATACATTCCTTTAACTCGAGACACATTAGGCACATTTGGTCCCAATAAATAATCGTTTACATGAATTCGCAATAAATTATTTAGGATCATAGCAGCCTGTGCGGTTACCCCTTCATCTTTATGGCGCACAGAAATTTCAATTAATCTTCCATATGGTGGATAATAGAATTCATTTCTTGAATCAAGTTCAGATTGTCTTAATTCTTCATATTCAGAATTTATCAAGGCAAGAAAAAGTGGATGTTGAGTCCTGTAGGTTTGAATTATTATTTTACCTTGATTATTGCCACGACCTGCCCTTCCCGACAACTGATAAAACTGCTGAAATGCCTTTTCTTGTGATCTAAAGTCGGGAATATTTAACGACATATCGGCTTCCGGTACAACGATTAACGGAATATCATTAAAGTCTATTCCTTTAGATAGTAATTGAGTTCCAACTAAGATATTAGTTTTACCAAAATTAAAGTCGTTCAATATTTGCTGAAAATCTTTTCGTTTTCTAATACTTTGCTGATCAAATCGAGCAATCAATGCTTCTGGGAATTGAAGCTGTAATTCCTCAACAATTTTTTCAGTACCCGTACCCTTAAGTTCAAAATGATTTCCACCACAACCTGGGCAAACGGGAGGTATATTTTGATTAAATCCGCAATAATTACAACGCTGTTTATTTGAACTTTTGTAATATGTTAAAGCAATATCGCAATGCTGACATTGGGTCACGTAGCCACACAAATTACATTGGTAATATGGCGAGTATCCCTTCCTGTTATGATAAACTATTACCTTTTTTCTTTGATTGATGGCATTTTTAATTTCCTCTTTAGCTGGGTCTGAAAATATTCCATCATACCGATTCTGAGACTTTAATTCTTTAAGATTTAACAACTCCCATTCACAAGGTTTTCTGTCATCAAAACGCTGAGAAAGTTTAACATACCCCATCTGCTCGCTATCGCATCGATTCATTAATTCATAGCTTGGAGTAGCGCTACCTAGCAATACCTTTGCATCCCATTGACGAGCTAAATACAATGCAGCATCTCGACCATTAAACAGTGGACGTTTCTCAAACTGTTTAAAGGAGGATTCATGTTCTTCATCAATAACCACTAAACCCAATTCTGCGAACGGAAGAAAAATTGAAGTACGAGTTCCAATTATGAACTGTACTTCTAAATTCTTAACCATTTGATACAATTCTGTTCGCTCATGCTGTGAATAGTAGTGATGCCACACCCCTATTTCCGTCTCAATCGCATTCCTTATCCTTTCTACGAGATTTTCAGTAAGTGCAACTTCGGGCACCAAATAAAGAACTTGTTTTCCCTCTAATAAAGTTTTTTTTACAAACTCCAAATAGATAATAGTTTTACCCGAACCCGTTTCGCCATGCAGCAAAACCTGTTGATGCTTTAAAAAAGCACTTTGTACTTCGTCAATTGCTATTTTTTGGTGCGAAGTAAATTCAATCTCCTTATGAGATCCATATTCCACAGTTAAATGCCGCTCTTTAATTTTCTCAATTTTCAGCCATTCTTTTTTTTCAAGAGCTTTTACAACCGTTCTGTTAATATTATTTTGTGATAAAAAGGGCTTTAACTCAACTTGCCTAGTGTTTGAGCCTAAAAGACGCATTAAAACTTCAAATTGCTTTGGGGATTTGCGCTCTACTGAATCCAACATTTCATTGGCACTTTCATTAATTTGCCAAATTGAAGTTAACGAAACGTATTCTACAATTTTAGGTTTATAGTTCTCTTTTACATCCTCATACATTGAAATCACCCCTTTGATGTATAGTGATTTAATATATTTTAGGATATTTTTTTGATTAATAATTTGCTGCAACTTCTCCACTGAAGTCACTTTTTCAGCAATGATGCAGTCTACAATCTCCTTTTCTCTCTTATCAAATTCAATTTCTTCTAATTCATCAATATTACAATTCTCATGAAGCAATACCTGAGTGGTTGATTGAACTCTGTAACCTGAAGGAAGTGCCACGGTCATTACATCTCCTAAAAAGCACATATAATAAGTTGAAATCCATTTCCAAAATTCCATTTGTTGCATGGTAACAATGGGGCCATCATCTAAAATTTCAATAACATAATTTGCTTGATACCCTTCTGGCGGGGTCTCAGAGATACTCCAAATAATTCCTGAATACAACCTTTTAGAACCAAAGGGAACAATCACACGCATTCCCACTACAATATCGTCATTCCATTCATACGGAATTCTATATGTATATACTCGTGGAAGTGGGATGGGTAATACTACCTCAGCAAATAGTGTTATTCTTTCGGACACAACTTAAAATCTCGAATTCGAATTTACGAAATCAAACCCGCAAGAAAGAAATAACTTCAAAGTAATATCGATATGCAATAATTAAAACAAGTCCCCAAATATGAAACAACAATATGGTTTTTTGTATTCGAGTAGCATTTTTCAGAAAACGCTCCCCGAAATAAACATGTATGGAGTTATTGATTAGAATTGCTGTTATACTCACAAATGACAAATGAATTACGTCTATATCAGGATAATTCCAATGGGAATAAGTCCAAATAAAGAATAATAGCACGAACAAAGTAGCCGTGAGATTAAAAAATCTGGTTCCCTTATTTCCGGCTATTACAGTTACGGTTTTATAGCCAAATAAAATATTTCCTCTATTCCCGCCAATATCCTTTAATAAATCTTTGGTTAAGATAATTAAAAATGCCGTAATGAAGAACACCCACATTGAAGAAGACGGCATACCTAAGTGTATCCAAACTGCGATAATTGGTGCCAATGTTAAAATTGAAGAAGTGAATTCACGGAGAAATGGTATTTTTTGAATTTTATGAGAATAAAACCAAGCAACAAATTGAAAACCAAGAAAGTAAATAAATATCTTGAAGGATGCGAGGCTAGCAAAAAATAAACCTAGAATATTGAACAATATATACAAATTTGCAAGGTGTTTTGTACCAACGGCTCTAGCCATAATATTTAGCCTAGATCGATTGAACCAGTCTTTATCTCGGTCATAGAAGTAATTAATAATAAAAGCGGCAGATATTGAAAATGCAGAAGCCAATATCATTACAAACAGAGTAGAGTCTGTTAAGAAATTCCAAAGGGCCAACTTCTTGGAAATCTTCGCATATAAAAATTGATGTAAATATGCAGATAATATTACTTGAGATAATGCAATTAACAGGATATTATACCAACGTATTACGCCAAGAAAATATAGAAAACGAATAGTATGATTTCTTCGCTTAAGAGACATACTAAATTTTGTAAATCACCTGCAATTCATATTCACTAAGCATGGCTCTTGCTTTGTCTATATCTTCCGCAAAACCAAGTAGAAAACCTCCGCCACCGCTACCGCACAACTTTAAGTAATAGGCATTAGTTTCAAGGCCTTTTTTCCAAATTTCTTCAAATTTCTTGGGAATCATAGGTTGAAAATTACTAAGAAACAACTGAGAAATTCCTTTAACATTTTCAATCAACGGCTTGGTTTCCCCTTTAAGAAAATGCTTAACCGCATTATCGTTATATTTTTTTAATTCCGTGCGAACCATGTTTCTGAAACCTTCTTCTTTCAGACGTTCCAGGAAAATCTCAACCATACCTTTAGTTTTTCCAGGAGTACCGGAGTTTATAAGAAAAATTCCCCCTTTTCCTTCTATGTTCTGAACAGGCATACCTACAGTATCTAAATCTCCTTTACCTTTAATTAAAATTGGTAAATTTAAATAACAGATAAGTGGATCTAACCCTGAACTTTTGCCGTGAAAATAGCTCTCCATTTCTGATAAAATCAGCTTTAACTCAATAAGATTATCATCGAACATGATATCATCTGCCGTTATAGGATTTAAAGCATATTTTGCATAAAGGCCCGCAACTAAGGCACCCGAAGAACCTACTCCAAAACCTTGTGGAATATTACTTTCAAAATATATTCCTTTATTTAAATCGGATTC
>JAURFW010000083.1 GCA_030834125.1 Bacteroidota bacterium | reverse complement strand
AGAAAAAAATTTATTATCTCTTAAAATTCACAACCTACATAATTATGGTATAGGGAAATATCGTCAAATCGATGATTACCCTTTTGGCGGTGGAGCCGGTATGGTATTAATGGCTGAACCCCTTGCAAATTGCATTGAAAAATTAAAACAGGAAAGAGAATATGATGAAATAATCTATACCACTCCAGACGGAGAGAAATTCAATCAACAAACCGCAAATAGTTTATCTTTAAACAAAAATTTAATTATTATTTGCGGGCATTATAAAGGAATAGATCAAAGAATTCGAGATATTTATGTTACAAAAGAAATCTCCATTGGAGATTTTGTATTGAGTGGTGGAGAAATTGCCGCGGCCGCAATGACTGACGCTATAGTAAGATTAATACCTGGGGTTATTGGTAACGAAGAATCAGCATTGAGCGATTCTTTTCAAGATAACCTTTTGGCCCCCCCCTTATACACACGTCCAGAGTCGTTTAAAGGAACAGATGTCCCAAATATATTACTATCTGGAAATCACAGAAAAATTGCAGAATGGAGACTTGAACAATCCATTACTCGTACAGAAGAACGTCGTCCTGATCTATTAAAAAACAAATAATATGCCCATACAATTAACAAGACCACTAGTTATCTTCGACCTTGAAACAACAGGCACAAATATTAATAGAGATCGAATTGTGGAAATTTCTTTATTAAAAGTATTCCCAAACGGAACAGAAGAGTTGAGAACCTACAGGGTTAATCCACAAATACCAATTCCAAAAGAAGCATCTGATATTCATGGAATTTACGATAAAGATGTGGCTGATAAACCGAGTTTTAAGCAACTCGCAACAGAACTAAACTCATTTTTAGAACTCTGTGATTTTGGTGGATTCAATTCGAACAAATTTGATTTCCCCTTATTAGTAGAAGAGTTTTATCGAGCTGATTTTAATTTTGAAACAAATAATAGAAAATTCATTGACGTTCAGCGTATTTTTCATAAAATGGAACCGAGAAATCTAACTGCTGCTTATAAATACTATTGTGACAAATCATTAGAAAATGCTCATTCGGCTGAAGCGGACACCATTGCAACATGGCAAGTACTTCAAGCTCAAATTGAAAAATATGAACAATTACCTAATGATATCAAAGGGTTGCATGAAATAAGTGGTCAAGGAAACAATGTGGATTTAGCAGGAAGATTTATTTATAACGATGCTAAAATCCCCGTTTTCAATTTTGGCAAACATAAAGGAAGACCTGTTTCTGAGATACTTAGCAGAGAGCCCTCTTATTACAATTGGATGATGGATGGTGATTTTCCTTTACAAACGAAGAGAGTACTCACGGAATTCCGTTTGAAGATGTTGAATGACTAAGGTTGAAAAAATAAAAATTCTAAAGGAAACCAATAACTGGTTAGCAATTCACAAACCTGCTTTTGTACCTAGCATTGCCGAAAGAGGAAAACAAACTCAACAACCAGTAATTGAATGGGCGAAAGATCGTTATTCAGATCCCATATTGTGTCACAGAATTGACAGAGAAACCTCCGGAGTCTTATTAATTGCTAAAAACCAAGAAACACACAGACATATATCCATTCAATTTGAAAAAAGAAGCATCAAAAAAATATATCATGCTGTAGTAGATTCCCAAATTAATTGGGAAAACATGGAAGTTAATCTACCAATAAATACAGAAAAGTTAAACAATATAAAAATTGATAAAAATTTCGGTAAAACCGCATTAACTTTATTCAATACTATCGAAATTTTCAGATTTTATACATTGATGGAATGCAGACCTTACACTGGAAGACTGCATCAAATAAGGGTTCATTTAGCCTCTCAAAAAGCATGTATTTCAGGTGATATTAAATATGGTAGTAAATTACCCATGTTTAAACAAATAAAACTCAAATTTAAAGGTGATGACAAACCACTAATTGATAGGTTTGCTCTACACGCTTACCAATTAGAATTCAAAGATATAGACGGTAGTGATATCATTGTCAAGGCTGATTATCCCAAAGATTTTGATATTTTTATAAAACAATTAAGAAAATATAATTCGCTGTAATGAAACACTTAAAGGAGATATATAAACCTTTAAGGAACAACTTTAAACGAAGAATAAATAAGTTAAAGAAGAATCCACCCAATAACCTTGATAATTTATTTTTGGATTGGCATAATGAGGCATTCGAAAATATAGACTGTTTAACTTGTGCGAATTGTTGTAAAACGACCTCTCCTATGATTTTTGAAAAGGATGTTGATCGATTGTCGAAACACCTTGGAATTAAGCCCGGAGAATTAATAGAGAAATTTCTATTTTTAGATGATGATGGCACCTATGCCATGAAACAATCACCTTGTCCTTTCCTAGGTAAAGATAACTACTGCTCTGTTTATGAAGGTCGACCCAAAGCTTGTCGAGAATTTCCACACTTGAATCATAGGAAAATGCATACGCATTTACACCTTTTGGATAAAAATGCGACAATTTGT
>JAURFW010000015.1 GCA_030834125.1 Bacteroidota bacterium | reverse complement strand
GATACCGATTATGAAAACACGGGTCAAAATAAGGCAATTCAGTTTAGTGTAATTGGAAGCATCGTTCCTGCTATTTCTTATAATTTTAAATGGAATTAATCATGAAAAGAAACTCAATATTAGGTATATCGTTAATTTTCGGATGGATTTTCTTTGCTTCATGCGAGGACATTATTGATGTTCAAATTGAACAAAAACAGAAGAAAATTGTCGTAGATGCATTTATTGATAATGCCATCAGAACTCAACGAGTTCGTTTAACAGAAAGTATTCCGTATTTCGATTCATCCAAAACAGAACCCCCTATATCGGATGCTCAGGTAGTTTTAGCAGATACTGGTAGCTTTAAGTTATTCAATTTTATTTACAAAGAAGATGGATACTACGAGTGGGATCCTAACCCTTCCACAGGTGATACACTTCAGGTTGGAAAAAATTACGCTTTACTTATAATTCAAGGCGGTGATACAGTAATAGGCATTTCGAGATTAAATCCCACAGTTGATAAAATTGATAGTATCCGAACTCTACCAGTTGAGGGTAATGGACCTCCATTTATCGACTCAGGTAAATACATTGAGTTTTTTGCAAAAGATAGACCTGGATTAGGGGACTTCTATTGGATCAAACTTTACCGAAACGATACCCAAAACAGTAGGTTTAATAATCTAAATCTATCACAGGATATGGGTAACAATTCAAACGGCCAGGATGGAGATTATTTTATTTATCCAGTTCGTTTTAATCGAAATAATCAGTTTAGAAGACCATATCGCCAAAATGAAAAAGTAAGAATTGAAGTATATTCTATCAATCGCGAAACATTCTATTGGTTTCAGATTATTCAGAATCAAGCCAATAATGGTGGATTATTTGCAACCCCACCCGTTAATATACAATCCAATATGTTCATGCTAGGGTCGCATTCTGGCAGAGGTGTGGCGGGATTTTATAATATTGGAGCAGTAATTGGTGATGAAATAATTATTCAAGAATAATTTCTAGTCAGTAAGCTTTAATTTAAGCTCTTCTAATTCATCTCTTAGTCGCGCAGCCTCCATAAACTCGAGTTGCTTTGCAGCTTTGTGCATTTCCTTCTCTGTTTTATGGATCAGTTTTTTCAAAGACTCTTTATCCATTGTATGGATTATTGGATCAGCAGCTATTGATGGTGAATCATGGAATTGATACGCATTCTCATCGCTTTTTCCCAAAGTGTCAATTACAGATGTTTGTTTAAAAATTTCTGCTTTACTCTTCCTAACCGTTTGAGGTATAATTCCATTGTCCTCATTATGTGCAATTTGCCTTTCGCGTCTTCGTTGTGTTTCCTCTATAGTTTTTGCCATGCTCTTAGTAATCCTATCAGCGTACATAATTACCTTACCGCGGTCATTTCGCGCTGCTCTACCTATAGTTTGGACTAAACTTGTTTCACTTCTTAAAAAACCTTCTTTGTCGGCGTCCATTATTGCAACTAAACTCACTTCTGGTAAATCTAAACCCTCTCTTAACAAGTTCACTCCCACTAATACATCAATTCCCCCTAATCTCAGATTTCTAAGAATCTCTACCCGTTCTAAAGTTTTTACCTCTGAATGAATATACCCAACTTTTATTCCGAGTTTGGCCAGATATTTTGATAATTCTTCCGCCATGCGTTTTGTTAAAGTTGTGACTAAAACCCTATCACCCATCTTTATCCGCTCGTCAATTTCCTCAATCAAATTATCCACTTGATCTTCCAATGGTCTTACCTCTATCTCTGGATCCAATAATCCTGTTGGACGTATTAATTGCTCAACAACAACTCCTTCGGATTCGCTAATCTCAAATTCACTAGGTGTTGCACTTACATAAATAGATTGATTAATTATCCCCTGAAATTCGTCAAATTGCAACGGCCGATTATCCATTGCTGCAGGCAATCTGAAACCATATTCAACAAGATTAATTTTTCTAGACCGGTCACCGCCATACATTGCCCTAATCTGCGGCATAGTAACATGACTCTCATCAACTACTAATAGAAAATCCTTTGGAAAATAATCTAATAAACAAAATGGCCTATCACCTGGATTTCGGCCATCGAAGTATCGAGAATAATTCTCAATGCCGTTGCAATAGCCCAGCTCTCGAATCATTTCTAAATCAAAATTTACTCTCTCCTCAAGACGCTTACTTTCTAGAAATCTTTGTTGTTGTTGGAAAAATTCCATTTGAAGAATAAGATCATCTTGAATTTCATGAATAACCTTCTCCAAGCGATCTCTCGGAGATACATATATCTGTGCAGGATATATAGCACAATCTAATAAATCGTCAATCTTTCTGCCTGTTTCAGGTTCAAAACTGTAAATTTCTTCTATCTCATCTCCAAAAAATGAAATGCGATATGCATAATCGTTATAGGCCAAATAAACATCCACTGTATCACCTTTAACTCTAAATGTACCGCGCTTAAAATCAACTACGGTTCTAGAATATAAACTCTCGACTAAGCGATACATGAGTTGTTGTCTAGAAATACGCATTCCTTCATTCAGCCTTATTATAGTATTCTCATAATCAGAAGGATTACCAGCACCGTAAATACAACTAACGCTAGCAACTACTATTACATCTCGCCGTCCTGATAGCAAAGTTGAAACAGTTTTCAATCTTAGTTTCTCAATTTCATCATTGATTCCTAAATCCTTTTCTATGTAAGTATTCGTTGTTGGAATAAATGCTTCGGGCTGGTAATAATCATAATAACTCACAAAATACTCAACTGCATTGTTAGGGAAAAACTGCTTAAATTCACCATATAATTGGGCTACAAGTGTCTTATTATGACTTAACACCAATGTGGGCTTTTGCACTTGTTGGATAACATTAGCAACGGTGAATGTTTTACCTGAACCCGTTACCCCTAGCAATGTCTGTGCCTTTTGGCCATCATTAATACCTTCAACCAATTGTTTTATTGCCTCAGGCTGATCTCCAGTAGGTTTAAAACTCGATTCTAACTTTAACTCTGGCATAAAACACTTTTATCAAACGCAAAAACTCAAACTCAATAAATTGAAAACACGAAATTACGCTTCTCAATTCAAATAATTAGACCATGCCATAAAACTCGACTCTAAGAGTGAATTTACCTATCTTTGCAGTAATGCAAGAAGTGGCTCTTTCGAAAGAGAACATCACCAAAGATGAATTTATAGCAGAAGTTCTCAATGATTATAAAATTGCGTTTCAAAGTCGTCAAGCTTCTTTGATTGGCAGAAAAGAGGTATTAACCGGAAAGGCAAAGTTTGGAATATTCGGAGACGGTAAAGAATTAGCCCAAGTGGCAATGGCCAAAGTATTTCAAAAAGGAGATTGGCGCAGTGGGTATTATCGTGATCAAACCTTCATGTTTGCATTGGGCTTATCGGATGTCCAAAAGTTCTTTGCTCAATTGTATGCAGATCCTTCTGTAGAGAGAGAACCGGCCTCAGGAGGAAGAAGCATGAATGGCCATTTTGCTACTAGATTACTCGATGAAAATGGCGATTGGCTTTCCCAGTCGGATCGATATAATGTTTCAGCAGACATAAGCCCAACAGCCGGCCAAATGCCAAGACTTCTTGGTCTTGCGGTTGCCTCAAAACTTTACAGAGATAATAAAGAATTACACAATCTACAATCCTTTTCAAATAAGGGAAATGAAGTTGCCTTTGGAACTATAGGAAATGCTTCAACTTCTGAAGGTATATTCTGGGAAGTAATGAACGCGGCCTGTGTTATGCAAGTACCTTTGTTGATGAGTGTTTGGGATGACGGATATGGTATTTCTGTTCCTGCAAAATATCAAACAGCAAAAGAAAATATCTCCGCTATTATTAGCGGATTCCAAACCGATGAAAATGGAATCGGCTTAGAAATCATTAAAGCACGAGGATGGAATTATGTCGAACTATGTAACGCTTATAAAAAAGCGGCAGATATCTGCCGCGAAAAACACACCCCGATTTTAGTTCACATTACCGAAGTTACCCAACCTCAAGGTCATTCTACAAGCGGATCTCATGAAAGATACAAATCTAAACAACGTCTAAACTGGGAAATTGAATATGATTGTGTTTCTCAAATGAGAACCTGGTTGTTAGACAATAAAGTAACCAATGAAGATGAATTAAAAGCTAATGAATCTGAGTGGGTTTCTGAAGTTAAAGCACAACAAAAAGAAGCTTGGAAAGACTTTACCTCTGAAATAAAAACCGAATTAAAATCATTTACAGCAGTATTACAAAAGTTATTAACCCGTCAAATTGCAACTGAGGAATTATTGAAGATTAAATCAGATATTGAAAATCTTATTGACCCAATCAGAAGAGATCTTGGAAATGCAGTTCATAACTCCTTGAGAGCAACTGTAAACTATACTAAAGAGCAAAAGGAAGAATTATTACAATTCTATTCTGATTTCCTAGAAACAAACAACAATAGATATAGTTCACACCTACACAGCGAAAGTAAAGAATCAGTTAATAATGTTAATGAAATTCAGGCTGAATTTACCGATGAAGAAGTTGATGGATACCAAATAGTACGTGCTTGTTTTGAAGCAAACATGCAAAGAGATTTTCGCATTTTTGCCTTCGGTGAAGATGTTGGAAAAATTGGTGATGTAAATCAAGGGTTTTCCGGGCTTCAAGAAAAATTTGGTGAATATAGAGTTACCGATAAGGGGATTCGAGAATGGAGTATTATTGGTGAAGGTATTGGTGCCGCAATGCGAGGCTTAAGACCCATTGCAGAAATCCAATATCTCGATTACCTATTATATGGCCTAGAACCAATGAGTGACGATCTTGCTACTCTTCAATACAGAACTAAAGGCGGTCAAAAATCTCCATTAATTGTAAGAACAAGAGGTCATCGATTAGAAGGAATTTGGCATTCTGGATCGCCAATGGGTATGATTATTCATGCCGTAAGGGGAATGCATGTTTGTGTACCCAGAAACATGACACAAGCAGCGGGGATGTATAATACCCTACTTAAGAGTGATGAACCTGCATTAGTAGTTGAGTGTTTGAACGGCTACAGAAATAAAGAAAAAATGCCAAAAAATATTGGCGAGTTCACTGTTGCCTTAGGAAAACCAGAAACTTTACGATTTGGAGAAGATGTTACATTAGTTACATATGGCTCTAACTGCAGAATTGCTATGCAAGCCGTTGAAATGTTAGCTAATGTAGATATTCGTGTAGAATTAATCGATATTCAAACTCTACTCCCATTTGATATAAATCGTAGCATTGTTGAATCTTTAAAAAATACCAATAGACTAGCAGTTTTAGATGAAGATGTTGAAGGCGGTGCATCTGCATATATTTTACAACAAATTTTAGAAGTGCAAGATGGATATCGTTATTTAGATAGCAAGCCACTCACCATTACTTCCAAAAATCATAGACCTGCTTATTCTAGCGATGGTGACTACTTCTCTAAACCATCAATAGATGATATTTATATGAAGATATATCAATTAATGCACGAGACTAATCCAACAAAATGGCCCTCTTTGTATTAGTAGAAAATGAGTAAACGAATTCCAAATTATCTAAGACTTAGCGGCCTTGAACCTTTTACCTTGACAGAAGAGGTCAATTTTGTAAATATTGGTGAGAGAACCAATGTTACGGGTAGTAAGGCTTTCGCTAAATTAATTCTTAATGATGATTATGTTTCAGCGTTAGAAGTCGCCAGACAACAAGTAGAAAATGGCGCTCAAATCATAGATATAAATATGGATGAGGGTATGTTGGATGGTGCAAATGCAATGACCACATTCCTAAACCTTATTGCTTCTGAACCCGATATTTCAAAGGTTCCTGTTATGATTGATAGCAGTAAATGGGAAGTTATTGAAGCCGGTCTTAAATGTCTACAGGGCAAGGGAATTGTAAATTCAATTTCCTTAAAAGATGGCGAAGAAGAATTTATAACTCGCGCAAAGAAAGTTAAGCTATATGGTGCCGCAGTAGTTGTAATGGCGTTTGATGAAACTGGACAAGCAGATTCATTTGAAAGAAAAATTGAGGTGTGTAAAAGGAGTTTTAATATCCTAACACAAAAGTTAAAATTCAACCCACACGATATAATTTTTGACCCGAATATACTTACTGTAGCTACCGGAATGGATGAGCATAATAATTATGCTGTCGACTTTATTGAAGCTACTCGTTGGATAAAAAACAACTTACCCGGTGCTAAAGTTTCTGGTGGTGTTTCTAATATCTCCTTTTCTTTTCGTGGAAATAACCCTGTAAGAGAAGCAATGCATAGCGCATTTTTATACCATGCTATTCAAGCAGGTTTAGATATGGGTATTGTGAACGCTGGGATGATAGAAGTTTATGAAGATATCCCCAATGATTTACTTGAGCACGTAGAAGACGTTCTGCTTAATAGAAGGAATGATGCAACTGAAAGACTGATAACTTTCTCGGAGTCTGTAAAAGGTAAAAAAGTTCAAAAAGCCGATATTCAAGAATGGCGTAAAGAGTCTGTCGAAGAGAGATTAAAATATAGTCTGGTAAAAGGAATAACGGAATTCATCGATAACGATACCAAAGAAGCCTTAGAGTTATTAAAAGAACCGCTAAAAGTTATTGAAGGCCCATTAATGGCAGGGATGAACCATGTAGGAGACCTATTTGGTGCCGGAAAAATGTTCCTTCCTCAAGTTGTAAAAAGCGCAAGAGTAATGAAAAAATCGGTTGCCTACCTGCAACCATTCCTTGAAGCTCAAAAACTAGAAAACACCAATACAAGACCACAAGGTAAAATCTTACTTGCCACTGTAAAGGGCGATGTGCATGACATTGGAAAGAATATTGTTGGAGTAGTTTTAGCATGCAATAATTACGAAATTGAAGACATGGGAGTAATGGTTCCGGCAGATAAGATTCTTCAAAGAGCTAAAGAATGGGGAGCAGATATTATCGGTTTGAGCGGTTTAATTACTCCTTCATTAGATGAAATGGTTCATGTTGCTTCTGAAATGGAAAGATTGGGAATGAAACAACCTTTATTAATTGGAGGTGCAACAACTTCAAGGGTTCACACAGCAGTGAAAATTGCGCCAAACTATTCTTACCCCGTCATCCATGTGACTGACGCGAGTAGATCTGTTCCTGTGGCTGGGAAACTCTTAAATGAAAATACAATTAACATCTTCTCAAAGGAGATGAGAGATGAATATGCTACATTAGCGGAAAACCATAAGAATAGACAAAGCCAGAAAAATCTAATAACCTATCAAGAGGCATTATCCAATAAACTTCAGCATGATGGAAATATAATTAAGCCGAATAAAACTGGATTTTTCCACCTTGATAATATTGGGATAGATAAATTAAAAGATTATATCGATTGGACTCCCTTTTTTCAAACTTGGGAGCTTGCAGGAAAATATCCGGATATCTTATCAGATAATATTGTTGGTACTGAAGCTAAAAAATTATTTGAAGATGCACTATCAATGCTTGATAATTGGGAAAAGAACCCTCCAATAAAATTAAAAGCGGATTTCTTCATCTTACCAGCACGCCGTTGCATTGACGATGCTGCAGTTTACCGCAATGAAAATGACCATAAGTCTCTAGCTATTTTTCACTTTTTACGTCAACAACGTAAAATGGCTAGCGGAATTCCTAACCTAAGTTTGGCAGACTTTTTACATCCAAAAGAATTAGATTATTTAGGTGGATTTATAGTCACCGCAGGAATAGGTTTAGAGAGAATTGTAACTGAGTTTGAAGCCAATCACGATGATTACAACAGTATACTTGCAAAAGCACTTGCAGATAGACTGGCTGAAGCATATGCAGAATATCTGCATAAAATTGTTAGAACAGATTATTGGGGATATTCTCAAAACGAAAGTTTAACAAACGAAGAACTTATTAGAGAAAAATATCAAGGAATAAGACCTGCACCTGGATATCCCGCTTGTCCCGATCATACGGAAAAATCTATTCTATTTGATCTAATGGAAAATGGATCAGGCACTTTAAATGTATCTCTTACCGAAAGTATGGCAATGCTTCCAGCATCTAGTGTATCGGGTTGGTATTTCGCACACCCAAATGCAAAATATTTTGGGCTTGGAAAAATCCAAAATGACCAAGTAGAAGATTATTCAAATCGTAAAAATGAAAATTTTGATTCTATGAAAAAGTGGTTGTCCCCAGTTTTAGATTAGGATTAACCGTACTCAATTATATTTTACGGTTTGAAAGGATTTGAATATTCTGGGTTATTTAGAAAAGCCGTATCCGTCATAGTCAACAGGTAAGCAAGAAGATCATCCTTCTGTTGTTGAGATAAATTTAATTGTATGCCACCATGTGCACTCATCTGCGGATGAATATTCGGGTTCTCATAATGAACCTCGTCCGAATAATGGTTAATAACTTGTTCTAGCGTCGTAAAGCGACCATCATGCATATATGGCCCGGTGACGGCAATATTTAAAAGAGAAGGAGCTTTAAAAGTTCCCATATCCTGTTCCTTATTTGTAATTTTTCCATATCCCAAGTCGGTAGGATAAGGATCAAGACCATTATTTGCAATACCACCCATTAATGGGTTATTCTGTTGAGCAAGTTCACCCCCGTGACAGTGAAAACAGTCTGCTCCCTTGGTCATATTATTTTCGTCAAAATCAACCAATCCATTAAAAATAAAAGCACCTCTTAGTTCCGAAGCAGTCAATAACGATGGATTATTTCCTGGGAAAAATCGATTGAATTTTGATTCCTTACTTATAATAGATAGTAAAAACTGCTCCAATGCAAGGGACATATCTATCACATTGGGCTGGTGGTTAAACGCTTTTTTAAAATACTCCTTATATCGTGGTATATCCTCTAACCTAGCTTCTAATAATGAGAGCGTCATTGCCATCTCGTTGTGTGCTTGAATAGGTTCGAAAACCAAGTCACGCAAACGATTCACCCTTGCATCCCAAAAATACTTTTGAGAATACGCCATATTAAATAATGCTGGAGCGTTTCTAACTGTTTTCAGACCAAATACACCAACGCTCAAAGGTAAAGGATCTCCAAAAGCAAATTCTTGCTTATGGCAAGAAGCACAACTTACTGAACTATCAATTGACAATACAGGATCATAAAACAACATTCGACCAAGGTAAACCCCTTCCTCTGTGAATGGGTTATCCGCTGGTAAAATTGGCATACCAAACTCAGCAGGGAAAATTTCTGAAGGCTCAATTAAGGTGGGAGAAAAGTTTGAGTCGCTTAATTCTGCATTTTCTTCTTTACCGCAACCGATAAATGCAACGATTACAACAAGTATAAAAAAAATAGAACTAAACTTTTTCATAGGGTTCTATTATTCAACACTTTTTAAAACAAAAACAGATTGTGCATTACTTAACAACCCATTCATTAATATTTTTTCACTTTCTCCAGCGGAATGACTTACTGCTTTTTCTATTAAAAGTATCCCATTTGGATTCTCAAAATATTGTTGTGCATCGGCTGTAACGACAGCTTTCCGCGAATTTGAGCCAACTTCAAAGTTTAAAGGCAAGAAGTATTCTGAAACAAACTCCATAGTAGCAGTATGGAAGCTAAATCCTGAAGATGATGCAGTATCATTTGCTTTAAACATTCCCTCAAATGCATGGAATATATAACCACCAGACCATCCCCAATGAAGACCAGTCAAATTTGGATTTAAAGGGTGATCTGAAGGCCAAACCGTAGGATCACCATGGTTAATGTTGGAGTCAAGTCCTAGTTTAAAATAAATACCTTTATAATTCCCAGTTGGAATATTCTTGTAATCAAAGGATGTTCTGTTTGCTCTAAAATTCACCCATTGGTAACCATCTCCCAAAATCACTGTGTCGTTTGATTCAGTAATTAAAGAAAAATCTGACATTAACATTGCCCAATTATTAACTGTGAAAGATTCACCACCAAACTTTGACACAAAATCATTTACACCCAAAGGGGGTAAATCATTTTCACCTACATGTGGTATAAATTCAACTGAAAATAATTTTTCAGAATTATCCAACGGTTTTTTGGTGGGTTCTTTATCGCATGATTGAAAGATTAAAGCAAAAAACGCAATTGCAAAGGGTACTATTTTACGCACGACCATATCTTCAAATATACGAAATTGTCAGTATATATTCGAATGTAGAACACCCCATCACTAAGGCTTTTGGAACTTATGTCACAGTTCTGTACTCCATAAAATTCATCCTTTAGGACTAATTGTCCAAGTGAGTTGTACACTTCTACTTGATTAATATTTGGATTTCGCGACACTAGTTTAAATTTTCCTTGACCCGGATTAGGAAATACTACAATTTCATCCTCTTGAATCTTATCTAAATTAACCCCACCTAAAGATGTTTTCGCTAAAACCGAAACCTCAGGATCCCAAATAGCTGTATCAGCAGAAAAAGGCAGCTTGATCTCAAAGGACTGTTGAAGCGAATCAGGGTAGAAAGTGATGAGCTTGGTTTGAGTTTTATTTGAAAACAATAAGGGAACAGGGATCTTCCAAAAAGGTACACTATTGTTCGACGGCGATTGTGTTATTTCAACCTTTACATCATTAGCCCTTTGACGCCAATTTATTTTTAAATTTGGGTGTCCTTCCCCAAAAAACCATTGATTAAAAAACAAGTCCAAGTCAACTCCCGAAACCTGCTGCATTATGTTTTTATATTCATCAGTTGTTCCAAAGCCTTTTTCTTTCAATGCATTTATATATTGTCTATTTCCCTCATAAAAAAGGGAATCACCAATTTTATGTCTTAACATGTGTAATAACCATGCCCCTTTTTGATATCTCAATCTGCCATTGAATAAAACGTTCACAATAGAAGTATCAGATGGAAATACAGCTCCATTAGGATCAGCCGTTATTGATCCACGCATACCTCTCATTTGGTTTTTAAAGTCTTCATCAGATATTAAATATTCATGAGTAAGTGCAGTTAGATAAGTTGCAAACCCCTCATTCAACCAAAGGTCATTCCATGAAGCACACGTAATTAAATTCCCAAACCATTGATGAGCCAACTCATGCGCTATCAAATCAAAAGAGAAGTTCACCATAAAACTCATTGTCTGATGTTCCATACCACCTCCCCATGTAAATTGAGAATGTCCGTATTTTTCTTTGGTAAATGGATATTCGACGAATAAACTATCGAATAGCCTAAGCATTGGCACCGTAACTTTAGCCTGAGTTTTAGAAGATTCTAAAAACTGTGGAAACACATAATTAACAATTGGTAATGAATCTAACCTATTATGAAAATGAACGTAATCCGTAAATTCAGAATAATTAGTAACCGCTATGGCCACCAAATAGGTTGTAATTGGATATCTGTGCTTCCAATGAATAAGATGATAACCTGTATCCGTGTATTTACTATCTACCAAAACCCCATTTGACCCAGCTTTAAAACTGCTATCTGTGTATACATAGATATCTATTGAGTCAATTTTGTCGTTTAGAGTCTGTTTACATGGCCACCAAAACGGGGCACCATAAGGTTCGGAAAGTGTATGAATTACGGGGCCTGTGGCATGATTGTCATAAACATATGCACCAAACCCACCTGAAATAGATGCCGGGTTTCCACCGTAATAGACTTGAAAGCTATCGATTAAATCCTTTTTCCAAATCTCACCATTACTTCTAAAAACTTTAACCTTATCTCCATCGCGATCAAATCTTGTTTTTATTCCAAAGTGAATGATCGAATCAATTCTAAGTTCATTATTTAAATCAAAAATGATAGAATCACAGTCCTGTTCTATTTTAAACTGAAAAAGTACCTTTCCCTTTATGTTTGACCCTTGATTTGGATTTAATTCCCAAAAACACCTATGATAACGAATGTCATATCCATAAAACTCAATGTTGTTTGCTCTTTTACCAATGTTTAGTCTTCTTTCAAATTGAGCTTTGTAAGCACAAGAAAAAGCATCTTCAATTTGAGCTTGGAGAATTGAAATACTGGCAAAGAACAAAAACGCAATAACACGCATAAAACAAATTTCGGGATTTTCTTAGACATAAATTTATTTTCAAAGATTTAAACGACTTTTGCCAAGTGAAATACAAAGGCCTTTCAACCCTCATAATTCTTGTTTTAGGAATTATCTGGGGTAGCTCTTTCCTATTAATGAAAAGAGGTCTAATAGTGTTTAACCCAACTCAGGTTGCTGGAATAAGGTTAATATTAGCCGGTATTATATTGCTTCCGTGGGTGATCAAATATAGTTTCATTCAGAAGTTAAATCCTTTAACAGGAAAATTATACATTAAAAAAAGCGACTATTTGTGGCTGGCTGCGTCAGGAATATTAGGTAGTGCAATACCGGCTTTCTTATTTGCATTTGCCGGTTCTCGAATTCCATCCGGGCTTTCAGGTATTCTAAACGCTTTTACCCCAATGTTTACTTTATTTTTTGCTATTTATCTATACGGAGAAAAATGGAATAAAAATGGAATTATTGGAGTCGTTTTGGGATTAATTGGCGCTGTGTTTCTCTTTGGTCCATCGCTACTAGCATACACCCAGCCTATTGATGGTTTAGGTGCGCTATTTCCGCTTTTGGCAGCGGCACTTTATGGCTTGAATATAAATATCATTAAAAATAAATTATCTCATCTACCCAATATGGTAAAAACTGCATATCCATTTGTTACCATTGGTATCATTTATGGAGTTATCCTATCCTTCAGCGATATTAGTAACCTTTGGGATTCCTACCCAGGCGGATTTTGGGAATACAATGAAAATAGAGAGCTAGTTCAATCCGCGAATCACGCACTGCTTTATATTGTGGTATTAGGAATTCTAGGGAGCGCCGTTAGCATGATTTTATTCAATTGGATAATCAAATTTGTTCCTCCACTTACTGCGTCAACGACAACTTTTATAATTCCAATTACAGCCGTAATATTAGGAATTTTTGACCATGAAACGGTAACTTGGAATGTATTCGTAGGATTATCCTTTTTGCTGTTTGCCGTATATCTAATTATCGGAAGAAAAACCTAGAATTGCTGTCCAATAAAGAAGTGTACTTGACCCATATCTCCGCTTCTAGGAACATCACGGTAATCAAATCCCCAAGCATAATCCAGACCAATAAGTCCAAACATTGGCATAAACAACCTTACTCCAACACCGGCAGCACGCTTTAGTTGGAAAGGGTTGTATTTTGATATATCTGACCAAGCATCTCCTGCCTCTAGGAATGCTAATCCATATACTGTAGCGGTTTGGCCAGTGGTAATTGCTTGCCTTAACTCTACAGTAAATTTATTGAATATCGGTGCACCAGCAGAACTACCCATTGCCGTTTGTGAAATGGTATAATTATCATAACCACGTTGTGAGATAATCTCAGTAGCCGCAATGTTAAATCCAAAAATACCTGCACCACCGACTTGAAATCTTTCGAAGAAAGTTGGACCAATATCTTTGTTGTAATATCCAAGAAATCCAAATCGCGTTTTAGCAGTTAATACCAATTTCTTATAAATTGGAGTGTACCATTCGGCATCAAATTTGAACTTGTAAAACTCGGCCCACTTGTATTTTTCAGTTAATTCCATTGAAGTGTAATCTTTATTACTCATTAAACTTAATGGAGGTGTTGCTTGAAAAGATGTAGTGAACTTACTTCCAGAGGTAGGATAGATTGGATCACTAATAGATGTTCTCGTAAGTACAATTTGAGCAGACGGATTATAGGATATACCTTGGAAACCTGTTGGAAAACCATAAAATCCACCATCCATATTTTGCATTCTATATTGTTGAAAGCTCAATGAATATTGAATGCTGAAGAAATCATCTGGCCATTTCAATCTCTTTCCAATACTCAAATTAATACCAGTATTGTAAAATACTTGACGCAATGGATCGTCTTTTTGCCTAAAGTCAAAACTATTGACTGTATGGAAAATACTAACGGAGAAAGAAGTAGGTTTATAACCACCTAACCAAGGCTCGGTAAAAGAAAATGTATAACCCTGGTAGTTTGTGCCATTACTCTGTGCCCTTAAGGATAATTTTTGACCATCACCTGCGGGTATCGGGTTCCATAAACTTGTATTGAATAATTTACGTGAACTGAAATTATTTAATACAATACCCGCTGTACCTATTAATGTTGGTGTGGTACTAAATCCATTTCCACCCCAACCACCAGATAATTCAATTTGGTCTGAAGGCTTTTCAACTAATTTATATTCTATATCAACCGTACCATCTGCCGGATTAGGCTTAGGGTTAACGTTTAATTGTTCTGGATCAAACAGACCTATAGCGGCTAAATCTCGCATAGTACGTTGAATGTCTGATCTCGAAAATTTATTTCCCGGTTTTGTTCTTACCTCTCTCAAAATCACACGATCGGAGGTTTTAGTATTTCCTGACCATGAAACACGTCCAATCACTGCTTGAGGTCCTTCATTTATCCTAATCTCAAGATCAATACTATCATTAAACACTCCAACCTCAACAGGCATCATGTTAAAAAATAGATATCCAGCATCCATATACAAGGTTTGAATATCGAAACCGCCAGGATTAGAAAACAATCTTTCATCCAATAATGACTGATTAAACACATCGCCCTTTCTAATACCCAAAAGTGTATCAAGAAATGAAGTTCTATATTTTTCATTACCCTTCCACTTGATAGACCTGAAACGATATTGATTACCTTCTACAAGGTTTAAATGCACCAATATTCTTTTATCATTAAACATTGTTATGCTATCCGAAACTACTCTAGCATCTCGATAACCTAATTTCTGATAAAATGTAATTAATTCCGCTTTACCTTCTTTAAATTTATCCTCAGTATATTTAGAACTTGCAAAAATATTCCACTTTAACTTGCGCCTCTTAATGGTTGAAATTGCTTTTCGAAGGTCCTTATCTGGAACATCTTTATTTCCATTAAATACAAAATCATAAACCCTAACTTTTGGACCTTTTTCTATTATAAAATCAAAATTTTCGAAACCAACCATTAAAGAGCCATCTTTATTCTTGGCAATTGGTCTTTTTACAATAACCTTAACATTAAAATGACCTTTGTCTAAATAAAATGCTTCAATTTTCTGGATGGTTCTATTAATCAAATTGGGAGTGATATACATTCCTCGTCTTAAATCACACTCTTCTTTCAGCGATTTTGCCTGAGAGTTTGAAATATTAAGAAATCTATATCCATTTAATTTAGGTTGCTCCGTAACGAGGAATTGAACTACAATTTCTCCCTCATTACTTGTTGGTAAAAAATATACTTGAATATCCGAAAAGTAATTCCTTTTCCAAATATTTTCTATGGCTTTTGGTATTTCTTGACCAGGAAGTTTAATTGTTTGTCCTATGGATAAACCAGAATATAATATCACTAATGATTTTTGAACCGCCTTTCCATTTATCTCCTTAACATCAATATTTTTTATAATATATTCACGAGGCTCTACAAAGTTGTAATCTACAAGTGGGGCCTTAACATATATACTATCTTCTGAGGAAACATCACTGATTCTAGGGTTCACTTGAATTTCCCTATCCTTTTCTGTTTCATTAGTATCTTGTGCTGTTAATGGTGCTCCAATACAGAAAAGGATCAATATGAACCAATATCTCATTCTTTTCACTAGTTTGCTAATTGTTCGGAAGTTTTACCAAAGCGTCTTTCTCTACTTTGGTAGTCAATTAATGCCTCTAGAAAGTGCTCTTTCCTGAAATCAGGCCAAAGTACTTTGGTAAAGTGTATTTCTGAATATGCAATTTCCCACAGTAAGAAATTAGAAATTCTCATTTCACCGCTTGTTCTTATAAGAAGATCTGGGTTAGGGTACTGGGCAGTATTCAAAGCATTATTTAATGTGTTTTCATTGATCTCTAAAGGGTTGATTTCTCCACTTTTCGCCTGTTCGGCAATTTTCTTTACCGCTTCAATAATATCCCATCTTCCACTATAACTTAATGCCAAAATCAATGTTGTTCTATCATTTCCTGCTGTTGCTTTCTCGGTTTCCTTTAATTGGTTTTGACATTTTTTTGGAAGCATCTGAATATTACCAATGGTCTTTAGCCGGATGTTATTCTTCATTAATGCCGGAAGCTCTTTTTGAATTGTATCCACTAAAAGCTCCATTAATGCATTTATTTCTCTTTGAGGACGATTCCAATTTTCAGTTGAAAACGCGTATAATGTTAAATACTTAATACCAACCTCAGCAGCAAATTCTAGCGAATTTCTGACAGCATTAACCCCGTGCTTGTGTCCGAAAATTCTCATGTGACCTTGTTGCCTGGCCCATCGTCCATTTCCGTCCATAATAATTGCCACATGTTCTGGAATTCGATCTGAAATTATCTCAGGATATTTGAGCTGTGCTTCTGCTGACATGAAATTACCTGCAAGTTAAAGGTGTAAAACGATACGACAAATTAAATCCGTAGAAATAATACCAATCATCGAGAGACGCATCTCCTCTGAAGGTTCCTTTTGGAAAAGGATCATTCCCGTTCATGGTTTGTGCCTGACTGTATTGTGCGACAGATTCCGAAATATTCTCACTTAACTCTTTATAACTAGGATAAACTCCTTCTACATCATCTAGGTGATCCATAAAAGTCTTGCGCCACATAGCTTCTACTCCAAAAATCCATGCACCCTTATATTTTCTATGGGAACTTCTAAACTTATAACCTAAACCAAAAGGCACTCCAATTCGAACTCTACTATATGCCTTCTTTCGATATTCTGTATTTGCAGCTCTTAAGCCAATTTCTGAAGCATCCAACCTGTAGGGATTAAACTGATAACCGGCCAAACCTAGCATTGCATACGGCGTTTGTAAACCACTTTTAATATTTGTTCCAAATGAATGAAAATCAAATGTTATAAGACTCGATATTTCGTAAATATCTGTTTGAAAATTTAGATTCTGAATTTGATAATTTGAATTTCCATCAGTTGTTCCTGCAATAGACAAATAAGATAACTGATTCCTCCAAGCAAAGTAATCGCTGATATTGTATCGTTGGTACACACCAAATGAGGGTCTGATATACTGAGTATTTTGGCCTTGAGATAAATCTCCATAGTAATTACTCACTCCTAAAACTACACCGTACTCTCTTCTCCCAGAAAAATAACCTTGAGCCAACACAGAAAGGTGCAGAGTCATTGTTAGACTAAGCACTATTGCGTAAATACGTTTTCTTCTATTAGCCTTAGAATTGAGGACAGGCTGCCTTTCCACCCGTAATTTTTCTGGTAAATGTAAAATTCAAAAATAAGTACCAATCGCTCGTTGTTTGATTACCCCTAGCAGCGCCCAAACGCTCTTCATTACCATAATCATTATAAAGGCTTGGATCTCTCAACTCGGGAGTTCTATCTGCCAACGCCGCTGATAAACCTGTATTACTACCACCTGTTATTTGAGGATCTACATAAGTCATACTTACATCATCCAAATAATCGGTGAATGTTTTTCTAGCACCCAATTCAATTCCCCAAGCCCAAACATCGTAAAATTGTTTTTTATAACCAATTCCAAGTGGTATCGAAATCTGAGTTAAAGAATATCTTCTTCTTTCGTTGTACTTCGTAGTTTCTTGTCCTTCTGTACTCAATCTCTGCAATTCTATCCACTGACCATCAAATTGCGATAAATCTCCATATTCAGAAACCGTATGCACATCTGGCATATATTCAAAATATGCCATTGGGTTGAATTTATAGACACCAACTCCAGCAAACAAATAAGGAGAGGCAGGATTGAATCGTTGCGTTTCAGTGAAACCAGACAAATTATACTCTACTGTTCCACTAAATTCAAGAATATTACTTTTAAAACTTAAATTCCTTTTATAACGATCGGCAATATCTGCATAGTTCTTATCACTACCGCTAATTTGTCCGAAAAGTGCATTTCCACGAAGGGTTAAAAAATCCGAATAATTGAATCTACATATGATTCCCCCCATGGGATGAGTTTCATTAAAAGCAATTGCAGGGGTTAAATCACCCATATAGTTTGAGGCACCAACGGTAATACCAACCTCGATCGGACGACCTTTTTTACGATTAAACTGAGCTTCCGTTTCGTTTACAAAAAGCAACCCAATCGCACATAAATATAGTATACGTAATATATTGCGTGACATGATAAAACACAAATTTACCCTTTTGACGGGTTTTTTCATAATTATGAAACGACTATCAGTACTTAAATGTTGTATTTAATAGAAAATTAGACTGCTCTCACCACTGCATAAACACCCATAGTTAAGAAATTTCTAACCCATGGTATTTTGCTAATTAAACTAATTTGTTTTCTTGGCTTTATACCAAATTTATGCTCATAAATTGGGTTAAATAAGTAGAATTTCTCATCTAATAGTTCAAACTTTGACTTTTTAATTATCCGATTGAAACGCTCTATACTTATACCCGTTGATTTTGTTTCTAACATAAAGTCTATTCCTGGCTTATTTACTCCAAATAACTTCATTAGCATCGGATATAATGGACCTGGCAAAAGGTGATAATAAGGCAATATACTAGCAATTTTTGAAGACAGAATTTGTTGATGACCACCGTATGGCATCATCCAAGGTGGAAATGCAAAAAATATTATTCCACCCTCCTTTAAAAATTTATGAAGTTGAGGAACAAATTTCTCCTGTTCGTGTATATGCTCAATTACATCCTTAAGAATAATTATGTCATAGGTACGACCTAATTCTTTAACCGGGTCAACTAGGTAAATGTCTTTGCTAAGAAAATCTATAGAACCTTCTTCAACGTTATCCTTTAAAAATTCTTTTGCATATTCAATTCTCGATGGATCTAGCTCAATACCTGTGCATCTACAACCTTTCTCAAGAAAAGCTTTTAAAACTCCTGCCTCACCACATCCAATTTCCAAAACATTCATGTCTTGTTTAATTGGAAAATATCCATCAATGTAGGGAACAATATGGTTTTTTGTTACCTCATAGGTCATATCGAAATATCGACGTTTATCGCCGTGAAATTCGTACATAAAACGTTAGGGTTTTTCCATTGTATGACCACAACTACTGCAAGTTCTTAATTCTTCAGAGTTGTAATAATGATTAAAATGTACGATAAAATCTGTTTCAATATTCTTCAACTCGAAATATACTTCATGTAATTTATTGTTACATTTATCACAATACCATTGAAGACCATCTGTAAATCCTTTTCCCTCTCTAACTCTTTCAATTACTAAACCGATACTTCCTTCGGTTCTTCCAGGAGAGTGCGGCACTTTTGGGGGTAATAAAAACATATCACCAGGACCCAAATTAACATCCCTTTGTTTCCCGTCTTCTTGGATCTTTACGTTAATATTTCCTTCAAGTTGATAAAACAGTTCCTCGGTCTCATTGTAATGATAGTCCTTTCTTGAATTTGGTCCCCCAACAATCATTACAATATAGTCCTCCCCAAGTGGATATAAATTTTTATTTGCCACCGGTGGTTTTAGTAAATGTTTATTGTCTTCTATCCATTTTTGAAGGTTGAATGGTGCTTGAATTGCCATATTTTTTGTTCTTTGGTGATACTCACAAAAGTACATATTTTCACCAAAATTGAATTTCTATTGAGCATTTTACTCATGAATGCATAATTTTGTTTTTCAAATCCATGAGCGACGCGATTCAGCACGAATGTGGAGTGGCTTTTATTCGACTTAGAAAACCACTTCAATACTACAAAGAAAAATATGGTTCTTATTGGTATGGGCTGCACAAGTTGCAGTTCTTAATGACAAAACAATTAAACAGAGGACAAGATGGAGCGGGTATTGGTGTGGTTAAACTTGACCCTGAATTTGGAGACCGTTATTTAGCAAGACAAAGAAGTGCGAGTAAAACAGCTCTTTCAGATATTTTTGAATCCGTTTTTAAAGACTTAGATTCAATTCCTGAGAACAAAATTGACGATGTTGAATATCTGAAAAAGTATTATCCGTATGCAGGAGAATTACTTTTAGGACATCTAAGATATGGAACCTATGGAGGCAATTCTCTTGAAAATATTCACCCTTTCTTGCGCCAGAACAACTGGATGGCAAGAAACCTAATGCTTGCTGGAAATTATAACATCACTAATACCGAAGAACTCTTTCAAGCTCTTATTGGACTGGGCCAGCAACCAAAAGAAAAAAGCGATAACGTATTAATGCTTGAGAAAATTGGGCATTTCATCGATGAGGAAAATCAGAGGTTATTTGGTATTTTCAAGTCTCAAGGTTTTGATAACCTTCAAATCTCAAAAAAGATAAAATCTGAACTTTCACTTCCGAGAATATTAAAACGAAGCTTCAAGAATATTGATGGTGGATTTAATATGATTGGTCTGTTGGGGCATGGTGATGCCTTTATTATTCGTGACCCTTCCGGGATAAGGCCTTCACACTGGTATGCTGACGATGAAGTAATTGTAGTTGCATCGGAAAGAGCGCCTATTCAAATGGCTTTTAATGTATACCCGGAGGATGTAAATGAGCTTGATCCAGGAAATGCACTAATTGTAAAAAAAGATGGCTCCTATTCCATAGAAGAGATAATGGAACCACTAGGAAGAAAGAGCTGTAGTTTCGAGCGTATTTATTTTTCTCGTGGTAACGATCAATATATTTATTCGGAAAGAAAAGAATTAGGAAGATTACTCGCACGTCCGGTAATGGACATGCTTGATAACGAATTACTCAATACTGTTTTTAGCTATGTTCCTAATACGGCTTCTACTAGCTTTTATGGCTTAGTCGACGGCATACATGAAATCCGTAAAGAGCTTCAAATAGAAGCACTTAAAAAAATTGATATTGAAAAGGAGCCAGAAAAGGCTGAGGAAATTCTTAGTTGGCGTCCAAGAAGAGAGAAAATATTGGTGAAAGATGTAAAAATGAGAACCTTCATCACCAATGATACAGATCGTGAAGATTTAGTTACCCATGTTTATGATATTACTTTCGGTGTAATCAAATCTTGGCAAGACACTTTAGTTATCATGGATGACTCAATTGTTCGTGGTACTACGTTGCGTACAAGTATTCTTCGATTACTTGATCGTTTGGAACCCAAACGTATAATCCTGGTAAGCTCAGCCCCTCAAATCAGATACCCGGATTGTTATGGTATTGACATGAGTAAACTTGGAGATTTTGCAGCGTTCAAGGCCGCTGTTGAACTGCACAATGAACGAGGTAATATAGATATCTTAAAACGCATATATGAAGATGCCAAATCTGAGTTACTGAAACCCAATCATGAACAGAGAAATGTGGTAAAAGATCTGTATGAAGAATTATCAGTTACTGATATATCTAAGAAGATTTCAAAAATGGTAAAACCTAAAAATTTGAGATCAGAATTTGATATTTTATTTCAATCTATTGAAAACCTTCACGAGGCATGCCCAAATGACTTAGGTGATTGGTATTTCACAGGAAACTTCCCAACTCCAGGCGGAACTGCAGTTGCCAACCGCAGTTTTGTTTATTATTTTGAAGGTAAAAAAGAAAGAGCATATTAACCATTTTTACAATTATATAAATCATCTAAATTTGCGACCATGAGCAGTGTTAACGAAATATTGGATCAACTGAAGAATCAACTAGAAAAAAATATCGAGCATACAAAGTCGGAATTTCATAGAATTCGCGCTGGTAAAGCGACCCCTGATATGTTAGAAGGTGTTTCCTTAGAATTTTATGGTGCCATGACTCCATTAAATCAAGCGGCAAACATTAACACACCTGATGCTCGAACAATTATGATTCAGCCTTGGGATAAAAGCATTTTAAGAGATATTGAAACCGCAATCATAAATGCTAACTTAGGCTTTGCTCCTCAGAACGACGGTGAAACTATTAGAATTAATATTCCACCGGTGACAGAAGAAAGACGTAAAGAACTTGTAAAAAGAGCAAAAAACGAATCTGAACATTCAAAAATTGGTATCCGAAACCTTCGTAAGGAGGCCAATGAAAAATTGAAAAAGCTAAAAGGGGATGGTGTAAGCGAAGACGAAATTGCCGGTGGTGAAGAAAGAGTTCAGAAAATGATTGATTCGTACATTTCTAAAACTGAAGAAGTTCTTTCTTCAAAAGAAAAAGAAATTATGACTGTATAATTTGTATCATTTCTTTTACTTCCTTTGCACGTTTCATTAAGTCTTTAAAAGTAGGAGCGGTCACAGTTACATGTCCTAACTTCCTATTCGGGCGTGACTCAGTTTTTCTATACATATGAACAAAGACATCTGTTTGTTCTAGCCAATATAATTCATCTTTTAATGCATAAGGACCTGAAAAATCTTTAGGACCAACAATATTAATCATAGCCGCAGGTTGAATTAAGTTCGGTTCTCCTAATGCCTCACCAAGAAGTATTTTATTCAATTGTTCAAATTGACTAGACTCGCAACCCTCAATAGTATGATGCCCACTATTATGGGGTCTTGGTGCAATTTCATTAATCCAGATCTCTCCCGTACCTATTACAAACATCTCAACTGCAAATAATCCTGGAGAGTTTAGTGACTCAACAGCTTTGAAGGCTGTTTTTCTAGCATTATCTTCAATTTCTTGGCTTACCTGTGCAGGAGAAAATAAAAACTCAACAAGATTACTTTCAGGGTTAAAATACATTTCAATTGAAGGGAAGACTTCAACTTCCAGGTCTTGTCCAACCGCAACAATTACAGATAATTCAAGTACATCAGGTACAAATTGCTCAAGTAAAATATCCCCATCAAAAGCTAACTGTCCCGCCCTGATTTGATCTATATCTAATATCTGAACACCCTTTCCATCATATCCTCCGGTCCTAGACTTAACAACTACTTTCCCAGCAACAATAAATTCAGGATGATTTTCTAAATAGGCTAACAATTCATTATCCTGTAAAAGTACGAAGGGAGATGTTGGTACTTTGTGGGAGATATAAAACTCCTTTTGTATTCCTTTATCGTGTATTATTTCTAAAACTTTAGGGCTTGGTATTATCTGTTTTCCAGAATTTTCTAATTCAATTAAAGCATCTACATTAATGTGTTCAATTTCCCAAGTTATTACATCACAATTTTTGGAAAGTTCCTTAATTGCTTCGGCATCTGTTAACTTTCCTTCAATAAAATGATCGCACAAATCAAAGGCAGGACAATCTTTTGATGTCTCGAGAATTGTATACTGCGCCCTTTTATTTTCTTGAGCAGACTCTAACAACATCATTCCCAATTGACCACCACCAATAATTCCTACTTTTTTCTGTATCATACCACAAAGGTACTTCCCAAAAAGAATTGAATAGCATTTTGAAAAATTTGTATCTTTGATTTAATGGATGACCCTCTCCCTTATTCATTTTTAGCAATTTATATTGCTCAAATATCAACTTTTAGTTGGTTTATAGTTGTGCTTTGCTTAAGTACAATTGGTTTCTTTTCCGGTATGGAAATTGCCTTTATATCTGCCAATAAATTAAGAATTGAGTTAAAAAGTAAAAAAGGTGTAATAGGTGGAAAATGGATTGGGAAGTACTTAAAAAAACCCGATGAGTTTATTACTACTGTTTTAGTTGCCACTAATCTCGCACTTGTTGTTTACGGTATCGCAATGGGTGATATTCTTCACTATTACTTGTCATTAATCTTCGATAATGAGCTGATAAATTTTATTATTACTACTATACTCAGTACTCTCATTGTTTTAGTAACTGCTGAATTTATTCCTAAAACTATTTTCAAAGCTCAAGCCGATAAATTTCTATTTCTCTTCGCTATACCCTTTAAGTTGTCCAATATTATTCTATGGCCCTTTATCTCCTTTACAAGAAGTCTGTCCACGGCATTCCTAAGAGGTAATAAATTAGAAGAAGGAAATAAAGTTTTTTCACGAGTAGATCTCGATAATTTTATTGCAACAATCGAATCTACTGGAGATTCAGAAAACCAAGAAATAGACACAGAAGCATTCCGTAATGCTTTAGATTTTTCTGAAATTATTGTTCGAGATTTTATGATTCCGCGTACTGAAATTGTCGCATTGAATATGGATTCGTCAATTGATGAACTTAAAAATACATTTATTGAAACCTCATTATCTCGAATATTAATTTTTAAAGATAATGTAGAAAACATTATTGGGTTTGTGCATCACAGTGACCTATTTGATCGTCCAGATAAAATACATGAATTACTGCATCCAGTAATAATTGTAAGCGAAACTTTAGAAGCACACGAGTTATTAAAAAAGTTCATTCATGAACGTAAAAGTATGGCGGTGGTAGTAGATGAATTTGGTGGGATAGCAGGTATTGCTACATTAGAAGATATCGTTGAAGAGATTTTTGGAGAAATAAAAGATGAATTTGATAACGAAGACGGCAAAGAAATTGAATTTAGCCCAAATCATTATCGCTTCTCTGCAAGACTCGAAATTGGTTACTTAAACGAAAAATACAGCTTCAATTTAGTTGAAGGTGATTACAATACTCTGGGAGGTTTTATTATATATTTTGCTGAGAGAATTCCTCAAGTTGACGAAGTCATAAGACACGAAAACATCGAATTCACTATTAAAGCTATGGAAGGAGCCCGCATTCTAGAAGTTGAATTAAAGATATATCAATAATTCAATAAGTATTCAGTTAGGTTATATGCTGAAAAAACACCATACATTTTGGGAATATTTCCACTTAATGGCGTTGGGTTTTGAGTAATTGAACTTTGTTGCCACAAATGCGCATTTCTAGAATTATAATAATCAAATAACTCTACAGGTAAGTTTTCTAATACAATTCTATGCTGAATTACCTTTGAATTAGACTCATTATCGGGCTTTGTTAAGTAGAATACAAAAGATGATGTTAGTCCATTGAAACTCTCATCGGAAAACAAAAGTTCTTTGGTTGAGTATGTATTATATGAATTTCTAATAAATCCTATTTCCTCTCCCGAAATACTGGACTTTTCCCAAATAATATTGCTGTCAATTATTGCATTATTTGTATTTAATGTGTAAACCATTTTCTTTGTCATTAAATACAAACGATAAAAGTCATTACTCGCTGCTAAGTCCTTAAGCGTAAAATTAAAGAGACGAGTATATCCTACACTACCCACAAAATTTAATTCAGAAAATGCAGTATCTATCAAAGGCTTATTTGGGACAATAGTTTGTGCAAAATATTGTTGGTCATTCCATTGAACATTAAGGGTAAGGATGTCATTTGAGGCAATTTTAATAACTCCAGAGTAGGTGCCATCCTTTGAATGAAGAAAGTTAGACTTAACGCTATTTGTAACATTAGTAATTTCAATTACAGCATCATCAATACCTGTAATGTTCTCAGTTATATTTACAACTCTATTCAATTCTATTGAAGATGTACTATCTGGATTAAGAAAGGTATGTAAGGACGCTTTTACATCTAATTTTTGATTATTGTAATAATCCAATTCTTTCACACATGATGTAAATGTCAACAAAATTGAAACTCCTATTAATCCAAATAACTTCATTAGAATTTCAATTGATAATTAATAAAAGGCATTAAAGGCAGCAGACTCACTTGATATAATGTTCTATTTCCTTGTTGTCCTAATCCAAGGTTTATATAAAACGGATTTTTTCTATTGTAGGCATTGTACACACCAAAAATCCATTTAGAATCATATCCAAAAAAACTGGCTTTTTTAGTAAACGAAAAATCTACTCTATGATTTGAGATAGTACGAGAATTATTCCTTTCACCATAAATAAATACTTCTTGAGCAGGATCACTGCTTGTTGTTGAAGAGTAAACACCGATAGGCAGAGTGTAAGCAAAACCAGTATTAAAAATAAAGTTAGCAGAGAATGCCCAATCTGAATTGACTCTATAATTAAGCATAGCATAAATACTGTGACGCCTATCATAACGGGCTGGAAATTCCTTACCATTATTGATTTCAATAAAACTGCGTAGATTTTTCATCCAAGTATATGTCAAATACCCTGTTAATCTTCCAGTTGTTTTTTCAAATAAAAATTCAAATCCTCTAACATTACCTGCTCCAGAAGTTACTGAATTTTCCCAATCTAAATTTGATGTTATGTATATAGCGTCCTCGTTATATTCTAGAATATCCTGGAATGTCTTTTCGAAGACCTCTACACTAAACTGGTATTCCTTATTTATTTGATGGGCAATTCCTAATGTTCGTTGAGTAGCTTTTGCTGGGCGATAATTTGCAGTAGATGGGACCCATAAGTCCGAAGGAAGCCCCATGGTAAGGTTGTTTAACTGGTGAAAAAATTGTCTATTCTGTGAAAGACTAAAATTAATCCAAGAACTTCTACCTATGTCCCATTTGGCCTTTAATCTAGGTTCTGGTAACAGATAGAATTGATTCAACCCTAAATCATAATAACTTGCCCTAATTCCAAGATTATAATTCCCAAAATAACCAAGCTGCATCTGTAATTCAGAATATGCATAATACTCTGGTGTGTTTACAGGGTTGTCATTTACATTATTAGTTATTCTTACACCATCAATTTCAGTAACAATACTTCTTTGATTGGGTAAAAAACTATGATATATATAGCCCATTCCAGTTTCAGATTTAATACGGTCCTTCCAGTTTTTTGCAAAATGAATTGACGCCTCGTAATCGTAAATACCATTTGAAACAATAAAATCTGATCGCTCAACTAATGAACTAAAACCCTCCCCAATTACTCTTGAATATAAATGTTGATGACTAAAATCATAGTTAGTGTAGTAAGCCTTTACTATTAAATTACTACTAGGAGAAGTCATTACATCCCAATTAAGACTTAATAGTTCATTTCCCCAATAAGAAACATCTTCTATATTTTCCCTCAAAAAATTCTTATCATCACCTGAGCTTACTCTATCTACCAACCCTGAAAAGTCTTGTCCCGAATAATAAGATAAGCTCATTCGACTTTTATTGGTAAACCTATGGGTTAATTTGGCATTAATATCCCAGAAATTATATCGATTTACTATTTGATTACTCAAGGCTGGGAATAACGAAATTGCCGGCTTTACAAGAAAATCAAAAAAACTTCTGCGAGCAGATAGAAACAATGTAGTTTTATCACTTAACAAAGGTCCCCCTGTGTATATTCTGCTTGATAAAATACCTACAGAAGCTTCCGTTTCCCATTTTTCAGGACTCCCTTCTCTGGAGGTTATATCTATTATTGAGCTCATTCTTCCACCATTTTTTGCGGGAAATGATCCACGATGAAAGGTTGTATTTTTTACTATATCTCCATTAAAAACACCGAATACACCGAATAAATGATATGGATTATAAATCGGAACCCCATCTAATAAAATAAGATTCTGATCAGCAGCTCCTCCTCTAACATACATTCCAAATACACCCTCACTTCCACCCACAACTCCAGGATTTAAACTCAACATCCTTAAAATATCTGGCTCACCCAGTAAATGACTCATGTTTTTCAATTGCTTACCTGATACATTTAAGACCCCTAATTCACCATTCTCTATAGACGGTAGTTTTTTAGAACTTTCTGCAACAACTTCCGCAACTTGCATCCTATCAATTTCAGGGCGAAGAGTTACATCTAGGTAATAACTTTTACCTATACCCGATATTGTATCTTGAAAAGGGTAAAAACCCGGTGAATATGCGGTAATAATCACAGGACTTTTTTGAGAACTAAATTGAAAAATTCCCTGAGAATTAGTATAGACAACTACATCACTTCCTTCAATAATAATACTCGCATTCACAATCCTTTCTCTATTGTTTATATTGCTAACCCTACCACTTATTTGCAATACCTCAGCCTTTGGATTCCACCTTGTTAGAATTAAAGATTTACCTACTACTTTTTTATAATTAAGACCAGATTGTTGAAGAATATCTTGCAGAATAATACTCGCTTTTCTGTTTCTATATGAAAATCTAAAATTCTTCTTTTTAGGTAACAATTCCGACTCAAATTGAAAATAATATCCCGTTTTTTCTTCAAATTGACTCAGAATTTCTCGAAAATCTCTTCCAGTATACTCAAAGTCGATTTTCTCCTCAAGGGATTCTATGCTTTGTGCCCAACCGTTAAGAGTTGCAATAAACGCAAATAAAATCAGTATGACATGAGAAAATTTCAATCGAAGTATCCACTCTACGGATTAATGTTTGTCGGCGTAATCAAATACTTTTTTTAATAATTCAGATGATCTCTGAATTGGGTCTTTTCTAATCTGATTTTCCTCTTGCTCAATTTCAGTAAATAGAGCTGATGTTGCTTTCTCAGTTACGTATTGATTTAAGTCAGTTTGAATATCAGTATCCAACCCCAAAATTGCTTTATTCTTGTTAATCTTTGTAACTACTGGATTCCAAATATCATTCAACTTAACCTCATCCAAGGCTTTCTTAACCTCGGGCTTGAATAATCCCTGTAATTCAGTTTCTGTAGAAGATTTCAAATATTGAGTTGCCGCTCCGTCTCCTCCGGTTAAAATATTCATTGCATCAGAAAAAGTCATGTTTGTAATCGCTTTTTTGAACACCGGAGTTGCCAATTTCATAGAATTTTCAGCTCCTTTATTCATAGCTTCCACAGCTTTATCTAACTCAGGCCCAACTACTCTATTTAAAATTACATTATCTCTTATTTTAGATTCAATTTTTTGAACTTCTGGGGGTAATAAAATCTTCAAACTTGGATTATTTGCAAATGCTCCAACCTGCCCAAGTCTATCGGTACCATTAACAACACCCTTTATTAGTGCTTCTTTAAGACCTCCTGCTGCCTCACCTGAAGTCAACTGAGGTTTGGTTTGTACACCGGTTGGAATTTGCGTTATAGCTTCATTGGCAATATCACCAGCAGTTTGATTTAATACATCGCAAGACCCTACTGCTAATCCTACCAATATAAGATAAAATAATTTCCATTTCATAGCATTCAAATATACATTTTGCACTTGACAAATAGGTATAAAATTGGTGGTTAATTCCATTACTTTCGTAGAAGGAAATTATGGAATTTACAGATCAATTAAACATATTAAAAGTTAGCCTAAAAAAACGCGCCAACACAGAAAAGAAACCAAATATGGAAAAATACATGAAAAATCATTTCGTGTATTTTGGAGTAAGTTCCCCATCCAGAAAACTAGCAGAAGCTGAATTATACTCAAAATGGAAACCCATGGATAGAATAGAATTGAAAAACTGGGTTAAGCAATTGTGGAATCAAGAACAGAGAGAATTTCAATATGTTGCTCTTGAAATACTTGGAAAACGCAAAAAATGGTTATTAGTTGAGGATCTTCCATTTATTGAAGAACTAATTATCACCAAAAGTTGGTGGGATACTGTAGATATGTTAGCTGGGAAAAATCTAGGAGAAATTATACATAATAATCCACAGATCATGGAACAGAAAATACATGAATATACGGCCCATGAAAACATGTGGATCAATCGAAGTGCTATTATTTCACAGTTGGGTTTTAAATCTGATACAAATGTTGAATTGTTAGAATTTTCAATCCTTCCACACACCGAATCAAAAGAGTTTTTTATTCAAAAATCCATTGGTTGGGCATTACGACAATATGCCAAAACGAATCCGAATTGGGTATTAGATTTTGTTGAAAAATATCCCCTAAAACCCCTATCCAAAAGAGAGGCCTTGAAACACTTTAATTAATTAGAACCCCAACTTTTTGGGTTCTTCGCAAAGTTTTTTACCTTCTCAATATCTTCATCGTTGATATATCCTTCCTTAGCAGCTACTTCTGCTAATGTAGAAAAATCTGATATTGTATACACCGAAATTCCCTCATCTTCAAAACGTTTTTTTGCCTCATCAAATCCATATGTAAATAAAGCAATAACTCCAACAACGATCCCACCTGCATTTCTTACTCCCTCTACGGCTTGAAATGAACTTTTTCCTGTAGAAATCAAATCCTCTATAAGCACTACTCTATCACCTTCCTGTAATTGACCCTCTACTTGATTTTTTAAACCATGTTTTTTGGGTTCAGGGCGAACATAACAATAGGACATTCCTAATCGATCAGCACAAAGCATCCCGTGTGCAATTCCCGCAGTTGCAATTCCTGCAATTTTGTTTGAATCTGAAAAATGTTCTTTGACCAAATTTGCTAGCTCTTCGGCAACAAATTCACGAACATTGGGATATGATAAAACCATACGGTTATCACAATAAATTGGAGACTGTATTCCCGAGGTCCATATGAAAGGATTCGACGGAGATAGTTTAACGGCCTTTATTTCCAATAGAAATTTTGCTAATTTTGCACTTTGATGTGACATGGAGCCGCAAACTTACAAAATCTACTTTAATGAGGGTGCACTCATTATAACAGATTCTCAAGAAGCACTGAGAGGAATACCAAATCTGTATTATATAGGTGATGATGAAATTCATAAAAGTTTCAACATCCTAGCAAATAGTGAAAACTGGGGAAAGCCAATGACTTTCGGGTTAATGAGTCCAGATCCCGCTGAAACATTTAAAGAGTTTGCGTCAGACTATACGCTAATACAGGCAGCGGGAGGATTAGTTTTTGATAAAGACAATCAACTGCTCGTAATTAAACGCAATGGCTTGTGGGATTTGCCAAAGGGTAAGATTGAAAAACACGAAGACCAAAGAGCGGCGGCACTGCGTGAGGTAATGGAAGAAACTGGTATTAATATGATTAATATCTCCGATAAAATTGGAGAAACACATCACGCGTATCAAGAGGAAGAAAGTATTTTTCTAAAGGAAACGCACTGGTATAAGATGAATAGCAGTAACTATTCAAACCTTAAACCACAGACGGAAGAAGGTATCAGTGAAGTAAAATTTGAATCATTAAATTGGTTTGAAACGTCCGAATTTGAAACCTACAAAAGCGTAAGAGACATTATTGATAAAGCCTTAAATACTTCTAAAAAAGTAGAGTAAAGTATCTAATTAATCTGTATACCTTCCGGCAAGTATTTCTTGTACTCACCCTTATGGATGATTAGGTCCCTTATCAAAGTGCTCGAAATATAACTCAACTCTGGAGAGGTGAGTACAAATACTGTCTCAATTTCTGAATCTAAATTCGTGTTTAATTGAGCAATGTGAGTCTCGTAGTTAAAGTCAGACGAATTTCGTAATCCCCTTAGTATATAGTTTGCATTTTTTGATTTACAAAAATCAACTGTCAAACCCTGATAACTAGCAACTTCAACATGAGTTAAATGCTCAAAAGTTTTCTCTAACCAAGCTATTCTCTGATCTAGGCTAAATAAAGTCTTTTTTTGTGTATTTACTCCAACTGCAATAATTATCTTATCAAATAATCCTGCAGTTCTATTCACTATGTCTGCATGACCAATTGTTACAGGGTCAAATGATCCTGGAAAAACCGCGATTCTATTTTGCATTTTTTAATTGACTAACAACGAATATACTAATTGTTGTGCTACCGTAATCCTTTTGATGATCGAAAGGTAAGGAAAACGATAGGTTGGGTTGATGCTCAAAAATCAATATTCCTTCTTCTTTTAGTCGATGAGCGACCTTCAAAGGAAATAGATTTAAATCGGGCATTTCATAAGGTGGATCAGCAAAAATGATATCGTATTTTCTGTCATCATTCTTCAACCACTTAAAAACATCGGCCTTATTAATATGCCAATTATCCAATAACTCTCTTTCTTTTTTCCTGGCTTTTTGATAGGAAATATTCTTGAAGTCTAAATCAATTGAATTCACCTGATTTACGCCTCTACTGAAAAATTCAGCTGCAATTATTCCTGAGCCACTAAAAAGGTCTAAAACTTCCATACCAACCAAATCATACCGATGCATGAGTTGATTAAACAAACTCTCCCTAACTCTATCGGTAGAAGGTCTTACATGTGATGCAAAACCGGGGGGAAACTGCATTCCTTTTAATATTCCTCCGGTAACTCGCATGATACCAACTGAAACAAATAAGAATCAATATGATTTTGTGGAGAATTATAATACCCATTGTAAAGTTCCATATGCTGCACAGGTGAAGGTTTTAAGCCCATTGGTAATAATTGTTCAGAATAACCATGAATCCAATTGGAATCACCATCAATTAAAAATTCAAAATCCAGATTGGAAATAGTACTTTCTTGTATTGCTGTTAATGAAAAGTAAATACATTCAGCCATATCTTCAACATTGAAAATATTTCCAAAAACAAATTCCTTCTCTTTAAAGCAAATAACATACATCACACCCTCATGATGCCAAACAAATGTAAAACTTGCATTTTGTTGTGAAATTTCAATTGCTTTCTGAAATACTCCTTGAAACAAATGTTGTCGATTCTTCCCCTCGTAACATAGAAAAACACCTGGTATTAATTCAGTTTTTACATTTAATTTTATTCCTTGAGGTTGAGCGCCTAAAAATGGCTCGGGAACTATGTGAATTGGATTATCTAATACCGCAAATTGGCCGCCTTTAACAATCTTGCTTTTATCATCAACCACATGATATTCAACCTTACCTAAAGAATTAACCCCTATTTGATTAACTCTCGCAGATCTTTTAAGAGCGATAAGTTTTAGGTCATCGTTATTATTGTCGGTATGATACTCCCAGTTTTTCAACTCTACAAAGTTGCATAAACTTATTCGCTCTTTCAAACCAATTGCATAATTAGGAGTTGTGAGGTTTTTGTAAATTGCGATTTTATGCAAAATATTAAATTTTTAATTGCCGTTATTACAGTTTTAATTAACACTTCTCTTATTTCTCAAACTACGCTTGGTTATTACCGAAGTAACGAAAATTTGCGTTATTGGAAGAAGAAGGCTCCAAATAGATCTTATTGGCAACAAGATGTATCTTACCATATCAAAGCAAAACTCGATGATGAAAAGGAAATCATTTACGGCACTCTAGAATTAACCTATTTTAATAATTCCCCGCACACTCAAACAGAAGCCTTCTTCCATCTTTACCAAAACTCTTTTCAACCCGAATCCCTTACAGATGACCTATATAAATTGAATAAGTTAAACGTAAATTATGGTCCATATGAAAGTCAAAAGTTGGGTACTGTAATTACAACAGTTAAGGTAAATGGGGAAAGTCTAGACCATAAAAATAGCAATAACGACCCATATTTAGGATATCGTGTTAATGGCACAATCATGCAAGTAGATCTTCCATACCACTTACTACCTGGAGACAGTTGTAAATTCAATATTAACTTCAAAACATACTTCGATAGAGGAAGCATCCGACGTAGGATGAAAGTGTTTGATCACCATGGAGTCAAACACTTTAACGGCGTTCATTGGTATCCTAGAATTTGTGTTTATAATCAAAAGTTTAGCTGGGAAACAGATGAACATCTCGAAAAAGAGTTTTATGGTGATTTTGGGGAGTTCTTAGTTGAGTTAGAGTTGCCTGAACAATATATTTTAGAGGCAACAGGAACCCTTATTAATGAAGAAGAAGTACTTCCAGAATCATTAAAAAAGAAAATTGAAATACAAAATTTTAAAGATAAAGCAATTGGTGAAAGTCCTTCTGAGCTTATACCTCCATCAAACCAATCAAAAACCTGGAAATATTATGCCTACAATGTTCATGATTTTGCTTGGACAGCAGATCCAACCTACCGAAAGGAAGAAGTAATTTGGAATGGTGTAAAATGTGTGGCTCTTGCCCAGGAAAATAATGCTGGTAAATGGCAAGAAACTGCTAATTACCTAAAAGAAGTAATATCTCTTTACAGCAGTGCATTTGGACTTTACGAGTATCCTAAAATAGTTGTCGCAGATGCTGCGGACGGAATGGAATATCCAATGCTTACCCTGTGTGGTGGATATTATCCAAGTCATAAAAGTTTAATTGCTCATGAGGTAGGCCACAATTGGTTTATGGGAATGTTAGGTAGCAATGAAACATACAGAGCCGCATTAGACGAGGGTTTTACTCAATTTTTAACTGCTTTCGCTTTGAGAAATCTAAGAGTTGAGTCATACCCTGAATATAACAGAGTTTTTGCCGGTTATCTCAATGACGCTATTGATGGTGAGGACGCATTATTGAATACTCATAGCAACGAATTTGGAGACGGAGTAAGGCATGGAGGCGGCTACGGCCATGTTTATTACAAAACTGCAACCATGTTGTATAATTTAAAATATTATCTCGGCGATTCTATCTTTTACAGGGCTATGCAAGACTATGTTGAAAGATGGAAATTCTGCCATCCATATATTGAAGATTTTAGAAACTCAATCACGTCAAGTGCACAAACCGATCTTACAAAGTTTTTTGATCAATGGTTTGAATCAAACAAAAGCATAGATTACGCGGTGAAAAAAGTTGAAGATTTAGGCGATTCAAAATATAAAATATACCTTCAACGAAAGGGAGAAATGATTATGCCTCTGGACGTTGATTTATTGGCTACTGTATTAAAAAATGACAAAAAACGAATTGCCGTAACCCAGGTTCGCGTTCCTGTTACACAATTCAAAGTTCCAAATCGATCACACACAGAAATTTGGAATGGTTGGAATAATTTGAGAAGGAACTTTTCGTTTGAAATTCAACTTGAGCCAAATAGTAAGTTAGATCAGGTTTGGATAGATGCTAGCGGACAACTTGCAGATGTTTATAGGCCTGATAATGTATGGCGAGGAAGAAGACATTGGAGTCTGGATTGGGGCAATGGAGCCAATTATTCCTTCTTAGGGCCTTACCAATTATTATATCGACCCACATTGGATTTTAACCAATATTCAGGGTTAGGGACCGGATTAAAATTGAGCGGACAATACGCAGCCCGGAAACATGTTTTTGATGTCAGGACATATTACTACTGGAATAATTCAAATATTGACGCCCTAGGATTACACATGCCAGCACAAAAAATTGGTGTCGACGCTTCTTGGTCACATGAAGTGAAAAAAGGAGGGAGATACTTTGCTGATTTAATTTACATGAACCAGCATTTCAAAAATGACATTGGATGGGATTTCAAAGTAGACCAACACACATTTGGTTTGTATAGTCGCATATTAGGTGGTACTGCAAGTGAAGTTATAATGCCTTTTGATAACAACGTAGTAATACAAAATTCTGCTTTCCATGAAAAATCCTTTTCAGGATTAATTCCAGTTCAATCCCTATGGCGAAATCAATCAAATATTTCCTTTAATTTATTCTGGCAATTGAATTATATTTCATGGGGTAAATCTGGTTCTATTTTAATAGAAACAAGGCTTCCTTCTCCGTGGAGTAACACTCAATTTGGGTTTGTTAACTTTGAATTGAAGCATAATCAGCCAATTTCAAATACGAATTTACTGATTCGTTCTTTTGCTCAATATGGAGGTGGAATTAATCCCTCACCCGAATCTGCTTTATATGCAGCTTCTGCAAACCCAGAAACACAGTTTGATAATTCAATCATGCGGAATTGGGGCAATGTGCCAATTTTACCCTTTAAATATCAAGAATCACTACCCGCTATTCGAAACGGATTCCCTAACACTATTCATTATGGTGGTGGTTTAAATTTAAGAGGTTATCAAAACAGAATTATTGGAAGAAGTTCAAATGACAGTGTATATGCCTTTTTTAGAGGAACCTCAGGAGCATCAGTTAATCTGGAATGGCAGTTTTCAAAGCTATTCCAAGGCCTATTTAGAAACAAATACATTAAACTTTCACCGTATGCGTTTTATGATGTAGGTGTAATAGGTTGGGAGCAAGAAAAGACATTTATAAATAGTGGTATACTTATGGATGCAGGAATAGGAACAACACTACACTTTAGCAACCTCAACCGCTTCATAAGTAGCAAAATATTAAATGATACTAAGCCAATAGTATTCAGGATTGACTTCCCGCTTTTCTTGAATGTTACCAATACCTCTGATACAGATAATTTACAATTCCGCTTTATTTTTGGTATCGAAAAATCATTCTAAATGAAATCCATTTTCAAAGTTATATCCTTTGCTAGCTATCCAGCATTATGGGCAACTATTGGAGTAACCTATTTAAGCGTAAATAGTGGTTTTCTATGGCAAAATATTGTGCTTTCGTTTTTATTGCATTCGTTTATTCCACTAGTTTTTGTTTGGGTTATGGTGAAACGCGGAAAATTTGATTCCATAGAAATTCCTCAAACCAAACATCGAAGTTGGGTGGTAATTTTTTCATTGGTTTGCGCTCTAGTTTTTTTCACTATTACACTGCAAGAAAATGTCATTGGAATAACCACAGAAACACTTGAATCCGCAGCATTAAGCAGCCTACAATTTGAATTCCTTATAATATGGAATCAACTTATTTTATTATCCTTGATTATACAATGGTTATTTAATAGGTTTTCATTTAAAATTAGTATTCATGTACTTTCCGTAGTTGGGTTTTTTACCTTTTTCTTTTCGATGGGAAAGATCATTACTTGGGATAAATTTTGGGAGCAACATGGATTTTGGAATCAAGAATATGCAATTTATCTAGGAATTATTATTTCACTTTTAATAGCCATTTCTAGGAAACAACTAAAGGCTCATAAAACTGATGAGTTAATTGTTGGAGCCGCAATTGGTGTTTCAATTGTATTCATCAATTTCTATGTATACGAGAAATTGGGTTCTATCTTTTACTTTTAGATAGTACCTTTGGGTTTATGGAATTGACTTGCGTAAATTATGAGAAAAATGGCGCTGTAGCTCACGTTACACTGAATAGACCTGATGTATTTAATGCCTTCAATGATGAGCAAAGCTATGAATTGCAATCAGTATTGAAAGCGATAAAAAAAGATGCCGAGGTCCGCGTTGTCGTTCTTACTGGAGCCGGTAAAGCTTTTTGCAGTGGCCAAGATTTAAAGGCAATTGCAAATTCAAAAAACCGCTCACTTTCGGATAGTCTGTACAAGCGGTATAATCCCATAATTAAGGCAATGCGAGAATTACCAAAGCCAATCATTTGTAGGTTGAACGGTGTAGCTGCTGGTGCCGGAGCAAGCTTAGCTTTAGCTTGTGACTTTATCGTTGCACATGAAAAATCTTCATTAATTGAAGTTTTTGTAAATGTGGGATTAGTGCCAGATAGTGGAAGCAGTTATTTCTTACCAAAAGCAATCAGTCCCGCAAGAGCTTTTGAAATGGCAACGATGGCACCAAAAGTTTCAGCACAGCAAGCACTTGATTGGGGTTTAATCAACAGAGTTTGTTCAGATGATAACTTTGATGAAACCATAAATCAGATTACCGAATATTACGCATCTGCTCCAACTAAATCAATAGGAATGATTAAGGGTATGTTAAACAAAGCGGCACACTCTGATTTGGATACTATGCTTCAATATGAGGCCTATTGTCAAGAAATAGCCGGTCGTTCAAAAGACTATAAAGAAGGTGTTTCTTCATTTAATGAAAAAAGAAAACCTAATTTTACTGGAAATTAAATTCAAGCTTATGAAATATTTCGCAATATTTTTATTGTTGTTTTTTCTTCAAGAAACCAACGCACAAACTGTTTTCTCTGTATCCAATAAGTACGATGCGGATATTAAAGTGTTTGTGGCAAAAAACAAATACGACTCAGATCTTGTGGTTTTCAAAGCTAAAAACAAATACGATTGTGGGGACAATAACGGTGTTTGGTTTTTTACAGATAGTAAATACGACGCAAAAAAGTCAATTTACTTTGTGGAGAACAAATACGACGCTGACTTAATCATTTATTTCGCTAAAAATAAATATGACGCCAAATGGAGAGAAAAATCCAAAATGCACCTACTTTTTTAGTTCTAAATTCTTTCTTCTCTATCTAAACTACGAAAGTGTATAGCTTCCGCTACATGCTCAATTTTTATATCTTCAGATTGCGCAAGATCAGCAATGGTTCGGCTAAGTTTTACAATTTTATCATAAGCACGCGCACTTAAATTTAATTTCTGCATTGCAGATTTTAACAAAAGTTGACCCGCAGCTGGTAGATCAAACCAATGGTTATATTTATTAGGAGCAACCATTGCGTTACAATGAACACCCTTTAATTCCTCATATCTTTTTAGTTGAATTTCCCTTGCTTTAATAACTCTACTTCGTATTTCTTCGCTTGTTTCTTTACCCGTTTTGTTTCTATTTGTTAGGTCATCATGTGAAACTGGCATAACTTCTAAATGAATATCCATTCTATCCAAAAGTGGGCCAGAAATTTTACTCATGTATCTACTTATCGAGCCTGGAGGGCATTTGCAATCTTTTGTAGGATGATTATGATAACCGCAAGGACAAGGGTTCATACTGGCTACTAACATAAAATTAGAAGGATAATCAACCGACCATCTTGAACGTGATATGGTTATTTTTCGTTCTTCAAGTGGCTGTCTTAATACTTCCAATACTGACCGTTTAAATTCAGGCATTTCATCGAGAAATAACACCCCATTATGAGCTAATGAAATTTCACCCGGTTGAGGATTTGTTCCTCCTCCAACTAATGCAACATCTGAAACTGTGTGGTGCGGTGCACGAAATGGCCTAACAGCCATCAAACTAGCATGTGATCCTAATCGACCCGCAACAGAATGAATCTTTGTTGTCTCTAGGGCTTCATACAGGTTCATCGCTGGCATAATTGTAGGCAAACGCTTTGCCAGCATTGTTTTTCCAGATCCTGGCGGACCAAAAAGCAAAATATTATGTCCACCTGCAGCGGCAATCTCCATCGCTCTTTTTACATTGTCTTGTCCTTGAACATCTGCAAAGTCAACTTCATAATCGTTTAAAGCCAATTGAAAATCTCCACGAGCATCTGATACTACTCTTTCAAGTTTCCGTTTACCGTGAATAAATTCCGCAGCCTCGCGAAGATTATTTACTCCAAAAACTTCTAAATCTTTAACAATTGCTGCCTCTTTTGCATTGCTCATAGGCAGTATAATACCTTTGAATTTATCTTTCATTGCTTGAATAGCAATTGGCAATGCCCCTTTGATTGGCAGAACAGATCCATCCAAACCCAACTCACCCATAATAATGTATTCCGATAAATGGTCCTGAGCAATTTGGAAACCACTTGCTAGCATGCAAAGTGCAATGGGTAAGTCATATGCGCTTCCCTCTTTTCTAATGTCTGCCGGAGCTAGATTTATTACTGCCTTTTGTCTTAAGGGTTCGTACCCACAATTTCTAATTGCCGCATCACATCTAAATAAACTCTCCTTTACTGAAACATCAGGTAAACCAATAATAAATGTCCCTAATTCCGCACTATTGGTTGCATTCGCTTCTACAGTTATCGTAATTGCATTTACTCCATGCAATGCCGATGCATATCCTTTCACTACCATCCCCTCTATGAATTATTTTTTAATTACTTGCCAAGACAAGTTGGCCTTTTAAAATTTGAAGGCCTACATTATTTACGTGCTCAAGACTTTCATCACGCATATTTTGGAAAACCTCTAAGGTATATTTCCCCTTTTTCAATTGCTGATTTTTGATAAATGGAGTTCTATAAGATATTAAATTCGAGACTCCTTCTCCCTTCCACTTTCCAAAATTATCCGATAACACTACCTGAAATTGATCTTTACGCATATATCCGTTTGGACCGCGCAATACATAGATCAACCATATATTACTGTAATAGTAATCTGAATCAATGCGAAGGCCGCAAAACAAATTATACAAATGTGAACTGTCCGTTACCTCGAATTCAAATTTCTTTACATCTTCCCATTCCCATGATTCAGGATTTACAGCTTCAAACTGTTCGTAATATATATTTTCGGAGACTGTACACCCAGAGAACAAACTAATCATGACAATTGAATACAAAAAATGCTTCATAATTATTATTCTTTAATTAACGACAACAATTGATTTGCTTGGTTGAATAAAATTTCTACTTCCGTAAATATTTCTCCGACCTCTAAATTATTATTTAATCGTTCATACAAATTTACATCAGCCAACATGCGTACCCTATCTTTCCTAGTAAATATTATCCCCTGAATTTTGTGCTTTTCACAAAAATCCAACCATTTATTAACCTGTTTTTGTGAAAATTGAAAATGATCGGAGTATTTGAAATGCTTTACTACGTCTACCCCTTTAATTTCAAGGGAAGTGGGAGCAATTCCTGTGACAAGAATTGCTTTTTTTGAATTAAATTTTTCACCATTATGACCAATAATTGGACCAACTACTGAATAATGTGCAAAAAACACGGAATTTGTGTACTTCAATAATTTGTATTCCAATTTTTGAGCATCAGATTGATTTAATCCTATAGGACATTTGGTAACAACTATAATATCAGACTTTCCAGCAAGCTCTGGCAACTCTCTAAGTCTGCCAACTGGTAACGAAAATGACTCATCGGTAAATAACCTACTAAATGGTGTAAGTATAATATTCTTTTGAGCCTTTAGCGGTAGATGCTGATATCCATCATCTAAAAGAACTAAGTCGTAATTCCCGAGCTTTTCAATATTACTAATTCCTTCTAGTCTGTTTTCACAAACATACACGGACTGTTTATTGTGGCTGTTAAAAATTTCAAGTGGTTCATCGCCAACATCTGTGGCATTTGAATCATCGGAAACCTTATAAAAACCTTTGGATTTTCTACCATACCCTCTCGATAAAACCGCGATGTTTAATTGAAGGTTATTTAATAAAAAGATCACAAACGGTGTTTTACCCGTTCCTCCCACTTGTAGGTTACCAACAACCAAGGTTTTTATGTTTCCTGGCGTTTTTCTTAGTTTAAATTTTTCGAACTGCCACCTTCTTAAATATGCTACGAGAACATACCCTCTAACCAAAATTGCGGCAAAGGTGAAAGCAATGAAAAACCACATATTTATAATTCAAATGATTCCCCTTTTTGGGGCATAATAACTTTTAAATCTTTAACGTCATCAGCAAGTATTTTCATTTGTTCAGCTTCTCCATGCACTAAAAATAACGAATCCAAAAATCCGGCATTTGATTCTCTAAAGTAATCTAACAATTGCTCGTGATCAGGGTGAGCGCTAAATACATCAATCCTACTAACCTTTGCTTTAACTGGTCTCTCCTTTCTATTAATTTCTACAAAATCCTGACCTCTTAAAAGTCTATCGCCTAAAGTTCCTTCAGCGCAAAAACCAGCAATTAATATAGTATTCTCTGCGTGTCCAATATTATTTCTTACATGCATTTGAATCCTTCCACCTTCAACCATACCAGCAGCCGACACAACAATACATGGCTCTGGCAATACACTCAAATACTCACTTTCTCTTTCATCTTCAACAACTTGCAGTAATGGAAAGTCAAAAAGCGATCCATATTTGCGTTGAAATTCGTGTGCTTCCTTGTTGAGATATTCTAAATTCTGCTGATATACACGCGTAGACTTAATTGCCAAAGGACTATCAGTAAATACTTTTATTTCTGGCAATTTCTTACTTGCAAATAACTGATTTAAAGTAAAAAGTATTGCCTGCGTTCTACCCACACTAAATGCCGGAATGACTAACTTTCCACCTCTATTAACACAAGTATCTACAACCTCTTCAAGTAGAATTTCTTCGGCATTTCTGCTGTCATTCATATGTTTTCTGCCGCCGTAAGTACTCTCAGAAACTAAATAGTTCAAACCATCCATGGGAATAGGATCAGGAACTAATTTTGAATTTCGATTACCCAAATCTCCTGTGAAGCCTATAACCTTTGTTTCACCATTTTCATTAATGGTTAATCGAGCGCTCATTGCACCTAAGATGTGTCCAGCCGGAACCAATTCTATCTGAATTTCACCATTTTCACTTTCAAAAACTTCTCCATCTTTTAAAGCTATTGTCATATCAATAAAATCGATGATATGCTTTTTTGAATACAAGGCCTGAGGAACAGATGCTGACACCTTTTTTGATTTCTTCTTTTTAAAATAATTTTTACGCTTCTTTCTAACCTCCATCATTTGAATGTTCAAACTATCTTGAAGTAGATAATCGCTTAATTCAAGCGTTGGCTCTGAGCATATTACATTACCAGAAAAACCCTGTTTGATTAGATTCGGAATGTTACCAGAGTGATCTATATGTGCATGAGTTAATATCAATAAATCTATACTTGCTGGATCAAAAGGAAATTTTGCATTATTTGCTTCAAATTCTTTTCGATTTTCATAATCGAGACCACAATCAACCAGCACATTAAGTCCGCTCTCTAGTTGCAGTAAATGCATACTACCAGTTACTTGTTGTGCTGCACCCCAAAAGGTTAACTTCATTCTTCAAAATTACACTCAATAATAGATTTCCCTAAATCACCTTTCCGACTGTCGTTTATATTAACCACTTAAATGAAAAAAGAGGGAGATTCCCCCCTCTTTAGTTCGAATTTTACTTTTTAAATTATTTTCTAATACCCAACTTCATAGAACGACATTCACTGCCTTCCTCTATTACTAAGATGTACACTCCTTCACTTAATTCAACATGTGTTATTAAGCTTTTACTCAATGTATGTAATAATGAACCTTTTAAATCATAAACTTCAATTCTGTTAATTTTATCATTAATACCAATATTATTCCCCTGAACAATTGGCCCTAAATCGGAATCCATTTCTGGTTGATCAATTGCATCTGACGCCCATTTAAAACGATCCCAATTTCTGTATTCATCCGCTTTATAACAAGCTTCAAATGGAAATTCACTTATTAAATCTGTTGAATAATTCAAACTGGTGTTAATTTTATAAGCATTTGTAAGATTTACAAACTTCAAACCTATTGAATCAGTGGTGAATGAGCTTGAAATTGGACTCCAAAGGTTTTCTCCTAACTTAATCTTCTTAGTTTGATTTGAATAATACTCTTTAGTTTCAATTACTCTAATACTACCTACAATATACTTTTGATTATTGTATAACTTACGGTTTATAAAAAATGCATTATCTCCATTTAAATATATTTCTGACTTGTTAAGCTTCATTGCATTAATTCGATTATTTACGAAGGCATTATAACCACAATTAAAATCACTTTCAAATTCAGTACTCTGGTATTGATATTTTTTGTCAAGATGTAAGATTGACTCCTTGCTATATACCCCAATATTATTCGTTTTAAACTCATTACATTTAACGCCAGTTAAAACTTTTACAACATGAAGTCCAACATTATTTTCTTCAAATAAATTATCATTTAACATTAATTGACCCAGTTGCTCGGTAGCATTTTTTGCTCTTACCCCTGCAGAATTACTTGTAAAAGTACACCCCTGAATCATGGTTTCCTTCCATATATTGGACAACCAAACTCCCACTAAATTATTGGCAAAATCACTTTTTTCTATCTTAATACGGGAATTATTTGCAAGCAATCCAACATTGTTATTATAGAAATTTAAACGTTTAGAAACTATGGATTTTGAACCATCAACAGGATTCAAAAAACAAGCTGTGTCCATGTAAAAGAATTCTACATCTGTAAGAAACAGTTCATTTCCAAAAAATTGCAAAGAACCTGCTGGTCCATTTGCCCACTCTACAGATGTACAAAGTACTTCATCCATTATAAGTTTTTTGGATACCTTCAACCATGATGAAGGGGCAAATATTAAAGAACTTCTGCGAAGCTCAATACTTTTAATATTAGTATCTAATACAATATTTCCCTCTATTTGAAGATTTCGATGCCCATTTCGTCCATTACCCTCAAAATGCATACTAGCAAAGTGTTTTTGAACACTAATTTCAGCACTTCCATAACCGTAACCCACATTTGTGAATTTCACCAAGCCAACTTGGTTTAAATATTTTTTAATTGGTTTGAATATATAACCAGAATCAAGTTCTAAATGACCTTTAATATGAAGTAATGAACCATCTCCGTCAAGATAAATTTTACTTTTTCCACCGAATTTTATTGTTGCCCCAGATTCAATAATTAATTGAGAACCGTTTCCTATATATAACTCAGAATTATCTGATAACTCAAATACCGATCCTGCTTGAACAATTACCTTATTACCTCCCTTAACAATATTGAAGTTTCCATTTTTTTTGATTTTTACATTCGAAAATGAGTTAATAAAAACCGTTGTTCTCTGTTGATGTTGTCCGACGTAAAAACTAGCAGAATCATCAATAATAATATCACTAGAAGTGCACGCACCTATGAAAAATTTGCGCTCTGGTACAGATTTCAATTTTTTAAAATCATCAGCTGTTAACTTCGGGAAGTTACCTACCCCATTAATTTCTAAAGTACCTGTCCCACTCATTTCAACCGAGGGAATCACGCGAATATTTGGTGCTTTGAAATTATAGTCTCTATCTCGTTTCATTGAGTATTCATGATGCGAGACCGATTTTATTTGTTTTATTAACCAATCAATATTTCCGCCTTTACTACTATCTAATTTAACATGAGGTTGATTTGACTCTGGAGTATAGATCCTATTAAAAGGACTTATCATCTCACCAGTTAATTGATCTGAAATCCCAGTTGAGTTAACCTTGAATGCTACATCCGATATATGATTTTTATCGTAATCGGCGTGTGTTAAATCTAGAGAACTTACTGTTGGTATAAAGCAATCTTGATTTGATAATATGCTGTTATTCAGTAGTTTGCACTTACCTAACTCCTCAAAAAAACCAAACTTTTTCACATATGAACCAGCCACGTGGTCCCACAACAAGTTATCCTTGTGAGAATAAAATTTCTTTAAAAAATGTACTCGCCCAGAATAGAACTCATCCTTAGTTTTATTATGGAAGTTTTCAGCGTATATATCTATCAGGTAATTGTTGGTTAGACCAAAAAATAAAGGAAAACTCAATTGCAATCTAGCCAAGAATCCACCGGGCTGGACATCAACCTTTCCATCCATTTTCATTCTAGAATTTTTACCATTTGAACTTCCATTTGAAATTGAAAATAACCAAGGTTTGGTAGGATATTTGCCAAAAAGAGAGTCCTCTCTAAGCCATTTCTGTCGTGCATTATTATGTCTATAATTTGAAGATTCATGGTTTACTAACAACTGACGAGTTGCAGGCCTCCTTAATACACGATGAAAAAGGTCTTTTGCTTCGGAAGAATAATTTTCTAAATATTTCACTAAATGTTGTAAACCCATGGCAATATTTGCTCCTTGAAACGGTGCATCAAATCCAGTTAATGATGTGATGCAATGAGGAATTTTCCTATTTTCCATAAGTTTAATAGACCTTTGGGCAATTACACCGCCCATGCTCACACCTACCACGTGCATTTCTCTTCCACAAAGCTGATCTTGAAGGCTTTTAAATATCTGAATTAAAACCTCTGCATTAACTGACATATCTTCAGCGCCATCGTAAAAATCTACATAAACAATATCAAATCCTTCATCTCTTAACCTCTGAACTACGGCAGGAGCGTCTTCAATAGATTCCCATTTTTTCCAATTTTGTGATGGAACATGCCAACTCTTCCCCTCCAGCAAATCTATATATCCATTTTCCCCATATTTGTTATCGAACTTACCTAAAGGATAACCTTTATAGCCAAAGTCTATACCCTCAACTAAAATTATTGGCTTTTCTAAACATGTTCGAGTCTTGCCTAAATCTCCAATACCGTAATGAATTGTATATAAACCGGCATAAGGAAGTCCTAATTGTGGATCAATAAAATGGTGAATCTCTAAATTCGGATCCGATAGGCTGGGCGGTTTTAGCATAGAAATCCAATCACCTAATTGAAATTTGGAACTAAAACGTATAAAATCCTTCCTCTCTGGCAATGTGGCTTCAACAAACCCTGACCTTATATCCAACTCAGGAAAAACCACTTTCAACTCAACTGGAGCACCACTCCTTACCTCAGGTGTAATTAATATTGGAGTATTCCAATTAATTGGAATTGATTTCCCGTCACAAATAAGATAAATCTCCGTTAAATCTGAGGCAAAACCAATATTACCAACATATAAATTAGAGTCTATAACTAAATGAGTAAAATCCGATCTTAGCCATTGAACAGGTATGTTCACACCAAAAAGCAAATGATCAACATAAATATCCTCGGTGAAACCCTCCAAATTCAAATCTAAAGTAGAGTCCTCTAAATAAATTATCCTATTTGATTGTTCCAAAATTGGATTAAGTTTCTGGTAATAAACATCCACCAAACTCAACGGAATTGTATTTTCTAATATGTGTTGACCTTTGATATTTCTTCTTACACTGTCAATAATATTCAAGTTTTCTGTACCATATTTCAAAAGCAAACCTAATCTTTCAATTTCCTCGCCATCAGTAAATGTTGATGTCCAATCTTCATTTGTACCATTAATGTGTTCGGTCTCTATTGTTGGTATCCAAGTGTTCATCAAAGTGCCATTGTTGGGTTGAATTTTCTTAAACTTATTAAGCATTTGTAATTCCAAACCCTGTGATAAAAGAGTTGATTGAATTCCTAGCCACAAAGCAGCAAAGCAAACAATCACTTTGAAACTATAAAACACAACACACCTCTTTCCACGCATGCGCAAATACAACTCGTTATATTTACGAACATCGATTTTTTCAATTCTGTTTTTCTTGTATATTTTATTCATACACGTTTGTTATTTTATGTTGTTACAAAGTTCAATATGGACTACTGAGAAGCCTTGGTGATTAATGCTAAATTTAAAATCCCCAGAAAAAACTTTTTGCAATTTTCACAAATGCCTTGGGTGATATTCGTCATTTATGTGTTTCTAACATAAAGCGAAAGGAAAAAACATATGATTGAAACATTTACTCAAATTTTAAACGAAAAAACCAAGAAGATGGGAATTCGTACAGCAGCAATGATGTCTGATCTTTTAAATATATCAGAGGATGCAGCTTATCGTAGGATTCGAAATCCACAAGCATTCCGAGCTGATGAAATGATTAAACTCGCACGTGAGTTAGATATAGATCTCAATCAATTTTCTGATATTAACGAGACCTATTCACGTGTCAAATTGAAAGAATTAAATTTTGAAAATTACACCTATAATCATTTTTATAAAGAATTAGAATCGCTAGTTGAACGATGCAAATTTTTACCTCATTCTCAGATTTCTTATGGTGCAAAAGAAATACCCTTTTTCTATTATCAATGGTTCCCGGCATTATCCTCGTTTAAGAACTTCATTTGGAATAGGGAATTCCTAAAAGACCCTTCTCTATCCAATAAGCCATTTGAAAAACCTACCTCATTGGAGAGTCCTTTTATTAGGCTAGCAGAAAAGTATACACAAGTAGTTTCACATGAAATTTGGGGTTATGAAACTATATATTCTACATTATATCAAATAAAGCACTATAAAGAATGTGGTATGTTTGACTCTGATAATTCTTACAGAAAGGTATTAGGAGAATATGATCAACTGATTGACCTAATTTTCAAGCAAGCAGAAGAAGGTAGAAAACTGAATCCATACATCCCTAATTACAAAGGATCGCGTATTAAAATGTATTTCACACCGATGATTACTGCCGATAACAGCATGATTTTTCACACTATTAAGGATAAAAATGCAGTAATATGCTCACAGATGAGCGGAGTAGTTATTAGTGATACACCACATTGGGTATTATCAACAGAAAATTGGTTAAATACCTGTAAAGAAAATGGCACATTATTAAGTAAAACAGGAAATCATATTAGAATCAAGCTTCAACAAGAATACCAATTAAAAAAACAGATGCTTGGAATGTAGTTTTAAAAACTTTATAATTATCAGTTATTATATAGTCTCGAATAATCTCGGGACTTTTTGTTTTATGTTCCGTATTTTTGGAATTATGAAGTGGAAGAGGGCAAAAAAAGTAGTACCTAATATTAACGAAAGTTTAGGGTTTTTAAATCTATTAGTATTGGTTCTTTCCTTTTATGTTCTTGGAGTACTAATTATCGATGCCTTAATTAAATTACCTCCACAAGTTCATAGATTGATAATTTTTACCGATTACATAGCATGCGTTGTGTTTTTTATTGACTTTTTAGTTCGATTTTTTAAAGCTGAAAGCAAATTAAAATATATGAGATGGGGATGGATCGACTTGCTCGCAAGTGTCCCTGTTAACGGTGTTTTTAGATTGGGTAGAATTGCTCGTGTGATTCAAATAATTAGAGTTATAAAAGCCTACAAATCCGTTTCACATATAGTAAAAAGTATTTTCCGGAACCACATGAAAGGCACCATAACCTTTGCCTTAATATTAGCAATTATGCTGGTTCTTTTTTCATCAATTGCAATTTTAGAAGTCGAAACTTCTCCAAAATCAAACATCAAAACTGCTGAAGACGCCCTATGGTGGGCCTATGTTACAATAACTACCGTTGGATATGGAGATTTATATCCTGTTACTACAAAAGGTAGACTAATTGCTTTGGTTTTAATGACCGGAGGGGTAGGATTATTTGGTGTGTTTACAGGTTATGTGGCCTCCTGGTTTGTGGAAGAACCAAAGAATTCTGAAGAGGAAAATGATGAAGAGGAATAGTCAAACGGTTTTTGAAATTTGATCCTTAAGGTTTAGTTGTGAATTGATTATCTTCGCAAGCATGAAAATTCGTTTACTTTCATTACTTGTAGCGATTAGCAGTGTTTTCTCGCTAAAGGCCGACGAAGGAATGTGGCCACTTACCTTGTTGAGCAAAATGCAAGACAAGATGCAAGCTCGTGGATTAACCCTTTCGGCTGAAGACATTTACTCTATCAATAATGCATCTGTAAAGGATGCAATTGTACGTTTGATGTCTAACGGAAGAATGTTTTGTTCAGGTGAAATAATCTCCGATAAAGGAATGTTTTTAACCAACCACCACTGTGGTTATGATGCCATCCAAAGTTTATCAACTCCACAAGATAATATCTTATCAAATGGATTTTGGGCGTCTTCAATGGAAGAGGAAAGACCTGCACAATTTCAAATTGGCCTACTTAGAAAAATTGATGATGTTACCTCTAAGGTTTTAGAAGGAACAACAATCAACGGAGATGAAACAGAAAGAAGTAAAGCAGTTGCTGAAAACTTAAAAGCACTTCAAAATGCTCTTTATGAAGCTCTTGGCGATGAAAAAAGCAATTACCAAATAGATATTGCCGAGTTTTCTAATGGAAACCAATTTCTAGCAATGTATTACGAAGTGTATCGTGATATTCGTTTGGTAGGTACTCCTCCTGAAAACATTGGTAAATTTGGTGGTGAAACGGATAACTGGCGTTGGCCTCGTCACACTTGCGACTTTTCAATGTTCAGAATATATTCTAATTCTGACAATAAGCCTGCAGACTTCAATAAAGACAATAAACCTTATAACCCAAAGCATTTCCTACCTGTTAGCATCAAAGGTGTAAAAGAAGGAGATTTTGCAATGACCATGGGTTACCCAGGTAGAACTACTCGTAATACATATAGCGAAGGCATTAAATACTTAAGTTCAAAAGAGCGTCCAATGCGCGTTCAACTGCGTCG
>JAURFW010000043.1 GCA_030834125.1 Bacteroidota bacterium | reverse complement strand
TATCTTGTTAAATTATGCCAATAAACAGGATGATCTTGCCATTTTTCAACTATTTTGGGATTAGAAATTTCTTTTTCAACTTTAACCCATTGGGTGTCTGTTATATTTCGGTGAATGCGGTAAACGGGGTTAGTACATTTTAACCAAAAACGAGATTGGCCTGATAAATTTTGGCTAATTAAGAGTAAAAACGAAAAAAAAAGACCTGTTTTGGTTGAAAATTTCACTCTTGCAAATTAATTTTTTTGAATCACTTTAGGGAATGTTATTCGGTGTTTTTTGCAAATCTAACGACGATAAAATATTATTTTGAGAGAAAGAAAAGTATAAATCAAAACGAGCATACTCAATTCGATAGTTCAATTTTTTATCCTTATTTGAATAAACTTAAGATAATACCATTAATTTCGAGTATTGGGAACTATAATTCGTCAGAGCTTTTTTTCATCAATTTTTAGTTATTTGGGAATTGTCATTGGGGCAATATCTATGCTCTATTTGTTTCCCAAGTTTTTTTCTCCTACTGAATATGGTGCACAACGACTATTAATTGAATTGGGCGCGATGGTATCGGGGTTTGCACTACTGGGCGTAGGTCAAAGCGTCTTTAGATTCCATCCTTATTTTTTTAATATTAATGAGAAAGCTCATAACGGTTTTTTCTTTTTTGTTTTTGGATTTCCTGTTGTTGGTCTATTATTTGTTTCCGCAATTATACATTTTAATGAAGCTTGGTTTATTTCTTTTGTTAAGGTAGATGCGCAATACGCAAAACTAATTTTTCCGATGTTGAAGTGGTTGATATTTGCTATGGCATTGCAAACATTAATGGATTCAATATCTTCCATTTTTCATAGATTGTCAACACAAAATTTCCTGAAAGAGATTGGTGTTAGGCTATCAATTTTAGCAACGGGTTTTGCCTATTATCGGGGAATTATTGACTTTGCCACATCATGTTGGTTGATTGTGGTTTCATACAGTGTATTTTCAAGTATTTCATTATTATGGATAGCAATTAAGGAGAAAATTTCATTAAAACCTGATTTTGTTTTTCTCAGAGAACGACCTGAACTTAAGGTAGATATGCTCAAATATTCTTCGTGGTTGTTTTTTAGTTCTTTAACAGTTTTATTTATAAACAAGGTTGATTTTATAATGATTTCAACCCAAAAAACATTCGCGGATACTGCAATTTATAGTATCGCTTTTTACATTGCTACTTTAATAGAAATTCCTAAAAGAACAGTTGCACAAGTGGCATCACCTTTTATTTCTCGACACCTAAAATCCAAGGAATATCCGGCGTTATCAAAAATGGTAAAGCAGGCTTCTTTAAATCAATTAGTTCTTGCACTACTTGTCTTTGGTTTGATTTGGATTAACATTGATTCCATTTTTGAATTGATACCCAATGGTAGTTTCTACAATACAGGGAAAACTGTGGTATTAATTATTGGTATTGCAAAAATATGGGAGTCTATGGCTTCAGTTATGGGAAATGTTGTAAATAATTCTAATTTTTATGTACTTGGATTTATTAATTCAATTTTATCAATAGTTGTAGCTATAGGAGCAAATTTAATTCTGATACCACTTTATGGAATTAATGGTGCAGCATTAGCAACTTTTTTTACCATATTAATTTCAACTACTACAAGTGTATTAATAGTTTGGTATAAATTGAAAATTCAACCATTAGTAAAAAACCATGCCAAGGTGTTAATTTTAGCTATTGTTGTTTTAGGATTAAATTTCATACCAAATTTCTTTTCAAATGGCTTATTGAATATTGGATTGAAGTCAATACTATTAATCGCGGTGTACGGCTCTTTGAGTTATTTCCTAAATATTTCTTTTGAGATTAATCAAATCATTGATAAATATCTACCTCCTTCTTTAAGAAGGAATTTTTAGTTCAAAAATATTAATTTAGTCTAGTCTCTTTTAAAATGGGGGATGGACAGGCTTGTTATTTAATATTTCATCAATCTTAGCCATTACCTCATCAGTTAAAATTTCAATGATCTCTGTAGATTTCAAATTTTCAATTAATTGTTCTTCTTTGGTTGCCCCGAGAATAACTGTAGATACATTTTGATTTTTTAAACACCAAGCAATCGCCAGGTTTGCTAAATTAACTCCTAACTCATCCGCAAATGATTTAAGGCCTGCGATTTTTTTCAGATTTTGATCTACTAACAACCGTTCTGATAGCCATGAAAGTTCTTCTCTATTTAGTCGGGTTTCTTTAGGGTTTTCGTCCAAATATTTACCGGTTAGTAAACCACTTGCAAGAGGCGACCAAATTGTGGTACCTAGGCCAACAGTTTTATATATCTGAGAGAATTCAACTTCTACCTTTTCACGCACTAACATATTGTATTGCGGTTGTTCAACAATAGGTCCAATTAAGTGATTTTGTTTGGCAAACATATGGGCTTCCATAATTTCTTGGGCGCTCCATTCACTAGTCCCCCAATAAAGGATTTTACCTTGCATAATTAACTGATGCATTGCCCAAACAGTCTCTTCAATGGGGGTTGACTTATCAGGTCTATGACAAAAATATAAGTCAAGATATTCAACCTGTAATCTATTCAAGGCTTGATGACAGGCTTCGAAAATATGTTTACGATTTAAACCCCTTTGGGTTGGGACTTTTGCGCCAGCACCAAAGAACACCTTAGAAGAAACAATATATGAGTCCCTTGACCAGCTGCGAGTTTTCAATATTTTACCCATAACCACTTCAGATTCACCATCAGCATAAGTTTCGGCATTGTCAAAAAAGTTTATGCCAGCATCGTACGCCATATCCATTAAGCGTTCACTAATTTTATTTTCAATTTGATTACCAAATGTAATCCACGAACCAAAACTCAAACGACTTATTGGTAAACCACTTTTTCCTAAATTAACGTACTCCATATGTACAAATATATCATGAAAGGTGAATTGAAGGAAGTAAACGGTGCGGTTACCTTGATTCGATGGTTTATATTCGCATTAAATGTTAAAGGCAATCCTATCGTTCTTATTTGAATCTATTGGTAAATCTATCCTTATAAAAGAATACAGGTATTTAATTATTTTGGGAATTAGGTTGTTATTAAAACCTGATAATGGGAAGATAAAAATTCACGGCAATAAAATTTGGTATAATGATCGTAAGTCGTTGTTTTATCAGTATTACGAAATTTATTGTAAAAAATATTATGATTTACCTATTCAATTTGATTCCAGTTATAGGATTTTAGATTGCGGTGCAAATATTGGTTTGTCAGCTTTACGTATACATCATAATCAACCCGAATTAAAAATAATTTGCTATGAACCAGACAGAACTGTATTTGAAAAATTGCAACACAATACATCAAAAGTTCCAAAAGAAAATATTCAATTAATTAATGCCGGTGTTTATATAAATAATGGAAAAGTTCAGTTTGTAGCAGATGGTAAAGATGGAGGCAGAGTATCTGATGAGGTTAGCAATAATACCGAAGAAATTCAAGTGGTTGATTTGAAAGAAATCATGAAAGAGTCAAGTCCAATTGCATTAATAAAAATGGATATAGAAGGGGCTGAACACGATGTTCTTCCCTACATAAAATCGGAGATTACCAAAGTACAATATTTCTTTTTAGAATTCCATCAACTAAAAGGTACAAAAAACAATCTAGCTAATTTAATGCAACCCTTTGAAAATGCTGGATTCAATTATGTAATTGACATCCCAAAGAATTATCATAATCCTTTTAATTATAAGGGATTAAATGACATGTTTGAATCGCAAATAAACGTGTTTTTTGGAAGGTTTTAGCTTAAAAGTATTTCACAATAAAATTTCGTACAAACCACATAGATTTATCAATGTAACTAGAAGAAAAAAAGTGCCTAGTTAGATTGAGATCATACATTTTATCTCTAACAACATCGGTAGGATGGTTTAGAGGCAATTCCATATATCCAGCCTTCTTCCTTTCTATATAGTTTAATGACGATTTTTTAAAATTAGTACCTGAACCATCAGATAGTCCATTGTTGTCAACCAGGTTGATATTCGGAACTATACTTAATAAGTTATTACTCACTAGGGTGTAGACTAATTTGTAATCCCAATTTCTTCTCTTACCTGAATGCAAATCTTTAAAAATGTGCTTCCAATAATTGAAGGATTTTATCCTATTAGGGAGCCAATTTTTAATTGTCCCATCTTCTAATCTGATGTCTACATCATTAACATTAAAGTCAAATTTATCCCAAACGCGTTTCCATGTTGCCCAACCCCAGCTTGAAGGGAAAGTAGAGAAAAAATAAGAGTGTGAACGCTTATTATCGATTGGAACACCCAAATAGTTAAACTCAGTATTGAAACCACATATTGTTCCTATTCGTTCATCATTTTTGAATTTTTCTAGTAATTCATCTACAAAAGGGAAAAAAGATAGGTCTGGATGGCAATCGTCTTCTAGTATTATAACTTGTTCTTCTTGAGAAAAAATTTCATTTAAGGCGCTTGGAACCCTAATTGGCCCGGACATATTTTCATCAGCATAAATACGATGAATTTTACAATCCCAGTCGATATCGGTACTAATAATATCTCTTACCTTTTTAACGTTTTTTGCATCAATGGAATTGTTTTCTCTTGGACCATCAGAGATAACGTAAACTTTTTGGGGTCGTACATGAGATAGTATTTTCAATAGGCCTCTTGTTTTTTCGGGCCTATTAAATACTATTAATACTACAGGATTTTGACAGTGATAGGTAGGTTCTATTTTCTCCATTTTGAAGTAGGGAGAATTTTTGATTGGTCTGCTCTATCCTTGTACTTTTCAGCAACCTCCATCACCTCTTCAAGCAAACCATCTTGTAACTTGATACAATTTAAACCTACGTTTAAGAAATTATCATTATCTACTTTGAGGTTGTTTTTTGCATCCTCGACACGCGGATTATCAATGTGCTGAATTTCGGCATTCGTTAGCTTTGAAATTTTTCCTGCTAATTCAATTAATGTGTGAGTTTCAGTGGCTTGATTAAATATTTTTACTCTTTCACCATTACTTGGAGGGTTTTGAAGTGCGAGTGATATACAATCCGCTGTGTTGTTAATATGTATAAATGCTCTTGTTTGACCACCAGTTCCGTAAATGGTTAGGGGGTGACCAATTGCAGCTTGCATTAAAAATCTATTCAATACAGTACCGTAATCCCCATCGTAATCAAAGCGATTAATTAAGTCCTCATGCATTTTTGTTTCGGTAGTATTAGTTCCCCAAACAATACCTTGGTGTAGATCAGTAATTCTTAGTTTATCGTTTTTATTGTAATAGAAGAACAATAAAGCATCTAAAGTTTTTGTTGTATGATATATTGATCCCGGGTTGGCAGGGTACAGAATCTCGGTATCTGCTTCAATCCCATCTTTTTTGATAGTTACGTTTAAATATCCTTCAGGAATACTAATTCCTGCAGTTCCGTAACCATAAACACCCATTGTTCCTAAATGCACTAGGTGAATATCTAAACCAGACTCTACTATTGCTGCAAGTACGTTGTGCGTTACGCTAATATTGTTGTTTACAGTGTACCGTTTTGTTTTGCTATTTTTCATTGAGTAGGGGGCTGAACGTTGTTCAGCAAAGTGAACGATAGCATCTGGTTTCTTTTCAAGAATTAAATTTAGGAATACATCATATTCCAAAGAGATGTCTATATGTTGAAAATCAATTACTTTTCCTGTTATTTCTTTCCATCTATTCAATCTTTTGTCCATGGGTTGGATGGGAGTAAGAGATTCACAATGCAAGTCAATATCAATTTTTCTTCTGCTTAAGTTATCAATAATAGTAACATCATAACCTTCATTGGATAGTCGAAGTGCTGTTGGCCACCCGCAAAATCCATCTCCACCAAGTACAAAAACCTTTTTATTCATCTCTATTGGCATATTTGAATTTCAAATATAGTTAATTAAGAAACAGCCCACTTTATTTGAAAGATTTTTTTGTATCGAAAACGTAATTAAATTCCCCTGTTTTGTTTTAATTCAAATCATATAAGAATCTGTTCTGTTAAAGATAAGAGATTCCGATTCCAGCACCGGGATACCAATGATTTAAAGGTTTTTCTTTGAAAAATAAAAATTTGCGATTGCTTTCAATGGAATACCTCGACAACGGATCAAATTTATGTGAATTATCTCCGAGGATAATGCTCTTATTATTTAGTAGTGGTGTAATTGTTTGGTATTCCTGGTACTCATAATCTGCAGAATGATCACTATCATTAATGAAAATATCTATCGTTTTATTTAGTTTCTTTAAAGACTCAATAGAATCACCATAGAGAATTTCTCCAAAATTGGAATAAATATCAGTAAATAAATATCCTGCTTCTGGATTTATATCAGTGCCATAGTAGTAACCATCAAAACCTTCCTCCTTATTCTTTTTCAGTGCTGAAGATAAAATCACAGATCCGAGGCCCTTATCAACGCCTGTTTCAACCACTATTTTGGGTTTTAATGCTCGCACAAATGCGTACCAACCGATACGTCTTCCATAGCGAATTTCAAGATCTGCGAATTTGCTGAATTTAGACTTCTTTATTGAATTCTGAATATGAATAACCAATTCATCATTTTCAAGTAATTCATCAAAATAAGATTTGATGGTTGCAAAACCAACACCAGTTACAACAGATGTTGTTTGCGCCAAATAGTTTTGGTTATCTTCCTTTAGGTTGTATGTATAATTTGTGTCTTCTTTTGAAGAAAAACCCCACTTTATAATCTGAATGTATTTTTTGTTGTAATATTTAGATGCTGTGTAAAGTCTACGCACAAAATTTAAGAACCAAATTCTCTTCAAAAACCTTAGGATTGTTCTCATAGCGCACGAAAATACTACTTTTTTATTTCAATCTTAAAAAGGTAAAGTATTTGAAAACTCCAATAGAGTTTGAGGAAATAATTTTTGTATTATTAGGTATAATGTCCTCTAAATAAAAAGGTAATTTCACTCTAACCAATTTGGAAAACCAAGATAACGGGATGTCGATCCATTTCCAGTTCGTACTGTCGTGATTAATAATAATAATTTCTCCATCATTTTTGGTTACTCGTTTTGCTTCGCAGAATGCCTTCTTAGGATTATCTATTACGGATAACACATGAGCCATTACAATTAGGTCAAAGGTTTGGTCTTGAAAAGGCAATTTTTCAGCAGAACCCTTAACCACCCGTGCATTTGGATAGATTTTTTCTGTATAATTTACCATCTTTATGGAGGTGTCGATTCCAGAAAAGTTCATTTTTGGGAAATTCTTCCACCACTGTGCTTGTCCCATTCCAATATCTAAAATAGAAATTTCCCCTTTTTCTGAAACATAATCTACTAGCCGCCGTTTTGAGGGCATTATAAATCTATCGATTATTGGGTAAAATGAAAATATTTTATTGTAAAAGGACATTACTAACTTGATAACGGATTGTAGTAAAGTTTCACTAAAGGTTAAATTCCTCTCCAAATTTGGCAAACTTAAATCCCATTTCTTCTATCTTTATCCGCTTTGGATAATCTTCATTCCTTGCGGGGTTAGAATGATTCAAATGGATAAAATGAATCTTTTGTTTTTGCGTGTAAGTTAGGTTACTAAATAATTTTACAGACTCTTCGATGAATGGATGCGGCACTTCACTCATGGGTCTTGGAATCTCTCCGTTGCCAAAGAATGTTCCATCTATAAAAATATAATTGTGTTTACGTATCTTATCAAGAATTTTATGGTTCCAAATTTCCCATTTATCAATATCAGGGATGTAAAGTGCAGATTTATTCTCACCATAAATTTCATATCCTACTGTTTCTGAATATTCATCTCGGTGTGGAACTTTTACAGGGGTAATTTTTATAGATGAAGATATTTTTACTGGAGTTTCATTAGAGAGTTCATTTAAATGGATATTTTTCAGAGAAACTAATTGGCTCCATGGACCATTAGTCTCTATGAATTTTTTCATTCTTGGCATGGCATATACTGGTGTGTTTTTAGTGCTAGCGACTTCCCTACCGAGCAACATTAGACCTGTGTAATGTCCTATGTGCGCGTGTGTTAAAAAGATGGACAAGTTTGCATTCTCAGATTTATTAATTAGAAATCTAGCTTGTTGTTCAAAATCTGGTGTTGCATCTATGATGATACTCATACTATCATCATAGATTCCAATCGAGCTCACAAAATCGTTTGGTTTAGATACACTACAACAATTTTTATTACATCCCATATGGGGAGAACCACCATCTTGAAGTGTGCCAAGAATTATCAGGGTTTGCGCAAAAGCAGATTTGGCTGAAAAGATTAATAAAGTAATAATGAATATTTTATTTTTCACCTTATAAAATTAGGGAAATATTACAACATATAACAAAGTAAGGTGGTGGAGCTAAGAGGAGTAAAATCGAACTATTTTTTTTTTGGGGGGATTTGGAATTATTTTAAGTCCAAAGCACCGACCATCTACCCAAATGGCAAAAAGGACAGCCTTCTCCAAATCCCAATGGTAGACCACCTAAATTTATCACTACATTAAAGAAACAAGGTTATTACTCAGGAGACATCAACAGGGTTATTCTAACCATTTTATCGCTACCAGAGGAGAAAGTCTCTAAAATTGCTTCTAATAAAGAATACACCATATTAGAGCGAATCATAGCAAAAGCACTCATTAACAGTCTTAAAAAGGGCAATTTATATGCAATGGAGAGCCTTCTAAATCGAAGTGTAGGAATGCCTAAACAACAAAGTGAGATTCAAATTGAAGAACAGAAAATAGATGTGACTTTGAACTTGGGTTAAATTGATAGTTTATTTAAAAAAAGACCACAAAAAAGACCACGAAATTTATTTGATGCATACTATATTATAGATATACAATCGAATACAAATTTAGGTGGTGGAGTT
>JAURFW010000036.1 GCA_030834125.1 Bacteroidota bacterium | reverse complement strand
TAATTTTGCACCAAATGAGCGAAGGATTTTACCCAATAACAATTCAAAAATTAACGAAAGAAACATCTGATTCAACAACTATTACATTACAAATTCCTGTTGAATTAAAGGATAAGTTTACATACACTGCCGGCCAATATCTTACTTTCGAAGAGGAAATTAATGGCGAAAAAGTTCGCCGCTCCTATTCCTTGTGTACCTATGAAGGGGTAGATGATGCTCCCGCTGTTACTGTTAAAAAAGTTGAGGGCGGAAGAATGAGTACATACTTTTACGAGAAAATTTCAGAGGGTATGTCACTTCAAGTAATGCCACCCATGGGTAAATTTACTGTAGTTCCTGATGCTTCTAAAAGTAAGCAGTATGTATTGTTCGCGGGAGGTAGTGGTATTACTCCTGTTTTGGGTATTGCTAAAGCGGTGTTAAAAGATGAGCCAAACAGTAAAGTAGTGCTCGTTTACGCTAACAGAGATCCTGAATCGGTAATTTTTAAAGATCTTATTAAGAATTTAGAACAAGAAAATAAAGATAGATTTCAAGTTTTATTGAGCTACGACAAGGCCCCTCTTACATGGTTTGGATTAAAAGGAGTTTTAACCGAAGATAAAATTCAGACAATTGTAAAGTCTAAAATAGGAGGATCATTTGATCAATATGAATACTTCATTTGTGGCCCTGGACCAATGATGGAAGTAATTAAAAATGGTCTAAGAGGAATTTCTGTTCCTAAAGAAAAAATAAATATTGAATATTTCTCTGCTCCTACAAAAACTGATGATAATGAATCCAATGAGGAAGTTTCAATGGATGAAGACTTTTCGGGCAATGCTGAAGTTACATTGGAGGTTTACGGGAAAACTCACACTATTCAATGCGATTCAAATACAACAATACTAAAGGCTGCAATGGATGAAGGAATTGATCCACCATACAGTTGCACGGTTGGAGTATGTACTACATGTAGGGCAAAAGTAAGTATCGGAAAATTGCATATGATTGAGCGTGAAGGTCTGAGTGACCAAGAGATAGAACAAGGATTTGTTCTTACTTGTCAGGCTCAACCACGTAGCAACAAAATTCAGTTGAAATACGAATAACTATAGTTGGGAGGTGTAACTGCGAACTTTGTCAATAACAGTTCTGAAATCCTCGGGCAACTCCTGTTCAAATCTCATTTTCTCTCCAGTTGTTGGATGGATAAATCCTAAAACTCTTGCGTGTAATGCCTGACGTGGCATTTCTTGAAAGCAGTTGTGAACAAATTGCTTAAACTTAGGAAGGTTCAAGCCAGCTTTAATATCACTACCGCCATAAAGTTCATCGGAAAATAATGGATGATTAATATGTGACATATGAGCTCTGATTTGGTGTGTTCTTCCTGTTTCCAACTCACATTCTACTAAGGTTAAAAAGTGAAATCTTTCTAGAATTCTATAGTGCGTAATTGCGATCTTTCCATCTTCAGGAAGGTCAAAATGTTTAGACTTTCTTCTATCTTTTGGATCCCGAGCTAAATATCCGGTTATAGTCCCTTCCTCTTCTTCCAATTCTCTCCAAACAAGCGCTGTGTATTTTCTCTCGATACTATGGTCGAAAAATTGTTTGCCCAAATGAGAAAGTGCTTTCTCAGTTTTACCTACAACTAACAAACCAGATGTGTCCTTATCAATTCTATGTATTAATCCTGGACGATGATGTTCTCCTTTTTGAGGAAGCTCGCCAAAGTGATATACTAAAGCATTTACCAAAGTACCATTATAATTATTAAACCCAGGATGAACAACCATGCCGGCAGGTTTATTAACCACGATAATATCATCGTCCTCATAAACAATATCTAATGGAATATTCTCTGGATAAACCTCAGTATCTCTGGGTTCTTCTGGCATTACAACCCGAACTTTATCGTTGGGTTTAACTTTATAGTTGCTTTTAATAACACGATCATTCACTAATACGCAGCCAACTTCAATTCCTGCTTGAATTCTTGACCTGCTTGCATTAGCAATCTTATGTTGTAACCATCGATCTATTCTCAGTGGTTCTTGTCCGGGATCAACAACAAAGGAATAATGTTCAAACCATTCCTCTTCTCCGTGTTCTTCAATATTTGACACCTCGCAAAACTAGGTATTAATACGTAAATATTATTTGACCCAATTCAATTCCTGCCCAACCTGCCTGGTTAACAAGCACTGCCTTGCCTTCTTGATTTATAACCTTAGTTGGTTTATCTAAAAACGTATGTGTATGTCCTCCTAAAATTAGATCTATACCCGTAGTGTTTTTTGCCAATTTGAGATCATCAATTTTATTGCTTTCGTATGAGTAGCCCAAATGAGAAAGCACTATTACAAAATCACAACCTTCATTGTTTCGCAGTGTATTGACGGTTTTTTGTAGTTCACCTGTAGGGTCTTGATAAGTTAATCCGTTATACGAACTTGGTGGGAGTAACCCTAGAAGTTCAATTCCTACTGCTGTAATACCTATTTTAAGTGATCCTTTTTGAATTATTTTATAAGGTTTGATTAAATCCTTTAGTCCTGTGTGATTAATTTTATAATTGCAGTTTAATGTTGGGGTTTGGTAATTACTTCTAATTTCAGCCAGATGATCTATTCCTAAATCAAAGTCATGATTTCCAATGGTAGTAGCATCGTAATTCATTTTTTGAATCCATTCTAATTCAGGATGTCCTTTGAAAATATTGAAATATGGTGTTCCCTGAAAAACATCACCAGAGTCGAGCAATAAAACATGCTCGTTTTCATCTCTTACTTTTTCAATTAGACTAGTTAATCTGCTAATTCCACCTTTGTTTGGCCATTTTCTATGGTTTTCAGGAAATGGCTCGAAACGGCTATGGAAGTCGTTTGTATGAAGAATAATCAAACGGTTTGAATTCTTTGCCGCTTTTAGATCTATTGCTGGTATAAAGGCAATTCCTAGACCAAATACTGCCGATTGCTTGATGAATTTTCTTCTACTTTGCATAACGTATCCTTGGTTGCAACTGAGGGTTGATTTGTTTGCTTCTTTGAAATTCATTTTCAAAACCCATAAGTAACGCATCACGAACTAAAATTCCTGTTTTTATAACCTTTTTTGCGTTGGCAAATTGTATATAACCATCTCCTCCTTGTAGCAGGAAATCGCTAGTGCACATCCAGTATGTTTGTCTACTATCGAACTTGTTTACACCAACTATGGCGTCAGTATATTGCTTTGAATTTAAATCAATTTCTAAACTTAACCCTGATACTGCGCTGCCACCAATACTCGAAATATATTGAAAAAGAGAGTCCACAGTTTTTCCCGACAACTGAACTAAAACAATTTCGTTATCAAATGGCATTACTTCAAAAATATTTCCCTTTGTGATTACTCCTTCGGAAATGCTATTTCTGAATCCATTATGATTTAACACAGTAAAAACAGGAAGTGGAAAGGAATTATTTCTAGACCACTCGCGCGCCGATTGTAATACGTAATCGGAACAGATTCTAGCTAAATTACCATTTTGCTGAATTTCGGGTTCAATAATGCCTTTGGCACGAGATGATTTTAAAGGAATTGAAGTTTTGGCAATTGAGATATTCATGGATTTTTCCATACTATCTTTATACGATTTCAACCATTCTGTAGTTAATGAATCACTTTGTTTTGTGTGGTCTATTGAGAAGTTTTTTGATTCAATATTTCTTAATTGCGGTTTACAAGATGCAACTAAAAATAAAATACCTAGAAACAGCCAATTTGTAAATCTCAACATAATATTAATGCAATAATACATCTCAATGCTAACGTATCATTACGAAATAATAACATACCTGTAAAATAAAAGAATTACCTTTGAGATGATTTTATAAAATTAATTGAAGATTATGATGAAAAAAACTCTTTTATTGATGGCAATCCTTAGTTTTTTGGCACCAACATTTGCACAAGAAGTAACGCCATGTTCTGAGTTATTTATTAGTGAGTATGTAGAAGGTTCTAGAAATAACAAAGCACTAGAAATTTACAATCCAACGAACCAAACTATTGATCTAAGCCAATACAGGCTTACAAGGTGGCAAAATGGTTCGGCTACTTGGGATAAGCAATATAGCGATACTCTTTCTGGAACTATTGAACCATATTCAGCAATAGTAGTATGCATCGATCGCAGAGATACTACTCAAATGGGACAGGATACACCTGTTGTAGAAGAGTTAAGAATGAAAGCTGACTTGTTTTTAAGTGGTGATTACAATACATCATACTCAATGTCCTTTAATGGGGATGATGCTTTGTCATTAGATAAGTATAATGAACAGTTCAGCACTTGGACTCTTGTAGATATTTTTGGAAAAATTGGCGAGCGCCCTCCATTTGGTGGATGGTCTGATTCATTTCCTTACAACAACGGATTGGGCGTATGGTATACTGCAAATCATACATTAATTCGTAAACCACATGTGTTAACTGGTTTTGATACAATTGCACCCGTAAAAAGAGGTTTGACTACATTAGTTCCTCAAGCATGGAACCCAGTGTATTTTGATCCTTCTCAGGAATGGGAATTATATCCACGTGATTTTTTCGATTCATTAGGAATGCATAGCAACCCATGTCAGGCTTTGAAAACTGAAGAAATAATTGTTTTAAATGAATTATCACTTTACCCAAATCCTTCTAAAAATATCATTACGGTTAGTGCAACTGAAAGAATGAGTTATTTCACCATTTTTGATTTAAATGGTAAATTAGTAATGCAAGGAACTGGAAATAACGGATTTGAACTTAAAGTAGATATTGCCACATTGAATTCGGGCTTATATCAGATTATGGTTATTTCAGAGCAAGGAAATAGCTTCAATAATAGATTCGAAAAAATTTAACTTAAAGCAAAATGCTAAAACAGGGATTTTTTTCCTTGATGGTTGCCGCGTTGGGGATTCTCAACGCGCAATCTGTTATTAAGGGGGTTGTTAAAGACGAGATTTCGGGAGAATTAATCGATGGAGCTAAGGTTTCAGCGAAATCCGTTTCTGCAATTACAGACAGATTAGGGAACTATACATTGAAAGTTCCAATGGGTGAATATTTTATTGCCGTTGAAGCTGAAGGATTTGGCCCAGATACGCAGTATGTTCAAGCAGATCGAAATCTAATAACTGATGTAAATTTCAACCTTGAAAATTTAAGTGCCAGTATTCAGGCGGTGCAAATTGTAGCGTCGGTGGCCAAGGATAGAAAAACTCCTATTGCATATAGTAATATAAGTGGTAAGGAAATTCAAGAGAGATTAGGTAGCCAAGATATGCCAGTTCTTTTGAATAATACTCCGGGCGTATACGCTACTCAGCAGGGTGGCGGAGCAGGAGATGCAAGAATTACCATAAGAGGTTTTAATCAAAGAAATATTGCTGTAATGATTGACGGAATACCCGTCAATGATATGGAAAACGGCTGGGTATATTGGTCAAATTGGTTTGGTTTAGGCGGTGTAACTGCTTTGACCCAAGTGCAACGCGGCCTAGGAAGTTCACGAATAGCAAATCCTGCAGTTGGTGGTACTATGAATATCATTACTAAAGGTATTACTCGAAAGCCTATGTATTCGGCAACGGTTGAATATGGCGATTCCAGATACCAAAAATATAATTTAAACTACTCCTCTGGGAGACTTCCTGGTGATTGGGGTATTGTGGCGTCCGTTACAAGAAGAACAAGTGCGGGGTATGTAGATCAACTATTCGATGATATGTGGGCTTACTTCCTGAAAATAGAAAAACAATGGGGAACAAAACATTCAATTTCATTTGCGGCAATGGGTGCGCCTCAAAGTCACGGTCAACGAAGTTACCGAGCAAGATTGAGTTTATACGATCACGAGTACGCAACTAAACTTGGAATGGATACGGTACTTCCTACAATGGCAGTAAATCAAGGCCGCAAATACAACCAGCATTGGGGTGATTATTATTCGAATGTATCATTGAATCAAACAAATGGACAACTCGAATACAGCGGAAAAAAAACCATATTAAATGAAAGAACTAACATGTTTCATAAGCCGCAGATTTACTTGAAATATGACTTTAAACCAAATAAAAGTTGGTTTTCAAATACTATTTTATATATGTCTCAAGGAACCGGAGGGGGGACTAGAGGCGAGACCGGAGTAAAACAAGATCCAGCGGTATATGGTCAGTATAATTTTCAAGCAACTTTTGACCAAAATAGAGACTTTGGTTTTACTTCAGCGATTGATTCAAGGTATTCAGATGATGAATACAAATCTTCGGGTATTTTAGCACGTTCTGTAAATAATCATACCTGGTATGGTTTACTTAATACCACTCAATACACATTTAATAGATTCACAAAAATTACGGGTGGTATCGATTTAAGAACTTATGTAGGTGAACATTACCGAGAAGTGTATGACTTGTTGGGTGGTAATTACTATATCCCCGCAGGCAATAGGTTAAATCCAAATTATGACGCCAACAAAATGTACCGAAAAGGTGATATTTATTACTATCATAATGATGGTTTAGTTAAGTGGGGTGGGGCTTTTATAGAAGCTGAATACTCTAAAAATCAGTTAACTGGATTTGTGAATATAAGTGGTAGTAACACCGTTTATCAAAGGATAGATTATTTTAAAATAGACTCAACTGGGGGGGCTCAGAAAACAGCTGAAGTTGGTTTCACTGGCTACACTATCAAAACGGGAATGAACTATAATTTTACGAGAAAGTTCAATGCATTTTTCAATCTAGGATATTTAAACCGTCCCACTAGATTCAATAATGTTTTCGACAATCGAAATACTCAAATTAGAGATGTAAAGAACGAAATTGTTGAGGCCCTTGAAGGTGGAATGTCTTATAAAAATAAGCGAATTGCAACTACCTTAAATGTGTATTACACAAATTGGGGAAATAGACCTGTAGATTTCAATCCAAGTTTCAAAGATGCCGACGATAATGAGTACACATACAATATAAACGGTTTGAAGGCCCGACATATGGGGGCTGAACTTCAAACAGCGGTTAAAGCAGGTGATGGAATTACTTTAGAATTATCAATTTCATTAGGTGACTGGATTTGGAGATCAGGGAGTACAGCAACTATTCGTAATGAAGCGGGTGATTCCATTGGTCAATTTGACTTTGATGCAACTGGGGTTCATGTAGGTGATGCTGCACAAACACAAGTTGCTGGATTAATAAGATGGGAACCCACTTATTTGAAAGGTGCATATATGCAGTTACAGTATATTTATTTCGGAAAGCAATTTGCAGATTTTGAGCCAATTGCTTTACGTGGAGAAATGGCGGGCAAAGAGTCATTTCAAATCCCAAATTATTGGTATATGAATTTAATGGGTGGGTACAGATTCAACTTGAAGAATAAATCAAGTATTCGGATCTATGGAATGGTAAATAACGTAACAAATAATTTGTATATCACCGATGCTCAACATAGAAATGGAGCGGCTGGAGATGCCATAAGAGATGCATCTGCATCAGTTTCTGTTTTTAATCCAAGGAATTTAGAAGTATTCGTTTCAACAGGGTTGAGATTTACAACAGGATTAACCGTATCATTTTAAAAGAAAAATCATGAAAAAAATTATATTTAATGCAATTGCATTTTTGTCCTTAGGAGCTACATTTGGTCAAGGGACATTGCCCATGACTTGGAGTTTCGATGACGGAACTACTCCAACAGGATTTTCTGCAGATCAAGGTCCTGCAGGTAGTAAGTTAGTATATACTTCATCTAACTTAATTAATAGTGCACCAAATGCTCTGCGTTTGGATTATACTGGAGAGTATGTTCAAGCACATTGGGCAGGGAAAGCCGATACCATTACATTTTATCTTGCAGGAACCTATTATCCTGACCCGGGTTGGCAAGGTACGGTAACAATTGACGAAAGTGCTGACGGTCAGCAATGGACAACTGTAAAGACTTTTACCGATAACGTAGATAATAATGCTACGCAACATACAGTTAGAGTTAGCTCAACTGCACGTTATTTCAGAATTTATTATAAAACTAAGGCTTCAGGTTACAATCTAGCTATTGATGATATTGTTATCAAACCTAAAGCTCCAGGTCAAACACCAGAGTTAAAAGTGTATTACAACGGAGAGGAACAAATCCACGAGGGAATTGCTCTTACAGGTAATGATACTCTTATTGAGTTTACCATGGAAAATAAAGGTATCAATCAAATATTAGACATAAGCGCCATAACCTTATATGGTGAAGATGCTTCTGATTTTCAAATATTAAACTCAGTTCCATTCAACATTGGTGCGGCTTCTTCTGAAAAACTTCAAATTAGGCTCACAGATTTAACAGCTGGAACACATACAGCTGCATTTGCTATTGCTTCAAATGACCCAGACAGGGATACATTTAAGTTGACATTTAGTACAATCAGTGGCGAGTTTGCAACGGAGCCTACCGGTCAACCTTCAGGTTTAAATATTACTGCCAAGGCATTCGTAATGACCGGAAGTGCAACCAAATCTGATGCTGAAAATTACTTGGTATTAAGTTCAATCGGGTCTTCTACTGACGAACCTGTTGACGGCGTTTCATATCAAAGAGGTGAATACATAGGTAATGCACGTGTGATTTACAGTGGATCAGATATAAGTAGCTTAAACTTTGATGGAATTGTGGCCAATACTAATTATTCGGTTCGCGTGTTTGCGTTTAACGGATATGGGAAATGGACAAATTATTTATTGAATAATCCTTTAACAAAAGATGTTACAACCCCTGGTTTATCTGCAGGAAATTATTACACCGGTATTGATCCCGAAAGTTCAACATTTGTTTCTGATTTACGCGCGTTGATTAATCCTCATCGTCGTATATATTACAGCAACTATTCTTCTTATATAGTTGATAATTTCGAGGCGCATGATACAACTAATGGACAAAGAATTGTAGAAGGGTTTTACTCTGGATATCCTCATATTTATAGCCCACCATTTAATCATAACGTGATGTCTCGTGAACATACTTACCCTTATAGTTACATGGGGCAAGCGAGTAAAGATTCTGCAAACTATTCTGATTTATATATCCTTTACACTTGCCATCAAAACAAAGTAAATGCCGTTAGAAGTAATTACCCGTTGAATAATTTAGCGACTATCACTTCGGAGTTTTACGGTGGAAAGTTTGGAAAAGATTCTGCAGGTAACTTTGCTTATGAGCCACGTGATTTTGCAAAAGGAATAGCTGCTCGTGGTAATTTCTACATTTGCGCAGCATACCATACTGAGGCAAATCCTTTTACGATACCTACATCTAACCAATTTGTAACTGAGTTACAAGACCAATATGTATTAAAGCGTTGGAATAATGATTTTCCTCCAAGTAAATGGGAAATTGCACGAGCTGAATACATCGCTCAAAGTTCAGTTCAGGGGAATAGAAACCCATTTATTGATAATCCAGACTGGGCATGTTACATAGATTTTGCAACTATGATGCATAATCCTTCTGGTAGTTGTACTCCAAATCAACAAAACAAAAAAGTAGAAGTGAAAGCGGTTGAAATAAATGTTTACCCGAATCCTTCACAGGATGTTTTTCATATTGATTTGAGTCAATTCAATGGAACTGATGTAGAAGTATATGTGCTTGATTTTTACGAGCGTAATATTTTTGAAGGAAATACAAATAATAATTCTATTGATTTAGATGCTAGTCAGTGGGCTAGTGGAAGCTATCTCCTTTTAATTAGAGATAAAAACGGAGTAACTGCTGCACAATCGATAGTAAAACCATAATGCAATTTTCCGAAGAATTATTTCTTCAAAATTTGAGCCATTGGCTTAATGAAGATATAGGAGCAGGAGATTTTTCATCTCTTGCTTCTATTGATAACACTGCTATTGGTCATAGTACGATGTTGTTAAAGGCTAACGGTGTAATTGCAGGTATTAAAATTGCTCAATTAGTTTTAAATCATGTAGATCCAAATATTATATTTAAACCGTTTGTGAAAGATGGTGAATATTGTGAATCTGGGAGGGTATTAGCTGAGGCTTCAGGATCCATTCAATCTTTATTAAAGGCCGAGCGACTTATGCTTAATTTGGTTCAACATCTATCTGGTATTGCAACTCAAACTAAAATGTTTGTTGATGAAGTGAAGGGTACTAATTGTAAAATTCTAGATACTCGTAAAACAACTCCTGGATTGAGAGATCTTGAAAAGTGGGCAGTATTTATTGGTGGTGGTGAAAATCATAGAATGGGGCTATACGATATGATAATGCTTAAAGATAATCATGTTGACTCGGCTGGTGGTATTACCTCTGCTGTTAATAAAACAAGAGATTTCTTACAAGCCAATAATCAAGATTTAAAAATTGAAGTAGAAACTCGAAATATGTCTGAAGTTAGGGAGGCATTAGAGTTAAAAGTAGATCGAATTATGCTTGATAACTTTACTCCAGAAGGTTGTAAAGTAGCTTGTGCATTGATTAATAATGAGGTAGAAACAGAGGCCTCTGGTGGAATTAATATTCACAACGTAAAAGAATATGCACTTTCTGGCGTTAATTATATTAGTGTCGGAGCTTTAACGCACTCTGTAAATGCTCTAGATATTAGTTTTAAAACTAAACTTCGGGCATAATATTTGTTGTATTCAATAATAATTGTAAATAAATGAAAAAAGTAACATTTCTTGTATTGCTGACAATTGTAGTTGCAGCTCCTATTTTCTCAACTCCAGTTGAAGATACAAAACCTATTTCTTCGAGTATTTCAAATGATGAAGAAGGACTAACCTGGTATAATTTTACCGATGGATATAATAAAGCCGTTGAAGAAGGTAAAATAATTCTTATTGACGCTTATACAGATTGGTGTGGATGGTGTAAAGTAATGGACAAGAAAACATACACAGATGCGGGTGTGATAGAAGTGCTAAATAAGAATTTCGTTTGTGTGAAGTTAAATCCTGAGAAAGATGAAGAATTTGCTTTTGCAGATAAAAAAATGAAAGCTGATGTGCTTTTACAATATTTGGGAAGTGGTCAAGTAACTGGTTATCCGAGTACTATATTTTGGCCAAATCCAGCAACTAACAATCAGCGTTATTTACAGGCTGGTTTCATGGGACCAGCTGATTTCTTGGCTCTTTTAGATGCTGCAATCCAGAAAAGTAACGAAACGAAGACTAAATAATGGGTCGTAGACGGAAGTCTTCCGTTCAAGTTGTCGAAGGGCTTGAAATTACTGCATGTGGTGCTGAAGGGCATTCTATAGGAAGGAATAATAATCAGGTTGTTTTTGTAAAATATGCAGCTCCTGGTGATGTTGTTGATGTAAGAGTATCTAAAAAGAAAAAGAATTTCCTACAAGGAGAAATTCTTCGTTTTGAAAAAATATCAGATTTAAGGATTGAGCCTTTTTGTCCTGACTTCGGCAGCTGTGGAGGTTGTAAATGGCAGCATTTACCTTATAAAGAACAACTCAAATTTAAACAACAACAAGTTATTGATGCGCTGCAGAGACTCGGTAACATAACGGATTATATACTTCATCCAATTGCCGGCAGTCCATTAACGCAAGAATATCGAAATAAATTAGAATTAACGTTTGCTGATCGCGCCTGGGAACTAGAATTCGATAAGGAAAATCCACAACCCATTCGACCCGCACTTGGCTTTCACATGCCGGGCCAGTTTTCAAAATTGCTTGATATTGAACATTGTTATTTAATGCCTTCAGCAGTGAATAACATGCAACGGCAAATAAAAAATTATTGTATCGAAAATAACTTGACCTTTCACAATATACAAAGGCACGAAGGACTAATGAGAAATATAATGTTCCGAGTGAATAAGAAAGGTGAATGGATGATTGTAGTTTCTTTCTACGAAAAAAATGAGGAGGCTATTTCTGGCTTAATGACTTTTATAAACTCCACCTTCCCCGAGGTTGTTTCGTTAAATTATACTGTTAACTCTAAAGCCAACGATTCCTGGCAAGGTTGTGAAGTAGAAAACTTCTCAGGTACACCATATCTGACCGAAGAATTGGGAGATTTAACTTTTCAAATACAACCATTGAGTTTCTTTCAAACGAATACAAAGCAAACTCAGAATCTTTATGATCTTGCATTGAATTATGCGAAGATAGGTAAAGATGATCTAGTTTATGATTTGTATACTGGAACTGGAACTATTGCCTTATATATGGCAAAAAACGCTAAAAAAGTTGTAGGTATTGAGTACGTGCAAGCAGCAATCGATGATGCTTGGGTGAATGCAAAAAATAACAATATTACCAATTGTGATTTTTACGCAGGTGATATGAAAGATGTGCTAACCGACGATTTTGTTGAAACTCATGGTAAGCCTGATGTTATAGTTACTGATCCTCCTCGTGAAGGTATGCATCCTTCAGTAATCGAATGTATTCTAAACGCAAGTCCAACAAGAATTGTTTATGTGAGTTGCAACCCAGCAACACAAGCCCGTGATTTGGCACTGCTAAGCGAAAAATACGATGTAACAGACATTCAATCTGTAGACATGTTTCCACATACACATCACGTGGAAAATATAGCCGTTTTAAAGCTTAAATAATTATAATAGAATTTTAAGCAAGTGCGCGATTAACAATATCTTGTTGTTCCTTATCGTGAACTTTTTTGAATCCTGTTGATGGGCTTGCAGAACTTCTTCTTCCGACATAAGACAGTTTTACGGGAAAATCATATCTGTGAAGATGTAACCATGCACCTTGATTCATAGGCTCTTCTTGTGTCCAAACATATTCTGCATTTGGATAAGCTTCAAATACTTCGGCCATTTTCCATTCAGGCAATGGATAGAGTTGCTCGATACGTATT
>JAURFW010000033.1 GCA_030834125.1 Bacteroidota bacterium | reverse complement strand
CCACAACAGTGGCAATTTGTTACAAACCGTTGGCATCAATGGTCATGGTATGTCATACAAATACGACAAATATGACCGAATAGTCTCTGTCTTCGCTCCAAGAGAACTCAACACTCCAAATAGCCCTGCGACCATTGAGTATAAGTATTACTTCGGCAATGGAATTTATCCAGTGGCATTAACCATTCACAACAATGAATTTGACGTCAGTGATCCGGCGTATATGCCCTCGTTAACGACTTGCACCTATCAAGCCATTGATAGGCCCGCAATTCCTGCAGGCGCTCCAACAACGGCCACCTTTACCGATGGTAATGGGCAAGCAATTCAGGTTAAGTCGTACAAGAAAAACAACAGCGGCACGGATGGATTTGTGGTTTCGGGATTCCAAGCAATGAATAAGTTTGGGAAGCCTGTGACCACCTACGAAGATTTCTTATCTACCTCTTCCGCCACTACGTTTGCTTTGCCAGCGTCCGCACTTGACAAGGTGGTCAAGGATGTGCAATACGATTATCAATACCGACAGATCTCTGCAGACAATTATGTGGCCTACGCCACAGGTGGCTTAGGTCAATGGGTGACCAGCACTGTGGAATATGGGTTTGATAACCTTCTTGGTACAGCTCAACCTGAGTTCTACACGCGAAGCACGACGCTGAGCAACTCGGCTTCAACCAATCCTACTCCAAATGTTTCTAGTTCTGAGTATGTTGATGCGCGTGGACGAAAGATCGGAGCAGTTCAGCATGCTGCAAATGAACTAGTTACAAAGTTCCAGTATAATGCTATTGGTGAGCTCTTGACCGTCATTGATCCAATTGGAGCCGCGACATATTATACTTATGACCTTGCAGGTCGTCAACTTTCTGAAAATCACCCAGATCGCGGGCTGTCAACCCTTACCTACGACAAAGCGAGCAATGTAATTGAGATGACCAACCCAGCCACGGACGCTCAGAATGATGCCATTCACCTGTCGTATGACTACAACAGATTGACATCTAAGGTCATGCCTTCTGCAGGAGGCGCTGTGGATCTGTATAATGTGCAATATATCTATGGCAACCCTGGCGATGGCAATAACGGCGCTGGGCGCGTTGTAACCATCAAGCAGGGAGGCACTTTTAAGGAGGATAACTACAAGTACGATGAGCTCGGTCAGTTAGCCCAAGAGGTAAAAACCTTTGACGTGCCAAACGTGGGGCCAAGAACTTTTGCTACTTCCTACAGGTACGACTCTTTCGGACGCATTCTCAAATCTATCTACCCAGATGGTGATCAGGTTACATACAGCTATTATCCTAGCGGGGAACTTTCTCAGGTAAGCTCCAATGCGAATGGTATCGTTCAAAGTATCATCAGTGAAATCTACTACGACGGCAGAGGAAATATCAGTGCGTTGCATTACGGAAATGGAACCCACACTACTTATGACTATGCTGATAGAACGTGGACTTTGATGGGCTCTACGGTTACAGGGTTGCCTTCGGGTGGTACTACGCCGGTTTCCTTGCTTGACCGCAACTATGAGTACAATAGTTTGGGCGGGATAAACTCCATTGAGCGGAATATGCACACTTCCTTGGTTCAAGGTGGTGAAACACAGCATACCTTCAACTTTACCTATGACGCATTTAACAGGTTGCTAGATGGTAGCATGACCATGAACAACGTTTCGGGAACGGCCTACCAGGTGGCAACCGCCTTTAATGATGCTGGCGGGATAATATCTAAAACTTCGTTGGTAAATACAGCATCATCTACTCTTTCTGGGAATGCGTCGACTATGGATTTCAATCTGGACTACAACTACAATGAAGCAAAACCGCACCAGCTTGAATCGGTTTTTGACCAAGTATCTGGTAATACGCAGCAATTTGTCTATAATGAATCTGGAAGCATCAAGCAGATTCAAGACAACACCCAGAATCAAGAGTTCTATTGGAACGAAGAACAGTGGCTTAATGCCGTCCAAAACGATCAAGGTATTCACCACTACGTTTACGATGACAAAGGAGAACGCATCATGAAATCTTCGGTGATTCAATCCAATGTGTATGTCAATGATCAGGTTGTCAATACAATTCAGGACCTAGAACCCTACACTCTCTACGTAAATCCGTACTTTGTCATCACTGAATTCTCTAATGCAGACAAAGTGAGTAAGCACTACTACATGGGCACACAACGCGTAGCTTCTGAACTAGCCGTTCAGACTACCAGTTACAGCCCATTAGTGAGTCATTCAGGATCTTCTAGCAGCGCAAGCTCCTCTACAGAGTCTTTTAAAACACAAACGAATACTGGCTCAACGCTCAACCAAGGTTTGGAAAGCGCGCTCCCAGAGGAATCATCCAACCCATGGTTAAACAACCTCAACGAGGCATTATCTGAATTTGGAGAAGACCAGCTTACACTGGAAGAAACTCAAAAAGACCTTCCAACCATTGAAAGCATCTACCCAGACCTTTCGCCCACTACTTCGTACAAAACCACCACTACTACACGTGTAATTTACTGGTACCACCCGGATTACATCGGCAACGTAGATTTGGTTTCCGATAATTCCGGTGAGGCGTATGAGTTCTTCCTCTACAGCCCATGGGGAGAAAGCTTGTACGAGTGGAACTCAGGTACGGCTAGCTTTAGTTCGCCGTACCGATTCAACGGAAAGGAGTTGGATCAAGAGACGGGGTTGGCTTATTACGGAGCGAGGTATTATGACAACCAGTTGAGTATGTGGTTGAATGTGGATCCGTTGGCAATGTCAGAGCGTAACCGAACTATGTCACCTTATCAATTCTCTGATAATAATCCAATAAATGTCATGGATCCCGATGGGACCACTGGTATTGCCATTATGGATAATGAGAATCAAACCATCACAGTCAAATCGACAATGATTTTCTACGGAGATGAAGCTGATATGGCAACTGCAGAAGCAGCGGCTTGCGAAATTCAAAATATGTGGAATGATGCTAATGCAAAAGTTACAATAGATGGGGTTGAATATTCGGTGAACTATGAAATTGATTACGGCGTTGTGAGTGTGGATAAGGCAAAAGAAATGGCGAGTGGGAACACTGATGCTAGTGTCAACTTTATTAGAATTGGAACGAACAATAAAGAGAATAGAAGTTTCATGCTTGGTGGTAATTCAGGGCATTGGTTGGTTAGTGACAAACTGGGAACTTCTACAACAGCCCCTCATGAATATGGTCACGGTCTTGGAATATCCGAACATAGCGATGGAGACCAAAGAGGGTCTGGTAGAGCACCTGATATCATGTCAGCCAGAGGGACGCAAGTCGATCCTCAATTTAGGTATAACCCCAATAAAGAAGGTAGTACAATGAATCCAATTTATAGGCAAGTATACCAAGAAAATGTCCAAGCCACCTTCAATGGAGTACAATTTGACGCAAACGGTAGAGCAAACATAGGGAGAATGTCTAACCTAATTTTAGATAAAAATGGAAATGTCATGCGGTGATAGATTGACACCCCTAATATTGACGATTGTATTGATGTCTTCTTGTGTTTTTACAAATAAAAATTTTAAAAAAAGAGAAGCACTAGAACCGCTTTGTCATGATTGGAGGATTGATTCGCTCGGATGCGAAGGAAATAGGTCCCTTTCAATATTTGAAGAGATTTGTGACTCCACATATCTATCTTCTGATAACTCGTACGTAAAATTGCTAGCTGATTTAGGCAAGCCGAATAAACAGACAAATCAAGATTCACTTAATATTTTGAAGTACTACTTGAATGCGTTCTGCGATGATGGTGAAGTTGTAGACTCAATGGATATTTGTTACTTAGAAATTCACTTTAACAAGAATTCATACTTCCGACATTTTGTTGTTTGCTATTAGGTTATGGGTAGTGTATCAGAATTGGGTAATGTTTACTCTGTCAAAAGCAAATAAAATCAGGAAGGTTTGAGGATATTTCTTGGATCAAGAGTAATGTGATTCGGATCAAAAGGCTTTTGAGATTCGATGATGGCAAAGATGGTTCGGTAATGTTTACTCTGTCAAAACGCATATAAGGTGATAGGTTATAGGTTTAATGGTAAGGAAGTAGATGAGGAGACTGGATTGGCTTACTATGGAGCACGTTACTATGACAATCAGCTGAGCATGTGGTTGAGTGTGGATCCGTTGGCGGGAAAGTATCCTTCGTATTCACCTTACGTGTTTACAGTGAATAACCCTGTTAAATATATAGATCCTGATGGCAGGTGGGTTCCTGGTGTAACTGATGAAGGACAGGTGCCGAATACTTCCGAGGAAGGAGATAACATGGAAACTCTAATGAGTCAATATGGAGTTACAAAGGAACAAGCTACTGAGATGATGGACTACTATTATGTGGGTGAAGGGCACACAATTTCAGGCGATCGGGTGAAAGCAGCTACTGGAGGCGAAATAATGAAACTACAATTAAAGAATGCTTCTGGAGATGACATGAATCACCAGCTTGCATTTGCATTTACTCTTACTGATAGTCGCGAAGAGAGTGAATTCAATATGAATGATTACTTTGCTGGTATAGAAGAGACTTCAAATAATTCAGCCCAAGGAACATTCAATGGATTCGGAACTACTCAGAATCCGCCACAAACAACAGAAGTGAATTGGATGGGAAAAAAACGTACTATCTCATTTGATTATGCCAATAAAAGTGATGGTAGAGCGCAGAGTTTGGCAATCCATTTTATTCACATTACTCTTTTTCAAGCTCAAATAGTATTCTAATCTTCTCATGAAGTTGCTGATAACACTGGTATTATAGAATTACACGTGATTCTAAACATGTGTTCGGAATTTACCGGACAGCACACACGCGATTGCCAGAGGGTTAATCCATAGTACAAAGTGTTCAATTCCACGCTTATGTCGTGCCGTGAACCTATGAATCTATTAATTACACCTTAATCCCCACTAAAAAGATCCGAATTCACACCATTAACCACCGAATAATCTCCTGAATTCGTCTCATTTTGCTGAATAATGTCTTGATCGCGCATCATTTTCACATAATTTTTGGCTTGTCGGTCTTTAATTCCAAGACGTTCTTTGAGTTCGCAAACCAGATTTCCATAGGAAAGCGTTGTGTTTTGAGAGAAAATGTCGCTCGCTATAGATTGAAGTTCTTTCAATTTGCGGCCATTTGAACTAGCTTTTTGTTGATCACCGACATAAACATGATATTTCAAATCATCATCCCAACCTATGATGACTTGTGGAATATCCAAAGGACTTCCATCACGTACTTTTAGGGCTTTTACTATTGAGTTCTGCTTGTCATCATCTTTCTCAATTGAAATTATGCCGGCTGCTTTGCGCTGAATCTCAGATCCAAGATGACCACGTAGTTTATAACCACTAGGGCTGAGGTGAAGTACGCAAACGATACACGTTCGGTAGATCGCTGCCAGCCGAAACAATTCTTCAATTAGGTATACAGATCGCTCTTCATCGTTTACACCGTCGATAAGGTCTGCGATACCGTCTATGACCACCAGGTGAATACCTCCGTAGGCGTAGTAGAATCGATCCATAGAATGGAGTATGCTGATCATGCGGTCTTTTCGTCCCATGCCCACCAATCCATAGGTGCGAAACCAGGGCGGGGGAGCTTGGCATTGGGCCCTTCGGACAATCTGCCTTAAGTTCCTATAAAGTTGCTCTTCAGATTGTTCGGTGTCATAATACAGAACGGCCTTTTGCTGTTCATTTCGGGCTACTTCAAGACCTAATAGGTCTGTATTGGTAAATTCTGAAACCATGGTCCCAGCTAATAAAGCCCCCAGGTAGTTTGACTTACCGCTACCCTCTGAACCCGTAATGGCCATTAGGTTGCCGGCTGAACCGACGGGAACACTATTGATGGCCACAACGGCGTCAGGCACTATAGGCGGATGGTCAAATTGAACTTCAAAACTGGAGAGCAAATTCAAGGTGTCTTGATACAGGGCATCCAAGACATCGGTAAAGAGCTTCATCAAATCTTCACCGCTGCGACCCATCTTGAAAAAGTCCGAGATGTCCTTTTGTTTTTTTATGCCTTTAAGGGGAAGTGTGATTTCCTTAACCTCAAATTCTTTAAGAGCTTCCATTTGCTTTTTGGATTCCCGTTGTCCCGTTTCATCGCAGTCGTAGAGTATGACAATGTGCCGAAACCGGTAGTGAAGCCTTCGAATGATCTTCTTTGGAATTGCTTTCGTCTCAGAGTTAAAGCACAATGCATTAAATCCGCGTGCCGCAAGGCTCAGGACATCTTTTTCGCCGGAGGTAATGAACAGAATGTCCCCCTTTTGCGGTAATTGGTTAATGCCAAATACATAGCCCTCGCTTAAATCGCCTGCGTAGAAAAAGCGTTTGGCAGATAGGGGGCGGTAGATTTTAAGGTACCGCGTACTTAAGTAGCCGTAGATAGGCTCATCGGGTTTTGCGTGAATAGAGTACTCTTGCCCCATTTTGTTTATTCCCTTGAATTCAGCAATGCACTTCACTTGGTACTTCTGGAGCAGCTCCGCATCAATTCCGTACATGCCCCAGTAGTTAAGCTCAGACGGCCCGAATTCTTTTTCAATAGGTGGGATGAATTGCTTTGACACGTCATCTCGACTCTCCGATAAAGTCAAAGGAGGGAGTTCATTTGCCGTCTTGATTTCTGGAAATCGTCTTTTGAGCTCTCGAATACGGTCGTGATTTTCGGCAAGATTCAGCGCGAGCTCTCGGTCAATGATTTCCATTATTTGGATGAACTCGTCCCCTAGGGTTTGAAGGTTGAAAATGTGCCCCACAAAGCCAAAGCAATCACAACTGTACTCGGGATTACCAAAATCAACCATCAAAACCCTTCGAGACTCTGAATCTTGGTATAGGTTACAGGACGGTTTGGTGTCTTCGTAAAATGGATTCAGGAACGGTTTCCTAAGGCCTGGCCAGTTTGAACGCAAGAAGTGTTTGAACACATCCAGTCCGCCGTCAGTCGCTTGAAGTATTTGGTCCTTATTCAGCCCCATGATCATTTGTTGTATTAGAAGTTGAATATTGATTGTTGCGAGCCAAGAACTCCTCTACATCCTTAAGCCGGAAGTAGTTCTTCTTCTGGTGCTTGGTATGCTTCAGCTTGCCTTCGGCCAAGTACTTGGTCAATGTCCTACGGCTCACTTGAAGGATGGTCATCACATCGTAGGTGTCTACCCACTCATTTGACAACTGTTTAACAGGGTTTTGCAATCTGAGTAATTCCTCATGCACCTTGTCGATCTTATCGCAAAGTGCTTTGAAAGCTTTGTTCTCAATAGTCACTATCTCCATGTGTCTTGCGTTTAATTACTGGTGCAAGACTAGAGCGCGCTCTTGGCGCGATTTAGGAACTCCTTAATGACTCCGTAAAGATTTTAAGTACTATTCCATGCTTCTATCGACCAGCGCGAGCACAGAATCTCGGAGTTCCAATGAGAATTTCGCTAGCTCGATTTTACGCGATTTCATTTGTGTAAGTGCTTTCTCCGCCCCAGATAAGTCTACCAAAAAAGTCTTACCGAAGAAGTCCCACAAGCTCTTACGGGTAACATTGGGCCCAAAGGCTTTCATCTCGTCAAGACCTGCTATTAGCTCTATTAGCTTTATGGGCTGCAAGGACCATTTAAGTTCCTTAGGACGCTCTTGGGCAAACTCAATGACTGACTGACCCTTGATCGGTCGTTGACCATGTATGGCACTTGCCTCTGGAAGGAATTGCTTCGTCCAATTCTTCAGAGATAGTTTGACCCAACGGAGCCCTTCGCGCTGAATATTTAAGAATAAATGGGCTTTTTTTTAACAAGATCAAGATCAGCGGTCGGTTGAATCCGTTTCGAATACTTTGGAAAACTGATTTGAGCAAAAAGGATTTCCTCATTCATGGGGTGTAGAATCAGCGCAAGCTCCTTGATACGTATTCTGAGGTGTCGTAACTGCTCGAGTTGATAACCAACTTCTCCCGCTGACAACGCTAGTAGGTCCAATTTAAATTGAGTGTGCAGCTTAAGTAAACGGCTTCTGTATTCAGCCACTGTGGCTGTGCCGTTGAAGACAAGGTTAGTCCTTTCATCCTCTAAATCAAGCAAACAATACTCCCTAATAGGCGGTCCTGCCTTAAAGGTTATTTCTGCTCGACTGAGTTCATCGAAGAGCGACTCTGTGTTTTGTAGCATCATGATTTTATCTTCTAGATTGGAAATCGAGGAAGATATTTTGGCTAAATGGCACAGGCGTGATAGAATTATATCATGCCTAGTAATGTCAAGAAGGCATCAAAGACAGGTGTTAGCAAATCAGTGTTGAGCTATTTCAAAAAAAAAATGAGAAGAGAGAAGTCGAAATATTTCAAAAAAAAAACAATTTTGTTGAGTTAATCGCTTTGAGGTGATAGAATTGTATGACGATTTTTTTTATCGTTCAATATAGCTTCGCAGTGTATTCATAGTATTAAAAATGACTAATTAAGTTAAGTGCTATAAATTAATAATGAAAAATTCATACTTATGATTCATATAGATATTTTATTTCAGAACTTCTTTTAAAATTTAAATTAATCGCGCGAATTATTCGAAGCACAAATTTGAATTCGAGAAACCCTAAAATCAATTATTAAATGAAAAAAATTCCAATTCTTTTTCTGGTCGTAATTTTTGGCTCTAGTTGTAGTAAGGAACTTACGTCGAATTATAAAACAATTCAAAACTCGAACACAGATACACTTCAGTTCGTGTCAATTCCAACTTTTCCAGCCTCAGTTGTACATGTTTTACATCGAGAATATGTTTTGGCAAATTCCGATGTCGAGCTGACTTCTGAGCTTATGAATCAGGATTATATGGATCACATGGAGACCAGATTGTATCAATTATTTCCTGATGAAGCTTTTTCAGGGCTGATGGATTATACAGACGGTCTCCTTGGGCCAATCATTGAAGGATTTGGCAGCTACGAAGATTCAGTTGATATTTATGATAGTGATACAATTCCAAATTTTTACTCTGAGCAATCGGGAATGAATTTAGATTCAACCGAATCATATGAATGGATGGCTTTCGACAGTTTAGCAATTCGATGGCCAAATAATCCTGCAACATTGAGTGAGATTCTCTCACTTGATTCAACTATGGCATACAATAAAACTCAAGTGAATTGGTGTAATGTGGGATATGCTTATTTCCTATCGCGTATTGCCTCTCCATGGGCCGCATTTAGGGTTTGGCAATCTATTCAACGGGCTTATGATAGGGAATCAAACTACTACGGAATTAATACGTACGACACTGAGGGCGATGCTTACAGACATATTGTTTGGAATTTACTTATGCGCAGATATGTTGGTAATACTATAGCTTGGGCGACTTCAGGGGCAAATGAGCTATGTGGTGGAAATAATTGTGCAGGTTCTCAAATGGATTTCCATAATAATTACATTGGGAGAATCGTAAAGTATGAGGCGTTCAGAGACCGATGGAACACTTCGCCATGGGCTTGGCAAACATGGTGTGACAATGCATATGTATGGGTTCACAACAGCTCCAACGGGATTCACAAAGGAGGGAATTGGACAAATGCTGGTGGAACACCTATAATTAGTTGTAGTGCGATCCGTACAGATCAGAAAAACACTCCCGACAATAAGTATATATATTTTAAATAATTAGACTATGAAAATATTTCGATACGTATTGATTTTTTCAATAATTTCATTATTTTCATGTGAGGATAATGATATTTACGATTATGAATTTCAAATTGTGAATGAAACAAGTCAGACTGTGTATGTTCGTTGGTCGATAGACGGTGTAAACTTTTCGGATACAATTTTAGTTCCTAATGCACAACCCATTGCTTCTGCCCGTAGAGCTATTAATAAGGACAGTAAACTTAGCTTGAATGAATTAAATTCGTTCTACAGTTGTACTGTTTACTCGATTGACTCTATGCATACTTGGGATCTGTCAGATTTGAATAGTTACACTTTAACTACAAGTACGGAATGCATGGTGCCTTACAACAAGTTGTATGGTGAGACCTACACATATTATGTGACTAAATGACATTCTTGTGATCAAGGCTTAGAAGGATTGAAATTTACGGAGTTGAATACTTGTGGAGTCTATTCAGAATAGTACTTTATCTTTTGAATTTCCGTCAACATATTGAAGAACAAGGCAATCCATTGCCAATGATAGGAGAATTTTATGGTATGGTCAGTAAACTGAAAGGAATTGAATAATCATTTAAAACAAAATAATGGGAATTATAATTGGTGATATTGATTTGGCTCAGTCAGCCATTGACTCCAAATACAAAATTATTGTTCTGGAGAAACTGATTGGGGAGCAATTGATTTTATAAATACATATTTAATTGCAAAATAATAAACGAAATAAAATATCGCAAATCACTTCAGTATTGTATGAAGAAGCGAAAGTTTGTTTCGTGTATATACAAGTTATTTTCTATGGTAAAACGACACAACGCGACACATCAAATGGAAGAACAAGTATCATTACACGAAGTATTAGTAAAGACTTCATATACGACACAAATAACTGAATCTGATACTAAGAACTTGGACAATCCAGTAGGTTTTGGTTCTGGTTTTATAGTTCAATATGACAGCGACAAATTTTTTGTAACTGCTGACCATACAATCCACAAAGACGACTATAAAGGGGAAATTGAAGAAAGAACATGGAAAGACTATGTAGTTTCAATTTTCAATAATTACACAGACCCGAACAATTTCATTTCTACATTAATAACACCACTAGACGGATTTTATTATATGGAGCAGTTTCATTTAGACAAGTCAGACAATTTACCGCGACCAGTGGACATATGTGTATGCAAAATGAAAGCTATTCATTTACAAAATCCTTTCTTGACCGACCAAGTGACATTTACAAATGGAGAGAAAATTAACGCTGGTGAACATAAGTTTACGATTCAAATGGAGTGCTTTGAAGAACCAAATAACGCCAAAAAATATTTTGTTTTTGGAAAAGTTAAAACAAAGCTAATTGACAATATTTTAATGGAATCGCAGAATACGTTAAAGGAATCTTTAAAATTTGAAACTACATCAGGCGACTTTTTGCTATTTAATACACAAGAATTAATAACAGACAAAGAAGATTGGGAAGGACTTAGTGGCTCACCAGTTTTTAGTGAAGATGGTAAATGTGTTGGAGTATTAAGCGATGTGCTAGAAAACTCAAAATCTATTTGGGTTATCCCTATTTCAAAAGTGAAAATGCTTATCGAAGTTGCAATACAACAAGAAGTATCAAACGACTAATTAGAAAAATAATTTGAACATACCAAGAAATAAAAGATTTTATTGGAAAAGAAAACTTCAATGGACTAAAAGATAAATTTAAAGATTTCAACCGTGATCATAACTTAAAAGTGCTACTTCACATTATTCATTCCAATTCAGATATAAATTTATATGAAGACCCAGCCAAAAGCACTGTTTTTATCAAAAAATCGCAAAATATATCAGTTGTTAACCAAATGACCAAACCTTGAAATGACGCAGAGAAACAGAGCAGCTAACAGCCGTTTTGCAAAAGATGGGTTTTCGTGCTTCTTTAATGGTTAAGTGCTGGTTGACAGTTTTGTGCTCTGAAGCCCACCCGAAAGTGAAAACCGAAATCGTTAGCACTCACCCTAAAAACCGACATCACCGAAAACATTCAAGGACTAATGAACAAAACAATTACATATAAAGGGACAAGGTGGTATAAATGTGACTTGCATTTACACACGATTGCAAGTCTGTGTTTTCAAGACAAACAAGTAACAGCAGACCAATGGGTTAAACGTGCTATTGAACAAGGCTTGGACTGCGTTGCTGTAACTGACCATAATACAGGTATTTCATTTGATGATATCAAACAAGCTGCAGAAGGAACAGGATTAACTGTTTTTCCTGGAGTTGAAATTACTTGCGACCCTTCAAAGGTTCATCTTTTAATTATTTTTGATGTAACTAAGACGTCAGATGACATTAGAGATTTTTTAGTTAGAGCTGATATTCGGGCAGATGATTTTGGGAAACAAGAAGCTGCAACAACCCAAAGTATTTTTGATATAGCTAAATTAGCGAAAATTGATGGTGCAATCGTTATCCCTGCACACATTGACGAATATAATGGACTTGGTTCAATTAGTGTTGGAAATTTGAAAATATTTTTTTCAGATTACGACATAAATGCAGTTCAAATTGTACACAAGGAATTTCTTAATCCTGAATTTCAAACCACTGGTAATACAGAGTTAAAAAAAATATTAAATGAGTATTACAACGATCCATCACCTGGGATTGATGATGCCACAGTTAAAGGCTGGTATACCCCAGTAAAGTATGCACATGAGCATGATTTAGCGATACTTACCTTTTCAGACAACCCTCACGAACCAAAGAACTCGAAACACGGTCTTTGGGGAATTGGAAGTCACTTCACCTGGATTAAAATGGATGAAATGCCATCCTTGGAAGGGCTAAGACAAGCGTTTCTATTGCCAGATTATCGTATTAGAAATGAATTTGATTGCCCTACTTCTCCTTATACAAAACCTGAACTTTGGATAAAATCAATTTCTATATCCAACACAGTAATTACAGAAGATGCAACTCCATTAAAAATAGAATTCAGCCCACAGTTGAATACAATAATAGGTGGAAGAGGTAGCGGGAAATCAAGCGTTCTAAGATTTATAAGAGGTGTATTTAACCGCACGGTAGATATATCTGATTTGCCTGAAATACTTAATGACCACAATGAATTCTATAAAGTAGAAGGTGGTCGACCGAAGAAAGGTGTTCTAACAGAAACATCACTAATTGAAATAGAATTTGTTAGAAATGATGTATTGCATAAAATTATTGCATCGAACATATCTAACTCTGTCACTCAATCTATACAAATAGAAAGACTCGATGACACAGGCAATTGGGAAGTTGTAACTGATGACAGTTACATTGATTTTTTCGAGTTTGAACATTACTCGCAGAAACAGATTTATGAAATTGCTCAAGAGCCTAATGCTTTAAGGGAAAGAATTGACAGTGCTATTTCTGGACTAGAAAGAATCAAATCAGATAGAGAACACATTAGAAGCCTCTTTTTGGAGAAATCAGCAGCTATAAGAACAATAGACATATTGTTGGCTGGAAAAGGTAAAATTGAAACAAGAATCAGAGACCTTGATTTGAACATCAAGAAGTTGCAACAAAGTGGTATTTCTGATCTGATTGCAGCTAAGGAAAAGTTTTCTAAAGAAACTGAGTTTATCAACTCATTCCAATCTGAAATTGAAACGAGAGAAAATCTATTAGATGATTTAGCTACGAATATTGAAGTTTCGGATATAGATTTTTCAAATTTCGATGAACAATATTCTGAGGTTTTAAAACAATACACTCAAAGTGTTATAGATGGATTTACAAAAATTAAATCTGAATTATTG
>JAURFW010000032.1 GCA_030834125.1 Bacteroidota bacterium | reverse complement strand
CTGATTCATTTACTGGTTTTGGAATTTCCACGGGTGATTTTAAGTCGCCATTAATATCAACTGAATTTGAGGACTCTTCTTTGATCTTCAATTTCTGACCCGGAAAAATATTATTTCCCTCTAATCCGTTCAACACTTTAATATCGTCAACTGAAATTCCGTACTTTTTTGATAGGGCATACATCGTTTCACCTTCTTCAACTATGTGCCAAGTGTAATTTTGTGCTTTAGGAGAGGGAATATTTTTAGTTGTAATAACCGCCAAAATCATCCCTGGTTTTAATTTTGAAGGATCTACTTCAGGATTTAATTCTTCCAACTCCTTAACGCTCATTTTATAGGATCTTGCGATTCCATAAAATGTTTCACCTTGTTGAACTACATAAGTAGTTTTTACCTTTAATTGGCCAATGTTTGTTTCATCTTGTGCATTTACAACAGATGTTAACAAAAACAACAGAATAAAATATATCCTACGATGCATATTCAAATTTAAGACTGCCTCGTATTTCTGGAGCATTAAAGTATCCACAAAATGAAAGTCAGTATTTAATTTAAATCAAACCATGGTTGAATCCCACCATTCCTTGGGGATTTCTCCAGATTTCCCCGAATTTAAAAAGCACCAGTGATCTGCTAAACTCCTGGCCACATACAAATCATGTGTAATGAAAATATAAACGAGAGATCGTTCTCTTTGGATTCTTTTGAGAAGGGATAAGATTTGTTCTTGTATTAACGGATCCAATGCGGCAACGGCCTCATCTAAAATTAACACCTTGGGGTTCGTAGCAATTGCCTTTGCTATGCATAATCGTTGCCTTTGTCCTCCACTCATCTGCTTCGGTTTGGCATTTATTAACCTATCATCAAATCCTACCTCTTTGAGTATTTCAAATGCCCGTTTTTCAATATTTTTCAGTTCTATTCCTTTCAGTTTTAGGATTTCTTTAATCGCATAAAGAGAACTATGTTTTCTATTAAGCGATGCATAAGGGTCTTGAAATACCATTTGAATTCCTGTCGGAGCAATATCTGGGATACTTACTCCATTTATCAATACCTTGCCAGAAGTTTTACTTTCTAAACCTACCAGCATTTTTGCAAGAGTAGTTTTCCCTGAACCAGATGTTCCAATTACTGCCAATGTTTCTCCTGCTTTAATATTGATACTGTAGGGTTCTAAAGCAAGCACTCCGTTTTTTTTACTTCCGTATCTTTTGCTGATTTCTTGAATACTCACTTCCCAGTCAGAGTTTATATTTCGGTCCTTTTTTGGTTTGGGTATAGCAGTTAAAAGTTCCTTTAGATATGGAGTTGGATTCGATAATACCTCATCTTTTAATCCTGATTGAATTAATTCACCCTGTTTTAAAACCCATATCTTGTTGGCATAACTTGATACAATATCTAATTCATGAGTTACCCAAATCAAAGTAGAATTCTGACCTCGAACCATAGAAAGGAAATCTTCCATAACGGTTTTCCTCGAAACAGTATCTAATGCTGTTGTTGGCTCATCTGCAAGTATTATCTTAGGGTTATTGATACTTGCCATGGCAATCATAACTCTTTGACGCTGACCGCCACTTAATTCATGAGGATAACTTTCTAATACCCTTTTGGATATGTCGCCTAAACCTAATTCTTGTAGCTTATCATTTATAAGTTTCTCTGCCTCTATTTTTGAATGACTTTTTTTTATTAATACCGCTTCTAGTAATTGTTTACCGCAGGTCATTTGTGGATTTAAAGCACTCATGGGCTCTTGGAATACCATAGCGATATTGTTACCTCGTTCTGAGCGTATTTCTTCAGAAGACAATTTCAACCAATCCTTGGATAAACATATCATTTCCCCTTCTGTATTAATTGAACTAGGAATTAAACCCATTAATGTTTTTAAAAAAAGACTTTTTCCTGAACCACTTTCTCCAATTACTGCTAATACATCGCCTTCTTGAATTTCTAGGTTTGGCAACTTCAATAAAGCTTTCTCCCCAACTTTAAGACATAAGGACGATATGGAAATCAATGAATCCATTAATTTGCTTCTAATCGAATTGGTAATTTAAGTTGCATTTTCACAAAAGACCCACCTTGTTTACCCGGTATCCAACGGCCTTGGCCAATTTTAGCATAGAACTTTTGCATTCCTAAAGGATGGGTTGCTCTTCTAATAATATTTATGTCGGTATAATGTAGATCTGCAGGCACTAGAACTTTACATTTGGGATTATTGCGAAAATCCCAATGGGAAACATCCCATGTTGTATTTGTTAAAATTTCAAAAACTACATTTCTACCTTTTCCGCATTTAAGTACCTCCCAAATGGCATCCACAAATATTACCTTTCCATTTGTGTCTAGTTCAATTTCAAATAAAGCAAAGGAATTTGTATCGCAGCTCTTGTTATTTTCTTTTAGCAATAAATTAATACTATTAAATAATGCACCCCAACCACCAACGGGAGCTGGCTTATTATTTTTAACTACTGTCAATTGCTCAGGAGCTTTACCCATCTCATTTTTTAGGGAGGAATCTTTTTGAGCAAAGGTGGAGAGACTAATTCCAGTCAATAAAGTAAGAAATGAGATGGTATTGAGAATTTGACTGGGCATTTTCAAAGATAAAAAAAGCGCCCCGATTGGGGCGCTTAATTATGAACATTTATTTTAAAGTTATTCTACAGTTAATTTAATTGGAATCTCACGCCATGAAATTACAAACTTACCGTTGTTCTGTCCTGGAATCCAACGAGGAGAACGCTTTAATACTCGAATTGCCTCATCAGTAAATTCAGGGCAACTTGCAGTTTCCTCAATAGCCGATATTCTTGAAACTCTACCCTTTTGGTCAACTACAAATCTCAATACAACCGAACCATTTATACCTTGGTCTTGACAACGCACAGGATATTGAAATTCAGTCGCAACAAACTCTCTAAATGCTGCTTCTCCGCCAGGGAAAGAAGCTTTAACAGCTACTTTTCTCGCTGGACCGTCATCACCACCTGTGGTAATTGGACCCGCATCACCAATACCAGGATCTGGCAAGGTAGGATCTGTAATACCTTCAACAGTTTGTACTCCTGTGTTTGTGATATCATCTGGGGGAATTATTATGGTTTCCTCAGAGGCATCTTCATTAATTTCAGGAGTTACATATTGTTGAGCCGCAATTGGCTCAGGTTCTTCAATTTTTGGTGGCTCTTCCGGTTGCTCATCTTCTTCTAATGGACTATCGATATCATCTAAATCGGTTACAATTTTTACCACTTTTGTTTTAGGCTCTGCTTTTTCTAAAGCATCAAGTATAAACGGCATTGATGCAAAAAGAATGGCTAAAGCACTGGCAGCAATAGTTGCAATCGCTTGCGACTTCCGAAAGAATTTACGCACCTGGTAAGCACCATAATCTTTGAAACGATTTTCAAACACAAGGTCCAAACGAGAATCTGCTTCAGGTAATGACCAACGATTGAATAGTTTTGAAAAAATACTTTCGTCCATATTACTGCTCGTTTAATTTTTTTAACAATTCGGTTTCCATCTCCGCTAAGTTGTCCTCAACTACAAAGTATTTCGCTATTTGAGTAATCAAAAACTCGTCTATTACATCAATGACGTTTTCGTATGTAGCTTCATTATCGTGTTTGAGGAGTACAACTAATTTTGATTCTTGCTGCGCTTGTTTAGATTCCCTCTGGATTCTGTTAACAGTTGCAGTATCCGTCTCATTTGCTTTAGCTAACTCAATTTCTAAATCTTTCAAAATTTTAATTAGAGGAGCATTTTTCTCAATAAGAATCTTACGTAAACCGTTTTTAGTAAAATCAGTAGGAATAATTTCCGTTTCAGCCTTCAAGGAACCCGTGTAATAATAGATTTTATTATTACCGGTTAACAGAATGGTTAAACCATCTTTTACTTCTGGACGTTTCAGTTGGGGATTGTCTTGATCCAGTTTTTCTGGAAAAATCATTCTCAAAACTTTGGGCTTCGAAAATGTAGAAGTCAATACGAAAAAGGTTAGTAATAAAAACGCAAGGTCTACAAGTGGAGTCATGTCCACTCGTGTACTTTGTTTTTTGGCCCTTTTCTTACCGCCATCGTTACCGCCTGATTGTTGAATTTCTGCCATGTTCTTTTAACTTTCTGGGCCACTTTCCAGGCCGGTTATCATCTGAAACTCTTTAACTTTAGCCTCTCTAAAAACCTCTATGATATCTTGAATAACATTATACTTTGCATTGGCAGCAGCCTTAATTGCAAATTGTATGTAATTCGACTTATCAAATTCAAGATTTTTCAGTTTAGCCTCGTTTTCTCTTTCTTTATAATCGTTGTGTGCTTCCAACTTTGTGAACTTTGCCCAATAGTACAATTCGTTCTTGTCGAGTTTGCTTGTTGCAGTATCGTAAGGAACTCCTCGTTGATCATAGGCAGTTCTTTTTGTTGTTTCAAGCCCCATAAAGGTTTTTATTTCACCCATTTTCAAACCAATTGGACCTACCCCGGTAAATTCCTTTACCTCTTCTTCGGTTAATCCTGGTGCTTTGAATTGAGCTAACATCTTTTTTAATACCTTCATTTTTACGGCCGCATTTGTAATGTCTACAAATGCTCTTCCCTCTTTATCAATGATTACCATGAACACCTGCTTAGGAATTTGTTTTTCCGTAGTAGATGATGGTGGATCAATAATTACCGGTTCTGGTGAACGGAAACTTGAGGTCAACATAAAGAACGTCACAAGCAGAAACGCCAAGTCCACCATTGGAGTCATATCCAATGCAGGAGTCGATCTAGGCATTTTTACTTTTGGCATTCTATTCTAATTTTTAAGTTTATACCTTTTTTTCTAAAAAGGTAAATTAAGAATGATTAGCTTGGAAATTTGAAACAATAGAATAACCTGCTTCATCCATAGCGTGAGTCATTCCATCAATGCGATTTGAGAAGTAATTATAACTAATTATCGCTAGGGTAGATCCAATGATACCAAAGGCTGTGTTTACAAGTGCCTCAGAAATACCTGTTGCGAGAGCAGCTGTATCCGGGGCACCCGCATTTGCTAACGCGGCAAACGCACGAATCATTCCGAATACAGTACCAATCAAACCTACTAACGTACCGATAGACGCCATAGTAGATACTATAACTAGGTTACGTGATAACATAGGTAATTCAAGACTTGTAGCTTCTTCTAACTCTTTTTCTATTGCCGCTTTCTTTTCATCACGGTTTAAGCTCTCATTAGATTTAACGATTTTATATCTAGTTAAACCGCTTTTAATGACATTCGCTAAAGATCCTTTTTGTACATCACATGATTTAATGGCTCCATCTAAGTCGTTTTTAGCCAACAATGACTGCATTTGATGAACGAAAGCACTAGCGTTTCCTTTACCCGCAGCAACTGATAGAGTTATAAAGCGCTCAATTGACACCAAAATAACAGTAATGTTTACTGCTAATAATAAAGGTACTATAAATCCACCACGGTGAATAATACCTAAAATGTTGTGTGGATGCCCTTTTTCTACAATTTCCTCTGGCTTTAAACCCGCACCTTCAAAGTTCGCAGGGTTACCCATAATAAATGTGTAAATTAACACTCCTGTTAACAATGCAACTAGAATGGATGCGCCTGCGAAATAGGCTGCGAAAACACTCTGTCCTGAATTTTTCTTTTGATTACTCATTTTTCAAAATTATTTACAAAATCTTGCAATATTAAGCCCGCATAGGTGATTAAACAAGTATACTTCTAAGTTACTTATTAATATTATAATTGTTTAAACCTATTTAGTACAACACAAAACACAAACGAATACTTAGTACAATTAAATACTGCGATGACTTAAAAATGTCAAAACAACACTAATAGCTGCTATCTTAATCACTTAATGATAGATAAACGGAATAGATAATTAACAAATTATGTGATGATACTATCAAAGGTTAAAGTGCTACCTCGATATATTTTTAACAATTATTTAACAATAGGGAAATCAACGCGAACGGCGGCGTCCACGTTTCTCGATACCGAGTTCGTTGGCCTTTTCAATAAGCTTTTTATTCACTACACGTTCAGCTTTTTTTACCAAAATCACCTTGGAGTATCCAATTTTAGGTGCCATTTGAGATGAATATTTTTCCAATAAATCTACCTCAAAATGTTGAAGCGCAATCGCTTCTTCTAAATACTGTTTAGCATCTGTTTCACTCAAATTCTCAATATCTTTAGAAAACCATTTACGACGAAACTTTTTTCTTTCAATTCGCAATTCCTTTACATAAGAATTATAAAGTTTAAAAAATTCAGTTGCTTCTTGATCTGAAAGTTTTAATTCATCCTTCAATAAACCATTTCTGTAATCGCGTAACTCTTCGAACTTATCCATTTCTATGGCATCTTCTTGTCCGAACAATTGACAGGTAAACAATAATAAAAGAATTGATAAAAATACCCTTCTCATGATATTAGATAATTATGGTTCTAAAACAACTTCGTCAAAAATATCATCCTCAAGCTCTAAAACTAAAAGTCCTTCTTTTTCTAATTCAACTGAACTCACTTTTCCCTGCTCGCTTAGTTCTTGAAAATTAATATTTCTGTGCAATGGAATATCCTCTTCTACCACTAAATCATAAACTAATCCCAGATCGGTATCTAATGAGGGAGCTTCAAACTCTTCTACCGTTTCCTTATCCGTTGAATTTGCTGCAGGCACAACATTAATTTGAACTTTATTTGTTTTTACAACGTTCTGATCGGCCCAATCATCTATTGCCATAGGTTTTTTAATAATATTCCAAACAAACCAAGCAGCAGCTACAGCAACAATACTCGCAGCAATCCCAAAAATACTTGCCCACGGTATTGACCATGACGGTCCTTCTGAATTGTCTTCTGTAATACTACTTGATTTTATATCAGTTAAAACTTCTTCATTTTGAACTTCTCGAGTTTGAGCAACTCTCAATAGACTCTTTTCCATTTGCTCATGCAGCAAATCAAGTTCGTTTGAATCATATTCAATTTCTTCTATCGATACTTCTTCTTGATTTGTTCTTAACTGCGAGCTCTCTATTACTTCATCTATACCTTTAGACTCAATTATTAAATGCTTATTCGGAAGATCAACCCTTCTTAGAGAAATCCCCATAAATGGAAAATCACTGTGTATTTGAGGTTTTTTTTCTACTTCGGCTTGAACCACACAAATATCACCAACCGGAGTAATATCCTCAATAACTACTTCAATATGCTCCTCTGTGCTAATTTCGGATCTATCGTACTTTTGATTTTTTTCAGATTTTAATGGAAACCCAAATTCGACGGTTAATTGAAGGGACTCTTTTCTCTTTGAAGGGATTTTGACAGATTTATCCTGTTTAAATATTTCTTTGTTATCAATACCTACTTTAGATTGAACTCTCGAAGCCAGCTCCGATAAATATTTCGCATCTGGCTTAAATGGGCTTTTTATTTTTTTCGTCTCTAAATTCATAACAATGCGATTATCTTAAGACATTTAAATAAATCTCTAGCTTTTTAACTGCATGATGATAGGAAGACTTTAATGCTCCTACCGAAGTTTGCGTCAAATCTGATATTTCATCATATGTAAGATCTTCAAAATATTTCAATACAAATACAAGCTTCTGTTTATAAGGCAAGTAACACATGGCCTTTTGCAGTTTCATTTCTATATCATCAGAAGATACATATTGGGTATCTGTTAAATAATCCGATAACTCAGGCAGTGCTTCATCAAAATCAATATTGTTTTTCTTTTTACGAAGGAGGTTAATACATTCGTTTGATGCAATTCTGTACATCCAAGTTCGCAATTTACTTTCTCCTCTAAAATTGGGAAGCCCTTTCCATACCTTAATAAAAGTATTTTGAGTTGCATCATCAGCATCGTCATGGCTACTTAACATATTTCTAGTATATGCATAAATAGGCGCCTGAAACCTACGAAGTAATTCGCGAAAAACATCCTCAATATATTGAGGCTTTTCAAAATACTGAACAAGTTGGCCCTCATCAAGCTTTTCGAAATTAATCGAAACCGCGTGATCTCGCATTGAAATAGAACTCTCTGATCTTTTTGGTAGACTCATACAGCCAGCTATTGATTACACGAATATGCCTCTTAAGCTGTATACATGACGCATTTAATTGCTTAAAGTTTAATACACCCTATGTGAATAGAGCTAAATGTGTACATTATTATGGAATTGTAAGAAAATTAAACAAAAAGGAGGCGAGAAAAATCTCGCCTCCTTCAATAAAAAAACTATATCTCTTTTAGACACGACGCTCTTTGATACGAGCAGCCTTACCTTTCAATTGACGTAGATAGAAGATTCTAGCACGACGCACTAAACCTCTTCTATTTACTTCGATTTTATCAATGTAGGGAGAATTAATCGGAAAGATACGCTCCACACCAACTCCATTCGACATTTTTCTAACGGTAAAGGTTTCGTCAATGCCCGAATTACGACGTTGAATTACATCACCCTGGAACTGCTGGATACGCTCTTTGTTCCCTTCTTTTATCTTATAATGAACAGTTACGCGATCACCTGCTTTGAAATCAGGCAAATCGGTGCGTAAGAATTCCTGAGAAATGCTTTTTACTATAGGATTCATGACTTTCTTCTAAATTGGGTTGCAAAGATATGAAAATAGACATTCATTTTCAATACACTTTGCAAAATTCTTTTATTCATCAATATGTATGATCAATAACAATGCGAGGTTGGCCATTTATGTTATTGACTATCAATGAAAATACTCCGGAAGCAGACATCGAATCTTTTATTACAGCCCAATGTCCATAAACCTGATAAACTTCATTATTATCATCAAGTGACATCACCTTTAAGTTTGTAAACGCTAAATGTCCCATAGCCTCTTTATTTGGATAGGAACGCTTATAACTTTTTAATACACTTTGGTAACCATATTTAATTCCCTTCTTTGTAATGAACTGCAATGAATCTGAATTCCAGTATCCAATGCTCATGAATGAATCTATTGATCCATTATTCCATGCTGCAGTTTGTGTATGCAACATATTAATAATTCGTTCGGTTAAATTAATACTATTTTTGGGTGTATTTGAATTGCAAGAAATTAATAAAAGCAACGTAAATGCTGTAAATATATTTTTTTTCATGACACTATTTTTATGGGTGATAAACTATTCCTAAACCTACCGAGTTACTGTAAGCTCCTGAACTTGGATTAATACTCGTGTTCCCACCAATTGTAATTCGATCACCTTTAACCATACTATAAATACTGTAAGTTCCATTTAGAGAAACACTCCAATTTCTATGAATCGGATGCCGTATACCAAACTCCAACAAACACCCAAGTTCCCGATAATCTTCTTGTATTTTAGGATTATACCCCTCAATATCATCCACTGACAATAAATAAGTGGGCACTATTCCACCGTAAAAATCAATTCCTTTCCAAATTCTATTGTAATAAAAACCTAAATCAAGAGTACGAATTCTAATATGAAAAACATTAAAATCCAAATTCTCAGGATCTGTCCCCTTTCTACTTCCGCGTTCGGCTAAACCTATACTCATCTCTATGGATTCTGTTTCATTCAAAGTAAACCCCGTATTGCATGCAACTTTTGCAGCTATTTTATTATATCCTACTGCATTATCACCATCAATTTGTGAAGCCAATAATCTAAGGCTTGCATTAAAATAAAATTGACCTTTATTCCATTCAAACGGATATTTATTTGATTGAGAACTGGTAGAACCAAATAAGAATATTAATATGAATATTGTACTTAGTCTTTTCATCATGACTATTTTTGTGCAATTTCTAATATTCAAGTGGAAGAAACAACAATAGACTATATAATCGTTGGTGCAGGAATTGCGGGTACATCATTAGCTTTAGAATTACACAAAAGAAATCAAAAGCTATTGATTGTAGATGAATTCAAAAAAAACACTTCAAGTAGAGTCGCAGCGGGAATGCTGAGCCCTATTGTGCCGCGAAATGTGCAAAAGACTTGGAAATGTTTTGATATTTTCCCAAATGTCTATGACTACTACAGAGAATGGGAAGATACATTGAATGAGAAATTCATTTATCAGATACCAGGACTTCAAATCCACAAAAATTCATCTCACACAAAAAATTGGCGAAAACGATCAAGAGAACGTGGTTTTGACATCCTATTAAAAGATATCCCTAGAGAAGAAAACATATATCCTTTAAAAATGCCTTTTGGAGGCTCATTAAACTTACTATCTGGACGATTAGATGTTCAGAATTTTATGAATTCGGCGCATTTATTTTTAAAATCTAAAGGTCAAATTTTCAAAAACGAGGCATGTAATTATAACCAAGTGATTGAGCAGCCTAATTATGTTAATTATCAGAATTATAAAGCTAAGGGAGTAATATTTTGCGAAGGGTATGGAGTAAGAAAGAATCCTTGGTACTCTATAATCCCACTTAATCCAAGTAGTGGTGATTTGTTCACCTATGAAATCAAAGACCTCGATCCGAGTTACATTTATAAAATGAAAGAGTGGATCATTCCGTTAGGTGGAGATAAATGGCTAGCAGGTAGCACTTACCATTTTGAAAATGATGATGAAACCATCTACAATGAAGATGCTGAAAAGATGTTAAAGCAGTTCAAAGAATGGGTAAAGCAACCAATTAAAATAATAGATCATAAAAAAGGAGTAAGGCCAACTGTACATGGTCGTAGACCATTTTTAGGGAGCAGAAAGGATCATCCGCGTTTATTTGTATACAACGGCCTTGGTTCTAAAGGAAGTAGTTTGGTTTCTTTTTTCAGTCCGCAATATGCTGAACACTTAACCGAAGGTATTGAAATTATTGAGGAGGTAGATATTAACCGACTATTTACATCTGGGTCGGAGCATACTTATCAAGAAAACTAAAGAAATCTTTTGGCGCTCCAATAATTCTGCAATTATCTGGGCATTTCAAATCTCTTCTGCGAACAATCTGATTTCCCGTTAATAATATATCAATATTCGGCCAATTTCTGGAAAGAGTATTTATATAAACTTGAATGGGCATGTTGCCATTTGCATTGGTTATAGCACAGAACAATACTTCCGGCTCATGTACCTTGCAAAGCTGCTGCAAATCTTCAATTGGCGTACTAGAACCGATGTAAACAACTTCGTGACCGCGTGTTTTTAGGATATAGCTTGAAAACAACAAACTAAGCTCATGATTCTCACCATTTGGAAGAAAAAGTATGAATTTTTTTGCATTGGGTGACTTAGGAATATTAACTTGGTCAATAGCAATATAAAGGCGCTGTTTAATCAAATTTGTGATAAAGTGCTCATGCGCAATATTAATCGTTCCACTTAACCATAGGATTCCTACATGTTGTAAGAATGGAAATATTATCTCGCTTGTGGTTTCTATCATGCCTAGCTTTAACATATTCAATGACAAAGTTTTGTTGAATTCCTTTTCATCGAATTGAATCATTGAATTGGTCAATGATTGAACTTGGCTTTGATAAGTGGTGTTGTTTTCAGAAATATTTAGAGTTCTCCGTTGAACTTCATCGCGTGACATTTCCGCGATTTTACTAATTTTATAACCGTGGTTATTTAACAACGCAACGTTCATCATATACTTCAAATCTTCTTCTTCGTAGTATCTGATGTTTGTATCGGTTCGTTTTGGCAGTAACATCCCATAACGCTGTTCCCATACGCGTATAGTAAATGCTTTTATACCTGTGATATTTTCTACATCACGGATAAAGAATTTGTCGCGGAAATCTTTTTTTGACTTCCTATTTGGCCGACTTTTTTTTGTTTGGTTTGTTATACTATTTAAACTATTCTCCATCCTCTGATGAAAATTGCATTAACTGGAAGCACGGGAACAATCGGACGTAAACTAAGGATTCATTTAGAACACTTAGGGCACGAAGTTATTCCCGTATCATACCGAACTAACAATCAAACTATTAAAAAAGATTTAACTATCTCAATAAAAAATGAATCCGACATTATTAACAAGCTTCAAGATGTAGAAATAATTATTCATCTGGCGGGTGCAAATATTAGTAAACCATGGACTAAAAAACACAAAAATGAGATTCTAACTAGTCGTACTAAAGGTACCCGAGCAATTTTAAATTGGTTTTTCCAACACACAAAAAAGTTAAAAAAAGTTATATCAACTAGTGCAATCGGAATTTATCCAGATCCCAGTTCAGAATTAATGACAGAGTCCTCTGAATTTGGGGAAGGCTTTTTAAGTGAGGTTTGTAAAGAATGGGAGGCATCGACTGAAGTAATTCCCACTAAAATAGAAGTTGGAATTGTTCGTGTAGGTTTGGTTTTGTCAAAAGAAGCCGGTATTTATCCAATTTCCGTCCTGACTAAAAATATAGGAATTATACCTATTACAGGAAGCAAAGAAAACTATTGGAGTTGGATTCATATTGACGATCTAATTGAAATCTACACGTCGATGGTCGAAGGAAGTTTAACTACAAGAGTTTATAATGGAGTAGCGCCAAATCCTGTAAAACAAGAATTATATGTAAAATCTGTTTTTGACAATAATAAACAAAAACGGCTTATTCCACTTCGTTTTTCTCCAATTATTCCAGCCTTTTTACTAAAACTAATTTTAGGTGAAAGAAGTAAGCTTACACATACCTCTCAAAATGTATCATCCCAAAAGTTATTAGATTCAGGATTTGAATTCCAATTCCCAACTATAACCAAGGCATTAAATAATTTAATTAATGAGTAAATTCATTTACTTTTGGTTCCGACGCGATCTTAGAATTGAAGACAATCATGGATTATTCGAAGCGTTAAACAGTGGTTTTAAAGTGGTACCCGTTTTTGTTTTTGATAAAACAATTTTAGAAAAACTTGATAACCCGAATGATTCAAGAGTTACATTCATCCATCAAACTATATCCAACCTCAAAAAAAAACTGCAAAACAAGGCCAACTCTGATGTATTAGTTGAATATGGCTACACTGATGAAGTCTGGAAAAAACTTCTTAATGATAAAGAATGTATTGGAATATACACCAATGAAGATTACGAACCTCAGGCAATTAAAAGAGATAATCAGATTGAGGAAATTGCAAATTACTTAAATAAAGTTTTCAAAACATTTAAAGATCAAGTAATTTTTGCTAAAGACGAAGTGGTTAAGGACGATGGCAAACCCTATACAGTTTACACTCCATTTATGAAAAAATGGAAAACTAAACTATTCTCTTGTCCCATTATACAATATCCTTCAGAACAAATACTAACTAACCTTAAGGAATTAGAACCTAAAGATATAATTTACCTAAAAGATATGGGATTTAGTGAAGCAAATATTGATTTTCCACCACTTGAAATTGAAAAAGGAAGAATTAAAAATTACAGTAAAAAGAGAGACATACCAAGTATATTGGGAACTTCTAGGTTATCTCTTCACTTTAGATTTGGAACATTAAGTATCCGAGAAAAGTATCTCAAGGGGAGTAAATTATCTGAAAAGTGGATTAACGAATTGATTTGGAGAGAGTTTTATATGCAAATTTTATATCACTTCCCAAACGTAGTGAATCAATCGTTTAAACCTCAATATGATTTAATACAATGGCGAAATAATGAAGAAGAATTTGAGGCATGGAAAAATGGAAAAACTGGATATCCCATTGTAGATGCTGGGATGAGAGAACTGAACAATACTGGCTTTATGCACAATAGAGTTAGAATGATTGTGGCTTCTTTTCTTACAAAACACCTTTTAATTGATTGGCGGTGGGGAGAAGCGTATTTCGCCGAAAAATTGTTAGATTTTGAATTAGCCAGTAATAACGGGGGTTGGCAGTGGGCTGCAGGAAGCGGTGTAGACGCGGCGCCCTATTTTAGAGTCTTTAATCCTACAACACAATTAGAAAAGTTCGACCCCGATTTAATTTACGTTAAAAAGTGGGTTCCCGAATTTGGAACTCAAGCATACAGCAAATCAATCGTTGATCACAAATTTGCGCGAGAACGTTGCCTAGATACATATAAAGCAGCTTTGAAACCTGAGTAGTTATTTTCCTTGAGACATTAACAAGTACGCTTTAATGAACGGCCATAGATCACCATCCATAACATGTTGTACATTACTTGTTTCCTCTTCAGTCCTGACATCTTTTATTAATTTATATGGATGGAAAACATAATTCCTAATCTGCGAACCCCACTCTATTTTCATTTTACCTGCTTCAATCTCGTCTCTTGCTGCGTTACGCTTTTGTATTTCCAATTCATACAATCTCGACTTAAGCATTTGCATTGCACGTTCCCTGTTAGCTAATTGAGATCGCTCTACTTGACAAACCACAACAATCCCAGTAGGAATATGAGTTAATTGAACTTTTGTTTCTACTTTATTAACATTCTGACCACCGGCACCCCCACTTCGCGATGTGTGGAAGTCTATATCATTGGGTTTTATATCAATCTCTATACTATCATCCACCATGGGATAAACATAAACAGATGCGAAGGAAGTATGTCTTCTTGCATTTGAGTCAAATGGGGAAATCCTCACCATCCGATGAACTCCATTTTCACCTTTTAAATATCCAAAAGCAAAATCACCGGTAATTTCTAATGAAATAGACTTGATACCTGCAACATCTCCATCTTGACGGTCGAGTTCAGTTACCTTGAAATCATTTTTATCAGCCCACATTAAATACATTCTCGACAGCATTTCCGCCCAATCACAACTTTCCGTACCACCAGCACCTGCATTAATTTCTAATACGCAGCTTAAGGCATCTTCTTCGGACTGCAACATATTACGAAACTCTAAATTTTCTAGTTCCTCTAATACAGTGTTATATTGATTTTCTACTTCTTCGGCATTTGCCTCTCCTATCTCTTGGAACTCATGTAATACAACTAAATCTTCAACGCCCGTTTCAATTGATTGATAGGCATTGGTCCATGCTTTTTTACTTTTTGTTTGCTTAAGATGAGCTTCTGCTTTTTTGGGATCATTCCAAAAGTTGGGATCCAATGTTTGTTCTTCTTCGTCTGCTATTTCAGCTAATTTTCTATCGACGTCAAAGATACCTCCTCAAAGCCTGCACACGGCTTCTTATATCCTTTAAATGCTCTGAATTCATGCTACAAAAATAGATAATTTAGAATGACAATTACTTTTTATCCTTTAGGAAAGGATATAATCTTCTATATTTTTGAAGTTTTTCTTTTTCTAAATAAACGGTCGCCATCACTTCATTATCTTTTTGAGGATTTAAAAAATAATTACCGTCATATTGTATTACCTGAGAACATCCATTATGTTCAATATCATTCGCATCATTCCCCACACGGTTAACTCCAATAACATAGCACTGATTTTCTATTGCTCTGGCTGGCAACAAACTATTCCAGGCAGCAATTCTTTTCTTGGGCCAATTGGCGGAAAATATCATAATTTCTGCGCCTGCTTGTTGTCTTATCAGCTCCGGGAATCTTATATCATAACAGATAAATGGTGCAATTTTCCATCCTTGATATTCGAATTGAACGGAGTTTGTTCCCTCTGTGTATACCCTATTTTCTTTCCCAAAACTGAAAAGTTGATTTTTATCGTATTGGCAAACAATTTCTCCTTTGTATACAGCGAGAAATCTATTATAGAATTTCCCATTATCAATTATTGCTAGGGATCCACAAATCATCCTATCTACGCTTCGCTCT
>JAURFW010000013.1 GCA_030834125.1 Bacteroidota bacterium | reverse complement strand
GAGGAAATACAAATTTTCAATACTTTAAATTGGATATTAAATGCTAAATATGAGTTGAAAGACGAATTAAAATACTCCAAGGTATTAGAATCCATTGCTTTGAATAAAAATTACTCCAGTAATTTCAGAACTCAAGCAGCTATTGCGCATTCAATTAATTTGAATAATAATTTAATTAATTCAGCAGATTTCTATTTAAAAGTATTACCTGAATTATTGCCGGAACATCAATATGAGTTATTAAAAAATGGACTAGACTACTTCATTTCTGCAGATGAAAGTGTAAAACCACACCAATATGAACTCACCAAAAATATTTGGGAGTCTTCTTGGTGTCAAAACAACCTCACGAATATTGATTTAATTTTGTATGTGTTGAAAGATGAGCACGAGAGATTAAATTCAACTTACAGTTCAATTGATGAGGTTGTAAGTGGTACGGATCGTTTATACTTTGCTCTAATAAATGATATTTTCTCTTCAATAGAAGACTAAATCTTGGTTCTTATTTAAAATCGTTCTAAATTTGCATTGTGAGTGAGCAAACTGCTAAAGATTTAAGATTTGACTGTCCTGCCGAAATTATTAAATTAGCTGAAGGTGATTTAAATCAAAAATTAGCAGAAATGGGATGTGTACCCGGAACTCAAATAGTAAAGCTATATTCAGCCCCAAGTGGTGACCCCGTTGCATTCAGAATAGATTCATACGTCTTGGGATTGCGTTTGTCTGAAGCTGAACAAATCGTGGTTAAAACGGACGAAGAACTTGAAACTTCTATTTAGTGAGACGCGTAGCATTAGTTGGTAATCCGAATTGTGGTAAGTCAACCTTATTTAACAGGTTAACCGGGCTAAATCAAAAAACATCAAATCTCCCTGGCACTACAGTTGATTCCCATGAGGGGAAAGTAAAAATTAGCAATGAATGGTTTGAATTGGTAGACTTACCCGGAATTTATAGTCTCTTTACAAATTCAGAATATGAGCATGTTGTCGTTTCAAACTTAATCGGCAAGGGCACTCCCAAGCCTGATGCAATCATTTATGTTTTAGATAGTTCAAATCTTCGACGTAATCTTCTCCTATTATCACAGGTAGCTGAATTAAAAATTCCGGCAGTTTGTATATTAACCATGGAAGATTCTGCACAAAGACGAGATATAAAAATTGATACTGACGAATTAAAATCGATTCTTGGAATTTCTATTATTTCATTCAATCCAAGAATAACTAAGGATATAAAACCGGTGGAAGGTCTTTTCTCTCAATTTTCAGTTGGCAAACCCTTATCTGAAAATGCTGATATGAATGAAAAACTTTCACGTTTTTTAGAGGGCAAACCTAATAGAGGAATTTCTACTGAAACTCTGAGAAGGTATAATGATATTGATAAAGTTGTAAAAAAAGTAGTAATCAGAGAAAATAAAAAACGAGAAGGGAATACACTAAAAATTGACAAATGGGTAACTCATCCTGTTATTGGTTTTTTTATCTTTTTTAGCATTATGCTAGCAATATTCCAAGGTGTTTTTAGCTTAGCTGATTACCCGATGACTTGGATTGAACACTCTTTCTCTTGGTTAAGAAGTCAAACATCCAAAATTGTCACAAATGAATATGTTGTAGACTTTGTAAATAGTGGTTTGTTAAGTGGATTAGAAGGGGTAATTGTTTTCCTACCACAAATTTTTATTCTTTTCTTCCTTATTGGTATTTTAGAGGATAGTGGATATATGGTTCGTGCGAGTTTCCTGTCTGATCAGTTAATGAGGAAACTTGGATTAAACGGACGTTCAATAATTCCACTTATAGGAGGTTTTGCTTGTGCAATTCCTGCGATAATGGCTACACGAACAATAAAAAACCGCTCAGAACGACTTGCCACCATGTTGGTTGTGCCACTAATGAGTTGCAGCGCTCGCATTCCTGTATATATATTATTGACTTCATTAATAGTTCCGGCAGGAGTTTTATGGGGTCCCATTCCAGCACAAACTTTAATAATGACTCTCGCATACTTTGCAGGAATTATTATGGCCATATTATTCGCTATATTTTTCAAAATGCTCGGTAAAGGGAAGGAACAATCGGAATTCGTATTAGAACTACCCACCTATCAAGCACCTAGAATTCAAACAGTAATTAATGGAGCATGGCTACGCTGCAAGTCTTTCCTTAACGAAGCAGGAAAAATAATTGTGATCATTTCCATGGCACTATGGGTATTATCAAGCTTTGGACCAGATAAGGCAATGGAAGAAGCGCGTAATAAAGCTCGAATTATAGCACAAAAAAATCCAGAAAGCATAGAGCAAATAGAACAAAGTTATTTACTGGAAGCGTCCTATGCCGGACACTTGGGTAAAATGATAGAACCCGCAATTAAACCTTTAGGTTATGATTGGAAAACAGGAATAGCATTAATTTCATCTTTTGCTGCAAGAGAAGTTTTTGTTGGAACTATGAGTACATTATTTCAAACAGGAGCCGAAGACGAAAATGTAATTGGTATCAGAAAGAAAATGCAATCCGAAATTAATCCAGAAACAGGAAAACCAGCCTACGGAATAGGATACGCAATAAGTTTGATGTTATTTTATGCCTTTGCTCTTCAGTGTATTAGCACTATGGCTGTATTGAAAAAAGAAACTCAAACTTGGAAGTGGTCGATTATATTATTTTTCTTGTATGGAGCAATTGCATATTTGAGTGCTTTTTCAGCCTTCCAATTCTTTGGAAATCCCTAATAGAGGGTCAAACATTAGTAATTAAAACTTGTAAAAAAATCAATTATTTTGTACCTTTGCACGGCTAAAAATATTTAATTTAAAAACGTTAGCAATACATGAGACAACTTAAAATTTCAAAACAGTTTACCAATCGCGAAAATAAATCATTAGACAAATACTTGAACGAAATTTCAAAAGTATCAATGATAGACGCACAAGAAGAGGTTGAATTAGCCAGAAGAATCAGAGAAGGTGACCAAGCTGCATTAGAAAAATTAGTAAATGCAAATTTACGTTTTGTTGTTTCTGTATCTAAACAATATCAAAACCAAGGTTTAACTTTAGGAGACCTAATTAATGAGGGAAACATGGGATTAATAAAGGCAGCGAAGCGTTTTGATGAAACCCGTGGTTTTAAATTTATCTCTTACGCAGTTTGGTGGATTCGTCAATCAATTCTTCAAGCGCTAGCTGATCAAAGTCGAATAGTTAGACTACCATTAAATAAAGTAGGTAGCCTTGGACGTATAACACAGGCGTCTGCAAGATTAGAACAGGAATTAGAGCGTGAGCCAACGCCACAAGAAATAGCCGACTCATTAGATATTGCAATTACTGAAGTTGAAAATGCACTTCGTTCTAGCGGTAGACATTTGAGTATAGATGCACCTTTAGCAGAAGGTGAGGATAATACTTTATTAGGTGTATTAGATAACAATGACGAACCGAACCCTGATATGCCACTATTGAATGAGTCATTACAAAACGAAATAAACCGTGTAATATCTACTTTAAGCGATAAAGAAAGAGACGTTTTGAAATATTATTTTGGACTCGATGGAAATGCTGCGCATACTCTAGAAGACATTTCAGATAAAGTTGGTTTAACAAGAGAGCGTGTTCGACAAATTAAAGAGAAAGCATTGCGTAGATTGAGAAAATCAAGCAAGAGTAAAATACTCAAAACATATTTAGGTTAAACTTAAAATAGCCCAATAAAAAAAGCCTTCTTTCGAAGGCTTTTTTTATTGTAATCTATATTGCACACACGTTAATCATCGTATTTTAATATAGCACAGTGATTGTACCTTTATATACATATAACTTATTATCTACATATCTAAATAATAAATGATATCCATAAACTCCTTCAGGCACAAGCACTCCTTCAGAATCATGACCTGTCCAACGGTTTTCTGGATCTGTAGTTTCGAATATTTTTGCTCCCCACCTATCGAATATTTGTAATTGATAACGCTCCAAACCAAATGTGGCAGATGGACCAAAATTATCATTCAATCCATCTTCATTAGGTGTAAACGTATTAGGAATCCACATTAATAATTCTGGCTTCAGGAAAATGCTAGTTGTTATACTATCTGCACAACCAGCGTTGGTAGATGCAATTAATTTCACATTAAAATCACCAGTTGAACTAAATGTTTTGAATATTGGTCCTGTCCCTGTTGCAAACTGCCCATCCTCAAAATACCAATTTAAATTATCAGCACCTGTCCCGGTTGATGTAAAACTCCAATCTGTTTCTAATCCACGCGATAACAAATACTCTGAAGTGAAACTTGCCTTGGGCTTTTCATAAATTGTCAATGGCCAAGTATTTGATGTCCCAGTGCAACCGTAGTTACTAGTAACCACTAAACTTGCATTGTAAGTTCCTGATTGATTGTACGTATGGGTAGGGTTGTCTAAGTTAGAACTTCCGCCATCGTCAAAATTCCAATTATACGTTGCAGTACCAGAGTTTAATGTAAGGTTAGAAGTGAATTGAACAGGTATAAATAGACATTGATCTTCACCCGTTATGCTTACGGTTGGATTTTCCCTAACGAAAAGTGCATCTGTCATTGACGATACACAATTCTTATCAGAGGTAACTAATAAGCCAACATCGTAGGTACCAACCTGGGTAAAAGTTTGATTAGGTAGCGATTTACCATTATAAGTTACTGTTGATGGACCAAGAATTCCCCAATCATAAGTACAACTGTTTGTTCCATTCTCATTTGTAGTATTTGAAAATACAAAGGAATTATTATCTTGACATTGTTGTTTGTTATTTATGGTAAAATTAGCAACTGGAACTGGGAAAATCTCTATTGCTTTTTCTATAGAGTCCGTACAACCCTCTGAGGTAGTTACCAATAACTTGATATTTTTCTTCCCACCCAAGGTAAATTTCTTGCCAGTTACCACAGATGAAAAGTCTGAAGGAGTACCATCACTATAACGCCACTCCACATTATAAGTTCCGGTGTAATTTGTTATATCCGTAAATGTGAAATATTGGGAATAAAAACAAGCAGTATCTTTATTCATAGTGAAGTCAGCAGCAGGGCTTGAAACTACATCCACATTGGTAGTTGCCGTATCAGCGCAACCTTGAGCAGAAGTCACAATATGTGTAACTAAATAACTACCAGCAGAAGCGTATGTTTTATTAAATACTTCATCGGGTTGAGATGCAACCGATTTCTTATTAGTACCATCTCCAAAATCCCAATCTTGGTTTATTCCAATACTTGTATTGGTCCAAACATTTTTTGTGGTGAAATCAAATGAATTTCCGGTAAAACATTGAACTGCATTATCTGGTGTTATTGTAGCATCTGGATCTTCAAATACTTCAAGAGTAACTTCTGTAGAATCCAAACAACCCAGAGTAGTTTCCGCAATAAGTCTTGTCCAAAACTTACCACTTGCAGAAAAAGACTTTCCTGGAACAATCTTAGCATAGGCCGTTGTTCCATCTTCAAACTTCCAATTACTGCGAGATGTAAGTGAATTAGTTCCGAATGCAACACTCTGACATTCTAAGGTAAACTCATTATATCCAAGACACTGATTGGAATCAGTAACAACTAAAATGGCTTTGGGCTCCATTGCAACATAAACTGAATCAAATATGGTATCTGTACATCCATAATCTGTTTTTGTGGTTAACCTAACCATATGGTAACCTGTGTCTTTGAAATTAATATTGGTAAGTGCTCCTTTATCATCATAGGTTTGACCATCTATTAACCATTGGTCGTTAAAAGATCCAAAATCAATAAGAGAATTATCATAAAACTCAAATTCATTTTGATTTAGGCACAAATCCACAACTTTTATACCTATGGCCGTTTCAGTCCTGGGATAGACGACAATCATACTATCTACAGTATCCCTACAGCCAAATTTAGTTTCTGTAATCATTCTGTAAGTGAATGTATCATTACTTGGAAATGAATGAAGTATCCAAGGTTGTGTTCCAGGATTTGAATTGGTATCTGTAGTTCCATCACTAAATTCCCAATATGTAACTCCCCTACCATAAACCGTTTGACTACTATCTATAAAAGTGATATCTCTATTTTCACAAGCAACGGGATCAAACTCGGCTAGAAGTTCAGCTACCGGGAAACTATGCACTTCAATAAGTGTATCTAATGTATCCCTACATCCTTTTTGAGATTCAACGATATAAACGATTCTATTCTGACTAACCGTATCGAATACTACGTCGAAGGTCCTAACACTATCTTTTATAAAAAATTTAGCTGTGATTGCATCTTGAATCCACCAATTTGAATATGCCCAAGCATCATCTCTAAAACGAGTGGAATCTACTAATCGGAAATAATTTTGAGTATCGCAGAAGTTAACAGAATCATAGTCAAATCGAGCTTTTATAGTATTAGCTCGTCTAACATATGTTGTATCTTTGGCTTCACACAAGGTTGAAGTATCAGAAATATGAACCCACACTAATTGGTCTGAAGTTGCCTCAAAAAATGATTTGGTCGAGCCATCATGCCATTTATATAAAAACTTATTTGAAATTGGCGCCTCAATAGTAAGATTGAGTTTATCGGCACATTGGGTCATTGTATCAGGAAATTCCAACACAGGACCAGGCAAAACATTGATGATTTTACTTCTCACAACAGTATCGTCAACACCGCAATTATTTTCCACAACACACTTCATTACGGCATAATATGATCCAATTCTTGAAAATTTATGTACTACAGAGTCACCCCATTCTTCTGGAGAACCATCACCAAAGTTCCATTTGATCGCTTTTACCTTTTTTGTGTTTTTCTCAACCAACGTAACTGGTTCACTTGGACACTTACCCTTTCTTGTTATACTAAAATCATATTCTACGCTTTCAAATAATGCTCCCGCACTATACGAATAACTCTCATAAGGTCCTGTCCCATAGGCAACAACAACAAATCCACTATCACAAGAAATTGTGTTTGAACTAAAATTATTGACACTCACCTGAGCATATGCATATTTCCCGCCGGCAACATTATTAAAAACACTCTGATTTAGGAATGATCCGTTGAATTTAACCGCCTTCTTCGCAGATTGATCAACCAGGATATTAACCCAATGATTTTTCATATTGCTAGTTGAAGCAGTTCCCACAATTGTCGTTAATAATCGTTGATTTACATCCGCAGAAATGAATATTGCGGCATCCCCATCACTACTACCATTCCACCCATTACATCTACCGTTTTTCATATACTGAGCAACATATGCTGGCTTACTTGTGGTAACTGAAACTGCGTTATCACTTGATTGTTCTTGGGTAATCCAATCACCAGCCTTGGGTATCATAGTTTTTAAGGTTCCGTTGATGTATACATATGTTGAGTCTTGTGCGGCAACCACTCTGTAAACAAAACCATTTCGTTGATTTGCATAAGGCATTAAAACGTATTCTTTACCTAATGCTGCAGTAGGCAATGTTTGAGTGTATAAATGGTCCTTTCCGTTTAGGCCGGAGGCACAGTTTCCACGTGACACATAAGAACTACGTGTTCCTGAAAATACATTAATCTTAGCACAACTATTAATCACTCTTACTTTTGTACCTGTCATATCGCCCGCTTTAGCACCTGAACCGGTCCAACTGTATTCTGCGGGATCCGTATTATTAGTACCATCAGCATCATCAGATTGTACTTGATAAACTTGACCGCGTTGCATATTTACAGTAAATGCTTTCCCAGCAGGTTTTCCTCCCTTGGTATCTGCGGTTGGAGTAATTTCAACTTTACAACTAGCATCCATACAAATTATACCAAATTCACTTTCAGTATAACGGCTCCCGTTTCTTACATTCGGGGGAAAGCTAACAATATAATATTCTGGTGCGGCGGGTATGCTTTCATATGGCATAATAAATGTTCCGTCCGAGCGATTTAGTTCAAGATTCATACAGTACACATTCACAGGATCATCGGACTGAAGGCGCAATCCTTTTTTCGAATTTATATCTGCCGAATTAAATTCGGAACCCACTGGATAGTAAAAGACGTTATCAACTGCTATTCTATTGACAATACCTTTCTTTAAATTATAGGATAAGCTAGAACCCGGTAAACGAGGATTATCAATCTTACATTTTGTATCCACCTCAGATGTCACAAATATTAAAAGAGTATCAGGATATGGGTTTGGATTTCCTCCCCAACCGGTGCGGGTTTCCATTTCTAAAAAAGTCATAAAGAATAACTTTCCCGTAGAGCTTATTTGAGCCTTTGAACTAAAAACAGAGAATAAAAGCAAGAGTAAGCCCATTCTCTTTATCACAGCACCATTAAATTTCATCTTTCTATGCAGCTAAATTTATTTTATTGTATATCCAGTAATTACAAATTACTGAACGCCATAAAGACTGAAATTATTTTAATTATGTTGCCCTTATATTCTAACTATTGAGAAATTACTCCGCTGAGAAATAATTTATCTCCATCAAAAACACTAACAAATTGACCTGGTGTGACATTTTTCTGATTTTCACTAAAAATAACTATCATAGATTCGTTCAATTTTAAGGAAATTTGACATTCAAATGCCGTTTGTCTGTATCTGACTTGACAATGATATTTTTTACCTTCATGTGACATCAATTGATAGGAAGGATTCACCCAATGCACATCTTCCGCATTAATTCTTAAGCCTTTATATAACATTGCTAAATGCTCTTCGCCTTGACCTACATAAATAATATTCTTGTCTACATCTGTTTGAAGAACAAACAATGGTAAAGATTTGCCGCCAATATTTAATCCTCTTCGTTGCCCCCTTGTGTAAAAATGGGCACCATTATGTTCCCCAATATCTGTACCCATACTTTCGTTCAACACCATTCTTTTCTCAGCTGCTTCGATAGGATCTGCATATGAAAGATATTCGGAATATTCAATTACTTCTGGATGATCCGCACTTATCTCAAACACTCTACCCTTCTTCCTACTCAACTTTTGCTGCAAAAACTCAGGTAAACTAACCTTACCGATGAAGCATAAACCTTGAGAGTCCTTTTTATCCGCAGTGATCAGATCGTATTCTTTAGCTAGTTCACGAACTTTAGATTTCTCCAATTCGCCAATTGGGAATAATGCTCTACTTAATTGATATTGACTCAGTTGACAAAGAAAATAACTTTGATCCTTATTCCTATCTAACCCACGTTCCAGGGTATACTCTCCGTTTTCAAGCTGCCCTTTTCTTACATAATGACCCGTTGCAACAAAATCAGCTCCTAACTTCAAAGCACTTTCCAAAAATACATCGAACTTTATTTCCCTATTACATAATACATCTGGATTAGGTGTTCTCCCTAATTCATACTCCCTAAACATATAATCTACAATGCGCTCTTTGTAGAGTTCGGATAAATCTATTACTTGAAATGGGATACTTAATTTTTCTGCAACCAACATCGCATCTCGGCTATCATCTATCCATGGACATTCATCTTCTAAGGTAACTTCTGCATCATTCCAATTACGCATAAACAAACCAATAACCTCAAATCCTTGTTTCTTTAGTAACAGCGCAGCAACTGAACTATCAACCCCCCCACTTAAGCCTACAACCACTCTTTTATTAAGCATATTCATATTTTACCGAACCATTTACGTAAAAACCACTCAATAGAGAAACACAAAATTAAAAATATCAAGGTGAAAACTAATTCATTGAATGACATTTGTTTAGAATATTGATAGGAACGTTTAGAGTCTAATTTAAAATCGGCTAGCCTTTCCATAACGGCTTTCAGGTTAGTTGACATATAGAGATGGCCACCGTTATGATTAGCCCAATTCCTCAATAGATCAAACCTCGCCACATTATTAGTTTTCTCAATACTCTGATTCTTGACAAACCAGAATTTATTTGTCGGTGTTGGATTTAAATCTGAACTTACACGAAGTGTATGCATACCACTTGAAATTGGTTTAAAATTAATGATTTGAAAATTGGCATTTTTAACAATTTGAACATCTGTTTTTTTTCCGGTGGAATCAAAAATTTCAACTTTTAATTTTGTATCCATGCGAAGTTTACCTGAAGCATCTTTTTCTAAAAGAGAGATATTGTTCTCTTGCCCAACAACCCATTCGCCACTTCCAATATTAACATTAATTCCTTTTCTAGTTGCAGTACTTAAACTCAACCAATTTATGTTCCCAATTACCCAGTCCTTAAAAACTTTATTTCCCGAGGTAATCCTTGAATTTTGCAATTTCCATTTCCAGATATTTTCCCCTAAAAACCACAGTTGATTTTTTTGATTCGCACTTTTGAAAAACAAAGGATAATCCGTTTTTAAATTATTCCAAGACTGGTAAAATTGAATATTCTCCTCCAAGGCAGATGCCTTTACAATAGGAGATTCAAGGCCACCCCATTTGCTAATAGTGGTAGATTCTGGAATTAAAAAATCGTTAAAAAAACCATTTGGGTAGGCAGTTATTGTTTGCCATTGGTCTCTTTTCATTCCGGAAATTTGAGCACCCGAAATTCTATTTGCTACAACTATTGAACTCGGAGTGGTTAAAAACGTCCAAAATGGGATATCCTTATTACTACATTCTTGAATCAATTGTGATTTTTGTACACCGTGAAAAATACAAATATCTCCGAAAATCCCCTTTACATTTTCTTCAATAATTGATGTTACATGATACCTGTTACTATTACTAATAATTTCTGATAAAACTTTAATATCTGGATTTAATTTTCCATAAATCAACCAGACTTCTTTCTTACTTTTTACAACATCAATAATTTTCACAAGGTTATTATTCAATTTATTATCCTCGTTGAGTTTATTGGATTTAATAGTTGCAGTAAGCTTTAATTGTTCTTTTTGAGACTTTACAGTCAAGGAAATTTTTTCTCGATCAATTTTTGATTTAGGAGTCCAAGCCGTCTTTGAAATTAATTTTCTCCCATCATAAACCTCAATAATTGATGGGATTCCTGCACATTGTATTGCTTTAACATCAATTTCAATTTGAGTAGCATTTCCTTCAAAAACTTCTTGATTTGAATGAATGGACTCAATAGCAAAATCATTGTAAACAAAAGTATCCCCAACACCAATAATAATTAATGGTTGCTTGGTTTTACCTTGGAGCAAAGGAGATTGCCCTTTATTTACAATTCCATCAGTGACTATTATTGACCCAGCAACCTCATCTTTAACAGAATTTAAATCCTGCTGAACTAAATCTAGTCTTGTTAGTTCCGAAACACTTTCATTTCCAACTGAATCCCAACTGTTCACATATACCAGATTTTCCTTAAAAGCCACTCTTTGTATATCAACTCTATTCCCATACCTTGACATTATCAAACTATCTAGAGTTTTAATTACTGCAATAGATTCATTTTTACAAGAAGAACTAAAATCCCCAAAAATCTGAACAATAGGCTTTTCGAATCGAGTTGATTTAAGAATCAGAGTAGGATTAAAAAGCAGCCAAACCAATAGGCCAACCCCTAAAAATCGCAAAGTCGCAGGAATGATCCAAGTCCGTGACTTTGCGATTAAATTTTTATATGTAAAATACGATATTAAAACACCGACGAGTATTGAAACGGGCCAAGCCCAAAAACTCACACCCATCTGTTCAATATCAGTTATGACTTACCACAAACTGCTTTCTTCTTAAGCTATTTTCACTAAGCATTTGAAGAAAATAAACACCATCCTTCAAATCTGAACAATCAATTGTAAATGTGTCTTTTTCACTAACTAATCTTCCTTCACGGATTAATTGGCCGGTATTACTGAAAAAAGAGTAAGATTGAATATTAAAAGAATTAGAAACAGTGAGATTATTATTTACTGGGTTAGGATACACTTTTAAGTTAGACTCGATTCTAACTTCGGGAGTTGACGCGCTCCATACCACATAAATACGGTATTCAATAGTATCTACATCCTCAGGCTTGTATTTATTATAAATTTTATATGATACTATTCCTGTATCTAATACATTCTGAGGATATACCGTTAATTTTAATGAACTAGTTTCATCACCAGGCTGTATAGCTGTAAATGTATCTCCATCAATAAATCCAGTAAAACAATTGCGATTATCGCACAATTGGAAGCCCCAAGCTGCGGGGAAATCGACATATACTTTCTCATATGCAAGTACCAAAGGCTCTTGCGTTAAATTTTCAAAATGAATAGTTAAATCATGATAACCAGCAGCAGTTAGAAAATAATCTGCTTTTGTTGGTTCTTTTGTTGTAAATGTTTGCGCATTAACTTGAAGAAAAGCTAATGCAGCAATTAGAAGAGAGCTTAATTTTCTCATGTTACAAAGTTAAGAATAATTAGCTTAGTTTTCTGTCAAAATCCAATTTGCCCATTCTACCAAATCATCGACATGACCCATAAAGTGTTTGCTTTGAGTGTAGCCATCAGTTTTATCTACAACGGATAAATCGTACAAATAATGAAAGGTATTGATAGTAGCATCGATTCCTCCTTGCACATCTGTCTTCCAATTATCACCGATGTATAAAACTTCGTCTTCTTTAACCCCAATTGACATTAAAGCCTTTTTAAAAAACTCTCCGGATGGCTTTGCAATACCAATTCTTTCTGAAGATTGGAAATAATCAATGTATGGTTCAATTCCAGAGCATTTAAGTTTTGTAGACTGGGTAACCTCAAATCCATTTGTTAGTATGCCAATTGAAAAATGTGGCTTCAACAACCTTAATGTTTCCAATGCTCCAGGGATCATTTCAGTCATTACCGGACATATCTCTAAATATTCTTGCCATACTGATTTTGGGTAAAGTGTAGGTTGTAAACCCATTTTCTCAAAAGTATCCGTAAATCTTCTTGTACGCAGTACTTCCTTACTTACTTCTCCTTTTTCGTACTTTGCCCAGTATGCTTTATTTACATCTTCATAAAGATATATGAACTGATCAACTTGATAACCAGTATGAAACTCTAGTTTATGCCGATGGAATAATACTTTTAGTGCTTCTTTTGCATTTTTATCAAAATCCCATAAAGTATTATCTAAATCGAAGAGAATCCATTTTATTGAATCCAATTCCGATCGGTTTATTCTGAATTTTTGACTCAAATTAATTTATCAATGTGGCTGCAAAGCGATGCGAAAATATCGTCTATTTCACCTACACCTTCTACTCCATGATATTTATTTTGGGAACTGTAGTGTTCCTGTATAGGAAGAGTTTTGTTTTGATATTCTTGGAACCTGTTTCTGATAGTATCCTCATTTTGATCATCAACACGACCCGAAGTTTCACCTCGAAGCAGTAATCTTTTTACAAGTTCATCCTCATCAACTTCCAATCCTAATACGCAATTAATTTGCGCATTAAATTCCGTCAGCAATTGATCGAGTGCTTGGGCTTGAGGTATTGTTCGTGGGAATCCATCAAAAATAAATCCTGCCTTATCACTTCTCTCTTTCATAAAGTTTCGGACCATTCCTATAACAACCTCATCAGGAACTAATTCACCTCTTGAGATAAATTCATTTGCCTTGTTACCTAATTCAGTACCGGCGTTTCTTTCTGCACGAAGTAAATCGCCAGTTGAAATGTGAACTAAACTATATTTTGCAAGCAATTTTTCGCTCTGTGTTCCTTTTCCAGCGCCTGGAGGTCCGAATAAAATTAGATTAAACATAATTTAATGTTTCAAATTAAGCAGAGCAATTTCGAAATATCAAAACTTTCGTGGTGAAATAAGTAAATTTAGAATTTATACATGGATACATTTTATTTCAACTAATAAACTGAAGCAATAAAATTGGAAAAGCAAACAAAAATCTCTTAATTCGTAGAAATTATATCAATAAAATTGAAATGAAAAAATTAGTATTTCTTGCTTTGATTTCAGCTGGTGCCATGGGATTCATGCAAAGCTGTAAGAAGGATGACACATCAGGAACTTCTGATGCTCCTTTAACGGTTGCTGAAAAGCAACGTTCATTATTAATCTATAATACGGCTACTTGGTGCGGACCATGTGGTTCAGTTGGTTCACCAACTTTCAAAAGTGCTATGGATGCTTCAAAGACCGATGATTTGGTAATGATTGACCTACATCCAGCGTTAAGTTCAATGTCTTTCTTGGTTCCATTAACTACAGATGAAGCTAAAAACAACCCTGATTCATTGTATTATGCACCTTTCTCTGTTGAACTTTACCAACAATCTAAGCCTAACGGATACATCCCTCAATTCTATTGTTCAAATTCAGTTTTAGGAAATAGTGCCGTTACCAAAGATCAAATTCTTGAGTTTGCTAACAACTACAATTCAGCTGTTAGTCCAGAGGTAGGTGTTGCAGTAAAAGCAGCTGCATCAGGTAATAACATTAACATTACTTATAAAATGAAAGCTCTTGAACCAGAAAGTGGTGCAGAATACTACACTTCATTATTAGTAATTGAAAAAAGTGTTGATGCAGCTCAGGTTGTTGGTTCATCTTGGCAGAAAATCACTCATAAAAATATAGTTCGTGGATCAGCAAAATATAGCGCTGCGGGTAACACATTTGGTGGTGGTACTACTTTCAAAAATGCTCCAGTTGCTTTTGGTGATGCTGCCGATATGACAAATCCTTCTGCCGGTTCTGAAGTTGAAAAAACTGCAACTTACAAATACTCTACTCCATCTCAAGGTTTAAAAGACGCATGGGATGCTTCTTTAGTGAGCCAAATTGGATATGGTTTTGGATGGTGGAACTTCAATGCTTCTAATAGTGCAGTTGTTGCAATAGTTTGGAAGAAAGTTTCAAGCACAGAAATGTTCTACGTTAATGCTGCATATGCAGACGTTAAATAATAAAAACAATCAATAAAAAAAGGCACTTCAATTGAAGTGCCTTTTTTTATGTCCAATTCCTATTACGGAAACCAATTTATTTATTTTTAAAGTCTGGCTTTCTTTTCTCTATAAATGCAGCCATACCTTCCTTTTGATCCTCTGTAGCAAAAAGCGTGTAGAAATTCTTTCTTTCAAAAAACAAACCTTCTTGTAATCCCGAATCAAATGACTTCAATACACTTTCCTTTGCAAGTTGAATTGCAATTGGCGATTTCTCTGCAACTCTCTTTGCTAACTTAATTGCTTCATCTAAGAAGAGTTCAACTGGCACAACTTTATTTATTAATCCTGCCTCTTTAGCCTCCTCTGCAGAGATAAAATTACCCGTGAGAACCATTTCCATAGCACGAGCTTTTCCTACAGCCTTTGTTAGACGCTGTGTACCTCCCGCACCCGGCATTACTCCAATATTTATTTCAGGTTGGCCAAACTGAGCAGTTTCACTTGCTACAATCATGTCACACAGCATTGTTAATTCACAACCACCACCTAAAGCAAATCCGCTAACCGCAGCTATGATTGGCTTTTTAATTCGACGAATCGAATCCCAGGTAGAAAATTGGTCAATCTTTAACATATCGATTGCCCCTTTCCCTGCCATTTGCTTAATATCTGCACCGGCAGCAAATGCTCTTTCATTTCCAAAAATTACAATTGCTCTAACTGCATCATTTGCATCTAAATCTTCCAATGCAGACCGCAATTCACTCATTAATTGAAGATTTAGGGCATTTAATTCTTTTGGACGATTCAATTGAACACCCGCTACAAAGGGAGCAAGCTCTTCATGAACTAAAATAAATTCGTATGACATGTTACAAATGTAAAATTAAATAGTGTCTGAGTCTATCCAATTATTCCACACCAATTTCTGAAAGATATATTTTAAGCTAACTCCTATTACAAATCCTAAAATTGCCCCTCCTAAAACATCTCCCAGATAATGCACTCCGAGATACACCCTTGAATAGGCGATTGCGGCAGAAACGAATAACACAAATCCAAACCAACTATAATAAGTGGTTTTATTAATAATATATTTTCCTTTACTTCCCGCTGTAAATGATAAAAATAACAATAAAGGATATACAGCAAATGAATTTGCCGAATGGGAACTAACAAATCCGAATTTCCCTCCAGGAGGGCCATCAGGAAGACGAGGATGTAACTCAGATTCAAATGCAGGCCTGAGACGTTCAAAATAAGGTTTACAAATCTTGGCGCTAATACTATCGGCGAGAGCAAATGCTAATAATGCTGTAATTAATGGAATGTAAAACTTATTCTTGTAGCGTATAATAAACCAGGTAATTGCAGCAACATAATAGAATATGAATGTATATTTTGAACTCAAAACATACATTATACCATCTAATTTAACTGATGCCCAATCTTGATTGATTAGTTTAAATAATTTCTCGTCCCAATATTGCAGTGGTTCAATTAAATGCATGAATTATTTCTTTTGTGATACTATAATAATTCTCGGCGAATCATCTTGAAAAAGATCTAATTTATAATTCCCAAATACTTCCTTAACAGTAAGTCCAGAAGATTCGTGGATTTCACACAACTCATCTTTTGAATAAACTTTTACTTTCTCCTGGAAATGATATTTGTCTTTACCTTCTTTTACATCAATATCTTTTGTAATAAATCCATTTTGATATTGTTTTTTCCACAGATAAGAAACCCCATCGATGGATTGTTTCCCATTATTAGGTAAACTATCAATGACCGATGATGCGTTTAAATAATCTTGTACAAATAAACCCTCGTCCTTCAATACCTTTGCAATGTTTTTCAAGCTTTGAACATCTTCGTCTCTGCTATCAAAATAACCAAATGAGGTAAATAGATTTACGGCTGCATCAAATTCTCCCCACTTAGAATAAGATTTTCTCATATCATGAATATGGAATGCAAGATTAGAATTCTCGTATATTTTTGCTTGTTCTATACTTTTTGGAGACAAATCAAAACCTGTTACTCTCATTCCTTTTTCATTAAATACTCTACTATGTCTTCCTTTTCCACAAGCCACATCCAAAATAGATTCACCCGCAAACAATTCCATTTTAAATAACAAGGTTGTTATGAATTCTCTCGCTTCAGAATCATCCCTATGCTTATATAATTGATGGTAATAAGGGGTATCAAACCATTCGCTAAACCATTCTTCTTGACTTGTTCCCATATTATTTCATTTTTTTTGTAACTAAATCTACTTCCACCTCGTTAAATATAAACAATCTTAGGATGAATGATGCAGAGTTTAACCAAATCGTTGATGATTATAGTAATGCTCTGTACAGATTTGCCCTCAAAAATATAAAAGTCCCGGAAGATGCTCAAGAAATTGTTCAAAACTCGTTTGAAAGATTATGGATTAATCGCGACAAAGTTGAATCGGGCAAAATCAAAGCTTATTTATTTAAAATTGCCTATAATCTAAGCATTGCACTCAATATAAATTAACACCTTTTGGGTGGGGTTTCTGAACAAAACTGGAAGTTTTATGATGTAACCCCGCCCTATTTATTCATTGCCGTATTAACTTTGCAGTATTATGTCTGCAAGAAATTGGGAAACTATCCGAGAATATTCTGACATCCTCTTTCAATTCCACGAGGGTATCGCAAAAATCACTATAAATCGTCCAGAAGTCTATAATGCATTTCGTCCACAAACAGTTATGGACATGCTAGATGCTATGGATTATGCACGAGAAACCCCAGAAGTTTCTGTGGTAATTCTTACTGGAATTGGAGATAAAGCATTTTGTTCAGGTGGTGATCAGAATGTAAAAGGGATTGGTGGATATGTTGATGATTCTGGGGTTCCAAGATTAAACGTACTTGACTTACATAAAAAAATTCGGTCCCTTCCTAAGCCAGTTATCGCAATGGTAAATGGTTATGCAATTGGTGGAGGACATGTACTCCATGTTGTATGCGACTTAAGTATTGCCGCTGAACATGCAAAATTTGGTCAAACTGGACCGAAGGTGGGAAGTTTTGATGGTGGTTTTGGGTCTAGCTATTTAGCTCGCCATGTAGGACAAAAGAAAGCTCGTGAAATATGGTTCTTATGTCGTCAATACACAGCAAACGAATGCGAAAAAATGGGACTGGTAAATAAAGTAGTCACGTTGGAGCAATTAGAGGACGAAACCGTAGACTGGTGTAAAACCATTATGGAGCTTAGCCCAATGGCCATCCGTATGTTAAAACGTGCTTTTAATGCAGAGCTTGATGGGCAACACGGTTTAATGGAATTAGCAGGTGATGCTACCTTACTCTATTACCTTACCGAAGAAGCCCAAGAAGGAAAAAACGCTTTCCTTGAAAAACGCAAACCTGAATTTCAGAAATATCCTAAATTCCCATAAAGGAAAAATTAAAACATCTCTTTCAACCGGTCGAAGAAGGAAGACTTTCCTTTTTCGTCTGGCTTAAAGTGATCGGAATCTTGGAGCTTAAGCAATAACTCCTTTTCTTCAGAATTTACTTTTTTCGGAATATAGACGTTCACAACCACTAGTTGGTCGCCTTTCCCATAACCATTTAATTCAGGAAAACCCTTTCCTTTCAAACGAAGAACTTTACCTGGTTGTGTACCTGCATCTACTTTAATTTTGGCCTTACCATCAAGAGTTGGGACCTCAACTGAAGAACCTAAAGTTGCCTCAGGAAAGCTCAACCAAAGATTATATATTACATTATTATTATCACGAGTTAACTCCTCATGAGGAATTTCCTCAACTAAAACTATCAAATCACCAGATGCACCACCGGCAGGGCCTTCGTTACCCTTACCTGAAATACTCAATTGCATTCCGTTTGCCACACCTCCAGGGATTTTTAAACTTGTTTCAAATTCCTTTGAAACTAATCCTTGTTCATTTGCTTCGCTAGGTTTTGACTCAATTATTTGGCCCAAACCACCACAAACTGGACAAGCACTTTGAGTTGCCATTTGCCCCAGAAATGTTTGAGTGACTTGCTTAACCACACCTGATCCACCGCAATGTTTACAACTACCAAACTTCACACCTTCGGCAGCCACCATGCGCTTATACTTAACTTTCTTCTCAACCCCATTACGCATTTCAGGAAGGGTTAGTTTCAGTTTTATTCTAATATTAGACCCTACTGTACGACGAGAACCTCCTCTTCGGCCTCCGCCGCCACCAAAAAACGAGCCAAAAATACTTTCATCTCCAAAAACATCTCCAAACTGACTAAATATATCATCCATGGAAAAGCCCCCGCCACCAAAGCCTTGACCACCCATACCAGCGTGACCAAACTGATCATATCTTCCCTTCTTTTCGGGATTACTCAATACATCATATGCCTCTGCCGCTTCTTTAAATTTCTCTTCTGCCTCTTTATCATCAGGATTTTTATCTGGATGATATTTAATAGCTAGCTTTCGGTAGGCCTTTTTAATTTCCTCGGCAGATGCTGACTTGGAAACTCCCAGTATATCGTAATAATCTCTTTTGCTCATTTCCTTTTAATTTCCAACTACAACTTTTGCGAATCTCAATACTTTATCATTCAGGAAGTAACCCTTTTCTATTTCATCGATTACTTTACCCTTCATTTCCGGCGTAGGGGCCGTAAATTGAGTGACAGCTTCATGTATTTCAGAATCAAAAACCTCACCTACAGAAACCATAGGCTTTAACCCTTTATTTTCAAGTGTCGAATATAATTTTTTATATATCAATTCCATCCCCTCAACCGCTGAATCATTACCCGCATCTTTTAATGCTTTAATCCCTCTTTCCATATCATCGATAATTGGCAACAACTCCTTAACAATATCCTTACTCGCATTTTGCATCCAATCGATTCGCTCTTTATTAGTTCTTCTTCGAAAATTCTCAAATTCACTATATAAACGAAGATATTTCTCCTTCTCTAATTGCACTGGATCTTTTTCACTATCATCTTGATTATTTTCATCGTCAACATTTTCAATTTCCTCATTATATTCTTCTTGAGTTTTTAATTCCTCTTCTTCCTGTTTTGATTGCTGTTCTACTTTATTTTTACGTGCCATAGTTTTTCCTTTAATTATATTTAACAATAACTCTGCCAACTGAAATTTGTGTCAGTTTGTCAGATAAAAAACAGTTTTATACCATGTTAATGTCATCATTTTTTATTATTTTCGATTATTATGTTCACCGGAATAATAGAAGGTATTGGCAAAATCGTTGAAATTCACAATGACAGAGAAAATAAGTGTTTTACAATCGAGTCGCATATTGCATGTGAACTAAAAGTAGATCAAAGCTTTTCACATGATGGAGTATGTTTAACTGTTACGGAAGTTGATGTAAAAAATTCAACATATAAAGTAACTGCCATTAAAGAAACTCTAGATCGAACAAATTTGGCAAATTGGCAGATTGGTGATGAAATAAACTTGGAACGAGCGATGAAAGCGGATGGGCGTTTCGACGGTCATTTTGTACAAGGACATGTTGACGCAAAAGGCCTTGTAGACGAATTTTATGATACAAATGGTTCTTGGATGATATTTATCACTTATTCTGACGGCCTAGGCATTACCGTGAGTAAAGGTTCAATAACTATTAATGGTGTAAGTTTAACTGTTGTGGACTCATTCCCCAGTGCATTTTCAGTAGCCATTATCCCCTACACTTGGGAAAATACGAATTTATCAAAACTTAAAAAGGGCAGTATTATAAATATTGAATTTGACATTTTTGGTAAATATGTTCAAAGACTGCAACAACTGGAATTGAGCAGAATCTAATTGTTTAAAACATAGCGTCAAATTCAACAACAATCATTCAATTTCTATTTTAGGCTTATCCATTATCCTACTGTGTGTTAGCTTATGATTTTGAGTTTAATTTCTAGATTAGAAACTTTCCAAATAGATATTCTGCGTAATTGAGTAAACGTTTGTGCTCTGCAATTATTAAATTTGCGGAAACGGTTTAAATCATAAAAAATATGGGAGTTATGTCATTCTTGTTTTCATCTAGCTTAGGAAGAAAACTTGTGATGGCGGTGACGGGAGTTTCATTGATTGCTTTCTTACTGGTTCACTGCCTTATCAATGCCATGGTATTTTTCAACGATGGCGGAGCTACATTTAATGTGGCTGCAGAATTCATGTCGAGCAATTGGCTAATCCGCACTGCAGAAATTGGCCTTTTTGTAGGTTTGCTTTTGCATATTGTTCAAGGATTATGGCTGGTTGGTGATAATCGTAAAAAAAGAAAGTCACGCTATCAAATTGATGGAGGAAGTGCCAACAGCACTTGGTACTCCAGAAGTATGGGATTATTAGGAACCATAATTTTAATTTTCTTAGTTCTTCATTTAAAGCATTTTTGGGTAGTAAGTCGTTTTGAAATACCTCATGGTATTACAGAAGAGCACACATTATTCCATGAAATGGTAGAGATTTTTCTAAATCCAGTAGCTGTAATTGTTTATGTATTAGGGTGTATTAGCCTTAGTTATCACTTGTTGCACGGTTTTTCTAGCGCTTTCCAAACTCTAGGTGTTAATCACAAATCATATACCCCATTGATTAAGTCTTTAGGAGTAGTTTTTTCAATTGTTATTCCACTCATTTTTGCAGCTATTCCAGTTGTCATGCATTTGGGTTTAATTAAATAAATTAAGATGAAATTAGAATCAAAAGTACCACAGGGGGAGTTGTCCACTAAATGGACACAATATAAAAGTTCTGTTCCGTTGGTAAATCCCGCTAACAAGCGTAACTTGAACATTATTGTTGTTGGAACTGGATTGGCTGGTGCAAGTGCTGCATCTACGTTAGCAGAAATGGGATACAAAGTTTCGGCATTTTGTTTTCAAGATTCGCCAAGGAGAGCACACTCCATTGCTGCTCAGGGTGGAATCAATGCGGCCAAAAATTACCAAAATGATGGTGATAGTGTTTACAGACTTTTTTACGATACAATCAAGGGTGGAGATTATCGATCAAGAGAAGCCAATGTGCACAGACTTGCCGAAGTATCCACAAATATCATAGATCAATGTGTAGCTCAAGGAGTTCCTTTTGCTAGAGAATATGGAGGAACGCTTTCTAATCGTTCTTTTGGAGGAACACAAGTGCAACGTACATTTTATGCCGCAGGTCAAACTGGACAACAATTATTACTTGGTGCATATTCTGCACTTGAGCGTCAGATTGGATTAGGCAATGTTAAAATGTATGCCCGACATGAGATGATTGAAGTTGTTAAGGTGGATGGAAAGGCTCGTGGTATTATAGCAAGAAATTTAGTTACTGGTGAATTAGAAAGGCATTTTGGACATGCTGTTTTGTTATGTACTGGAGGGTATGGTAATGTATTCTACTTAAGCACTAACGCCATGGGATCTAACGTAACTGCGGCTTGGAAAGCTCACAAAAGCGGTGCATTAATGGCAAATCCTTGTTTCACTCAAATTCATCCAACGTGCATTCCAGTTTCTGGCCATTATCAATCAAAATTGACCTTAATGAGCGAATCGTTAAGAAATGACGGTAGAATTTGGGTACCAAAGAAAAAAGATGACAATCGTGCACCTAACAATATCCCCGAAGAAGAAAGAGATTATTACCTTGAGCGTCGTTACCCTGCATTCGGTAACCTAGTGCCACGTGATATAGCTAGCCGCGCTGCAAAAGAGAGATGCGATGCTGGATATGGTGTTGGGCCAAGCAAAATGGCTGTATATTTAGACTTCAAATATAATATGACGGAAAAGTATGGCCGCGCCGAAGCGACCAAGCGAGGCATTTCAAATCCTGACGACGCCACTTTAGTAGCATTGGGGAAAGAATTGATAGAGGAAAAATACGGTAATTTATTTGATATGTACAAACAGATTACAGATGAAGATCCTTATGAGGTCCCAATGAGAATCTATCCTGCTGTTCACTATACTATGGGTGGATTATGGGTAGATTATGAATTACAAACATCCGTTCCAGGATTATATGCTTTAGGGGAAGCAAACTTCTCAGACCATGGAGCAAATAGATTAGGAGCTTCAGCTTTGATGCAAGGTCTTGCTGATGGCTATTTTGTAATTCCCTACACTATTGGAAGTTATCTAAGTAAGGAAATTCATACCAAGCCTATCCCAACAGATCATGAAGCCTTCATCGAGGCTGAGAAAAGAGCTAAAGATAGAATTAACCAATTAATGGGAATTCAAGGTACTAGATCCGTGGAAAGTTACCACCGTGAATTAGGTAAAATCATGTGGGATAAATGCGGTATGGCAAGGAATGAAAAGGGCTTAAAAGAAGCCATTGAAGAGATCAAAGCATTACGTGAAGATTTCTACAAAAATGTACGAATTCCTGGATCTGTAGATGAGTTTAATCCAGAATTAGATAAAGCGGGTAGAGTGGCTGATTTCTTAGAACTTGGAGAATTAATGTGTCACGATGCACTTAATAGAAATGAAAGTTGTGGAGGTCACTTCCGCGAAGAGTATCAAACCGAAGAGGGAGAAGCAATGAGAAACGATAACGACTTTACTTGTGTTTTTGCTTGGGAAAACAAAGGTGAAAACAACTGGGAGTTACATCGTGAAGAATTGAATTACGAAAATATTAAAATCCAACAAAGAAGTTACAAATAAGCAATCATGGGAAATTCAATGAAAATCAACCTAAAAGTTTGGCGTCAAAAAAACCAAAACACAACAGGGTTATTTGAAACATACTCTGTGGAAGCGAGTCCAGATATGAGCTTCTTGGAGATGTTCGATGTACTAAATGAACAGCTAATCGAAGATGGCAAAGAACCTGTAGCATTTGACCATGATTGTCGTGAAGGTATTTGTGGAATGTGCAGCATGGTTATTAATGGTCGCCCACATGGTCCAAAACAAGGAGTTACAACTTGCCAATTACATATGCGCAGTTTCAAAGACGGAGATACTGTAGTAGTAGAACCATGGAGATCCAATGCCTTCCCGGTAATAAAGGATTTATCTGTCAACAGAGGTGCGTTCGACCGCATTATTGCCTCTGGAGGATTTGTATCGGTTAATACAGGCAGTGCAGTAGATGCTAACAGTATTCTTATTCCAAAAGATATTGCAGATACCGCTTTTGAAGCGGCTACTTGCATTGGCTGTGGGGCTTGTGTTAGTGCTTGTAAAAATGCATCTGCTATGTTATTCGTAGGTGCAAAAGTTACTCAATTATCAGAACTACCTCAAGGTCAAGCCGAGCGTGAATCTCGAGTAGTAGCAATGGTAAACCAAATGGATGCTGAGGGGTTTGGAGCTTGTTCTAACACAGGAGCTTGTGCTGCTGAGTGTCCTAAAGAAATTCCATTATCAGTAATTGCGAATCTTAATCGCGAATACTATAAGGCTAAATTAAACGGTAAATAAAATATTTAATTGGGGATTTTATATTGAATCCCCAATTGAATACCAAATTGGTGACCTACCCCGGTTAAAACTCCCGTGTGATTTGGACTCAGCATAGATTTTACTATTGCTAGAGCATCTACTGACCACTTTTGGTCTAGATGATATTCCGCCCTTACTCCAATACCCATTGATGCGTTCATTTTGGGATTTATGACTTTATCATAAGTGACTGTACCATCGCTATTTAATTTCTCTGTGTAATCGTATTTCACAATTTTATCACCTTCTACTAATGAAAATCCTCGGCTATTAATTATCATTTCATCACCTATCAACCATCCAATATTTGCTTCACCCAACACCCAAAGTTCAAATTCTGTACCTAATTGTAAACGCTGTCCATTTAATTTATGTAAGTATCTACTGGTAAATTCTATATAGCGCTGTTTAAATTGAAATATTAATTGCTGAGTACCACCTTGAGTAAGTGCTGGGTAAACATTAAGTTCAGGGTGTGGTTGAAATCCAAACATATTCCCTTCTTTGAGACGTTCAAAACCCCATTCAGAAACTGAAGCACCGAGGTAATAAGTTGTTTGAGGATTTGACTGAAAATAGATTCCTAACCCTGCATGATATAATTCTGTATAGCCGTCCCATTTTATAAAAGAATCTGATAATTCTTGTTCGGAATATCCATAAGTTGCTGATGGGTTTGCACTCAATAATATTCTATTTCCATATGCCGAACCTATCTCCAAGGACAGCCATTTATTCCATTTTATTTGCGCCTTGCCACAATGCACAAATAGCATTACTAATAAGATATTAATCAATCTTAAACTACTTCTTCCCATTTCTTTACGTTTCTATAAAATCTAACTACACCAAATATTGCTGCAACAAAAAGTCCAATGGTAAGGCCAATCCACACTCCATAAACCCCATCCCCAAAAATAACACCAAGTAAATAAGAAAGTGGCAATGAAACAGCCCAATAACTAACCATGGAGATAATACTCGCCCATCGCACATCTTTAACTCCTCGCAATAATGCCATGGCACCTGCTTGAATACCATCAGCAACTTGAAATACCGCGGCTAAAAAGAACAATGGTAAAATATACGGAAGCACACTTTCCTCTACTCTGTACAAATTGGCAATAGGCTTATTTAACAATATGAAGAGTGCAGCATTAAAAAGCTCAAAGGCAACTATTAAAACTAAAGTAATTTGACCAAGATGTTTAATTTTATAATAGTTCTTTTCTCCAAAAGCATTTCCAGTAAAAATACTACCAGCAGTAGCAATCCCTGTTACAATCATGTATGTAACCGAAGCTGCATTTAATGCAACTGCATGCGCTGCTAATGGATCATTACCGAACCAACCTACCATTATTCCAGAAATTGCAAAACATGCCCATTCAGCAAATGTTTGAAATGCTATTGGAATCCCAATTGACCAGATTTCTATGGTATGCTTTCGAGCTTCCCAAAAGCTTATTCTTCCTTTTTCGATGTATTGCAACATTAGTTTAGAATACCTAACATAATACATCCCTAAAATGGTCATAATCCATCTACTTAATAAAGTTGCCCAGGCAGCACCCTCAACACCCATTGTAGGAAATCCCCAATGGCCATAAATAAATAACCAATTAAACAAAACATTAAATCCTAACCCAAGAAAAGTCAATACCATTGAAACTTTAGTATGCCCTAATCCATCGGCGTATTGTCTACAATTAAGAAATAATAAGAGCGGAAGAATGGACCATACTACGATTTTAAGATAGCCTGGAGCAAGAGAATTAACTTCAGGTGTTTGCCCTAAAAGGTGAAATTGAGCAATCAAAACACTCATTATAACAAACTGAATAACAAATAATAATAGTGAAACCCAAATTCCAGATTGATAAATGGTATACCCATCACTTGCACGCTTCTCTCCAACCTTTACACTTACTAGAGTACTAATTGCAAATAGCACCCCAAAGGTTAATCCAGAAAGCATAAAAAACAGATTATTCGCCTGATTAACTGCTGCCAAAGATTCTTTACCTAAATCCCCAACCATGATTGTATCCGCAACTCCCATTAACACAATCCCCAACTGACCCAAAATAACTGGATAAGCCAACTTTAAAATTTTGGCTGCGTTTGGTCTAAAGTCTGTAAACATCTTCAACTTCAACAAAAATAATAGGGAATCGACAGAAACATCAAACAAAAGACAACTTCTAACTACTTTTGCAGTTATGTTAGATGTACTTTGGGAAGATAATCACCTAATTTTTATCAATAAACCTTCAGGTATACCCGTACAAGGAGATTCATCCGGAGACCGTCACTTGCAAGAATTAGTTGAGGAATACATTAGGGTGAAATATCAAAAACCGGGTGCGGCATTTGTAGGACTAGTGCATCGTATTGATCGTCCCGTTTCAGGAGTTGTTGTAATGGCGAAATCATCTAAGGCATTAACCCGACTGAACGAGATTTTTAAGGAAAAGACCAATACAAAGATTTATCATTTGTTAACAGAAAATAGAATGGAAGAGGACGAGGGGACATTGTTTAATTATATTGCAAAGGATGGCAGAATAAATAGGGCACATGTATATACAAGACCAAGAACAGGCTCTAAAGAAGCTCACCTATCCTACAAATTATTGGCTAATTATGGAGGCAAGAATTTATATGAGGTAAAACTACAAACAGGTAGATTCCATCAAATTCGAGCTCAGTTTGGACACATGGGTTGTCCTATTCTAGGAGATTTAAAATATGGCGCCAAGAACTCCCTTAGAGGAAGAGCTATTGCGCTTCATGCTCGAACATTAATTACTCCGCACATAGTAAAAGACAAATCTGAAATTCGGGTGAGTGCGCCATATCCCAAAGAACAATGGTGGCAATTATTCAAAGATCCATTGAAGCAGGGTCCCAAAAAACATCATCGAAGTTAATTATTTGATCGTCTTTAACTACTACCCCTTCTAATTCTAGTAAACGCTGCATTTCATTTGGATCATTAAAATGCGCCTTTCCTGATAAAATACCTGCTCTATTAACCACGCGATGTGCAGGTATTATTGGAATAATATTATGGCTCCTATTCATTGCCCATCCAACCAAGCGTGAACTTCTTGCGGCACCTAAAAAGCGCGCAATGGCTCCATATGTGGTAACCCTTCCATGGGGTACAAGGCGTACTACATCGAAAACCCGATTGTAGAAATCATCACTTTCCTTGGACATGCAACTTTTTGGTTTAATTTTTGTCTTAAATTTACAAATTGTAAAAATACGCATGAAAAATAAAATCATTCTTCTCGTTTTAGCTTCATTTGGAATTTTCAGTAGTAACGCACAAACAACTCCATACGAAAGACCGTTTCAAGTTGAAAAAATTAGCAATGTTGGAGTTTACCCAAAAATCAAGGACACCGCTGCATGGGATGGCCGAATTAGTGGAGACTACAATATCAGATTTAAAGTAAATGGATTAAAAACGGGAGATACGGTATACATAGCAGATCATCATATTGGAGGGAAATATCTTCGTGACACAGCAGTAGTTGATGCCAAGGGTATAGCTAGTTTCACTGGCAATAAACTTCTCCAACGTGGTATGTATCTTTTTGTATTACCAGAAAAGCGCGACTATTTCGAATTATTGATTGGCGATGACCAAGATTTTCAAATTACTTGTGATACTTCATGGTATAGCCATACCTATTACCAAACATGGAAAGTTAAAGGTTGCGATGAGAATGAACAGTTTCTTGAATACCAATTGAACAAAATTGCAATAATTGAAAAACTGATTGAGGTAGATAAAGAAGTAGCAAAAGATAGTTCTGAGGAGAACATTGAAAAATGGGATCCTATTAGAACAGAAATCCTTAAAGAAAAGAACAACTATGATAGCGTATTTGTTGCAAATCACCCAGGTAATATCTTATCAAGATTCCTATATTCTATGTTCCTAATTGACATCCCTACAGAATTACCAACCTTAGAGGATGGAACAAAAGATAGCAGCTATACTTACAAATATTACAAAGCTCATTATTGGGATCATGTAGATTTAAATGAGGATGCTCTTGTAAGAATGCCTGTAAATATCTTAAAGAACAAATTAGATCTATATTTTGATAAAGTTATTGTGCCAGATGCAGATAGTTGTATTGATGCATGCAACTTCTTACTTCAGAAATGTCAGAACAGCATAGAAAACGAAAAATATATCATTTGGTATTTAACCAACAGATTTGAATCGAGCAAGATTATGGGACTGGACAGAGTTTTTGTTCACATGGCACTATCTCAATATTGTCAAGGACGTGCTTGGTGGGTAGATAGCAATACTGTTTCTAAAATGTGTGAAAATGCTTATCGACGTTCTCACTCATTAATTGGAGCTACAGGAGCTGATTTAGAGTTGAAAAATCAAGATTCCGTTTGGATAAACACTAATTCATTCAATGCGCCGTACACTATTTTAATGTTTTGGGATCCTACTTGTGGTCATTGCAAAGAAGTTATGCCAAAGGTGATTGAAATGTACGAAAAACATAAAGAGAAAGGTTGGAAAGTGATTACTCTTGCTTCTGGCGATAAGAAAAAAGAGTGGTACAAATATTTAAAGGACAATCCAAAAATGGATTACTTCACTAATCTAATAAGAGGAGAAGTTAGAGCACAGAAATATGCAGATGCACTGTATTCCTATTATGTAATTGCTAGCCCTACTCTTTATATTTTGGACGAAAACAAGAAGATTGTTGCGAACCGCATTGATGCGGAAAAGATTCCAGAATTTATTGAGCATTTAGATAAGGAGAAAGAAGCAAACAAAAACTAGAACCAGTGGGGAAAAGCATCTGGAAAGAATGCTAATCCTGCGGTGTAATACGGTGCTGAAAAATAAGATCCCGGAATTACAGAAATTCTTGCTCCTATACCCGCAGATATACCAATAAAGTTCCAAACCCGATAGGTTGCGTTTGCTCCAATTTCAACTGGAATTATTATGTGGTCTGAATAAGTAGTTTCCCCCTGGGTATTCTTAAACTCTAAATTTGCCATTCCAACACCAACTTGAGCAGTTTGATTAAATTGCCATCTATCATTTTGTATCCAACGGTATTCCCCAGTCCCGCTGAGATAAAAATATGAGAATCTTTTTTCTTGTGATTCACTTTGAAAACCAGTAAAATAAATCCCTCCAAATACGGCAAACTTTTTATAGTCAGCACCTAGTCTTAATCCATAAATATCCACAGATTTGCCTAAAATATAAGAATATCTACCATCTAAACTTCCTGAAAATGAGGGTTCCGTATTTTTTTTATAATGAGAGATCGAATCACAAATAGATCCAAATTGAGCAATTGCAGATTGCACAAAAAAGAATACACCACAAGCCATTAATCTCAAAATCATTACACAAAAAAAATACTTTCAAGTACAAATATTTACTTTTGCTATTAAACATTATGAAAATAAAATTTTTTTTAGGACTCATCAGCCTGATGAGTACAAGCATTATTCTTGGTCAAACTGGTTACAGTACCGACAAAGAACAAACTGCTGAGGTTGTACTTAATCTTCAAGTAGGTAGCAGTCCAATAAGCTTTGATGCTCCTGGTTTGCGTTATAGATTTTTCCTACATCCAGATCTTGCCATAAGGGCCAGTCTACTTGCTTCACTTTATAACAATTCCGAAGTGATCTATGATGCTGGTGACCGAACGTTAACAGGTACTAAAGATCAAAACAATTGGAGTATGGGTATTGGTTTAGGAATAGAGAAGCACATTGGTGGCGTGGGTAAATTACAACCTTATTATGGAGGTCAGTTTGTATTTGGAACCGGCGGTGCTTCTGCTAGTGGAACTAATACATTAAATGGCTTCGTTTATGTAAAAGACGGGCAATATGAAAATTCAATTTCTGGAGCTTATTCCTTTGCTGTAAACTTATTGTTTGGTGCTGATTATTACATTGTAGAAAATGTATATATCGGTGCGGAAATTGGCTTTGGAATTAACCACCAGTTTAATGGATACCAACAACAATGGGATAATGTATCGGATAAAACGGTGGAAACTAAATTAATGACAGTTACCAATCTCGGAATTTCTTCTAATAATGGAATTAGAATGGGTATACGGTTCTAAATTTAACGCAGTTAAAATATTGACAAGGGGGCCAAAATGGCCTCCTTTTTCTTTACCACAAATATTGAATTCCCCATTCCATATAATCTGCTTTATTCAAATGAGCCTTTAATCTATTTCTAAATAGCCAATTGTCTCGAATTCTGTATTCCCATCCTATTGCATTATAAAACCAAGGTTTCTCAGTGTGCATAGGCTGAATGGCATATATACCCGCATCAAACCTCAATCCCAACCTTCCCCATAAAAATACCTTACCTGCTCTAACGCCCAACTCCTGAATCTGACTCTCTCGTGTTTCTATTAAATCCCCTAAATCATTCCAATAATAATTGGGATCATAAAACCAATCTAAGCCATAGTCCCAATATCCAGATGAATTATTTTGTATTCTATAGCCTAAATCCAAAATCCAAACAAAAGATTTATGAGGATACTCCAAACTTTTATCTCTAATACCCATTTTTACTCCTGCATACCATGGGAACGCCGAATATTTGCGATGCGTTCGAAATCGTTTATTATCAGAAATTCGATAATAAAGACCGGCATTAAAATTTAATACATTCAAGCCTACATTGGGTTTTTCCCAATTTCCATTTGAACTGTGAGTGAGGTTGTATCCAATATTGAAGGTTGCAAAGTTATTCAAGTCTAAAAGCGCATAGGTTGTTATTTGTGCAAAATAATTCACATGTGTACCTATTCCATAATTAATGGGAATAGTACTCGAATCGTATTTTTTAGATAAATAAGAAAACCCCTGAGCGTATTTCCATCCTAAATGAAATGACTTACCGAAAGTAAATTTCCCTCCAACTGTTGCACCCAACGCCACTTGATTACCCGTTTGAGGATGTCCCATATCTAAATACAAGGCAGTAGCCCCGAAATTTGGCAAATATGAATGCTTCGAATTAACTGAGAATAACTTTTCTAAAATAACCTCCCGATCCCAATCAGCTGAAATTTGAATACCGCGAACATCTGCCCGCAAAGGTTCAATGTATGAGGAGTGTGGTTTCATTTCTCCCCAAAGAAAAGAAAATCCCATTCTGTTTTGTGCAACTATTGCATTAGTACATAGGAGAATAGTAAAAATGAAAATTATATCTTTTAATAAATTAATTTTCATTTTTTATTGCACCTCCAGATTCGTTACTTTTTGATTTGCTGGATTTAGTATAATCAGTATGGCAATTATCACCGTCGCAGCAGGGCAAATTGTTAATTCCACATTTCGGACATTGATAATGCCCATGAACATAAATTAATTCCACCATTTGATGACAAAACATACACCGCTGATTCATAATTCAAATATGAAACAAACAATAGATAAATCGAATCTTTTTGAAACAAAAACGACCAAAAAAGGTTATACAATGAATGAAAAAGCTCATTAGCACTCAGGTTTTACCTATTGATATAGATACAGCATGGAAGTTCTTTTCTTCGCCAAAAAATCTAAATGAAATTACTCCTGAGGATATGACATTTAAAATAACCTCTGAAGTCCCCGAAGAAATGTATGAAGGGCTTTTTATTACTTATAAAATTTCGCCATTTCTTGGAATAAAAATGGATTGGTGTACTGAAATAACACATGTCAAAGACAAATTATTTTTTGTGGATGAACAGAGAAAAGGACCTTATAATATATGGCACCACGAACACCATTTCAAAACAGTGCCCGAAGGGGTGTTAATGACTGACATTCTGCATTACGATATTGGGAAGTCTTTTTTAGGAAGTATAGCAGGAGCGCTATTTGTACACAAGAAAGTAGAATCGATATTTAACTATCGATATAAAAAAATGGAATCTTTATTTCCTAATAACAGCTAATTCGTTTTTACCGGAATTCTCCAAGTTCCTCTAATAACAAAAGGTAAAATCGCATTTGGATTATTATTGGTATAGCCCTCTTTAAATGCTAATGGGAATGAGGCTGTAACAACGAAATTCCTCCAATTTACACCTACCTCAGGTGTGTAAAACCAATGTCTGCCTACAAACATAAAAAGGCCGAAAATCAGTGAAACGTACTATAAATTATCTTTCGATTTGGGAAGTCATAAAGCTCATTTAAATTCATGAAGAAGTAGTTCACACTGTCCTGATCTTTAGGTAATTGAATTACCTTGGCCGAGTCTGAAAGTACTCTAATTATGAACTCAGAGCAATACAACTCACTCGAATCTTTCCAATCCCACTGCGAATCAAAAGTGGGATTAACTAATTGCCAAGAATGAATTGATGTTTCAATTTGTTTTTTCTGTGTTTGAGAGATATCCTTTAACCGGATAATTAATAATTGATTCTTCTCACAATGCTTTAAAAACTTATCAAAAGGTTGTTCAATTATTCCGTCATAACCTTCGGTATGATTAGAAATGGCATGAAAGACTTTCAACTGATCATCATTTTTAATAATTATTCCTACATGACTTAAATCTAAATTTCCCGATTGAGAATATCGGGCTATGACATCGCTTATCCAACCATGTCCTCTTCGAAAAACGAGATCCCCAGATTCTATTTTATTTAAAACCGAATCGTGTAAATGCAAAATCTCCCGATCAGGTGATTCCCAATATTGCTTTTCGTAGTGCTCATCCCAACTTTGAAAGTTAAGCAATACAAACAATAGAATACCTAATCCGGAGATTATTAATATATATTTATTTAGATTTTTTTTCAAAACCTATCACATAGGTTCTTCCGTCGCGTCCGCTGATGTCTCTACTTCAGCTTCCTCTGCATCCGCATCAATATCTTCTTCAATTTCACCACTATCCGCATCGGTATCCGTTCCTTCTTTATCTGATTTTTCTCCGTCTTCTTTATTCATATATATCTTCCAATCTCCATCGATTTTTACAAGCTCCATCTTCTTTGCTTCTTCGTTTTTATCGATAGTTTTTCCTTCCCAATAATATACGTATGCCGTGTCTTTATTGAATTCGACTTTAGAAATTTCGAACTTCTCATCTTTTATTTCTTTTTTCTTGTCCTCTGGGACCATTGCCATCATTCCACCAATGCTACTGATCATTTTACCTGTATTCTCTTCACAATATTTGCTTGCTTCATCAAACTTCAATTCTTGAACCGCGGTACGAAACTTCATCACAACGTCTTTTACTTTTTCTTCTTCATTGCTTCCGCAAGAAACCATTGACACAATCATTAGGAGTGTCAAAAAGGGATAAATTATCTTTTTTATGTTACTCATAGACCGACAATATAGCAAAATTTTATAAGTTTTGAATTAGACCTAATAATTAATTTCAATACAATTTCGTAATTTGCTTTAGATGAAACACGTAAAAAATATTTTCTATTTGATATTTTTCCTATTAGTTAACCCAATTACTTTAAGTGCGCAACAAGAAAATGATAGTACTCAACTTCGTATCCAACAAATAAATACATGGTATGGGGAAGCACAAGAAGCAAGGAAAAATGGAACATTGATCCAATTAGACACTAATTGGGTTGAAATTGAATTATATGAGGAAGAAAAAGTAGCATTTCCAAAAATTAGAAAATTCACTCAAATAACCGATGAAATTAGCTTAATTGAAATAGAAGCCTTTGAATTTGATGGAGGCAATAATATTGAATTGTACCTGCATAATGGAGAGCCCTTTTTTTTATTTTCCTATGGTGGAGCTGAATCTTACTATTTTGAAAATCGTTTATACTTTAATACAAAAGGATTTTGTATTCGCTTTCTAGAACGTAATAATGAGGGAAACCCCGATATCGAAGATTTTGAAAGCCTACCTTATAACATTTTGAATCCAACCGATCCAAATTTTAAATTAACTATAGATTATTACCAAAAAGAATTAGCCGAATTTGGTCATGAGGGATTAATATTAAAATAATTCAACCTCCACTTCTTTAAAACAAATAATCTTACTTATTGTAAAAAGTACTATATTTACTACAAATACAGTGCTTAGGTATTTAAGTCAGGAATTAAATATCAATTCCTGCATGCTACAGATCTTTTCACTGAATACCGAATTACAACGATTAAATAATGTCTATTATTAAAAAACTACCCCTAATCATCATATTAATTTGCCTAAAAAGTAACATAATATTTTCTCAATTTATATCTGTTGGAAAAGGCAGTTATACCAACAAATTTCCCGGAACTGATGTGGCTGGAAGGAACTCAGTACCTTCGGGAACCCCATTTGTGACAGGGAAAGTAAAAAACAAACCCATTCCAACCAACGATTGGTGGTCTGCAAAAATTAAAAATGCGCATTGCGACAATCTTTTTAATTATCCCCTAACTTTAAAAACCACACCTTCAGGCCTTGTAACCTCGTACATACCATGGGGTGTAATTAGTGATATCCTCCCCATAGTATCGGGAGTAAAAGGTTTAAATTCTACTGCCGCAAACATTAGCAACTATTCCGATTGGCACATTGAAATGGAATGGAGTAATAATGGACATAGAATGCAGGCAGTAGTTGCCATGGGGATACCCTTTGTATATTATCAAAAGGACTCTGCAGATGTAGCTAGCATTACACTTAACACTGGAACTGTTACCATAAATGATGAAATAATAACTATTGAAAATGCATATAATGGTGCCGATTTTGCTGTTTATGCACCAAGCGGAAGTAGTTGGACTCAAAATGGAAAAGTTTTTGAATCGGATCTTAATGGTAAGAACTACTGGTCAATTATAATGCTACCTAAAGGATCCGGAACTTTGCTAAATAGAGCAGTTTCCTACCAAAAATATGCCTATGTAGAACCAACAAATACATCGAGCTCATTTTCATACGATAGTTCAAATTCGGTTGTAACGACTCATTTTGAAGTTGAATATCAAGTTCATGAAGGAACCGACTCAATGCCTTTAATAGGTCTTCTCCCCCATCAATGGTCAAGGACTAGTCTTGTAAATCCTAAGTACATTGCCGAATTTTCAACCGTTCGCGGGGCGTTGAAGCTAATTGATACTAATGCATTTGAGGTGAAAAATACATTTAAAGGAATTCTTCCAACCCTTCCTTATGTAGACCTATACAGCGAGGGTTTTGATCCCGAATTACTCAACAAAAAAATACAATCGCTGCAATATGATGGCCTTTCATCATGGACAGACTCATACAATGAAGGTCAGGTCATGAACCGTTTGATTCAGTCTGCCAGAATTGCTCATGAAATGGGGAATCATGACGCTGTAAATACTATTAAAAAAACCGTAAGGGCAAGACTGGAAGATTGGCTAAGTGCCGAAACAAATGAAGTTGCATTCCTATTTCATTATACTAAAGACTGGACCTCTTTAATTGGCTACCCCGCTGGTCATGGCCAAGATGGAAACTTAAATGATCATCACTTTCATTGGGGATATTTTATTCATGCCGCCGCATTTTTAGAAGAATTTGAACCAGGATGGGCCAAAGACTATGGAGAAATGGTAAATCTTTTGGTACGAGATGCTGCCAGCTACAATCGCAATGATTCTTTATTTCCTTTCCTAAGAAATTTCAATCCATACGGCGGCCATTGTTGGGCAAATGGATTTGCGAGTTTCCCCCAAGGTAACGACCAAGAATCCACTTCAGAAAGCATGCAGTTTAACTCAAGTTTAATTCATTGGGGTTCAATTACTGGGAATAAAGCAATTCGAGATTTGGGAATTTACTTATACACAACTGAACAATCGGCAATTGAAGAGTATTGGTTCGATACTAAAGATAGAAATTTTGGTTCTAATCAAAATTATGCTTTAGTATCCCGTGTTTGGGGAAATTCTTATGATAATGGAACATTTTGGACTAATGATATTGCTGCATCCTACGGAATAGAGCTATATCCTATCCACGGTGGATCATTTTACCTTTATCACGACACCGATTACGCGCAAAAGCTATGGAAGGAAATGGCTAAAAATACGGGTATTCTTACTAATCAAGCTAATGATAACCTTTGGCATGATGTATATTGGAAGTTCCTTGCATTCCAAGATGCGCCAAAAGCAATACAACTTTATAATTCTTATGCTAATAGAAACCTAAAATTTGGAATTTCCGATGCTCAAACTTATCACTGGTTACATGCTTTAAATGCACTAGGCACTCTTCAATCAGAAATTACTGCAAACCACCCTCTAGCTGTGGTATTTAAAAAGGATACTCAATTGATTTATGTGGCTAAAAACTACAGTTCCGACACTTTAAAAATCCAATATTCAAATGGATTTAAATTTACAGTTCCTCCTCATAAGTTGAAAACAAGTTTAGATGCAGATATCCATGGAACTTTAAATAGTCAGTTTAACCAAGTTTATAAAGGAGGTAGTACTTTACTTACTGTTGATTCATTAAATGAAACTCCTAGTAAAATTGTATTGTATTACAAATCAAAGGCAATTGATTCCTTATCCCAATCACCCTATAAATTTAAAGTCGAAAATTTGGGACTAGGACTACATACTTATTACGTGAAAATATTTAAAGATCAAGTTTTCTCAACAAGTAACTTCAAAACAATACAAGTGGGAGATCAAATACCTTATGGAGGGAATCGCACTTACATCCCCGGGATTGTTCAGTCTGGTCTTTTTGATGAGTTTGAAGGGGGTATTGGACAAGGAATCTCCTATCAGGATGCAAGCTCAGCAAATCTTGGCGACTTTAGATTAAGCGAACAAGCTGATGTAACCAAAGATCCAAACGAAGGAGCTATACTAACATGGATTGATGCTGGGGAATGGACAGAATACAGTATAGAAGTTGAAAAAGACGGGATTTATGAAGTTGAAATTCGCTACTCAAATGGGAACAATGGTTCGGCAGGCCCATTAAATATCGAACAAAATGAACAGCAAGTAGCAAAGGGTATTACTTTTCCTAGTACTGGGAAATGGGAAACTTTCGGCTCGGTAAAATCAACCCTTCCACTTAAAAAGGGGAATAGAGTACTTCGCTTAGATTTTGAAGGTGCTGGCATGAATTTGTCTACACTTAGTTTTAAATATATTGAACCAATTACTGATATCACCCCTACTGCTGATGCTGGGGGAAACAAGGCGCAATCTAAGGACAATAATAGCATTACGTTAGATGGTAGTAACAGTACTCCGGGTTTGCTTGGTTATATCAACTACAAATGGAATCAAGTATACGGGCCAACAATTTTATCTGTGGATGATGAAAATTTGGCAAAACCTACTTTCACTGGCTTGGTAGAAGGTACTTATAAATTCAAACTGACAGTGTTTGACTCATTGTATTCAGACTACAGTGAAATCTTGGTTTTAATAAACGATGGAAGTAATATTATACCAACCGCTAAACTCACACAACCTCAGAATAATCAAACCTTTATCCAAGGTCAAATTATACCTATTTCCGTTACCGCAAATGATGCAGATGGAAAAATATCACATGTTAAATTTTGGATTAATAATGTATTATTTTTTACCGACTCCACTGCCCCTTATACGCTTTCTCCAAAGTTAACTAAAGGTGATTATACGGTTGGAGCTATTGCCTATGACGATAGTGGAAGCAGTGTAAACACAGAAACTATAAATATTAAGATCTTTTCAATAGTTGGTTCATGGAAATTGGCTCCTAAAGCAGGTGCTCTCGGTGTTGGACCGAGCAAAGGCAATCTCATATGGTGGAGTAATTCTTCTGGAGATTTAAATACTCGTAATTGTCTATTCGATGATATTTACCATTTCGATTCTTCGGGCAAATTCCAGAATATTTTGGGAGAAACTACTTGGCTTGAAGGATGGCAAAACAAAGGCACTGAGGCATGCGGCAAAGCAGTGGCACCGCATGATGGGATGACCAATGGAACTTGGGAAATTGATAGTATCAACGGATCAATAATCATTAATGGAAAAGGACTATACTTAGGTCTTCCAAAAGCAACAAATACTGGAGACCTTAGTAACAGCACGAACGTACCTACACAGCGTATTTATGAAGCCACATTAAATGCTAATTCATTAACAACTGGTATAGATTATGGCAGTGGTTATTGGAATTTCGAGATGGTTAGAGCTAGCGAAAGCAACTCAAATCGTAAAATAAAACAAAAAAACACGCTTATTTTCCCAAATCCTGTTTCTAATAAGCTTATGGTTCAATCTACAACCCCAATTAAATCTTTTATCATTATGGATTTAAGTGGAAGAATTTATCAATCAAACCAAATTGCAGATATAAAGTCATTGGAATTAGATTTCTCTAAGCTCTCTGCGGGATCATACATCCTAGTAATCAACGGAAATTCTGGTAAAGAGTACCTGAAGGTAGTAAAGCAATAAGGCTCAATGGATCCAAAATCGGTAAAAGATAATCTTAGAAATTTACTTATCGAAAGAAAGCCAAAAGAACTGCTTTTAAGTTATGTAAACGAACATTCGTGTGAAGAAATCTTGTTGGATTTAGCTTTTGAGGATGAGCCGTATTTATCTTGGAGATCTACTTGGTTACTCTCACACTCTAATTTGGATACATTAAAAGGACTAGAGATTGATTGTGCAAAATTGATTAAAGTTGCTATTAAAAATGGCACTTCTCAGCATCGCGAAGTTTTAAAACTGCTTGAGAAAATTGAAATCCCTGAAAATACTCAGTCATTATATTTTGATTGGGCGCTCTCATTATGGACCGATATAAAGAACATTCCATCTATCCGTATTTCAGCATTGAGAGCATTGTTTCGCATGGTAAAACATCACCCAGAATTACAAAATGAAATTACAGGCATTAGTGAACCTCAATTTCTAATACCACTGAGTCCTGGAATCCGAATTCAAGCAGAAAGAATGTTAAAATTCGACTTTCTTACCAATATTCATCTGAATCTTCATCGTAATAGTCATTAGATAATATAAATCCTTTGGGAGTAAAATTAATCCCTAAAGAATAGTATCCGTTCTCACCATTTACAGTGGCATTTCCACAAAAAAAGCTCCACCATTCATTATTATGATATTCTAGGTCCTTTTCAAGCTGGTCATTTATTTTTTTATGAATCTCGTCTGATACGGGTTGATTGTAGTCATCAAGATCATTCAATTCATAATAATAAGACAGTAGCCTATATAAATCATAATAAAATTCTTCAGGGAAACCTTCTTGTCCAGTTGAAAAATCAAATCCTCCATCAACTACTCTTTCCAAAAACATACAAACGGCCCTATCAAAATTAGGTTTTCCATCATCCAAAGTAGAAAAAGATGAAGTGTCTACGCTTACTCCATTTGGTGGTGCTATTATGTACCCCTCGTTTAAAAACTTACCTTCAAATTTATTAATTATTTCAACCCATTTTGATTCAAAAGAATTATACAGTTCATCTACAAAAAAATGCCTATTTAACTCAAAATCATTTTGGTCATGTGTCAATTCAATACTTACTTGTCCCATAGTTTTTTACACAAGTATAATTATTTTTAACATTGTTATGTAAATTGGAAAGAAAATAATCCTTACCAATTCCAAATTTATATGGAATTTAATAATTGACTGCACGAAAATGTACTCATAAGCTTTGTATCAATTAGTTTATGATATTTTATGGGTAATAGTTTTAAAAACCCTTTCTTATCGGTTAACTGTGTAATTCTTTTATTTTTTTTGTCTTCTGTGGCTATCCCCTCATAGTGTGATTTTATTATACGTTTTCCAAAAAGTTTTTGAATAAAACAGGGTTCCCAATCTATGAGAATTAGCTTTTGATTATCTACAATTATATTTCTCTCATGAATGTCACCATGAAAATGATTTTTTCTATGTATCCGATCTAAATAAATAGCTAAACTGACCAAATGTTTCATTGTTATTTTTCGGTTAGTATTTTCAAATAATTTTGTTTTAATAGTCAAATTTGATTTCGACCACTTATAATCGAAGAAATACTTACTATTATTTTTTATTTTCACTAACCTATCTTCAATTTCACAATCTGAACAAAGTAAAACATCCCGTTTATAAATTTTATAAAAGAAATCATCATCCTTGTTTTTTTTTATTTGGTTATTCATGGTTGAAACATTTCGAATATTGGTAATTCATACAAAAAAATAAATTGACTCTTATTGGTAATTTTTGCCCACTATGAAAAGTTTTGTGCTTCGGTAAAAGTGATTTATTTTCGGCTAAACTAAAAATAAATTTTTATGCATGCTATTTTACTGAATATAGGATTTGAAAATGTATTCTCCTCAGAATTTTTAGAAAAAGTGACTCAGGAAAATGACTTTATTTATCTCGATAAAAATGAATTAAATATTTCAAGTAATTTAGATTTAGCCGAAATGTATGGTTCTCCGTTAGGCAATGATGAATCTGAATTCAATGAAGTTGTATCGGAGCTTTTAGAAAAATTTCCTCTTTTGAAAGATTATTTCATTGATGATTATTTTGAGATTGTATTTTTCCAGTATAATGGTGAATATACAGCAACAATGTATAAATTAAAAGATGGAATACTTAAGTATAATTCTGATTGGATTGGCAGTTTTTGTTCTAGCTGTGAAGATATTGAAGATGAAGATAAAAAATATGAAGAGCAGGGAAGGTTTGTAGATGAGAACACCTTAGATTTAAAGAATGGCTATCCATCACAAGAATTGCTTGATGGATTAATTGGAGGATTATACGACGTTTGATCTTTTTTATTGAAATTCTTAAAAAGCTCGAACGGAATCGAATATTTAGGTCAAATCATTGATATTCAACACCAAAAGCTTGGCAGGTTTTGTACTCAAAACCCCAGTTGCCAAGTTCACTTAAGGAAATACTTTGTGGAGAAAAAATCTAATTTTTATTAAATTAGCCCTCTCCAAAACTAATTGGGTCAGATCGCTCAATATCAAACCCCTCCGACTCCCCATAAAAGGCAGAAATTGTAGTTTGTTTGTTTAATTGATGATTAAACGAGAAACCAAATCCTGGTATTGGGCCTGAGGTATTAATAGTAAAAGAGTTTTTTGCATACTCGCGGTCTTTTTTCCAAAAAGCGAATTTACTTTGGCTAAAAAGTGAGGCTGAGCTCCCTGTTAGCAAAGTTGCAATTAAAATTTTCTTTAGCATTCAATCAATTTAATACATGTCAATCGTAAGTCCAATACGTACAAAGTCCCTACTTAAATTGTGTATTCCGTTGGTTTGTGACAAAGATTTAACTCTATTAACGGGTTATGAAGAATGTTAAATTTTTATTACTACATAAATTTGACATTTACATGACAACTATGATTTTGCGCTTAAACGCTATTCTAGACGTAACCTAGATGAGGATTACCATGATTATTTTTATTTCCCCAAATGATTGATATAATTTTTTGCAAAAAAAAATTAATATTCGTTTATGCGTATTATCAATATCTATTTACTAATAGGATTGAGTGCATCTTTCCTTGGTACAACAAACGCCCAAACGATTCAGAAGCCAACCATCCCAGAAAAAGGAGTTGGATATACCATAGAAGTCAAGAACGACACATTGGCTATTAAACGCTCAGGGGACTGGGATTTTTCAGGTTTAACCGGATTAATCCAATGGACGCCGATAGAAATAGCACCCATTTATTCAAATCCCTCGTCCGCGGATTATCCTAATGCTACACACGTCAAATATGAAGATGATGGAGAGTTTATGTTGGGTTACCGGGATGATGGTTTTACTTTCCACGGAGAAAAAACCGTTCTTTCGTCTATTTACGAAGAGTCTTTAACAGTAATGCCATACCCTTTTGGTGTTGGTGATAAACACGAAGAACGTAAAAATGAAAATCCCTTCACTGTGGTTAACGGACCTCCCTATTTAATTCGAGATGATAGAGCTATCACTGAGGGAATTGCGAGTGGTAAGCTCACGATGCCTAATAAAACAGTCTTTGAAAACGCCATATTGGTTAGAGCTAGGCGTACCTGGTCTGACAGACAAATTGGATCATCTGCATGTATTACCAACATGGATGCCTACCAATGGTGGACGGATGGTTATGCCATTCCTGTAATAGAAAGCAGACATATGACCCAAACAGGGCCATGCCCTCCTGGTTTTCAAAACGTGTTAGTGACAAAATTTATTAACGGCCTCCCTCTAAAGAACATCAGCAAAAAGCGTTCTCTTTTAAAAGTTTACCCAAACCCGAGCTCGGAAATACTTAATCTAAAATTACCTGAGGGACTTTTGGAGAGTGGTTACCAAATATGTAATGCAAATGGAAAAATCTTGCAATCTGGTGCAATACATACGGGCACCAACCAAATCAATATTTCAAAATTATCAGCAGGCATATATTGTTTAAAGTTAACTGCTGAATCGCATAATCCTGTCATGTTTGTTAAAACAACTAATTAAAAAAACAGATAATAAATATGAAAAATAAAAAACTACTTCTTATTGCATTCTCTGTTATCAATTTTACACTTTTCACAAAAGCTCAACAGATTGATAAACTAATTAATCCTGGTGATGGTATAACCATGAAATTCGACCAAATCCTAGAGATTGATGTTTCCAATATTCCACACGGATTTTACACTGTGAAATTAGAAAATGAAGGCAATTTTAGCAGCCACAAACTGCTGAAAAATGATTAGCCCTTGACAACAAATTAATTAAATCTTAAACTCATAAAAATATGGAAATCTTAATTATCGCCATCCTCATTTCTGCCATCAGTATATATGGTGCAGTGATGCTAAAACGCTTTTACTTCTTATTGGGGTACTTTTTATTCTCTTTGCTTGCATTATCCTCATTGATACCGACATTTAATAATGATAAAATGCTATCACTTACTTCTATTGCTCTCTTTTTAGTAATGGGTATCATCTCGTTTCCTGCAAAAAAGAACATATCTGACTACGAAATGAACGAAGAGGCGAAACCTTTAATAAAATCCTTTATGCTTAAAACACTTCTTTCATTAAGTGTTGTAAACATCATTGCCATTTTCATTGTAAAAATTGATCCTTATATGCCTGAAGGCATTACAGAATCCATGCGCGTTTACCCGATGATAATGCATGGCGTATTGGGTGTTCTTCCGCTGTATGTTATTGTGAAAATGTCTCAATTAAGCAAGCTCAAATAATTTTGGCTAAATATCTCTTTGAATGAGATAAACACCAAAAAAGCCTATCAAACATAGATGAAAAGCACTCGTGAGTAATGGCGAGTGCTTTTTCTTTAAATCTTTTGAACGGAAATAAATGTTAAGCCTAACTCATTGAAATATAACGTCAAAATACTAACGGGTTTGCCTATGCGGATAGGCCTTGACAGGTTCAATTAGGGAAATAACTTTCCGGAGAAAAATCAATTTGCTTCCGTAGGCTTCTCTTCAGTGAATACATACAGTAACATATGCGTCTTCTTTTTTGTATTCAATTCGTTTGGCCCTGTATATAAATAGTTTATCTCCAATTCAGGGTGTTTATTTTCGAACGAACGAATGGTGTACTCCAAAGTTCTCTTGTCTGCCAAGAAGGGAAAATCAAATTTATAAATACCCTCAACCACTTCTTCACCGTGAACCGGTTTGAATTTGTTTGCGAATGTATTCTTGGAAAATCCAAAGTTGAAATAGGAGATAATAATAACGATGGCAGCCCACACAATTAAACCAATTTTAACTTCCCCCGTAAAACGAAGTTGAAATGATTGATCACCCAAAAGTGAATTATGATTAAATAACACCCATGAAACAACCAAAATTATCCAAAAAATACTGTGCTCAAGAAGTGTAAAACGGTCTCCAAAAACTTGATCACCTATGGTAAAGAAACTAAACAACAAAATGGAAAGAGAGACCCCTCTGTTAAACCACTGATCTGAGGAACTCTCATTTTTAAAGAATAAACCACATAGCGCAAATAAATAACAAACGAAAGTCATGACCTCTATCAGCGAAACCCCCGCCAATGTAATAGTTGCGTAAATGGGATTTTTAATTTCTAAAGAAGCGAAAAGTTTAATAAACAAAGTATAAAAATCCGCTCCAACCCAAAATGGATATACATCAGGTACAATCTTATCGATAACGCCAGTTAAGAAGAAAAAGGTCCAATAAATAAGGATTAGATACTTTATCGCTACTTTCTCTTTTATCATTTCTCTTCGGTTTGTAAATAAATAATCAGTCCATCGGATTGACCTAACCTCATGGGTTTCGGGGCGGTATAAATGTAGTTGATTCTTAAATCAGTATGTTGTTCCTTGAATTTTGCTATTGTACTTTCAAATGCGCTACTACCAGCAAGAAAGGGGAACTCGATTTTATACTTGTTTTCACTTATTCTCTTTGCTTGAACAGCTTGTGTCCGTTCCTTAAATGCGATTTGATTATGCCTAAAAATACTAAAGCATGTAATGGACCCTATAATTATCGCAAACAAAGTAAAAAGTAAGATTGGCTTTTTACTTATGGAGAAATTATCGAATATATGAAATTGGTTATTGCGATTAAAAATAATCCAAGACAACAGCGCAATAAACCAAAACAAGGCGTGTTCTAAAAGTTCCGAATGATCACCAAAAATTTGATCGCCAATTGAAAAAAAGATGTATACAGTAAGTGTTGTAGAAATTCCTAAGAAAAACCAAACCCGATTAGATTCAAGATTTTTTCGAATAAGATGGTACAACGCACCTAAAAAACACACCAAGGCAAAAGCTTCCAATGCCGCTGTGAACGTCAGCGTAAAATTGGTAACCATTGGATTACCAAGTCCTATTGAGTCAAAATACCTTTGAATTTGAGCGAATCTATCCTTTCCAACAAATAAGTAATGAGCTCCGCCCATTAACTTATCAATAACATTAAATAACCAAAATAATGCCCAAAATATTAAGATAAAATATCTCATCAGATTGTCAGTTGCTTTTTTATTGGTAATCATTAACACTTTCTTATTAATCACATGTTGATATAATATAAACACGCATAAACTCAACCGACACCTATATTAACTAAAGTCTCTATAATACATTTGTCACCAGAATGACTCAATAAAAAATTCTGTTTGTACGAAAAGCTACTTCTTGTGTCTCATAATGCTCCAGACATGTAAGGTACAGTAAAGTGCAAAAAGAAACCCTCCGACTATGTACATTGTGTAATCCATTATTCTTTCCTCCTTCTCATTTGTTCAATTGCAATGGCAAATAATAAAATGGTCCCAGGCCAATGTGCTGAATACTGTGCTTCTTCCTCATGACCAGTTAAACCCATATAAATTGAATAACACATAGCTATGAAAGCAATAAAAACATGTGAATACTTTAAAAAATCTATTTTCATTATAACAAAACGTCTTAAAAGCTATTAAGTTTAAATCATACTTAATTTTTAATTATCCGAGTATACATATCTCCTGCTTTGAATATATAGATATTTGAAGCTAGCTCAGATAAATCAAATTCATTATTACCCCGGCGTAAAACTCCATTTAAAACGGGTTCTCCAAGAATTGTATAGATAAAATAATTGGATTTGGTATCTGCTCGATTAATTACGCGCAATTGCGATTTACAAGGATTAGGGGATATTATTATTTTTACTCTATTTTCCGAATTTATGCTAGAATTGGATGCACAACCTATCTGGCCATTCAAATTAAATTTTGAAACAAAATTCCATATTTCAGTATTTGCATTGATTGTCATATTACCAAAACTTCCTGGCGGTATTATCATAAGACGCCGTTACTATTTGGCTGCCACTGGCGTTATAGTGTGCTGAGGTAACAAAATCTGTATGCCTAATGGGCAAAACCATTTTAGCCTCGTTTTGAGCTTGGGCAAAGTAAGTAAGTGTTGAAAAGGTTAAAAGTAATAAATAATGGATATACTTTTTAATCTGCATAGAAGTGCAAAATAATATAATATTTTATTAATTACAATTGTTTTCAACACTGACAAATTGAAATGGAATTGTTTCACCTGATCACCACTCCTTCATACATCTAATTATATTTCAATTACTTAAACTCTAAATTTACACTCCAAGAGGGGGAGCAACATATAATGATAAAACGGTTATACTTTTATAGTGTAACCGTTTTTTAATTAAAAGACTTCGGTTAAACACTCTCAAAGATTAACAGAAGATCCTCCAGAAATTATTAGACCGGTCCAAAATAGTATTGAAAAAAGTTTAATTCTGTAAAGAACTTATTTTTTTATTTTTGAATAAAAATGATAAACGAGAACAAAAGTTCCTGTTTTCTAGTAAAAGATACTTATAAATTAGGAGGTTTATTCTCCATATAACAAGTTGGTGGTAAAAAAATCTGTGACATATAAGAATATCTATAATCAATATAAAAACTTGGTATTCAATCTCGCATTGCAGTATTGTCAAAACAGGCAAGATGCTGAAGAAATCACACAAGATGTTTTTGTGAAAATTTTTGATAAGTGGCAAACTTTCCGAAAGGATGCGGACCTTAAAACTTGGATTTACCGAATTACCATTAATCAATCGCTTGACTTTTTAAAATATAAACAACGTAAAAAACGGAGTTTTATCATTTCACTTTTAAGTAGTGATAGTTCATATAAAGAAAACCTCCTACCCGACTTTGACCACCCAGGGATTCTAATGGAGCAAGATGAAAGCCTAAAAATTTTAATGCAAAAAATATATCGTCTTCCTAAAAATCAAAAAACAGTCATCATTTTATTGAAAATTGAAGGTTTAACGCAAAGGGAAGTAGCTGAAATAATGAAACTATCCGAAGGAGCAGTTGAATCTCTGTTTCAGCGAGCAAAAACTTCTTTAAAAAAAATACTATAACAACGTAGGAATACTATTAAAATATCGTCTAAGTAAATATGGAACTAGATAACCTAGATATTCTCAAAAACATAAAACGCATAGAAGTGCCTGACGCACTTTATCACACAATAGAATGTCGTTTTGAAAAGAATAGAGAAAATAATATACCGATATTAAAAGTAGGCATTGCAGCTTCTTTCGTGATAGGTTTAATGTTGGCTCAATTTTATTTTTTAGGATTTTCAAGTGAGATTAACCAATTCAATAATGAGATTGAATTGGTAGAAGTAAACAATAATTCACTATACTATGAATAGAAGAAAATTTTATCTACTACTGATAGGGCTATTAATAATATCCAATTTAGCTACCCTGTTTTTTATGATGCAAAATAGAAAACACAAACCTTTTGGTTATGGTCCGAAGAAAGTAATCATAGAAAAATTGGCATTTGACGAAGAACAAATTGTTGCCTACGAAAAGTTAATTGACCAACACAGAATGGACATTCGTACCAATGACCAAAAGATAATTCAGCTAAAAAAGGAACTTTATCGCCTACTCATTAAAAGATACAGTAACCAAGAAACAGATTCGCTAACTAAGGAAATTGGTCACACGCAACAAGAAATCGAACGCATTCATTTTAATCATTTCAAAGACATTAAATCTATTTGTACACCTGAACAAATGCCAAATTTCGATTTGTTGATTGGAGAATTAGACATTCTATTCAATAAAAATATTCATCCAAGAAAACCCAAATAAATGAAACAGTATGTATTATTTGGTATGTTATTTATGACTTTTCAAACGCATTCTCAAAATGCGGTTAAAATTACTTTTCTGCCAAAATTTGAGAGAGAGAATTTAACATTAAACAAAGTGTATTATTTTAAAAATGATACCCTGAACATAAGTAATTTTAAATGTTACATCAGCAATTTAACTTACTATAAAAATGATTCTATCGTACACTCATCAATAAAAAAAGCACATTTGATTGATGCTACAGATAGTCGTTCGTTTATCATAATGGAAAATGAATTTTTCAAGTTCGATAAAATACGATTCAATATTGGGGTTGATAGTTTAACTAATGTTTCAGGCATTTTTGAAGGAGATCTAGACCCTGCAAATGGTATGTATTGGACTTGGCAGAGTGGTTACATCAACTTTAAACTAGAAGGGACATCCAGCCTTTGTCCTGCACGTAAAAATAAGTTTTATTGGCACATTGGAGGGTATTCCCCTCCATATAACACACTAAGACAAGTTTCTTTGAAAACTAATGGAAAGGTATCTATACAATTAGATAAGTTGTTTGAAGAAATAGAAATTTCAGAAGAATATCAAATAATGTCACCCAATGATAATGCGGTGCAGATTGCGGATAAATTTGTCTTTCTTTTTAATACAACTCGTTAAATGTGGAAAAACAAAGTTATCCTTGTCTTATTTGCATTTATGATACTATCCTTTGTTTTAAAAAAGGATAATCTCTTTTTCTCCCCACCTGATTATTTTCCAAAAACAGTTTATAATTTTGAGCAAAACCCCTTAGATAGTAATAAAATAGAATTAGGTAGGATATTATTTTATGACCCTATACTTTCGAAAGACAATACAATTTCCTGTGCTTCTTGTCATTCTCCTTTTAACGCCTTTGCACATACTGACCACGATTTAAGTCACGGCATTTTTGATTCTATTGGCAATAGAAATGCACCTGCCTTATTCAATTTAGCTTGGCAAAAAACATTTATGTGGGACGGAGCAATAAACCATTTAGATATGCAAGCCTTGGCGCCTATTTCTCATCCTAGCGAAATGGGTAGCAATATAAACGAAGTGATTAAAAAGTTAAATGAATCTAAAGCATACAAAAAGTTATTTTTAAATGCTTTTCAAGATTCCACTATTAGTACATCTAAAATTTTAAAAGCCTTATCACAGTTTCAACTTACTCTTGTTTCGTCAAATACAAAATACGATAAGGTAAAAATGGGTAAAGAAACATTTACTGAACAAGAAAAAAATGGTTATCAATTATATAAAAACAATTGTGCAAGTTGTCATTCCGAACCTTTTTTTTCCAATTACAATTTTGAAAACAATGGATTACCGATTGACCAAACACTGAATGATATGGGGAGATATGTTATCACACAAAATGAAAATGACAAAAGAAAATTTAAAGTGCCAAGTCTCCGAAATTTATCATTCACCTATCCGTACATGCACGATGGACGATTTATGACACTAAAGGAAGTAATAAACCACTACACTTCAGGTATTGAATATTCGGAAACACTTTCGTTACAATTTAATGAGTCAATAGAACTATCCTCAAATGAAAAAGTAGACCTTATTTCCTTCTTACTCACCTTAAACGACAAAGATTTTGTATTCAATAAAAAACATCAATTCAAAAAAATAGCAGACCAAGCGAAGGAATAAAAATTTCTTGTCGTCTAACCTTATATGTCATCATAATATTTATAAATGAAAAAAACAACAATAGCCTTTGGGGCATTATTGATGAGCATCACAAGTATGTTTGCTCAAACTAATCCAGCAATAACTTCTTGGTTACAAAATACCACAACAACAGGGTCTTATTATATGTCTGGAAACTCAACAACTATTTCCAATAATATATTGGTGAATTGTCAAATGGTAGAATATTCAACGAACAATGTATTCATCCACACAAAAGGAATTCCGTCCTATCCAACTGGACCATTTCTAGATGGAAACCCATCACAAGCAGAAGATCAAGATGCCATTTTTAAATTTCCATTAAATCCAACTCAAAATTCGGGAACGCCAACTGCGACAACAATGGGAAATATTGGAGTATTTATCAACGGTGTTGCTTTATTTGATTATCGAGATGGTGTAGCTTGGAATCCAACTACTAACTCTTTGTGTGGAGGGCCGGGAAATCCACGTTGCCCTGGAGGTCCTGGAGCAACAATGGATTGGAATAGGGATGCTATTCTAGCTGAAATGTCTGGATTCGACTGTTCTAAAGGTCATCCAGCAATGGGAAATTACCATCATCATCAGAATCCATCAGCATTTGATTTAGATTTAAATGTTGTTTCTACTATCTGTAATCTTTACGATGCAGATGGTTTATATGCGATAGATAGTACACAACATTCTCCACTAATTGGGTTTGCTTATGATGGTTTCCCGATATATGGATCTTATGGTTATGCAAATACAGATGGTACAGGAGGAATTGTAAGAATAAAATCGAGCTATCAGTTAAAAACAACCAGAGGTACTGGTAATGTTCCATCCGAAACATCTTGGCCGCTTGGAACATTTAGAGAAGATTATGAATATGTAAATCATAGCAGTCAATCCGATTATTTAGATGAACATAACGGACGTTTTTGTGTGACTCCAGAGTACCCCAATGGTATCTATTGTTATTTTACTACTGTAGATTCCAATTGGAACTCAGCTTACCCTTATGCAGTAGGACCTACTTTTTATGGTGTTTATCAGGATAGAAAGGTTAATTTGGTGGACGAAAATACAACAGTTTATGACGCAACATTGTCAACTGTAGAAAGTGATTTGGAAAATAAAAATATCAAAATATTTCCTAATCCAACGTCTGATTTCATTGCCATACAAATTGGAGGATTAAATCTCCAAGATTTAAATATTGAAATGTATGATATGCAAGGGAAATTAATCCAAGAAAAAACCTTAAAAAGTGGACAAACCGTTGGTTATTTCGACATCCAAACATTATATTCAGGCACCTATTTAATTAAAATATCTACCAACAATATGAGCTTGACAAGGAAAGTTATTGTTGAAAAATAAGAATTACTACCACCAACACGGTGTATAAGCAATAGCGGTTTGGGTGTCATACCTTAACCGTTTTTGTGTTTTATTAAGTATCTTGCAATCTGAAAGTTTAGTGGGTTTAATCCGCTACTGCTCATACACCCAACCGTTAACCACAAATTAGAAACCAATGAATCATCGAGCTGCTTCCTTCACAATTAAAGGAAGTTTAAACTCGTTACTTAAGTGTTATTGAGGAAGGAGAATTGTATATCGTCCAAGGCGAGTGGCGCCCGATGAACCTCCGAATACCCTTGTAAATGTTTAATGGCTGATTGATACGCCTTAATGGAACTAGTTGACAATCGATGTCGGCAAGACTCCAAATATTCATTAAAAAACTCCAACGGCTTTTTCTGCTTTTGTTTGCTTCTGATGCCTCCGTTTTTAAATGCATGTAAGATTTCATCTTCCACCAATTGAATGTTCAACTGCTCACCTGTGTAACGCACCCGATGATTCAACTCCTGAAACTTCGCCTCAATTTGATTCAAGACCATATTTACCTCCATAGCCCCTTGGGCCTGAGGTTTTACTCGTTGACGTTCCAAAATCCAATCATCCACTGTAATCTTCATTTGAAGTGACCTTCTCAAACGTAAACCAGCATCAAATTTCATTTCCACATGGATGATACCTACGGTTTTACCTGTGTACGAATGAGGAGTATTACTTTTAGGGATTTTTAGGGAAAATCGGATCATAATTCCCCCTCCTTTTGGCAGGTTTGAGTTCGAGTATTTTCCAGGAATCGAAGGCGATTTTGGTCAAAAACCTGCCCAAATTCTGCCCAAAAAAGATGTGCTTGCATGAACACAAAACTACCTCACAAAACGTGTAATAGCATTGTATACAAATAGTTAAGACCGTCTTTTGGACGGCCTTAAACATCAATGAATGTGGATAAACAATCTTTTTGTGGTATCGGACGGAACACTAAAAAAATTAAAATATGTT
>JAURFW010000069.1 GCA_030834125.1 Bacteroidota bacterium | reverse complement strand
TGGATCAGGTCAGCCAGATCTCAAAGGACCAGGAAGTATACCTCTATTGCGCAGTAGGTTCACGAAGTGAAGATGCCGCTCAAATGTTGATTCAGCAGGGCTACACCAAGGTTTACCATCTCCAGGGTGGAATTCAAGGGTGGGTACAGCAGGGGTTGCCTGTGGTGAGGTAAGAGAATAGTTACAAATGCATTTGATAAGGCTGTTTAGAATTTCTAGGCAGCCTATTTTTTTTTTCAAAAATCCTCAGGATGTTTTTAAAAATAGGTAACAATAAGTACGTTCGGTACTGTTACTTGAATTACCTAAATACCAATTGAATTAGGAATCCATATGATTTATATTGTTACATAGTTGAATTTCTGAAAATGACTTTAAAAAAATTTAATTGTCTCCCCTGTTTTTTACCATATGCAACTAGATAATTATGAAAAATAATATAACGATACAATTAGTATGAAAGGAAATTTGATAATTACGCTGCTCTTTATTTCAATTCAAGGGCATGCCCAACAAAAGAATTTTTCTTTAGATACACCAAAAAATTCCTCAATAACTGAAAGGAATTTAAATGGAAATAATTTTGAAAATGGAGTATCCCCTACTACTTATCGTTTTTTTTATCCAGAAGTAAACGAAAGTGGCTACTCCATGATTGTTTATCAAACAGAAGGAATGGATGGAATCAATTATTCTGGTAATAGATTAACTGATATAAATTTAGATGGGAAGATCGATATTGTCCAACGAATCAAAGAACATCTTTCCGGGGATTGGGATTTTCCCTCTACCAACCCTCGCTCTTTTATCAGAATAGAAATTGATAAAGATTTTTCTTCCAATTTGATTCGTGACACGACATTAATACATGATGGGGTAGACCACAAATACCATGAAGATGAATCTGGAGCCTATTTTTATAATTTTTTCTGGGGTGATCCAACGTTTGTTAACGAAATCGGAATTGACAATTGGAAAGATTTTTTTTCGAAAAATGGCTTAATTGAAAATGTAGATTATGCAATGGGAAATGCAGGGGATCGAGGATTTGGTGTAGAATTTATGCCTAGAATTTATAGGAAAAAAAATGGAAAAATCGAAGATGTTACTTCCACTCACTTAAAATTTTCTGAAGAGATTCTGGCTACAAGAGCCCGATTCCCCTGGGATCAATCATTAGGGCTGGGCGATTTGGATGGGGATGGTGATAAAGATATCTTGATGTCGGGAATCCATGCATCCCTTACTGATTTATCTGGATTACCCGATTATGATTCCCGTAATAGAAGTGTGTTTTACTATTTTAAGAACGATGGTACGGGAAAGTTATTCGGGGAAATTTATGATTTTGATGTAGAAGGAGGATACAAATGGTTGGTACCTGAAAATACCAACCAATTTGCAACTCAAATGGACGGTGACCCGAGTGAAGAACTCCTTTCGGAGCTTTGGATAGATGTAGTTGGGGATCAAAACTCAATCCCCATTCGAAAATTTGGTTATTATGATTTAAATCATATTTCTAAACGAGTTGAATTCGTCCCAATTTTTTCATCGAAAGACTATTTGCTGGATACCACTTGGAACATTTTTCCAAAGTACTACCTTCCCATGAATTTTTTAAATCCTCAGAAAGAACTAGTACTCTACTTTTTTACAGGGCCATCAGGTAGCCCTTCCAAAGAATTTACAGGGGTAAATTTGGATAATTCAACCGGATCAGACTTTACTAAAGGGGTGGTTCAACAGTACTTTAGAATGTATGAAAAAACTAAAGAGGGGAATAACTACAAATTAATCGATGTCACCAAAGACTATTTTTTTGAAGGCGAGTATGAGACCTTTAGTTTAGATAATTCAGGAACTATACACTTGATTGATGTTGATAACGATGGAAAATTAGATATTTATCCACAAATCGGAGCTTTACCTTACACAGTCATGGGAGGGATTAACCAGTTTTTAAAGTATCCCGCATGGAACGGGAAAACAAATACTTTGTACTACTTCAAGCAAGTTGAAAACAATAAATTCAAACTAACTGACTTAGCAGAAATCAACGGCTTATATTATCCAAATCAGCTTCAAACAGGTTATTCCGTGTTTAATTCTAATGGGGTTTATAAAAATAATGAAATTGATTTTAGAATTGAATCATTTACACTACAAAATAATGCCTCTCTAATTGATTTGGACGGAGATGGAATACATGAAATTATTTCGTCGTCTAATCCTGATTATCAACATGTATTTACAAAATCTTCCTTAGTAAAAAACCAAGCCTTTGAAAATCTTACCCTTTCCCCTTATTTAAAGTTTCAAGCAAACAATTTAAACGAAACAAATAGGTATGACTTTTCTAAGGTAAATTTGTCCAGTGATACGATATATAAATTCATAGATGAAACTATAAGCCAACAATTTGTAATTATTGACTCTTTGAGGAAGATGACCCATTATCCAAATTACTTTGAAGCTCAGCCAAAAGAGTCAACCTATTACATTCATCCACCTCGGAGCATGGTTAGAGGACAAATTGGAGAGGGAAATGTTTATCATTTTCCAATGCCAGTAGATGGAACCGCGATAAATGGAAAACCGGTAAATCAAATCTATGTTGGTGGCTACTATACGCGCATTGGCAATGATTTAGAAATGAGAACTAAGGAATTTTTCTATTCAACTAAAAATCTTGCTCCTCTTCCTTTTGAGGAATTAAATTCAAAAATTTCCCAAAATCCAGACTTAATTGGATTTGAAATAGAAATTTCAATTTCATTTGACCTAAATCAAAACTACTACTTAAATAATAACCAAAGAGTTAACGGGTTAAAGTATGGTTATGAAATTTATCAAGGGGATAGCTTAATAAAAGAAGAACTATTCCCTCAGGTCAATTATCAATCTTATGATAATGGGGCAAAAACCAAAATTTATGGCTTGAATATATTAACAGGAAATTTAGACCTAGAAAAAATTGACTACAAAGTTTTTGCGCTTGATACTTTTGATGAAACAATCAAAACATATGGATCTATGCTTGATCGGAAAGGACCTGTTTTAATTACGAAATCAAATATCACCGCTAAATTAGATGATAAAGGGGACTATGAACTAAAAATAGAACAAGTCGATAACGGTTCTACCGACAATGTAGGTATCACTTCAATGACCCTTTCTAAGTCCACCTTTACGTGCTCGGACCTTGGGGCGAACAAAGTTACTTTCACCGCCAAAGATGCTTCTGGGAATACTTCCTCTGCCGAGGTAACTGTCACCGTAGTGGATGAAACCAAACCAACCCTCAAGGCAAAGGCTACCTACATCATCAAGTTAGATGCAGAAGGCAAGGCCACCCTCAAGTGGGAAGATATCGATGAGGGCAGCAGCGACAACTGCAGCATCACCGAGCGAAAACTTTCCAAAACAGAGTTTAGCCGAACTGATGGTGGAGAGAACAAGGTGAC
>JAURFW010000026.1 GCA_030834125.1 Bacteroidota bacterium | reverse complement strand
GTGTTTTTTGCGGTAAACACAACAATGTTCGGGTTAGCTGCAGTTTTCTCATAAGTAAACTGAGCGTCAGCTGTGGTTGGCGCATCTCCTAGAGAAGGCTCATCCTTTTTACATCCCGTAAAGAGCAATGCTCCTAATGAGATACTGAATAATAAAGCTTTAATTTTCATATTTGTTAAGTTTTAATAATTGTTATTTTGTTTCCAAGTTCCACCCGCCAAGTCTATTTCAACTCGAGGTATCGGAAATAATTCATGCTTTCCAACTACAAATCCACTAATTGCATCTGCAGCCTTGCCTGTTCTTACTAAATCAAAGAATCGATGACCTTCACCAGATAATTCTAGTCTGCGCTCATTCCAAATATCTTCAATAAGTTGATTTCCTGTAGAAGAAAGTGCGGGCATATTTACTCGATTTCTTACTTGATTTAAATACCCAAGTGCTTTTGAATAATCAGGTGAGTTAGATCGGGCATGAGCTTCTGCCGACATTAATAATACATCTGCATAGCGAATTACACGATAATTTACAGGACTTGTTAGGTCATTGTCAGGCAGACCAATTTCACCTTGGCGTTTGATATATTTATTATTATAAAATCCAGAATGTCCACCTGCACCTTTTGCATATTTAATATTACCTGAATTGGGTTGTTTAGCTATAAATGCATCTATGTCCAAACAAGTGGCATCACGTCTTATATCAGTTGCATCGAAAGCATCATATAGATTTTGAGTTGGTAAATTATAACTGTTACCGTCACCGTAAACAGGACCATTGTATTGGCGAATACCGTGGAAACCTGGCGCTGCATTACCTTCCAAACATATTAAACATCCATAACTTCCGCCTTCAGCACCCGAATATTCTACATCAAATACAGTTTCAGCATTATTTTCATTTGCTACAAAAAATAAACTTTTGTAATCGTTAAATAATGCATAACGTCCTTGATTAATAACCTGGTCTAACACGTCAGCCGCTTTATCAAACTTATCTTGATACAAATAAACTTTTCCTAATAGAGATAAACTTGCACCTTTAGTTACTTCGCCCTTAATAGCTGCATCCCATCCCAAGATATCTGCAGCATATTTTAAGTCAGATTCAATTTGAGCGTATACTTGAGCCTTTGGTGTTCTATCTACTGTAGTTACCTCATCAGCACCCAATCTCTTATCAACAATTAGTGGTACATCACCAAAATATTTAACCAACTCAAAATAGAAATACGCTCTTAAAAATCTAGCTTGAGCAATAATCTTATCCTTACCATCAAAATCAATTTTATTTTGATTTTCTAATAAATAATTTGCTCTAGTAATACCTGCATAATTCCAACGAAACACATTCCTTAGTTCTTGGTTAACTGCATCGTGGCCCATCTCATCTATTTCATGTAATCCTTCTGTATCAGTAACACTTTCACCACCAGCAATTGAATTATCTGAAGCAATTTCACCAATCCAAACGGTTATAAAAGAAGACTGAAGTAAGTCATACACACCAGTTAGCGCACGCTGATAGTCTACAGGTGTTTCGAAGAAATTCTCTGCATCTTGCGTGTACAAAGGATTAACATCTAAGAACTTCTGACATCCAAAGTTTGTCAAAGCAAATGCCATTATAACGGCTAAACCCTTTTTATATATTCCAAATTTTCTCATTACAATTTAATTGAAAAGCCTAACATAATATTTCTTGCTTGTGGATAGAATCCGTAATCAACACCTGCACCTAAAGCACCTCCAAAAGATCCAATATCAGGATCAAAACCTTGATAGTTGGTGATAGTAAGTAAATTATTTGCAGCAACATAAATACGTAAACCTGTTAAACCAATTTTCTTTGCGGTTAACGGATTCAACGTATATCCAACTTGAAGGTTTCTCAATCTCAAGAAAGATCCATCTTCAACATAAAAATCACTAAATACTGTATTACGCGTTAACTCAGTTGTTAATCTTGGATTCGAATTTGTTGAATTTGGACCAGTCCATCTTTCGATTTTAGAGGTCAACATGTTCGCGTAAGGCTGTTGTCTTTCGTAATTACGGATAATTTCTTGACCTATAGCTGCAAACATATTTGCAGAAAGGTCAAAGCCTTTGTATGAAATATTAAAATTGAATCCGAAAGTAAAATCAGGAATTGGAGATCCTATCATCTCCTTATCACTGTCATCAGAGAAATTGATCACACCATCTCCATTGATATCTGTGTATTTCAAATCACCTGGTTTTGCCCCTGCCTGTTTTACAGGTGAGTTGTCAATTTCTTCTTGAGTTTGCCAAACTCCGGCAGTACGATAACCTACGAAATAACCAATAGGAAAACCTTCTTGAAAACGAGTAGCAACATTTCCTCCCACACCAAAACCAGCTCCAGGAATAAAGTCTACACCTTCAGGCACTTTTTGTACCACATTTGTAAGCCAAGTTCCATTTAAAGCAACGGTGGTATAGAACCCATTTCTAAAGCGTTTACTGTAGGAAGCCTCAAGTTCAATTCCTTGATTCAATACATTACCTGCATTGATTATCGGAGGATAACTACCTGCACCTGCAGTACCCAATAATCCAGATACATCAGGTTGGAACAATAAATCTTTTGTACTCTTTCTGAAGTAGTTCATTGTTAAGTTAACTCCATTCTTCCAACCAAAGTCTAAACCCCAGTTAAGTTGTCCGGTAGTTTCCCATTTCAAATCAGGGTTTGCAGCACGACCTATAGCTACACCACTTGTGATAATGTCGTTAAATACATAAACTCCTTCACCATTCAATAATCCACGATAAGCAAAATTTTGGATTTGGTCGTTTCCACTTACACCATAACTCAAACGCATCTTTAAATATGGAAGACTAGAATAAGTATAGAACTTCTCCTCATTAATTACCCATGAACCCGATATACTTGGAAATGTTCCATATCTAGAGTTTGGACCAAACTTTGAAGATCCATCACGACGAACAATAGCCGATAAGAAATATTTGTTAGCATAACTGTATTCCGTTCTTAGGAATAACGAAACCAATCTCTCTTGGAACTGCCAAGATCCTGTATTATTCAAATATCCTCCTTGAGCCAAGTTTGCAGATATATCTGCATAGTCAACGGAATTGTTAGGGATGTTGTAAGCAGTACCACTTAAATTCTCTCCATCGCGTGAGAAGATTGATGTACCCAACATCGCTTTCACATTATGTAAAACACCAATTTTCTTTTCGTAATTAACAAAACTCTCAAAGTTTACATCAAAAAAGGAAGAACGTCCTTCATAAACAGCCGCACCCCTTTCAATTTCTACTCCTGGGGCAATCTCAACTAAAGTAGGATCCAAATTTTCATTCAATGCAGTATTTTGTGCCTTACCTGGACCATACCAAACCAACGGTGAGAATGTTTTATCATTTACCCATGCTAGGTTATAATTTAAACGATTAGTAAATGTCAAATTATCCATGAACGAATAAGATAATTCTTCTTTACCAACAAACTTATAAACCTTAGACCAATTGTAGCTATTTGCCATTTGTGCTAATGGATTTATTATATCTGCCACCTCTTCTAAGTATGTGTAATTTCCTTGATCATCACGAATCGGGTCTGTTGGAAAGGCATTTATCGTATTGTAGAGTACTGAGCCAATACCGTTTTCAGGTAATGCACTGCGTTGTTCGTGAGTGTAAAGTAAAACACTATTTAACCTCCATTTTGGAGAAAGCGAAGTATTTAAATTTACCCTACCATTCCATCTTTCAAAACTGGCTTTATCTAATCCAACAATACCATCTTGTTTAAAATAGCTTCCCCCAATGGAATACGTAGTTCTGTCTGTACCGCCCTGTAGACTAATATTATAATTTTGTATAGGCGCAGTTTGAAAAACAGAATCCTGCCAACTTGTGCCGGTTCCCAATAACGTGTTATTGAAAGGCATTGATTGACCACCATTCGCAAACATCTCATTCTTCAGAACTGCATACTCAGTAGCATTTAATAAATCCATCTTTCGAGCGGTCTGCTGCATTCCAGAATATCCGGAAATTTCAATTTGTGGCTTTTGGTTCTTCTTTCCTTTTTTGGTTTCAATAATAATTACCCCATTCGCAGCTCGTACCCCGTAAATACCAGCAGTAGCGTCTTTTAATACGTTTACGGAAGCAATATCATTTGGATTTAAAGCATTTAGACCTTCAGAATCATAAATTACACCGTCAACAATTATTAGCGGATCGTTATCACCAAATGTCGACAAACCTCTAATTCGAATGCTAGAACCACCGCCTGGTGATCCTGAATTAGTATTAATGGTTACACCTGCAATCTGACCTTGCAATGCCTGATCCAATCTTGGTAAATTTAACTTCTCCAGTGACTCTCCTTTAAGTGCAGAATTAGCTCCTGTAAATTCCTTCTTCTTTGCTGTTCCATAACCCACTACTACAACCTCATCAATTTTTTCCGCAGTATCTGAAGATTCTGTTTGGGCTAGACTAACTTTTGGTAAAAAGAAAGCAATTGAAGCTAAAGTTACACCTAAAATTATTTTTGATGAATTTAATTTCATTTCTAAATTTGCTTTTTGTAATTTCAACAATAAGTAAAATCCTACTCCTTTCAAAGCAGTGTTTATTCGTAAAGAATTGAACAAAACAATAAGCAGATAGTTTGAAGGTCAACACCATTTCCAATCCACAATTACGTAATGCTTTTATTTCATAAGGATTTAAAGATTAATTAATATAAAAATTAATAACTAGTGTCATTTTAACACTTACAGAGTCACGAATTCGTCATTTTTGATTAATTGTTTTAATAGGTCATTTTTTTTAGCCTCCTTGCTTCAGGTTATTTATGTCACAAAAACTATCTGTAGGAACACTTCTAATATCAGAGCCTTTTTTGCCTGAAGAACAATTCTTTAGAAAGCTAATTGTGATTATCGAAACTAGTTCAGAAAGCACCTCAGGTATTATAATAAATGAGTCTTTACCAAATTCCATCTGTATTGCTGTAGAAGACAAGCCTGAATTAGAGCTAACAGTTCCATTATTAAACGGGGGTCCGGTAGGAGATTATAACGATAAATATTTGGGATTTATCTACTTAGGTCCACCAACTAAAAACTCAATTCATCTAGGAGGTGAATATTACTATGTTTCTGACATAATAGAATTAATTGAGCAAATTGAAACTCAATTTGTAAATCTTCTCCGGACATTTGCCATTACTGGTTATTGTGGATGGGGGCCAGGTCAACTAGAGGCTGAAATTGAAGAAAAAACTTGGATTGTTTCTGATTTCAAGGATCACTACATGAATTTAAAGGGAGATATTGCTTGGAAAAGTGCTTTAAAGGACCTTGGCGGTGAATTTGCATTATTAGCAAATGCACCTGAAGATGTTCAATGGAACTAATTTTCCGGATACAATATTTTTAACTTAGTATTAGTTTTTGTGAGTTCCTCTGTAAATGAGGCTATTTTATTAATATCAACATTTCTAGTATGAATATGTAATACAACTTTATTCATTTCTGACTCGCAATGACTACCATGAAAATTCCGAATATGAAAAGCATTTAATTTTATAAATGGTAATACTTCGTCCAAAGATAAACCTGCGGCAAAAGTATTATCTATACTAAGAGTGACGTCCTCTTTACCCCAATATTCACAATAAATTGGATAATGACTGCATGGCAGAGGTATTGTGTAAGAGCTCATTACAAAGTGAGAATTTTCAATAAAAGTATCTCCCTCTATTCCTTCGATATTTTTCAAAAAAGGCAAGGAGATAACATATTGAAACAATTGGAAATCGGAAACAGAAGAATCATTTTTAAGCTTTCCTAAAATAACATCCTTGAAAAGTAAACCTTGATCTATTTCAATATCAGCGATTATTAGGGGATTAATACTATCATCAAAACCATTAGTTTCAATAGAGTCAGGTAAAAAAATCAAACCATTTATCACATTATCAAAACCTCCCATGTGCCTTTCGTGAAGTGTGTTTGAAATTATACCCGATGACCACTTGTAATTTGAATCAAGAGAAGAAGAATAGGTGTTTAGATTTAACAACTGCTCAATAATATCTGAACTATAACTAGCAGATGATTGGAAAACTTGCCCGTAAATTAAAGATTTACAGAACAAAAGAATTGAAATTAATAATACGTGTATTCTCCTCATGCTAACCTTGCAAAGAAATGAAATTTCAATTTGAAATCATTCCACTATTAAAAATTGATAAATTCGAGAAATAATTATGGATTCTGTTATTAAATATTTTCAGTCAATTAATAAATTTAAATTAAGTTACGGAAATCTTGGCGGCATTTATTCATTATTTTTCTAAAGATGGGTTAATAAAACTGCTAAACGAGGCAGGGTTTAAAAAGATAGAAATATCAAATATAGGTTACGTTAAGAATCCAGGGGAGTGGACAAATAATGAAACAGATGGCAATTTTCTCATTGTTGCCCAGAAAGACTAACTATTCTTTATTTCCTTTGTTCCATTTGTGAACAATGGCTGAAACCACAATATCACCAGTAACATTTACTACAGTTCTAGACATATCTAAAATTCTATCTACTGGAAACAATATTGCGATCCAAGCCGGATTTAAACCGATAGCACTTAAAACCATCACTAACATAACTAAACCCGCACTTGGAACAGCCGCTGAGCCAACAGAAGCTAAAGTAGCAGTAATAGTTATTAATACATATTGACTCATATTTAGGTCAATCCCATGCATTTGAGCTAAAAAGACAGTTGCTACTGCTTGATAAAGACTTGTTCCGTTCATATTCATAGTGGCACCTATTGGCAGCACAAAATCTGCAACAGTTTTTGGAATTTTTAGTTTATCCGTAACACATTCTAATGTTACGGGTAAGGTTGCTGCACTTGAACTACTGGAAAACGCTAAAAACTGAGCAGGACTGATGGCTTTGAAAAATTTAGCATATCCATATTTATTTTTTGTAAATTTTGATAGTAAAAAGGGATAAACAATAAATATCATTAAAATCAAACCTATTATTACTGTTGTCATGTAAATTCCTAGTCCTTTAAAAATTTCAAGTAGAGCGTTTAAATCATCGCCAGCCATTTTACTAAATACTCCTGCCGTTAAAGCAAAAATGAAAAAAGGAGCGCCTTTCATAACTATTTCTACAAGCTTTAGGAATGCCTCATTTACCGAAGCACACAAATCTATAGCGGGCTGCGCAACTTCAGGCTTTAATGATATAAGAGCAATTCCAAAAAGCAAGGCAAATACTATTACCTGTAACATTTGACTCATGTTAATCATTGCTCCAACAATTGATTCTGGAACAAAATCTACCAACATTTGCAATGGTCCGTTCTTTTTTAATTTATTTGCCGCCTCAATTTTAGCTTTAATACTCTCATTCTCCTCTACAGGCTGCCCTGATACTTGTTCAACAAGTGCAGCATTGTTGGTGTCACAAGAAACACACTTTCCATCTCGAATAACCGTTTGTGAGTTTTTCGCCCAAAGTTCATATTTAATTCTATTCTCAAGTCGATCTTTTTCACTTAATTGATTTCCAGGATTGATAAGGATTGAAAGTAACAAACCTATGGTAACAGCAATAAATGTAGTACCCAAATACATACCAATGGTTTGACTCCCCATTCTACCTAATTTCCTCACGTCCTTAAGACTTGTAACACCAGTAATTATGGAAAATAAAACTAGTGGTATTGCTATTAATTTCAACAAACGTATGAATACCTCACCGAAGGGATGTATATAATCATTGGTAAAACCGGCCCAACCGAATTTAGCAGAGGCAATACTCCAGAGAACGCCAATAATTAAACCAATTATTATTTTCCAATGCAATGGGATTTTTTTCATGCTGCAATTTATCCATAATAATATCTTAATTCAATAAAAATGCCTTAGTATAAAGTGATATTAAATCATTAAAATTTTGAAAATTTGTAAACAGATTTTATTTTCACCTACTTGTTTTGAAAAAAACTATTACTTTAAAATTTCTGTTTGTTGGTTTTTCTATTTTGATATCAACCAATTCAATTGCTAATTCTTATACAGATAGTTCTAAAGAGGAATCAATTATTAAACTTAACGGTTCTATTTCTTTTGGATATTGGATGAGTATGTCAAAAAAAGAAAGTTCATCCGAAACCAAATACACTCAAACCCCTAATTGGTATCTATCAGGGCAACCAACAATTAGTGTGATGAATGTAGATTTTCCTTTTAGCGGGACATATTCCAATCAGGAATTTGAATATTCCCAACCTTTTAATCAATACGGAATAAGTCCAACCTATAAATGGGCAACATTTCATATTGGATATAGAAATTTGAAATTCAGCGATTTTACTATGGCAGGGGTTACATTTCTAGGGGGTGGTATAGAACTGAATCCAGGAAAATTAAGAATGGCGCTTTTTTATGGCCGATTTGCTAAGGGAATTAGTGAAGATTCTGCTGTTGCGGCGCAACAAAATATTACTATAATTCCAACTTACGAAAGATGGGGATACGGTGCTAAAATTGGATACGGGTCTGTAAAAAACCATATTGATATTGTTGCCACTAAATTATTTGATGATACCTCCTCAATTCAAAATGAAAATGTAAATATCACTCCTAGTTCAAATGTTACAGTAGGAATTTCAAGTAAATTCTCCTTTTGGAAAATGATAAACGGTAGCATAGATGCAGGTATATCTTTAATAACTAAAGATATAAGATTAGATTCATTACCATTCCCAGAGTTAAACAAATACAGCAATATTGTTCCCATCAATGCATCATCCATAATAAATCCTGCTTTTAAAGCTGGTATAGGATTTACAAATAAGTTGTTTGACATTTCAGTACAAACCGACTACATCGGACCAAATTATGAAAGTCTTGGTATTTATTTTATTCAAAATGATGTTTTTAGAACTACCATAAGGCCAAAAATTAAACTTTTTAAACGCAAATTAAATATCTCTGGTTCTTACGGGCTCCAAACGGATAATGTAGCAGATCAAAAATTAGCCACAACCACCCGAATAGTGCAATCAGGTAATATCAATTTATCTCTAATTAAAGGGCTAGTAATTCAAGGAAATTATTCGAACTATGGGACTGACCAAAGCAGTGGAAAAATACAATTGAATGATTCTATACGAGTATCACAAATAAATCAAAGTATGGGCGGTAGTATTATATATTCTAAAATGGGTGAAAAAATATTCACCAATATTTCTGCGACTTTTAATAAACAATCTCTCAATGATTTAAATGTAGTAACTTCAAAATTTTCTGAATCTGATATTAATACTATGAGTATGATGGTTGGTATTTCACATGCGCCTTCAAAAATATCCTTAGGGCTTGGACTAATTTACAACGACATAACCATTAGTACAGGAAATAATAAAGGTATAGGACCTTCAGTTTCATTTTCAACTAATTTATTTAGCGGTAAGGTTTCGTTTAATTCAAATGCTTCTTACCAATCGCGAATCGTAAATTCCGTTTCCGATGGTAATATTTTAACAATCTCTTCAAACTTAAGTATTAGTGCTTTGGAAAAACACAGAATCGGTATTCGCACTCAATATTCTCGAAATAATTCATCATCCCAATCAATATTTTTACTCACCCAAAATAGAATTGGCTTAACTTATGGCTACGCTTTTTAATAAACAAAGAATTTTACTTTTGTTGAGTACCCTATTTTTAGCGGTATCACAATCATTCTCTCAAATACAAGTTAATGTATTTTTAGATCCTAGATTTACTCTTAAATTAAACGACATTGAATCACTAGATTTAAGTTATGTGAATGTAAGTATCAGTAATGTCGGTAGCCGTACATATAATGTTACTCTTTATTCTGAATTAACCGGTAATAATGGTGTAAAGATCAATACTACCCTCAAACCCAAACCAACAGGGGAAGCATTAGTTCTAAATCCAGGGGAGATGCGCTCTCTCCAAGGAGCAGATTTAGAAGATTTATTCCGTGGAAGTAAATTAAATTTGAATGGACTCGATATCAATAAAATAGCACAAACTGGAAATATCCCAGAGGGTATTTACAAACTTTGTGTTCAGGCATACGATAATGATAATTTAGAACCACTATCTGAATTAGACTTTGGTTGTAGCGGAGATATTACGATTCAGAGTGCTGAACCACCACAAATAATAACTGTGAATGGCTCAGATTGTGGAGATGATATTATTGGGGCATTACAGTTAAATACTATGTTCATTTCTTGGACGCCAACGGTGGTCATTGGCGCAACTCAACCCCAATATGAAGTCAGAATTTATGAGATTTTAAACCAAACAGTTGTTAGTGATAATCAAGTTTTCAGCAACCAAAATCCTATTGCTATCCTTAATACATCTGCTCCCACTGTTGTATTTAATCCTAATGATTATGGGATGATGAATAATACACGTTACATATTCCGTATTCAAGCAATTGATCCAACTGGTTTTGATTCTTACCGAAATAATGGATTCTCTGCCTCTTGTCAATTCACTCTGAAAAATAGTGAATATTTAGATCCAGTTTTAGACCCGGTTAGTAATTATTCTCAAAATCTATACTATCCGTTTTCAGGCGATACATTACCCTTTGAGTGGATCCCAATTATTAGCGAAATTTCTCCAAATAATGGACGTCTTAGTGAGGTAATGACTACAACTCAAATGACATTCATCGGGATGCCATTTGAATTACCTGAAATACTCACATTCGATAATAGCGAGCTATCGATTCAGAATAATAATAACCGTTATTCTTTAGTGACTCATAGATTCGAACCACAAGATCATAATATAAGTGGAAAAATGTTTCATTTTTCTGTATTACACGCCTTGAGTTCAGAAGGAACATTATTGCCCCAAGGTGCAGCTGACCAGGGACATTTTACAATGGGGATGGGAAAACCTCAAATCAATGGAATCCGTCAGAGAGGTTCACGAATGGATGAGAAAGAGATAACCTTTATACCCAGTCTTCCGCCTAGAAGACTGCTTCCACGTGACCGTGAATCATTAATATTTAATTCAACTCAAAATAGTAATCTACAAATTCGAGTACATCAAAAACTTGCTATTGAAATTAGCAGAATAGCCAATTTTTTAAACCCTGAAAGAATTGAGTTCATTGATTTTGACCACACTTACGATTTAGGTACTGTGAGTGAACAAGAAATATTAACTGACCTTTATTCACAACAAACATTGAATATAAATCTTCCTGATTCAGGTATTTATTTTATGAGATTAGCTTGGTTATCTGACCCCGACGATACTACTTCATTCTCTTTCTCTTGGAGTGATATTGAAATGGTTAATCGTGATGGAATTGGGATATCTTTATGTTTAGGAGTAGACTCATTTACAGGTGTGAGAGTTGGAGCTACTGTTTGTATTGCCGGAGGCATACCCATAACTATCACAGAATTGGATTCACAAAATGCAAGTAATCAAGGATGGACGGGAAGTGGTATTGTAGAAATTCCTCTTTGGGGTGAACGATTCAAAATTGACTTTACAGACATGGTAGTAGGTATTGGTGGTTTAGTAACAGATGGAAGCGCAGAAGCCACACATGCAAGACCAGACTTAGTACCTCAAGATATGACCGTACAGGAAGGTCAAACCTTTATTGCCTCATCCTCAAACCGACAAATTTTATTTGATGAACAAGCAAATCAAGAAGCCGATTCTGCTGGTAATACATTACCATACATGCTCAATACTGGTATTGGAGGAGCGAAATTATACTTATGGAAACTCGTATTAAACAAAGAAAATTCCTCGGTATTCATGTATTATCAAATACCCACAGCAAATGATACAATTGAACTCGCGTCCTTAAGTGATAATACCGATTTGAGTTGTTCGAATGATGGGTTATTAAGATTTAATTTAGTTTCTGATATTGAAATTCCCCTACCCGGTTCAGAAACCAATAAGTTAATACTGGGTCAAAATGATTCCGATCCAACATATGTTCAATTAAGTTGTTCCGGATTATTCGAAAGTGGACAAATTTCTGGTAATATTATTCTTGATAAAGAACTATTCGAGCCTTCTGAAGGACAAAATGCGGGTCAGGAATTTCAGATTCCGTTTCTAACATCATTAGACGCTAATGGGAATTTTATTGGTGCCATCTCTTTACCTAAATTTCACCCCGGCGGGCTAGAATATATTGAAGTAGATTCTACCACTTTTGTTTTTGATTTTTCAAAAACTGCAAATTACTCAGATCTCCCCCCGCCTAACAATACGCTTGGTAATACATATGAAGGTTTTTATGCAAAAGAGATTGTTTGCAGGGTAGATCGCATATTTGATAATCCCGGCGGCAATCAAACGGCTACAACCCAGATTATTGCGGATCAAATATCAATTTCTGAAGTTGATGGTTTTAATACAAGAATTCAAGCAAATAATATTATTCCTTGGTCAGTAAATTATTCTTGGGGTGGATGGAGATACAGTATAGATACCTTTATGATTGAATTTGAGCATGGTGTACTTACCGATGGTTACTCAAAAGGATACATAAAAACACCATTAGATACTGGTAATCACCGATCTGAAATGCATCTGAATTTCAGTAAAGACGGAATTACGGGGCAATTTGAATTAGGAACTAATATTCCGTTTTCCGCAATGAAAGCTGATCTAACGATAACTCAAACCATTGCAACATTAGGATATACCAGGAATAATGGAATGGAGGTTTCTTTAGATTTAGATGCTGATTTTACCATTAATGTTGGGTTAGATGGTCAATACAGTTTAGATAAAATATATGCTCGTGGCAGGTTTGAAGATATACATTTATCCAATAACAGTAATAACGCATTTAATATTGGGAATGTAGTTGTAGATAGGTTTAAAGTATATCAATATGAAATGGCTTTGACCGAAAGAGGTAGCCAACAATTAGCTGAGGAAAATAATAATAATTCCAGCAATAATAACGGTGGTCAAAATTCAAGTAATTCACCGAATAACAATTCGAATAATAATTCCAGCAATAATACGAGTAACAATAATTCCAATAATTCAGGAAATAATAATAGTGGAAACAACAATAATGGGAATAACCCAACTCCACCTGCAAGCGGTGTGCAATTCTTAACAGAAAATGAACCCGGTGGATGGAAAAGATATTATTTAAGGTTTGCAGGAGACTTTTCGGTACAAGATTATCTAGAAGTTAGAGGCGCAGGGAGAATTGGAATTAAAGTTAAAAGCGACGGTGAAATAAGACCCCTACCTCCTGAAATAGAAAGATTTGGAGCATCTGGTTCAATTGGACCAATGGATTTATCTGGAGAACTTGTATTTTATGAAAACCACACAACCTATGGCACAGGATTAGGGGGCGAAATAAGTTGTGATATGGATATGATGGGAGCAGATATCAATGCTGCTGTTGAATTCAAATGTGGTAAAAAAAGTAATTTTAATTATTGGTATTTAAAAGGTATGGCCACTATTCCTGCCGCAATTCCTATACCGATTGGACCGGCACCCGTTATTGGTATAAATGGTTTTGGCCTCGAATTTGGAAATAATGTTGAGTTTAATAATAACAATGTAATTCCTAAAAATAGTTCTGGCGTATTCGGTGGTAATATTGATTTTGTAAGCCTCCCTGATATGGGCATGACTTATAAATTAAGAGGAGGATTTAGAGCCAGTTTCAATAGTTCCACATTTGCAATAAATAATTTTTCCATATTCGGGCAATTTGCTTTGATGAATTCTTCGTTCCCTCCATCAAACAACCGAGCTCAAACTGGAGAATTCTTTAATGGAAGTTGCACTATGACTTATGATGTACAAAATCATATTTTTAGCGCAAACGCAAATGCGTACATATCTGTTGCTGGAGGACTTATAAAAGGAGTTGGTCCAAATAGTCGAGCAGGCGAAATTGACATATTATTTTCATCACAAGATTGGCATATAATGGTTGGTAAACCTAACTGGAATGATCGTGTGGGATTATCAATAGGTTACCCTGGAATTGCAGCATTATCAACCAGAGGATACTTCATGATGGGAACTAATTTACCCAATACAGAATTTCCTGATGCGGTAGTTAATATATTCCAAAGTGAGCAAATTCATTTACCACAGCAAATTCAAATTGTTTCAGGGGTATCACATGGTGCATCTCTAGATGTTAGTACAGGTAAACAAGAATTTCTAATATTTTATGGTCAGTTTGATTTGGTTGTAGGTTACGATATTGCATTTGGCCTTACGGAAGGGTGTGCCGGAGGACAACAAATAGGGATTAATAATTGGTATGCTAGCGGAGCAATGTATGCAGCGTTACAAGGGAGTGTGGGTCTGTATGTAGATATTTGGTGCTATGAAGGCGATATTAATATTGCTTCAATTAATGCAGCAGCCGTTATTACAGGTGGGCTTCCAAACCCAAGTTATCTTCAAGGAGCCATAGCTGGTAGATATTCTGTTTTAAAAGGCCTTGTAAAAGGTAGATTCAACTTTGAGTTTCATATTGGTGAAAAATGTGAACCTGTCTATGCAGAAATTGAAACTCCTGTAAATACAATGCAATTAATAGAGGATGTGTTACCGGCCAATCAATCTGCGGAAGTACCTATTACAACTGGCGCTGCAGCAGTATTTAGATTCAACCATAACGAGTCGTTTAATATAGAAGTTCCTGTGCCAGGAAGTTCAACAGAAACTACTATTAGAACTTTCCGAGCAAATCATGATTTAATAGTATATAAAAAGGCTGTTAGAGGAGCTACTTATACTCAAGTTTCATCAAATCAATATGAAACAAAAAACTCTTGGGATGGAGACTTCTATACTAAACAAATAGAATTTAAGGGATTTTTAGAATCAGGTAGATCATACAAGATTAAAGCAAAATCATTTTTTGAAGAAAGAAAAAATGGAGTTTGGGGTAGAGCAAAAAATAAAAATAACCAGAACATCCCTATCCAAACTAAAGAACATGTGTTCACTACTACGGTTGCACCGACAATACAACCATTCTTTATTCAATCTCAATTCCCTGAACCAAACAGATCATTTGTTTACACTAATCAAATTACAGGTAAAATGAATTTTGTTAGACGTACTGGGGGATTGTTCGTTAGCACGGCTACTTCATTAACAAATATTGTACTTAACAAACAAATATCTTTTGAAAGACCACAACCCGTTAAATACCTTATACGATATACGGATATTGAAGAAAACTCCTATGCCTATTCTGGGATAAATTATAGTCCAAGCTCAACCAGTATTACATTTAATACCAGAAATCTAGACGTTGGAAAATTATATAAATTAGAAATTATTCGTGTACATAATGCTAATAGTTTCTTGGATAACTATTTGAGCGATTTAAATTCACCTGTTTTCTATTCTGCAGATATAATAAATAATGGAATGCAAAATAGTACTCAGAATATTTCACAAGGATTTATTGCTCGAAGACAAACAAATATTCAACAAATGCGAGGTGGAAATACAATGGAAACCACTGAATACAATGGTATAGATTTAGAAAGTTTAGGAGGTAATATACTGGAGAGAATGATAAATAGTTTTCAAGATGTAATGTATACCACCTATTTTGGAACTAGCAGACACTCAAATTTATCAGCAAAAATCCAAAGTATTGACTTACAAAGAACATCTTTATTGAATTTCCCAAATGGGAGAATGATGTTAATTTCCGCCGGTAGCGAACCATTATCTGATTATGATTTTAATAGTCAAAATAATCAATTGGTAAAAATAAAACCAACCAGCTCAAATGAGTATTTAACGAAAATTAATGAGTTTTACTCCATCGTTAATGATTTATTGAGCCAAGGATTCATTCAACCTGCTCACGTTAGTAATTTTTATCATTTTAATACCAGAAATTCTCGTTTAACTCCTGCAACTGGTGAAAATACATGGGATTATCTGATACCCTTAAATAGTTCAAGCATTGTAAATGCTAATACAAGTAATCCAGGGTATTGGGTAACTAGAATGAAACAAGAAAATATAATTTTAAAACAGCCTGAAACAGGTTCAAAATTTGACCGAATTGATCAAGATTTACAATCTTTTAAAAGCTTAATTACCGACATTGTTCAACAAAGATTACCTAACGCAGCGAATCAACCAAATGATCCAAGACGAATTAATTATGCAGCCCTTGCCTATAATGGAAGTTTATGGAATCAACTATTTACCGTTGCCGCAATTCAAAAAATTGAGCCCGCACTTGGTGGAGCATATAACTGGACGGTTACATTCCAACATCAAGAAAATGCCTTTAATTCAGTATTTCCTAATAATGCCCTACCAACACAAACTGCAAGTTTTACAATAAGAAATCCAGCTGCTGCAACACCCTCAAAATCAAATAATAACAGTAATTCATGGGGGAATACATCAAACCAAATAAATAAACAGCGTAATAGTAACAAACCTTAAAAACTAGTTAATGAACCGTTATATAATCTATTTATTACTTTTAGTATTTATTACTAACCAATCTCTTGGACAGAACGATTCTCTAAGCTCAGTTCCCATTAGAGTAAAGAGAGTGTCTAATCAATCTGTTAAAATTAAATTAATTCCGAGAAATTATATGGAATTAAAGGGAATTGGTAATTCAAATATTCAGATAAATGTTACGCCACTCATAGGATCTGCTGAATCCCCAAAAACAAGAAATTATAATTTCACACCTGCTGAAAAATCTCAATGGGAGAAATTTAAAACAGATTCCAATGTTATGATTTGTGCACAACTCTTGTACGGAACAAATATGGGATCTGGCAATAGCATGGATGAACAAATCAAGTCCACTTTAGAGTTACAAGAAAATTTATTTGTATTATCTACTTTGGGTTCTGCATTTTCATGGGACGCAGCAAAATTGTTAAATATTGGATTTGACCTTCCTCTTCACAGTGATAGTATATATTCAATTGAAGTAATTATACCAAAAAATAAATTTCAAGAAAATTCTCAAACCATCCGATTCTTTGTTTCAGGCGAAAGTGGAAAAATCGATGAGAATATTTTACTTGCTACTGAGTCTAAAGAACATGGTGTACTATTATCGTGGTTGCCATTATCTAATATTGCAGCATACGATATTTTCATTGCTGAAACAGAATCCGGAGAGTTTAAAAAACTCAATCCTCTACCCTACAATGAGGTGAAAAATGATACTTTTACGGGCATTCCTGTGGTTAAATACCCTGTTCCATTAGATAAAAATTATCAAAAGAAATATTTTAAAGTTTGTGGCTATGATTTATTCGGAGAAATTGGTTATTGCTCTGAAATATTAATGAATTTTGGTAAAGACCTAACACCGCCGAAAGAAATAGATAGTTTTACTTTCAGTACTGCATCCGAAAACCATGCCGAAATAAAATGGGATATGCCTGTAGATAATGACAGAAATTCAATAAGAATTTATTATTCAAACAACTATAACGGTCCTTACACATTACTAGAAGAATTGAAAAAAGATGCTCAAAATTTTACACATCTGAACAGTAATAATATTCTGCCCAATTATTATAAAATCTCCACTGTTGATACGGCAAACAATGAAAATAGCACAACCCCTATAATGGTGGTTACCTTAGATACAATTGCCCCCAATATTGTGAGTAATGAAAATTATTCAATTGATGATTTTGGTAATATTGAAATTACTTGGGAAAAAAGTAATTCACCCGATAACCATGGTTACCGTATAGCAACTTCAACTCAGGCCAATGGACCTTGGGTTTTTCTTACTACACATACCATTACCGATACTTTTTTCAGAGATACCATTAATTTGAAAAATCTGCGTGGTGACAGATATTATGGAATTAAGTCGGTAGATTTCAAGGGAAATTTTTCTACACTTAGTAAGCCAGTTAAAATTAAATTACCCGATAAAATTGCTCCCTCAACAATTGTTGGCAACGTTCATTCTGAAAAAAATGGTACTCTAAAAATCAATTTAAAATGGCCTTCTGAAGAAGATTTAAAAACACTTTTAATTAGACGAATGAGTGGCGAGGATAGCAGTGACTGGATATCAATTAATGAAATGGGGATTCCATTTTGGATTGATTCAACCGCGGAACATGGGAAATTATACCAATATCAGTTGAAATTAATAGATAACTCTGGTAATGAGTCTATCGTCTTTCAAACCGAAAAAAAACAGCCATTACCAAAACCTATTTCTGCAAATGGTATAAATGTTAGTGTAAATTTAGATAAGAATAATGCCACAATTTTATGGAATAGAAATCCAAATGGTACTAATTCCATTAAAATTTGGAGAAAAGTAGGTAATAATCCTTTTTATCTTATTGGAAACTTAGATTCAAATTCTACCCAGTATGTAGATAATAAACTAAATAAGTACATGAGTTATACTTGGGCCGTTCAGTTTAAGAATAAAGAAGGGTCTATCACTGAAAAAATATATAGTGATGTAGTTTTTATTCGATAAGCTGTTTATGTAACTTTGCTCTTAGTTGCACTGGGGTTGACTGGAATTGACGGGATGATTGGATGCGGTGTAAGCAGGTGGTGCGTTGTAAGTATTGCACCTTAATCTGAACTTTCAATTTTTTAAGAGGCGAAAATAACTACGCCCTAGCTGCCTAATCCGACGGATAGAGCAATTGCTAGTTGTCTCGGATTCCTATACTCGGGCCGGAATTCAATAGAGACAATCGACACGCTCGGGTATGACTTGAGGGTAATCAGTGACTCATTTCATTATTTCACTGAATAAGGGTTAATGAAGGCCAGAGTGGGGCCTTGTTAACCACGAAAACCAACTCATCTCTAAACCTGTAGAAAGCGCCAGCTTTCGCATCTCCGGACGGGGGTTCGATTCCCCCCAACTCCACCACCTAAATTTGTATTCGATTGTATATCTATAATATAGTATGCATCAAATAAATTTCGTGGTCTTTTTTGTGGTCTTTTTTTAAATAAACTATCAATTTAACCCAAGTTCAAAGTCACATCTATTTTCTGTTC
>JAURFW010000005.1 GCA_030834125.1 Bacteroidota bacterium | reverse complement strand
TTTCCCTCAGGTTTCATTGGTTTTTTATTTAAAGCACACCCAGATAAAAGTGTTAAAGACAAAATCGAAAAATTAAGACTAAACTTTTTCATATTTGATTTTAGTTTAACAAATATAATCCCTTGATGTCTTATGTATCTAATCTTTGAAATTTAGTACCTTCGCAAGCAGATGGGTAGTAGCATCGCGGATATCAAAAAGCCCCTATTGACTGAGTTAGATCGCTTTGAACGAGAGTTTCGTTTAAGTATGAAAACGAAAGTACCTCTTTTAGATACTATAATGACATACATTGTCAAGCGAAAGGGGAAGCAGATTAGGCCATTATTTGTGCTATATTCAGCTAGTTTATTTGGTGAAATCAATAACCGAACATACCGTGGTGCATCACTGGTTGAATTATTGCATACAGCAACTTTAGTGCACGATGATGTTGTTGATGAGAGCTATATGAGAAGGGGAATGTTCTCAATAAATGCACTTTGGAAAAATAAAATTGCTGTATTGGTTGGAGACTTTCTTCTTGCGAAGGGCTTGCTTCTAAGTGTAGAACACAAAGATTTTGACCTTCTAGAAATTGTAAGTAACTCAGTAAAGGAAATGAGCGAAGGTGAGCTGTTACAACTGGAAAAAGCTCGATTCATGAATCACACTGAAGATATATATTTCGATATCATCAGAAAAAAAACCGCTTCTTTAATTGCCTCTTGCTGCCAAATTGGAGCTGCATCAACTTCAACCGATCCAGAAAATATCGAAAAAATGAGGTTATTTGGAGAATGTATAGGATTGGCTTTCCAAATACGTGATGATCTTTTTGATTTTGGAGAAAACAAAAGTGGAAAACCAGCAGGATTGGATATTAAAGAAAAGAAATTAACACTCCCCATTATTTCTGCATTTAAAAATGCTGGTAAAAAAGAAGAAAAAAGAATCCGTAGATTAATAAAAAGTAACGAATCAGATAAATCTAAAATAAACCAAATCGTTTCTTTTATTAATGAATACGGAGGAATTGAATACTCAAAAAAGAAGATGGTTGAACTTAGAGATCAAGCTTTTGGCATTTTAGAAGAGCTACCATCACCAAATCGAACCTATAAAATGCAATTGAAGCAATTAGTTAACTTTGTAATTGATAGGGACATTTAATTATGAAAATTATACAGACCAATTCCGAAATAACACTTACAAAGTCAAACGGACTTTGGCTGAAGAATGCCGATAATAATGTTGAGATTATACAAAAAGACAATGAAACCTTAATTGTAATAACAGAAAGTAAGGTTTTTACAATCTATTGTAACCATATTGACAAAGAAAATAAGACAATTAGCTTTTTAAAAAACGGCGAAAATATTAAAATAAAACTTCGAGAACCTTTGGATGAATTACTAAAATCTATGGGTCTTGAAGATGCTATGACTCCAAAAGTTTCTGATGTTAAAGCACCTATGCCAGGGCTTGTGTTAGAAATCAATGTTAAAGCCGGAGATATAGTAAAGAAAGGTGACACTCTATTAGTATTAGAGGCAATGAAAATGGAAAATACCATTAAAAGCCCAAATGATGCTTTAATTCAATCCGTTGCTGTGAATAAAGGTCAAGCGGTTGATAAAAATGCAATATTAGTAAACTTCGATTAACCCAATATGAAGAAACACCTACTGTTCTGGAGTTTCTGCCTAATTTATTTCCTTTTAGGAATTATTAATCTAGATGGGTTGCCTGTTGCTTGGACTGATGAAATTCAAGGCCTTGATCCGGCAGTGCAGCATTTAAAAACAGGTACTTTCAAGTCTATAGTTTGGCCAAATCCAAATGCGAATGAATTTTTTGCATCATATCCACCTCTTTGGCAATGGATCCACAGAGTTAATTTATCCATAATCCCGGTTGAGATATTTTATATTCGGTTACCATATCTAATAATTCATCTTGGCACTCTAATCTTTCTATATTTTACCATTATTCATAAAAAGAAAAATGAAATTATTGCGCTTTTATTAATTCTCTTATTTAGCCTAGATAAAACAGTTTTTGAGATATCCAGAAGTATGCGTATTGATGTACCAATCTTGCTTTTAGTCTCAGCTTATGCGTACATTTTTCAAAATCATCGACAAAAAAATTTACGGTTAATCATTCTTTCATTACTCCTCTTTGCACATCTTTACACCTGGCCTTTTGTTCTGATATTCTTGTGGTACGAAGCTCGAAAAACACATTTTCGGAACATCCTTTTTTACTTTACAATACCCTTTCTCATACTGGGTATTATCTATTTAAACGGTATTAATTATAACCTTCGACTAGTATGGGAACAATTAGGTATGCAGGCTAATGTTCACACTCTTACTAGCACATCTAAACCCCACAACCCCTTATTGAACTCTTTATGGTATAGATTTTTCCCATATTACAAAGAACAATTTCTCATGTATGGAATTTACGTTTTTTTGTTAATTGGATTACCAATAATTATTTACAAATGGAAAGCCTCATTACTCAGAAATCCTTGGATCCTCGCATATATTGCGACAACCGCCTTACTCTTCATTGTGGCAGCACCTCAATACAGGTATCTACCGTTTTTTCTATTATTAGGTATTATTACTATTTTACAAATACCACAGATAAATTCAGAAACTCGAATTTTCAAGATAATATGTGTTGTTTTGATCGCAAACTCCTCGCTGTCCTTTTTAGGACGGCATACTGCTGCAATAATTCAGTCAGAGGAAAGAGATCCTATTCCAGTGTATGATTTCCTTTCTAAATACACCAAGGACTCCTCAACTAATCAAAGATTAATAGTGGGAAGTGCAATCTGCGGGTATTACACATACCGCGGAAGAACAGGTTTCAATCATTTACAATACGGAATAGACTTTTATCCAGAAAATTGGCCAATTCTATCTGATAGTGTTTATTGGTTCACCCATAAATCAGCTCCATATGCTAGAAAAATAGCAACCTATACTGTAAATTCAAATAAATTATTACCTGAATGGGTATATAAATTTGCAAAAGGAAAAACTTATAATGGCCTAACTTTATATAAAGTTGCCTATTCAGATGCGTTAAAAATAAGAGAAATCCCTATCGATTAGGTTGAGTGTTCAACAAACCGTAACCAATCAGTTCATCGTATGGGAGTGCTTGATTTCTATGATAAATCAATACCATGTAATTATTTTCTGTGCCTGAAAATGAGCCCTCTAAAGGTTTAAAATCTAGTCCATCATCAGTCCTAATTCCATACATATAATTATAAAAGCCCATTTTTAATGGAATCACCGCTTCGTACTGTTTAGATTCCTCATTATAAAACATTTTATGAGAATCTTGAATCCGCCAATCACTCATTTCACCATAAACATAAATATCCCTATTTATTCGTTCACTAATTAAACCAAAATGAACAAAACAATAATCACTTTCAATAGGAATATTATCAGTAAAATCTTTATTGTCGTATAGAATGCGTCCATTGTAATCTCTTAAGTTGGTATATGTTTGATTACTTCTCATCCTATTTGAACGCAACCAAATATGTTTTTGATTTGCAATATTTAAGCGTTTTTTCACGCCCAACTGTGCTGTTTGCAAACTCCTAATATCGAACATTCTATATTCATTTAACCCATCGAATTGTGTTCCAATGATTTGATTGTATTGATAGTTATTAGTTTTAATAAATTGAGGTTTTAGAGTATTTATTGCAGTCATCCAATCACCATTTTGAAGCACTACGGCCTTCAAATCATTGTGCGGATTGGGTATGAAATAATTATTCTGCGACTTAATAAACTCAAAATTAATTTGTTGTTGTTCAGAACGAAATTCAATTTGGCTGCTCTGATTAAAAGTTACGTTTACAGCACCTTTGGAGCCCAATACCATCAATCGTCTGCTTAATATTATATCAGATTCATCATAATTCCTGTATACCACAAGTAAATAATTGCCAGATAATTTGGGTCTCATATTATCATTGGGCAGTTGAACCTCGTAATGCACATATTGAGTTAATGTTCCATTGCTAAAGGATACGTTATCGATATCTTGATATCCAGAACCATCAAGATATTGAGCGCGTATTAAATTCGATGGATTCCAATATGCATCACAATGTATAAGTGTAATTTGATAATAATCTCTTTCTGCCGTAATTTGATCAAAAGTTAATTTTAATTGTGGATTTTTTGAATCAACCGAAAAAATAGGAAAGTTAAAACCACTTTGAAGTTGCTGCAAAGTTACCGAGCGCACATCGCCTTCATAGATAGTATTTTTATAAATCAAAGTACTATCAACAGTTCCCTTCAAAGGAAAAAATGCTATAAAACTTAGTAAGAACAAATATTTTGTAGCCGGCATCTCAACAAATATAACAAGATAACGAAAAGTATAAGAATTGATTCTATTCGGTTACTTCAATCCATTTCTCCATTATCTCATCATGCAATAATTGTAGCTTTTCCTTTTTTAAATGATTCTCACCATGCGCATTCGACAAATTTAATAGTTTCTCTGAATCGGCAACTACTTCCGAACTCTGCATAATTTTCTCAATCTTCAAATTTTGAATTTCCAAATCCTTAATTTCATTCTCCAATCGACCCATTTCCTGTTCCCAACGTTGAATTTGATTCTTTGATACTCTAGTTTCCTTTATTTTCTGAGGGGAAGTTTTATTCGATTCAACCTCTTCGCTAGAAACTATATTTACAGGCTTTAAAACATTCTGCTCTATTTCCAATTGACGCTTTGCGTTCCATTCTTGATACTCATCATAGGTACCCGGATATTCTTTTATTTCATCATTCTCAATCCACCATATTTTATTTGCAACCCTGCTTATGAATGTCCTATCGTGTGAAACAAACAGTAATGAACCTGCATAATTATCTAGTGATTCTGCAAGTACTGACGTTGAAAACATGTCTAAGTGATTTGTAGGCTCATCCAGTAATAAAAAGTTTGACTGTGTTATTAGTGTTTTAGCAAGAGCAAGCCTTGACTTTTCACCTCCAGACAACACTTTTACTTTCTTAAATACATCTTCTCCCGTAAATAAAAAACAACCTAAAACAGTTCTAAGATCTCTTTCGGTATACTCCGCACTCACCATGCCAATCTCATTTAATAAGTCATTTTTTAAATTCAACGCTTCTAATTGATGCTGAGCAAAAAATGAAGCCTCCACGTTCCATCCTAATTCAATTTCTCCTCCTTGATATGGTTCTGTCCCAAAAATCATTCGCAACAAGGTAGATTTACCTTTACCATTGGCACCTATTAATGCGATTTTATCACCTCGTAAAACTGTTCCACTTCCTTTGCTTAAAATTCCCATTTCGCCATAGCTCTTGTTGAGATTTCTTAACTCAGCAACTATCTTACCGGGCTTAGTTTTTATATTAAATTGAATATCAAAATCACGAGTCTCTTTATCCTTTATTTCTATTTTATCAATCTTATCTAGTTGTTTTATTCTACTTTGAACAGCCGTCGCTTTTGATGCTTTATATCGAAACCTTGAGATAAACTTCATCTGTTGTTTAATATAATCTTGTTGGTTTTCATACTGACGTTGCAATAATTCGTCACGCTCCTCTTTTTGATCTAAATATTGAGTGAAGTTTCCTTTGTAGTGATACAATTGCTGATGAGCCACCTCTGCTATTCTATTTACAGTCCGATCTAAGAAAAATCTATCGTGTGAAACAATTACATATGTACCTTGATACTCATTCAAATAATTTTCTAACCACTGAATAGTTGGTAAGTCCAGGTGGTTCGTTGGTTCATCTAATAACAATAAGTCTGGAGCCATCAATAGTAATTTTCCTAATAAAGCTCTCATTCTCCAACCACCACTAAGCTCTTTTAATGGACGAGTCAACCATTCGGTAGGAAATCCTAAACCCTCTAAAATTTTCTCTGCTTGAGATTGCCAATCATAACCTCCTAAATGTCCAAATTGCTCTTGTAATTCACCTAAACGAATTAATCTGACTTCATCATAATCTGTTTCAATTTCTTTCAGCAATCGCTGAATTTCAGCATCAATTCTAACCAAATCCGCCCTTCCAGATAAAACTACATCCCTCACAGATTCTATGAACTCAACACTTAATAAGTCTTGATTTAAAAAACCAATACTTAGTTGATTAGATCTGGACATTTGTCCTTCTCTCAACTCAAAATCACCAGAAATCAAACGCAACAAGGTAGACTTACCTGTTCCATTTAATCCTACTAAGCCAATTTTTTCATTGGGTTTAATATGCCAACTGGCATTCTTGTATAAATATCTACCGGCAAATTCAAATGAAAAGTTGTTTAAGGCTAACACTGCGCAAAAATAACGAGCGAATCGCAGAATCTACTCTATGATTTATTCCAAATCATAATAAAATCATTCATAAAGTAACCGTTCCCAATATCGAAATCTGCAATCTTCTCAATCACAAATCCATATTTAAAGTAAAAGTTTATGGCCTTATAATTTTGTCTATTTACTTGTAATCGTAAAATTCTAATATTATTTGATGCAATAATTTGATCCAATAATTTACAACCAATACCACCCCTTTGATTTTTAGTATTAACATACAGCTTATTCAAGTACCAACCTCCATCTTCTTGCATTGATATTGAAGCAAAGCCTAGTTCTTGTGTATTTTCCATAGCTAAGTAAAACTTATCGCCTTCATTAAATTGTCTTTCCAAACTGGCTAAATCGTACATCTCATTTAACATATAATCTACTTGTTCCTGTCCAATTATTGAAGGATAATGATCATTCCAAATTTGATAAGCTAAATCTCTCACTTTATAAAGTTTAGAAATATCTAGTAATAAAAATTGCATATAACACCACGAATATCCCATTTTTGTATCAATTTGTTAAGAACAAAAAACATATCTACTTGCACCGGTAATGGAAATTACAAACGTATACTTCATTATGATTTATCCTTTGAAGTGAAAAAGGGGGAGATAATTCTGTTGTTAGGAAAAAATGGAATTGGAAAATCGGTTCTTTTAAAATCCTTGATGGGTATTATGCCCATAGAAAAGGGTGACATATATATTAATAATAAAAGAATTGAATCCCATTTAGAACATAGCTCTAAGTATTTTTCATTGTTACTTTCTCAAACACCGCAGATAGAATTAATGTCTGCTGATGAGGTTGCTTCAACTTCAAAAAGTCATGATATTGATCGCCATAACCTAGAGTCGCTTTATTTAAAATTCAATATTACACATCTCAAAAATCAAGCATTTTCAATATTATCTGAAGGAGAGAAACAAAAATTTATGCTCGCTCGAAGTTTAAATCAGCAATCCTCAATTCTACTTATGGATGAGCCAACTTCGTTTTTAGATTATTCAAGTAAAAGAGAATTTTGGAAGTTAATTCAAGAAGAGTGTAAACAATTACAAAAATCGGCCATAATCAGTACGCATGACATTGAAGTTGCCATCCCATACGCATCAAAAATTCTGATTCTTGAAAAAGAAAGATACAAATGGATTGAGGATCCAATCAGATTTAATATTTCAGACTTGTTTGAATGATGGGTAGGAAACCATTTCATTTTAAAAACTTCTCTATAAACCAAGAAAATTCGGCACTTGGGGTGAATACGGACTCCTGTATTTTTGGTGCTTTTATTGATTTAGATCAACCAAAAAATGTTTTGGATGTTGGATGTGGAAATGGATTATTGATTAATTTTTTAAATCAAAAATGGCCGTATGCAAAGTATATCGGTATTGATAATCATAAAGGGAGTATTTTAGATGCTAAATTGAATGTAAAAAACTACAATAATGTAATAATAAATGAATGTGATTTATTTGAATATATAACTGATACCCAATTTGATCATATTATTTCAAACCCTCCCTTTTTCTTTGATGATTTAAAATCTAATAATGAACAAAAGAACCAATCTAAACATTGGTCAAAAAAAGAATTTTTGAAGTATTTAAATAAACTTAAAGAATGGATAACACCATCTGGGTGCTTATGGATTTTATTACCTAATAATCAAAATACTAACCCTGATTTGTTTATTAATGAAGGTTGGAATATTATACAGGAAATCATATTTAAACCTCGCGAAAACAAGGCAGCTCACTTACGAATTTATAAACTCTCACGGCAAGAAAGAACCAATGTTTCAACAAAAATCGAGTTAACGGTATATGAAAAAGAAAATTCTTTTTCTAAACCTGTTTTTACTAAACTTGCCGAGTTTTATCTTGATCAGGCATTATACTTAAAAAACAAAATTTAATAATTTTTGTTAAATTTGAATATGGGAAATTGGATAAAATATTCATTGGAAAAGTCGCTTTTCGGAGTTTGTACTCAATTAGGTGAAACCATGAATATTTCCACGCGAAGTGTACGCATGTCATTCATTTATGCGAGTTTCTTTACTCTGGGTTCACCCATTATTTTTTATTTAGTGGCCGCTTTTTGGATAAATATTAAACAATATTCACAAGAAAGAAGAACCCGTATCTGGGATCTTTAATTAAAAGTTACTCGAAACAGTAAATCTGACGCCACTGAAGGCTGGTTCCTCCCTGCAGATACCTCCGGAACAATTAACTCCTTGCTGTTGCTTCAAAAATGATAAAGTGTAAAAACTATTGTCATGATTATAACTTACAAACACCATAGGATAATGTAAGATCGTGTTCTCTATTGTCATCCTTTCATATCTGTGTGGTTCAATATTTACCATATCACCAATTGACATTGACCATTCCTTATTGAAATAATATTCAATTAATAAGTTTGCAAACGATCCTTGGTCTTTGTCTGTCTTCAAATATTGTGCTTCAATTCGTAAACTTTTTCCTCTACCCACTTTGTGCAACCATTCAACAAATGGTGTAATGGTATAAACAGGTTCATATTCTGGCTCTTGTTCATAACGTGCTTGGTTGTAGAAAATACTTTGCAAACCTAATTTCAATTGGTGTTTTCCTACACTTTGAATTAATTGACCATTATATTCCCTAAATAATTGAACTGGCTTCATGGACATTGAACTTGAATCAAACTCCCCATTACTAGCTAATGATTGAACATAACTTGCATTTAAAGTAATTCTTGTTCCTTTATTGATTTTAGCTGTTAACTCTCCCTGTATTCCATTTTCACCCAAATCTTGCGCTGGAGCATTATATCTAGCCATCAACCTGTAAGTATTTTGTTTTGTAAGTGATGGCAAATAACTAATTAATCCATTCAATAAGTTATCTCTAGGTGATGCTCTTAATGGAAAGTGATCTACATGTCTTAATTGTAAATTTAACCCCAATGACATCCTATTCTTTGCTCTACCCTTTTCATCATTACCCCAAGTAATGCTAGGCATTCCCCAACCCAAAGTACCATAATATACTTTTCCTCCTTTGAGTGCTAATTTGTTATCAAAATTAACAATTGCCTCCGGCGTTTTGAAGTTAGCTTCTCCACCTATATTCCAATTACCTATTGAATAATTAAAATACCCATTAAATCCATAAACATTATATTTTGGAAAGAACTGATCTTCCCTATCATAGGACTCAATAATAGATACTAATTCTGTCATTGTACCTGCATCTATATTTCGGTTTAATCCGGATGCACCCAATTGAAGTGAGCCATATTTACCATTTTTACCAATATCTTGAAAACCATCAATATTAATACCAGATATAACCTGTGGAGTATAGTCGAAGCGAGTATTGGACTGTTTGTTTCCTTTTTGATTACCTGAAAATGCTTTGATTCTCCAATTTGGACTCAAATTATAAATCAACCTTATCCCTTGAAGTGAATAATCAATTCCTATTTGACGTTGTTCGTAGGCTCTAAATAAAATTCCCGAACCCAGCTGATCATAAAAGGAACCCACGGTAATATTTAAATTTTTATGTTGTTTACTTATCTGCCAAAATCCAATTCCATGAGCTGTGTATGCGTCTAACGGGTCTAGCAAAGGAGAATTATTAAAAGCGTCAAAACGAGCAATGAAATCATAGCCTCCTCTGGAATACTTCATAAACAACCAAGCATCCACACTTGAGGTATTTTCTTTATAAACTCTAGTATTGGCCCCAATTTTATCATCTCTAATATACTTCTGATAGTTAAGAAGTAAATTACCACTGAACTGACCCTGGTCTTCAGACCAAGACTTCTCTTGTGCACTTACTTGATTATTAATAAAACAGAAAAGAAAAACTATTACCGCAAACTTAAGTTTCATAATTGTAGTGCAAATAAACGAAAAACTCCTTACAAGCTGAGAATTATGAGCGATTTAAGGAGTTGTCTGCGAAATGATTGTATTTTTGTAAATCCATGAGCACCTTAGAACCCACAACAGCAAGCAGCCGAAAACTTTATATTGAAAGTTATGGCTGTGCAATGAATTTCTCTGACAGTGAAATTATTGCCTCCATAATGGGCGAACATGGCTTTGAATCTACAAACCAGGAAGAGGAGGCAGATGTTATTTTTTTAAATACCTGTGCAATAAGAGATAATGCAGAACAACGAATCCGTACTCGCCTTATTCATTTACGATCAAACAAAAAGCAAAATTCCGATTTAATCATAGGAGTATTAGGATGCATGGCCGAACGTTTAAAAGATAAGTTACTTGAAGAAGAAAAACTGGTAGATGTGGTTGCAGGACCAGATAGTTATCGTGAATTGCCAAAATTAGTTGCAGAGGTAGACGAGGGAGGAAGAGCGATAAATGTCTTATTATCCCGTGAAGAAACATATGGCGACTTAAATCCAGTACGTTTAAACTCCAATGGGGTAAATGCATTTGTAAGTATTATGCGTGGTTGTGATAATATGTGCAGTTTTTGTGTGGTTCCATTTACCCGCGGAAGAGAAAGAAGCAGAGACCCCAAAAGTATAATTAAAGAAGCAATAGAATTACAAAACCAAGGATACAAAGAACTTATTCTTCTTGGCCAAAATGTAGACTCTTTTTTATGGTTTGGAGGAGGAGCAAAGAAAGATTTCAAAAAACTAACGGAAGAAGAGAGAAATCAATCTATTGATTTTGCCGATTTAATAGAAATGGTTGCACAATCAGTGCCCAATATGAGAATTAGATACAGCACAAGCCACCCACGTGATATCAATGAAAAAGTAGTTCATGTGATGGCTAAGTATCTTAATATTTGTAATTATATTCACCTTCCAGCACAAAGTGGGAATTCAAGAGTACTAGAAGCAATGAGCAGAAATTACACTAGGGAATGGTATATGGATAAAATTACAATGATTCGAAATATTATTCCTGATTGCGGAATTTCATGTGATATTATTGCGGGATTTTGCACCGAAACTGAGAAAGAACATAAAGACACTTTATCTTTAATTGAGTGGGCAAAATTTGATTTTAGCTACATGTATAAATACAGTGAGAGACCAGGAACCCCTGCAGCAAAAAAATTCACTGATGACATTCCAGAAGATGTTAAAGGTAGAAGATTAAGTGAAATCATAGCTATTCAGAATAAAGTTTCCAAGGAGAAATCCACCGATTATATTGGTAAAGAGGTAATTGTATTAATTGAAAATAGTAGTAAAAAATCCGATCAAGACTGGATGGGAAGAAATGATCAAAATCTTGTAGTGGTATTCCCTAAAGAGTCTTACAAAAAAGGTGAGTTTGTAAAAGTATTGGTTGAAAGATGCACAACCACTACGCTTATTGGAAAAGCTATTGGAATAGCAAGTATTTCCTAAAATTTGGATTGTTATTGATGTCTTTTATGGATACGATCAATACTTTTTCTTAAACGATCGGTCTAAAGTTTTTTCAAATTTAACAACATATCAGTTGTCATGGAATCTAAATCAAATTCAGGTTTCCATCCCCAGTGGTCATTGGCTAGAGAATCATCAATCACTGCTGGCCAACTTTCAGCAATTGCCTGTCTGTAGTCTGGCTTGTAAATTGTTTTAAAGTCTGGTAAATGCTTTTGAATACTCTGAGTAATTTCTTCAGGTCCAAAACTCATACCTGCCAGATTATAACTCATGCGCATGTTAATCTTTTCTTCTTGAGCATGCATTACCTCAAGAGTAGCACGAATAGCATCAGGCATGTATAACATTGGTAACACTGTTCCTTCTTTCAAGAAACATTCGTGTTCAACACCTGCCAAAGCATCATGGTAAATTTGAACGGCATAGTCCGTTGTTCCCCCACCTGGAGCGGATTTATAACCAATTAATCCTGGATAACGTAAACTTCTCGTATCAACTCCATAACGATTTTTATAATATTGAATGTATAATTCACCAGTATATTTAGTAATACCGTAAACCGTAGTAGGGTCCATAGGTCCATATTGAGGTGTATTACGTCTTGGTGTATTAGGTCCAAAGGCAGCAATACTACTAGGCCAATAAACGCGTTTTATACCTGTTCCTTCTTCTTTTGCCGCATCTAAGACATGAAATAATCCATCCATGTTTAATTTCCATGCGTATTCAGGGTTGACCTCTGCAGTTGCGCTCAACAGAGCGGCTAAGTGGTAAATATGTGTGGGCTTATATTTTGTCAGTATCTCTCTCCAACGAACGGTATCTAGAATATCTAAAACCTCAAATGGTCCATTTTCAAAAACCGCTCCTTCTCCCTTACGAATATCAGATGCAATTACATTTGATTCACCATAAATACCACGCAATGTTTCTACCAACTCCGTACCTAACTGTCCTGAAGCACCAATTACTAATACCGTCTCCTTTATCATAAGCAGTCGCAAAATAAAACATTCAATGCGCTAATTTCAAACTATTTGTTGCAGAATATCACCTCTTATGTAAAAGTTTCGCATTTTTGTAAACTACATGACCACAACAATTGGTGCTGCTGTAATTGGCACCGGACATATTGGTAAAAGACATATTGAAGAGATTACTAAAAATTTAGGTATTAGCCTTATTGCGTCTTACGATAGTGACCCTGAAAAAAATATTCTCCCATCTTCAAAAAATAACTTAGAAAGCATCCTCACCGACCCCAAAATTAATGTGGTTCATATCTGTACACCAAACTCATCGCATGGAGAGTTAGCAATACAAGTGTTAAATCATTATAAACACGTTGTAATTGAAAAACCAATGTGTTTAGATACAAATACGGCTAGTGAAATTTTAAATCTTGCTAATTCTAAAAATCTACATGTCTTCTGTGTTATGCAAAATAGATATTCCCCTGTATCTCAATGGTTAAAGCAGACAGTAGAAAGTAAAGTGCTCGGAGAAATTTATACCGTACAAATACAATGCGCGTGGAATCGTGATGAACGTTATTACACGGATGGACACTGGCACGGAAAACTTAGTCTTGATGGAGGCCCCCTATTTACACAGTTTTCACATTTTGTAGATCTCTTGTTTTGGATCTTCAAAAAAGTAGAAGTTCGAAATGCTGAATATTTTAACCACAATCATAAATACAATACAGAATTTGAAGATTCAGGAAATGTAAACTTCTACTTACCTGATTATGAAGCCAACTGTTTATTCCAATACACCACAAGTATTTACGATAAAAACTTTGAAAGTTCTATCACGATAATAGCTGAAAAAGGGACTATTAAGGCTTCCGGTCAATACATGGATAAAATCACCTATGTTCATGCTCAAGACCTAATTTTCCCTAAACTTACACCTACTGCAGCGCCTAATTTGTATCCTGAAGGCTACGAAGGAAGTGCCAATAATCATTCATATATTATTCAGAATGTAGTTGACACATTAAACGGAAAATCAACAGCAGACATACCTCCCACTGACGGAAAATCTGTAGTTGAAATTATCGAAAACGCATATAAATACAGGGATCTAAACAAATTGAAAAAAAATTAAACTTTTTTGGGGGATACCTCAAATCTTCGTGTCATAAAGAATGAGAACACGTGTTTAATCATCATGAAAGAACAATTAGAATCTAATGTAATCACCAAATACGCTGCAGGCCTAATGAGCAAAGAAGAGTCTAGAAAACTTGAAGATTGGCTCAAACAAAACCCACAGTTTATGAATACCGTAGCTATAATTCAACAACAAGTTAGAGCTATGTCCTCAGATAATCTTGTTTTAACTTCAAAATAACCCAAATAAATGTCAACAGAAAATAACCACAACGAATACCGAGATATTTGGGATCTTACGAAAGGATACAAACCGTCTGAAAGTAAATCAACAGATGCGGCTTGGAATCGTATCAAAAATGAAATCAATCAATCTAGTTCAAATAACAATCAAAATTCAAATCTTTCAATATCATATAGAAAGTGGGTATCAATTGCTGCAGCCATTGCAATATTTGCATTAGGAGGTTATTTCTACTTCTTACCAAGCACAAATTCGAATAATCAAACTATCGCTATTGAAACAGGAAGCTATAATGGAAAAAATATTTCATTACCAGATGGCAGCGAAATATTTTTAACTCCCAATTCTAAAGTGACATATTCCTTTAGTGAACAACAACGTAAAATAAATCTTTCCGGTGAAGCTAGGTTTGAGGTTACACGCAATAAAAACGCACCGTTTACAGTTGAAACTTCGAACTCAAAAATCACTGTTTTGGGTACCGGATTTAATGTGCGCTCATACTCAAATGAAAATACAGAGGTATTTGTTAATCACGGTAGAGTAAAAGTTGAAACTGAATCAGAAGAAGTAATTCTTGTAAAAAATGAATTTACTTCTGCCAATAATTCAACTCTTTCTTCTGGAACCAAAGAGTCTTCCACCGTTCAATTCGACGATAAAGTCTACCGTTTCCAAAATGCCCCTATTACAGAAGTACTAGCTGTTATAAGTTTCCAAACACAGAAAAAAATCAGTATTAATACAAATACCGATAAACTCTTTAATGGAACCTTCGCTTACAACGAATCTGCTGAAAATATGGCCAGCATTATCGAAAATGCAACTGGGCTAAACGTAATTATTGAGTAATCACTTACAAACTCAACACCACATTATAACCAATTTACTAACTTTGTTATAATGCGGTTATCAATATTTTTATTGGTGTTTCACTTTCTCTACTGCAAAGTGTCACTTGCTCAAGGAAATATTTTTATCCCAAATAAAGGTCAAATAGAGAATGCAGTTGAAAATCAAACCGTTATTGCATATGCCGAACATTCTCTTGGAAACATTTATATACTGGAAGATAGAATCCGCTTTAAAATAATTAAAGAAGAAGATCATCCTAAAATACACAAATCACTTCACTTTAAAGACCTAGATACACAGTTCAATATTCGTTATCAAGTAATTGATATGAAATTCGACAATTGTTTAAGTGCCGACTCGGTAAAATTTGGAAATACAGCTAATTATTATTTAAATTTTTACTTAGGAAATAAGCCCAAAGATTGGATCACGAAACTAGAAGTTTTTAAAAAAGTAACTCTTCAAAATGTCTATCCCAATATTGACTTTAGTATTTATGTTGATTCAATAAATAATGCATACGAGTTTGATTGGATATTAAAACCCGGAGCTAATTCCGAAGACATCTCAATGTCGTTTGAAGGCATTGATTCCGTAGAATTGCTTGGGAATTATTTGAGTATCAACTCACAAAACGCAAGTTTTAAAATAACTCCTCCAAAAGCCTATCAAATAATAGACAACAATAAAAATTGGTTACTTTCAAATTTTTTCATAGATGATGAAGGGAGAATAAAATTACAACATAATAAACCCATTGATAATCAAAAATCATTATTTATCGATCCAGTTTTAGTATTTAGTACCTACAGCGGATCCCAAGCAGATAATTTTGGTTTTACAGCCACATATGATGAAAAAGGATGCCTATATGCAGGTGGCATTGTAGATGCAAACAGCCGAATATACCCCGTTACTACCGGTGCATTTCAAACCACTTATGGAGGAAGTAATAATCAAGCAGAGCCTGTTAACCTACCTTGTGATATAAGTATTTCGAAATACTCAGCAGATGGAAGTACTCTACTTTATGCAACATATATAGGTGGAAGCAATAACGAATATCCGCATTCATTATGTACAAATTTTGATAACGAACTGATAGTGATGGGGAGCACCCTTTCACAAAACTTCCCTGTACATCCCGATTCAAGTATCCAAAAATCAAAAAGCACGGGTTCTGATTTAATCTTAATGAAGCTAAGTGAAGATGGCGGCACCCTTCTAGGTGGAACATTTTTAGGCGGTCAATTTGATGATGCTTTTCAAACTAATTCAGGGACTCGTCGTAGCCAATTGCTATTTAACTACGCCGATAATTATCGAGGTGATGTTACGGCCGACAAATATGGGAACATCTATGTTGCTACTTGTAGCCAATCATCCGACCTAATAATGGCTCAAAGCCTTGATCAAACTACAATAAAAGGCAAAACCGATGCATGGGTTTTTTCTACAACTCCAAATTTAAGTGCAATGCGTTGGGGCACATATATTGGCGGTAGTGCAGATGATGCAGCTTACTCGTGTAGATTTGATTCTAAAGGAAACTTATTTATTGGTGGTGGCACTATGAGTAATGACTTTCCATTTGCCGATAATACAGGTTACATTCAAACCTACAAAGACGGCACAGAAGGTTTTATTGCTAAACTAAATCCAAATACAGGAAAGTGGCTAAAGGGAACTTTATGGAGAGGTGACCTCCCTCCTGTAACACAATTACAGGGAAACGATCAAATCTACTTTATTGATTTAGATCCAGATGATAAAGTATACTTCACAGCTCAAACTACCAGCGGAGTTACTAGAACATCCAATATCTATGGCGATGATTTATCACCTCAAGCACTCGGTTGTTTCACCAATAATCTCGACTCATTAATTTGGCAAACTACGTTTGGAAATCCTTCACGGGGAATCCCCGATTTAAGTCCTTCCGCCTTTATGGTTGATGAATGCTACAATATTTATTTTTCAGGTTGGGGGTCGAATATTGGAGTTGGAAACCCAGGGACTACGGATGGATTGGAAATTACCTCTGACGCACATCAAAACACTACAGATGGCAACGATTTTTATTTAATTGCGCTTTCCAGAGATGCTCAAAGTTTACTTTATGCAAGTTACTTTGGGGGAGATCAAAGTGAGGACCATGTTGATGGCGGCACAAGTAGATTTGACAAAAGAGGAATTGTATATCAATCAGTATGCGCATCCTGCCCAAATAACCCGCCGGGACTTAATGATTTCCCTACTACAACCGGCGCAGCTTTTGAAGATAATGTAAGTATTCGATGCTCAAATGCAAGTTTTAAATTAGACTTTCGTTTAGGTTATTCAATAGATGCCGAGTTTAATACAGCACCTGTACTTTGCTTGGGGCTTACGCATACATTTACACCTATTAGACAGTATAATGCTGAATATAAATGGGACTTTGGTGATGGTAATATTTCAAATAAATTCAATCCAACTCATACTTACGATAGTGTCGGAAAATACACGGTCACATTAACTGTAACTGACACGAATAGTTGCAATGTGAATTCTGTTTTTAATAGAGAAATTCAAGTAGTAGAATCACCAAAGGCAACCATCGACCATTATATTGAGCCATGCGTATCCGGAGTTTTCTTTGAGGTAAACGGTAGTTATTTCGATTCTATTTTTTGGAATTTCGGTGATGCCACATCAGATAGCACAGATGATCCGAAGAATTATCACCAATACAATACAAATGGCACATATTATCCAACAGTATATTTAAAAAATACAACAACTGGTTGTAAAGATACTATTGACCTTACCGTAATTGATAGTTCTTTTATTCCCCAAGATTTCACCCTCACAAATGTTATTACACCAAATAATGATGGCTTAAACGATTGTTGGGAGTTTGAGGGGATTTCAATTACCTGTGAAAAAGCAGAAATTTATATTTACAATAGATGGGGTGCGGAAGTTTATTACTCAACGAACCCAACGATCTGTTGGAATGGCAAAGTATCAAATACTGGTTTAGATGTTCCCTCTGGAACATATTTTTTTATCATCCGAATCATTGAAACGGCACACCCTCAATACCCGAAAGAAATCTCCGGATCGATAAATGTTATTCGAAACTCTAATTAACCTCTTTTAATTTTGGCCACTAGACCTTGAAGTACCTTTCCTGGTCCAACCTCGGTAAATTCTTCTGCTCCATCTGCAATCATATTCTGAACAGATTGAGTCCATTTTACAGGCGCGGTTAATTGGGCGATTAAGTTCGACTGAATTTCTTCTGGAGATGTTATCGAAGTTGCCGGTACATTTTGATAAATAGGACAGATAGGTTCTGCGAAATTGGTATTTTTTATTGCTGCTTCCAGTTTTTCTCTAGCCGGCTCCATTAAAGGCGAGTGAAATGCCCCACCAACAGAAAGTATTAATGCTCTTTTTGCGCCAGCTTCTTTCATTTTCTCACACGCCGCTTCAACTGCAGATAATTCACCTGAAATAACTAATTGACCCGGGCAATTATAATTTGCAGCAACTACAATACCATCGATAACTTCACATACATTTTCAACTGTATCATCAGCCAAAGCTAATACTGCAGCCATTGTTCCTGGTGTTAACTCACATGCTTCCTGCATTGCCTGTGCACGCTGTTGAACTAGCTTTAATCCATCCTCAAAACTCATTGCTCCTGCCGCAACTAAAGCACTAAACTCACCTAAACTATGCCCGGCAACCATATCTGGATTAAAATCACTACCTAACTCTTTTGCAGCTATAACACTATGAATAAAAATAGCGGGTTGAGTAACATCAGTACGCTTTAAATCTTCCTCTGGTCCATTGAACATTATATCAGTAATTCTAAAACCTAGAATATCATTTGCCTTTTCAAATAATTCCTTAGCTGAATTACTTTCTTCATAAAGATCTTTACCCATTCCGATAAATTGTGAACCTTGACCTGGAAATACATAAGCATGTTTTGACATATTACAAAAAAAGTACAATAATTCGACCCGGCAAAAACTAGGTTATTAGCATTTGTGGATTATCTATTTATCCCTCTAATTCAGAAAGTTCCAACCAACGGAATTCCAATTCATCAACCCTGTCAGAAATACTTTTGAGTCTATCTGAAATCTTCGAAATTTCTTCAAATTCACTAGTTAAAGTAGAAAGCTCAGCTTCAAGACTCTCTTTTTCGAAGTGCAGCCTTTCCAATTCTTCATTGATTTTCTCCAACTCAAACTTCTCTTTAAAGGTCATCTTTCGAGGCTTATCTGAGATACTTTCATTATTGGCCTTTATTTCTTTAGGTTTATTCTCCTCTTTTTTCTTTTGTTGCCTTTCCTCATCCTCAATATCTCTAGTTTCTCTGTATTCAGAATAATTTCCAGGAAAATCTCTGACCATACCATCTCCCTCAAATATCAAGCAATGGTCAACAATTCTATCCATGAAATAACGATCGTGACTTACTATAAGAACACATCCACTATAATTTTCAATGAAATTCTCCAAAACTGATAAAGTTTGAATATCTAAATCATTGGTTGGTTCATCCAGAATTAAAAAATTAGGTGCATCCATTAAAATTCTACACAGATGTAACCTCCTCAATTCTCCGCCACTTAACTTAGAAACAAAATCATGCTGCTTTGGGTAATCAAATCCAAAATTCAACAATAATTGAGAAGCTGTGAGTTTATGAGAGTTCGCCATCGGTATCCAATCGGCTACTTCTCGTATTACATCTATCACTTTTTTCGAAGCGTCTACCTTAAAAGTATGTTGGGTATAATAACCGAACTTGACAGTTTCTCCACGCACAATTTTACCGCCATCAACAGAATCCAAATCCATTATCATATTCAAAAATGTAGTTTTACCTACTCCGTTGGGGCCAATAATTCCAACCTTTTCTTTATTCCTGAATACATAGTTAAAATCTTCTAATATCTTTAAATTGCCAAATGCCTTTTTGACGTGGTGCATTTCCAATATTTTCGAACCCATGCGCTCAGTACGCATGCTAAAGTTCAATTCTAATTTTTTTCGTGTTGATTTTAACTTTTCAGATAATTGATCGAAAGATTCTATTCTACTTTTACTTTTTGTCCCTCTCGCTTTGGGCATTCTTCGTACCCATTCTAACTCACGACGGTATAAATTCCTATCCTTTTCTATTTCTGAAGCAATTTGGGCTTCACGCTCCGCCTTTTTCTCCATGTAATATGAGAAATTCCCTTGATATTGACGTAATTCACCGTTATCAATTTCAATAATTGATTGACATACTCTATCGAGGAAATAACGGTCGTGTGTTACCAATAACAAGGTCAAATCTTTTTGAGCTAAAAACCCTTCTAACCATTCAATCATCTCCAAGTCAAGATGGTTGGTTGGCTCATCTAAAATAATAAAATCAGGCTGACTTAAAAGTACTTTTGCGAGAGCTACTCGTTTCTTCTGGCCTCCCGAAAGGACTCCTACTAAACGATCAGTTTGATGAATATTTAGTTTACCTAAAACCTGTTTTACTTTAGCTTCATAATCCCAGGCATCTAGCTCGCTCATTTTTTCATTCAATGAGTCAATGATATTGACATCAGGATTTGCTTTTTCTAATTCCTCCTCATATTTCTTTACTAATTCAGTTATTTCATTTTTCTCAAATAATATGTTTTCTAAAACGGATAATTGAGAGTCCAATTCTGGCTCTTGTGGAAGTATGGCCCATCTAATTCCCTTTCTTATAACTGAAATACCTGAATCTGGAGATTCCAATCCTGTAATTACTGAAAGCAAAGTACTTTTACCTTGTCCATTTCCTGCTACTATGGCAATTTTTTGACCTTGTTGAACTCCAAATGAGATTTCCCTCAAAATGGGATGATCATGCCATGTTTTAATTACTTTTTCTACCGACAGGTAATTCATGAATAGCAAAGTTAGGATTATATCGTCTCCAACGACGTATTTTCGTAGAAATGAAAATTGAAATTTGGAGTGATATTCTTTGTCCTTTCTGCTATCTAGGAAAACAACAATTAGAATTGGCAATTGAAAAAGTGGGTTTTACCAAAGAAGTTGAAATTACATATCGAAGTTTTCAGTTAAATCCAGAAGCCAAATACCAAGAAGGACTTAACATGAACGATTATCTGATTAAACAGCTTGGTTATTCCGAATCTGAACTTGCTAAAAATCATAATCATTTAATTGAAAAAGGACAAGAAGTAGGAATTACATATAATTTTGATTCTGTTAAAATTTGTAATTCAATAAATGCTCACGCGTTTCTCCATTTTGCACAAAAACACAACAAAGCCAGTGAATTATATAAACGCCTGTTCGAATTATATTTTGTTGAAGGTGCTAATATTGAATCTGTAGATATTCTCACAACAGCTTGTGATGATATAGGATTAGATATTAATAATCTCATGGTTTTACCTAATCAAGATAGGGACATAATTCAAGCTATTGAGAAAGATCAATACATGACCAACAAATTGGTGCAAGAGGTGTGCCGTATTTTCTATTTAATGAAAAATTCAGCTTGAGTGGTGCCCATGGAGTTGAAGTATTTTCAAGTGTGTTAAAAACAGTATATCAGCAATAATATAAGTATACCAAACAGACATATACTTTAAATTTACCAAAATGAAATACGAAAGCAATACTATTGAAGATTATCTTAACAAAGTTCCTCAAGATAGAAAAGACGCAATTAAAAAGATCTTGGACTTAATGGAGAAAAACCTTCCTGAAGGCTTTGAAGCACAAATCAATTATTCAATGCCGGGATATGTAGTTCCACATTCATTATTTCCAGCGGGTTATCATTGTGACCCTAAACTCCCACTACCCTTCATTAATATAGCATCACAAAAAAACTTCATAGCTCTATATCATATGGGTATATATGCAAAGCCAGAATTGTTACAATGGTTTCAAGAAGAATATAAAAAAGTTGCACCCACAAAATTAGACATGGGTAAAAGCTGCGTTAGATTCAAAAAAGTTGAGCATATACCCTATAACCTATTGGGAGAGTTATTCAAAAAAATGACAGTCAATGATTGGATTAATACTTACACAGCAGCATTTTTAAAAAAGTAAGGTTGGTTTAATATGGACCCCAGTTTACCATAAAGCCGAGACTCTAATGAGTCGGGACTAAATAGCTTAAGTTTGTAGTATACCCGGATTAAATTTTTCAATGGGAGAATGATCAGCTGCCTCAATACCCATAGAAATCCACTTCCTTGTTTCTAAAGGATTTATAATTGCATCTACCCAAAGCCTAGAAGCTGCAAATTCGGGTTTAGTTCCATTTTCGTATCTGCCTTTGATTCTATCCAGTAATTCCTTTTCTTCTGCTTCAGAAATGGGTTCGCCTTTGCTATTTAATCTAGATTTTTCAATTTGAAGTAAGGTATTTGCCGCCTGATCACCACCCATAACTGCAATTTTTGCGCTAGGCCAAGCAACAATTAATCTAGGGTCATACGCTTTACCGCACATTGCATAGTTACCTGCTCCATAACTATTACCCATTATTACTGTGAACTTGGGCACAGTACAATTACTCATAGCCATTACCATCTTAGCACCATCCTTTATTATTCCACCATGCTCACTTCTACTTCCAACCATAAATCCAGTAACATCTTGTAAAAACACTAATGGAATTTTCTTCTGATTGCAATTCATAATAAATCGTGCCGCTTTATCTGCACTATCCGAATAAATTACACCTCCAAACTGCATTTCGCCTTTCGCATTTTTCACAATTTCTCTATTATTGGCAACTACACCAACAGCATATCCATCAATTCGCGCGTAACCACAAATAATGGTTTTTCCATAATCCTCTTTGTATTGTTCAAATTCACTAGAATCCACTAAACGCTTAATAATTTCAATAGTTTTATATGGCTTTGCCCTATCCATAGGAAGTATTCCAAAAATTTCATCGGGTTTTAAAGTAGGTGATTTAGGTTCTTTTCTATCAATTCCTGATTTTTCGAAATCACCTAGTTTATCCATAATAAACTTGATACGATCCAAACATGTAGGATCATCTTTGAATTTATCGTCGATAACACCTGAAATTTCAGTTTGTGTGGTTGCACCTCCCAAAGTTTCATTATCTATAGACTCGCCAATTGCTGCCTTCACCAAATAACTTCCTGCAAGAAAAATACTTCCGTTGCCTTCAACAATAAGCGCTTCATCACTCATTATTGGCAAGTATGCTCCACCTGCGACACAACTTCCCATAACTGCCGCAATTTGAGTTATTCCCATTGCACTCATCTTGGCGTTATTTCTAAACATCCTACCAAAATGTTCTTTGTCTGCAAATATTTCATCTTGCATTGGAAGAAACACCCCTGCACTATCTACCAAATAGATAATTGGAAGTCTATTCTCCATTGCAATTTCTTGCGCCCTTAAATTCTTCTTCCCTGTTACAGGAAACCAAGCCCCCGCCTTAACTGTTGCATCATTTGCCACAATAACACATTGTTTACCTGCAACATAACCTATTCCAGCAACAACGCCTCCAGCAGGGCATCCGCCGTACTCCTCATATTGCTCATAACCAGCAAAAGCCCCTATTTCAATCCATTCGCTATCGGTATCGCGCAAATATTCAATTCTTTCCCGGGCTAATAATTTACCCTTTGCCTTTTGTTTAGAAGCAGATTTTTCACCTCCACCTTTAGCAATTTTATTCAGTTTAGACTGAACTAAATCCCATAATTGCTTATTTACATCTTCATTCTTGTTAAACTCTAAATTCTGCTTGGTCATACTTCAAAAATACAACATAGAAAACGGAGAATTAGGTCAATTACTAAATAAAAAAGACGATTCACCATGTTATTGTCATTATTTAACTCTAACTTTGCCGCGCAATTGTTTGCGAGTGGGAGCTATTACAGTTCGAATCAAAAGGATTCCAACGCGAGATTTTCTGCTTAAAGCGTTGCCTTATTATTATTGAATGACAACATTTCAAAGCCTGGGGTTAACACCCCAATTGCTGGCCACTGTCGAAGCACAGGGCTACAGCCAGCCTACGCCTATACAGGCAATGGCAATTCCAACCATTTTAAATGGTAATGACTTATTTGCTACCGCTCCAACAGGAACCGGTAAAACTGCTGCGTTTGCAATTCCAATTATTCAAAAGCTTGAAGGGAGCTCTCCAAAGCAAATTCAAACTTTGATTTTAGCGCCAACCAGAGAATTAGCTCATCAAATTGCAGACAACTTCAAAAAATATGCAGCTCACACTGAAATAAAAATCAACCTTATTTATGGTGGTGTACCTCAGATGCGTCAAGTAGACAGATTAAAAAGAGGTTGCCAAGTGGTTATTGCCACTCCGGGAAGACTTTTAGACCTCATGAAGCAGGGACACGTAAAATTACACAGTGTTAATACTTTTGTACTAGATGAGTGCGACAGAATGTTGGATATGGGATTCATCGATGACATCAAGAAAATTCGTGAAAAGCTTGATACAGAAAGTATTCAAACACTTTTATTTTCGGCAACAGCTTCTCCTGAGATTAGAACTTTATCTGAAGAAATTCTTAACCAACCAGAGAAAATTGATATCCTTCCAACTGAACTTCAAAAACCAAAAATCGACCAGTGGCTTTTTGCTATTGCTCAGAAAAATAAGGAAGAATTATTACTTCAAATGTTGGAAGATCCAGAAATGGACTCACTGCTCGTATTTACTAGAACTAAATTAGGAGCCGATAAACTCGTTAAAACTCTCCGTCAACACAATCACAACTGCTGTGCAATACATGGAGACAAATCTCAACGTGAAAGAACAAGAAATTTAGATAGTTTTAAAATAGGTAGAGATAGGGTTTTAGTTGCTACAGATGTTGCTGCACGTGGAGTAGATATTCAATCGTTAAATTATGTTTTAAATTTTGATATGGCTGAAGATGCAGAGACCTACACCCACCGAATTGGAAGAACGGGTAGAGCGGGAACAGAAGGTTTGGCAATGTCATTCTGTAGCCCAGGTGAACACAAAAAACTTCTTGAAGTTTGGAAAGCTTTTGGAGAAGACTCTTTGACGGAAATGGAACATGAATTTAGAATTGAACTTCCTCAAAAAAGAAACTCTAGACACCAATCTAACAACAAAGAAGGCAGAGATAGAAAAGAAGGAGAGCACAAATCTTCCAGAAATAAAAGAAGAAGACCTAAAAATTCGCATGGCTCTTCTAGAAATGATAAAAATAATTCAGAAGGAAGATCTGAAAACAGACCAAATACTAGAAAGAAAAGAAGAAGTAACACTTCAAGAAATAGAGATTAATTCTATTTTTTAATATTTGTTTTAATAGGTAAAGTAGTATCACCCATAATAACTTTTTGTTCTATGTCTGGTACTACTAATCCTGTTAGATGATTAACACGTTTCTTACAATCTATTTCCTTCACATCACCCATCATTACTTCACCCTTTATTTTTTCAATTGCTGACTCAACATTCACTGAATCAATTGACTTTTGTTGGGGCGTAATTATATTTCCCATAACTTGAGTATCCACATATTTACTACTTGTATCTCTTAATTTTGGTGCAACTTTTCCTAATATACTGGAGGTATTTGTCTGAGTTCTATCAATTTTTACAAAATTATCAGAAGCAATAATTTCTCCTGTAGTTTGGCTTTTTCCCCAACCACAAGATTGGAGGAAACCCACCAAAACACCTAATCCCCAATTAATAAACTTATAATTAAACCCAGCTTTGCGCACAGGTGCTTCTAAATCTTGGACATTAAACCTACCACAAACCCTCTCTTCAGGATTAGTTCTGGATTGGAAAAAATTAACTACTTCTTCAGCAGATTTATCTGAAAAATCTACCACCTCTTTCTCACAAGACAAACAAAATTTTCCTTGCTCTGTGGGGAACATTTTTGACCAAGACTCATGACATGGCTTTGGTATTCTAACAATTGTCATACTGCCTTAATACCAAATAAAAATAAAAGGTAAATGGTATTACACTATTTCTTTGTTATTTGAGAGCAAATGGGACACTCAGATTCTTTGTGCCCTCGAGCAGGACAATACTCACGTCCAAAGAAAATAATTTGCAGATGAAGCTTATTCCAAGTATCCTTTGGGAATAACCTTTTCAAATCTTTTTCCGTTTGTTCAACGTTTTTACCATTAGTAAGCTTCCACCTTTGTGCTAGTCGGTGAATATGAGTATCTACAGGAAAAGCCGGCACTCCAAAGGCCTGACTCATAACAACACTCGCTGTTTTGTGACCTACCCCAGGAAGTTCTTCTAACTCCTCAAAAGAATTTGGCACCTCTCCTTGATATTTCTCAATTAAAATATTGCTTAAATTATAAATTGCTTTACTCTTAAAAGGAGATAAACCACACGGTTTTATAATTTCCCGTATTTCATCAACATCCATTTTTATCATGTCGAATGGATTGCTCGCTTTTTCAAACAATGATGGAGTAATTTTATTAACTCTTTCATCCGTACATTGAGCACTCAATAAAACTGCAATAAGAAGCGTATATGCATCATTATGATCCAACGGGATTGGAGTAGTTGGATATAATCTTTCTAATGTTTCAGCAACAAATTTTACTCTTTCTGCCTTCTTCATTTAAAACAATTTAATTAACCATTTTTCATCTTCAACTGAGAATCCTTCACAAACTTTGTCCCATTCTAATTCCTTTTCTATTAAATTTTGAAAATTTAATTGAGTTGCATTCTCAACTTGAGATTGAATATTTAAACTATAAATTATTCCATTTTTAACTTCCATCTGTAATTCATAATTGCGGCCATTAAATTCAAAAACCCTTTTGTGAAAATAGGCAGGGCTATATCCCAAAATCCAAGATTCTAGAGTAAATTTATCTGCCATAATTTTATTTATTTTTAGAATTTCATCATCAGTTAAGCCTATTTTTTTTGCAGTAAATAATTGAATAATACCATCCCCAAATATTCTCATAAATTCCTGAGTTTCTCCATAATTATAGTACTCCCGGATATTGGTAACGTCGCTTCTATTGCTTGGTACCGATTTGCCTTCATAGGTTCCAGTACTCCGAATTGCCGTATTTAACTTTTTTAAATCTGAATCATAAAGCAGTGTGCCATGGTGTAGATTTCTTAAACCACGTTGATGAATATGCTGAGCATTGCCGCTTATTTTTAGGTTATTTAGCAATAGGTCGTCGCGTTTGCTGTAAGTAGTTTCTATATTTAAATCTGACAATACTTTCCGGATGGGTTCGAGCAAGAAACGGTAATCCACAGCTTTCGACATTCCATCTTTAAGATTCCGAATTAAGGTGAAATTTATATTGCCTAAATCATGAAAAACAGTACCTCCCCCGCTTAATCTTCTGGCTATTTTTATATTATTTTCTTTGCAGAATTCATAATTAGCTTCGGCGCAGGCATTTTGATGTTTACCAAGCACCACAGCATTATCACTGCGCCATAAGAACAATACATCTTCAGAAAAATCGTGTAATAAATATTGCTCAGTGGCTAAATTAAAATACGGATTAGTGCTGTCTGAAATAAAAAAGCGCATGAATTAGCTTTGAAAGGTCTTTCTTTTGAGTTCAAAATTTTGACCTAGATATACTTTTCTCACCATTTCATCAGATGCCAGTTCCTCCGCCGTTCCTTGTTTTAGCATTTTACCTTCGAACATTAAATATGCGCGATCTGTAATACTAAGAGTCTCCTGAACATTGTGATCAGTAATTAAAATACCAATATTTTTATCCTTTAACTTCCAAACAATGGATTGAATATCCTCAACAGCAATAGGATCTACACCTGCAAATGGTTCATCCAATAAAATAAAACTTGGATCGGTGGCTAATGCACGGGCAATTTCTGTTCTTCTTCTTTCGCCTCCACTTAGAACCTTACCTAAATTTTTTCTAACACGACCAAGACCAAATTCAGAAATCAATTCTTCAAGCTTATCCTTTTGTTCGCTTTGAGTAAGTTTAGTTACCTCTAAGATAGCTTTAATATTGTCCTCCACGCTTAAATCTCTGAACACCGATGCCTCTTGTGGGAGGTATCCTATACCATTTCTAGCGCGCCTATACATTGCATCAGATGTAATATCTTGGTTGTTTAACACTATCTTCCCTTCATCGGGTTTTACAAGACCAACAACCATATAAAACGTAGTGGTTTTTCCGGCACCATTTGGACCCAATAAGCCTACAATCTCTCCCTGTTCTACTTGAACAGAAACATCATTAACTACTTTTTTCGAGCCGTATTGCTTAACTAAATTTTGAGATTGTAAAATCATTGAGTTTCAAAGATACAAAGGATTATATAACCTTTGGTCATGCATTAAAATCAACGTATCTTTGTTTCGGCGGTACGGCCAGCTCCCTATGAACTCCCCCAGGTCTGGAAAGAAGCAAGGGCAATAGGTTGTAGCGGCGCGATACCGCCTTTTTTGTTTTTACGTACTTTTAAAGTAACTCTTGTATTAAATTTTCTACAGATACGCCTTCAGCTTCACCTTTGAAATTCAATACTACCCTGTGTCCCAAGACCCATCTCGCTACAGCTTGAATATCTTCACGGTCCACAGAAAATTTACCATTAATAAGTGCATTACATTTTGCACCTAAGATTAAATTTTGTCCTGCCCTTGGACCTGCTCCATATGCAATATACTTCTTTGTATTTTCCGTTGATTTTGAATCTGTTGGACGTGTCTTCTGAACTAAGTTAACAGCATATTCAAAAACAGAATCGGGAACTGGAACTTGTTCTACAACTTTTTGATAGTTCAATATATCCTGAAAATTCATTACCGCATTTATCTCAACTTTACGACCTTCGGTTGTTTGTTTTAAGACTTGAACTTCTTGATCGAAGGTTGGGTAATCTAAATTAACTTGATACATAAACCTATCTAATTGCGCCTCAGGTAATGGATATGTACCCTCTTGCTCGATAGGATTTTGCGTAGCCAAGACAAAAAATGGTTTCCCTAAAACATGATTTCTTCCTGCCGCAGTTACCTGACGTTCTTGCATAGCTTCAAGCAAGGCACTTTGTGTTTTAGGAGGGGTTCTATTGATCTCATCAGCTAATAATAAATTGGTAAATATTGGACCCTTGATAAATTTAAACTGTCTGTTTTCATCTAATATTTCCGCTCCAATAATATCACTTGGCATTAAATCAGGAGTAAACTGTACCCTATTGAATTCTAAACTTAATACCTCTGAAAGAGTCTTTACCAACAAAGTTTTTGCCAATCCAGGAACACCCACCATAAGCACATGGCCATGCGAAAACAAAGCATTGATTAAGGCCTTGATTACCTCATCTTGCCCCACAATAACCTTGGCTATTTCACTACGTAATTGCTCATACTTAGGTTGAAACGATTCTGCTAATTGAATAATCTCTTCTTTAGTCATTGGTATTCCATTTTTGAAGGCTCTCACAATTTAAGCCAGCATTGTTAACCTTAATAAAGGTCTTATCTTTATATTTTTCAACCCAAGACTCAATTGCTCCTTGCTTTTTTTCTGCCTCGGCTTGCATTTGAATCATGCTATAATCTTGAATCAAATTTGCTCTATGCGGATCAACATAAGATTTTAAATAAAGTATGCGATACATACTTCTTCCATCCGGTGTAGCTGTAATTTTTGGCTTAGAAAATTCACCCGGTTTCATTTTATCTACTACTTGTTTTACATCAGATGGCAAAGATTCAAATGTTTTCTTTTGTAGACCGGTTGCTTCATCGGTTAAGAAACCGCAATAGCCTCTATTTCCCATTGTCTCAGAAGAATTTCTTTTTACTGCATCGCACCAACTAATATCACCTTTACTTAATTCAAACCAAATACTATCCGCCAACTTCGAGGCTTGAGTGTAATCCTTAGATGTGTTCTCAGGTCTAATCAATATATGTGCAGCTGTAATTCTTTCACCTTGACGCTTGATTAGCTTCATAATGTGATATCCAAAATCTGTTCTAAAAACTTGACTTATGCTGTCGGGTTTTAATTTGAAGGCTACTCTTTCAAATGGCCCAACCATATCTCCACGGCCAAACTCTGGTAATAATCCGCCATTATTTTTTGAACCAGGATCCATTGAGTAAGCTGTGGCTAATTTTTCAAATGATTCACCATTTAATAGTCTCTTTCTAATATTATTTAATTGACCTTTTGTGAAATCAATAGCAACATCTGAGATGGGTAGTTCAATTAAAAGTTGAGCAACCTCTACCTGAGTTGGAACAACAGGTAGGCTATCCTCTGGTATCCTCTCATAAAACTCTTTTACCTCCTTTGGACTTATTCTAATATCTCCAGTAATTTTGGATTGCATCTGTTGAGCAAGTAATTGCTCTCGCATCTTGGGACGAATTTCATCCTTAAATTCTCGAATTGGTTTTCCCAAATAACGTTCTAGTTCCTCAATACTTCCTGCTTGCCTTTGAAAACTTCGTATTCTGTTGTCAATTTCAGCTTCAACACGATCCTCATCCAAAGGTAAACTATCTATTTCTGCCTGACTCAACATTAGTTTCCTCATAATCAACTGATCTAGTAAAAAACAGAAAACGCGCTGACTATCAGGCAGTGCTTGCCCTCTTGCAAGTTGGACCTTTTCCGTTTCAAAATCTGAAAACATAATAATCTTTTCCCCAACTACTGCCAAAATTCCATCGGCGTATTGAGGAGGCATTAATGGTCCCTGGACTTGCGCATCTGTTTTTGAAATGCTACTTAAAAGCATTGTAAAAAACAGAAAATATTGGCTAAGCTTATTTAGCATTTAACTTTCTTTTGAAATCTTCTATTACATTATGGTCAACCACAACAGGGTAACGACTTTCTAAATCAGATATCCATTCCTCTTCTAAAACTGTTTGATATTTTGATGCCACTGGACCTCTTGTCTCGTCTAAGGATTTGGGGCCAGCAGGTAAAAAACTTTTTACCTTAACAACTACAAAATCATTTCCTAATTCACCTAGCTTATACACTTTATCTTGATTGGTCTTGAATTTTTCATCGTTAAATAAGAATTTCAAAACTTCATTATTTGGGAATAAAAAAGTATCTGATAATTGATATTTACCAATCTTGTAATTGAAATCTAACTGATTATTTTTTGTGTGTTCTCTGCGTAAACTATCAGCACCAATGCCTTTTTTCACTTGTTTAAATACCTTTTTCATCATCTTTTTATCTACACAGAAATAAAATTCAGCGTTATAACGATCATTCCATTGGTAGTCATTAATATTCGCTTGGAAATAATTGGCCAAACCAACTGAATCATTATTAGCTTTATCCCAAACCATTTCTTGCATACGATTAAACATCAATATTCCTTCACGATACTCTTGAAATATGAACTTGAACTCCTGAGACTTCTCTTCCAGGTGCTCATTTTGATAAGCAATTGCAACGTCACGAACCCAATCCTTATATTCATTCGACACCCATTCAGAAACATCTTTATTAATAGGAGATTTATTTGAAGATAAGCGCATTGCAAATTCTTCTACAGAATATGGCTCACCAGCAAAACGGAAAAGTTCTGCATCTAAATATCTGTATGAAACTGACTTACCATCTTGTTTAACTGTAATTGTTTCAGGCATATTGTCAGAATCAAATTTACCCTTGATTAGTCCTGAATCTCCTTTCAAGTAATCAAATAGCATATTTAACACTTCTGTATTTTCCGTATAATTTTCTTCTTCTTTCAAGCGAGAAACAAAAGACTCAACTGAAATTTGGGATCTTGGGTTCTGTTGTACCTTCGTTTTGATTGTGTTCTTGGTATCCTCGAAACTTCCAATTGGACGGATATCTTCTCGCATTAGAATATGCCAACCATATGCAGTTTGGAATGGCTTAGTCATTTGTCCATTTGCCTCTAATTTGTAAGCGTTTTCAATCCAATCTTGTCTTTGTAAATCACCTACAAATTGCGTTGGATTAACCCAATTTACTAGTCCACCATTGTATTTACTACTAAAATCCTCGGAATAATTACGAGCCATATCCTCAAAGGACTCTTTACCTGATGTAATCTTAGCATGTATCTCCGTGATCTTTTTTTCTGCCTCCTCATATGTAGTATTCGAGTTTTCGCCGGTGCGTAGCATTATATGCCTAACACGGATATCTCCCCTACTTTTTCTCTTATCTTGTACTCGTAAGATATGAAATCCAAAATCCGTTCTGAAGATATCTGAAATCTCTCCCACATTAGTGTTATATGCTGCATTTTCAAATTCATACACCACTTGAAGTGCTGTTAAATAACCGAGATCTCCTCCATTTTCTTTAGTTCCATCATCTTGCGAGTCACTGCTTGCTAGTGTGGCGAAATTTTCTGCACTTGGATCACGTAATAACTGATTTCGAATTTCTAAAAGTCGCTTTTTCGCTCTTTCAACTGCATCATTACTTGCATTTCTATCAACTCTAATCAATATATGCTGAACGCGTACTTCGTATAAACTTCTATCATACGCTTCTTTTATTAAGTTATCAGTAACCTTTCTGTCGTAGAGATAATTTCTAGACAATTGATCACGATACATTGCTAGTTCACGTTTATAGGTTTCCAATGTATCTTTCCCTGCATCTTTTGCATCTTGAATTTTAAGTTTGAAACGAATATAGAGTTTAAGATACTCATCAATATCCGCAGCGCTCACTGCCTTTTCTTTAAGGTTTAAATTCTTTAAGAATTGCCTTTCAAACTCATCTAATTGAACTTCTTGATTACCATTTACAACAAAAACCGTTGGGTTTTCATTGTTAGGAACTGATAGTTCAGAATTAACTTGTGAATTTTGTGCATTAAGTAAAAAAGGTGCAAAACACAATAGTGAAAATTTCTTCAACTTATTCATATACTCTATAACTAATTACGCTTTTATTTTTTAAGAAAAACAAAAATAAGGATTCTTCCTTTACTTAAGAATTGCTCTCTAAGGCATTCCATAAAATATCTTTTAACTCGACCAAACCTTGCTGAGCAACAGAACTGAAAAAATGAATTTTAACTCCTTCCATTTCCTTTTTAATCTCTTGCTTTAGCTCATCATCTAGCATTTCACATTTAGAAATGGCAACAATCCTATCTTTCATGGCCAATTCTTTATTGAATTCTGATAATTCATTAACCAATGTTTCATATTCTTTCCTGTGGTCTTCACTGTCGGCGGGAATCAACAATAATAAGACTGCATTTCTTTCAATATGCTTTAAAAATCTATGTCCCAGGCCTTTGCCTTCATGAGCACCTTCAATAATTCCAGGTATGTCTGCGATAATAAAACTTCTGTAGTCACGGTATTTTACTACGCCTAAATTAGGTACTAATGTTGTAAAAGGATAATCTGCAATTTCTGGTTTAGCAGCAGAAACTACACTTAATAATGTTGATTTCCCGGCATTTGGGAAACCTACTAAACCTACATCGGCTAAAACCTTTAATTCCAACACTATCCATCTTTCCGAACCTTTTTCCCCTGGTTGTGCGTATTGTGGAGATTGATTTGTTGAAGTTGCGAAATGAGAGTTTCCTAATCCTCCTCGACCTCCAGGAACTAGTACTTTTTGCTCCCCATCGTCGGTAATTTCAAATAAAACCTCCATGGTTTCAGCATCTTTTGCAACTGTACCTAATGGAACTTCTAGTAAAATATTTTCACCACTTTTTCCTGTAGAATGACTCTGACCACCCGCGGCACCGTGATCAGCCTTAATATGTTTTCTGTATTTAAGATGCAGTAAAGTCCATAACTGAGAATTTCCCACTAATACAATATCACCACCTTTTCCTCCATCACCACCATCTGGACCTCCTTTGGGATTTATTTTACTTCTGTGAAAGTGATGACTTCCGGCTCCTCCGTTACCACTTTGACAACATATTTTTACATAATCTATGAAATTACTTTCGCCCATTTGTTCCGCAAAGGTCGGTAAAGGTTACCATATCACCATATTCCTTATCTTTTCGAACTATTTACCCTACAAAGCGGCGGCAAAGTTTGTATTTTTGCAGCGATATGTCAGATTCCAATTCTTACAACTTCCAAGAAATTGAACAAAAGTGGCAAAATAAATGGCGCGAAAACAGCCTTTATAGAGCAGAAATATCGTATAAACCAAAATATTATGCCTTGGATATGTTTCCATATCCATCTGGTTCAGGGCTTCATGTTGGCCATCCTCTAGGATATATTGCGAGTGATATCGTTTCCCGCTTTAAACGCTTGAATGGATTTAACGTATTACACCCTATGGGTTATGACGCATTTGGACTTCCTGCTGAACAATATGCTATTCAAACTGGCCAGCATCCTGCTGTTACTACTGAGGCAAATATTAAACGCTTTAGGGAGCAGCTAGATAAAATGGGTTTTTGTTATGATTGGGAACGACAAGTAAAAACATGCGATGCAAATTATTACAAATGGACTCAATGGTTTTTCTCATTATTTTTCACTCACTGGTATAATAAATCAGCGGGTAAGGCTGAGAATATTTCCTTGCTTGTGAACAAATTTGAAAAGGAAGGAAATTCATCTGTAAACGGACATACAACATGCACTGAAATTTTTACCGCAAACGAATGGTCGGCATTCCCTGCAGTGGAAAAAGAAAGAATGTTAAATCAATACCGTTTAGCATTCATTGATGAAACAACTGTTAACTGGTGTGCTGAATTAGGCACTGTATTGGCCAATGAAGAAGTTGTGAATGGAGTAAGTGAACGAGGTGGATACCCGGTAGTGCGAAAAAAGATGAAGCAATGGAGCTTACGAATTACTGCATACGCCGATCGATTATTAGAAGGTCTGAACCAAATTAATTGGTCAGACTCTTTAAAAGAAATTCAGCGTAATTGGATTGGCAGAAGTGAAGGTGCTGAAATTGAATTTCAAATAGAAAATTCCGATAAAAAAATAAAAGTATTTACAACACGACCTGATACGTTATTTGGAGCAACCTATATGGTCCTTGCACCTGAATGGGATGGGATATTAGAAATTTGCTCAAACGAGCAAAAGGGTTCTGTTGAAGAATATATTAACAAAGCGAAAAATAGGTCAGAAATTGAGCGAATGGCCGACACCCAAAAAACAGGTGTTTTTCTGGGTGCTTATGCTGTAAACCCATTTACCAATAAACCTATTCCGGTTTGGGCCAGTGATTATGTATTAGCAGGTTATGGCACTGGTGCAATAATGGCAGTGCCTGCACATGATGATAGAGATTTTGAATTTGCACAGGCCTTTAATCTCGAGATTATTCCTGTTATAAAACCTAAGGACAAAGAAATCGAATCTCCACTCCAAGAGGCATTTTCTGCTAAAGATGGTATTTGTTTTAATAGTGGTTTTTTAGATGGTCTTGATGTGTCCGAAGCTATTAAAAGGGCCATAGAAGAAGTTGAAAACAAAGGAATTGGTAATAGAAAAATCAATTATAAACTAAGAGAAGCTGGCTTTGGAAGACAACGCTATTGGGGCGAGCCATTCCCAATTATCTTCGATGATAATGGAATACCGCAATTAATTAAAAACCTTCCTGTAGAGCTTCCTAATGTTCGTAGTTATAAACCTACGGGAACCGGAGAAAGCCCATTGGCGGCTGTTACCGAATGGGTTAACCATGAGAGCGGAACAAGAGAAACTGATACTATGCCTGGTTGGGCGGGTAGTAGTTGGTATTTCCTGCGATATGCAGATCCAAATAATACTAATGAATTTGCATCTAAAGAATCCTTAGAATATTGGAATCAAGTAGATCTCTATGTGGGTGGTAGCGAACATGCAACTGGTCACTTGCTATATTCTAGATTTTGGACCAAGTTTTTATATGACCTTGGCTATCTAAATTGGGATGAGCCTTTCAAAAGATTGGTAAACCAAGGAATGATAATGGGTGAAGATGGTCAAAAAATGAGCAAACGTTGGGGAAATGTTGTTAACCCAGATGATGTTTGCGAACAATATGGTGCAGATACACTCAGACTCTATGAAATGTTCTTGGGTCCTTTAACTGATAGCAAACCATGGAACACCCATGGAATTGAAGGTGTATCTAGATTTCTAGGGAAATTTTGGCGTTTATTTTATAAAGACCAAGAATTGAATCTCTCGAATAGCGAAGCATCCCCAGAAGCAAGAAAAATTCTTCATAAAACAATTAAAAAAGTATCTGAAGATATTGAAAATATGAGTTTCAATACCTCAGTATCGGCGTTTATGGTTTGTGTAAACGAATTGTCTACATTGAAATGTAATAACAAGGAAATCTTAGAATCAGTACTAGTTATTATGGCACCATTTGCACCGCATATTACTGAGGAACTTTGGGAAAGGTTAGGAAATACAAACTCTATTCACATTGCAGATTGGCCAAAATATAACGAGGAATATATTCGAGAAAACAGCTTCAGCTATCCAATAAGCGTTAATGGAAAAACTCGTACGCAAATTGAGTTCCCTGTAGATGCTATTAAAGCAGATATTGAAAAGGCCGTTTTAGAAAACGAGATAGTAAAAAAATGGTTAGACGGAAAAGCACCTAAAAAGGTGATTGTAGTTCCTAATAGGATTGTAAATGTGGTAGTCTAACTTAAGGCTATTCAATAACGACTTTCTGATTTTCGATCTGAACCACCATACCCTTTACAACCTTTTTGCGACGTTGTGTTTCAACCTCACCGTTAACCAATACGAAACCCTGATCAATTAACTCATGAGATTGACCTCCGGTTTCAGTCCAACCCAAAAGTTTTATGAGCTGGTTTAGAGGAATAAATTCCTTCGTAAGTTGAAAGGTATCTTGTTGCACGAAAAAATATTAAATGGCAAAACTTTCTCCACAGCCGCATGTTCTAGCCGCATTTGGATTGATAAAGTTGAATCCTTTACCATTTAAACCATCCGAGAAGTCTAATTCTGTTCCACATAAATAAAGGAAGCTTTTCATGTCACAAACAATTTTCAGTGTTTCATCACCAAATTCCATATCCTCTGTTTTTGACTCATTATCAAAATCAAGTTCGTAAGATAAACCTGAACAGCCCCCTCCTTTTACACCCACACGCAAAAAATAATCAGGAGCTTGTATATCAGCATTAGACATAAGGTCATAGACTTTTTGCCTTGCCTTATCTGTAATAGTTATTGCGTTAGGATCGGAAATCATTAGTGACTAGATTTTACTTCTATTGCCTCTAAGCCGCGCTTAGTACGATAATCATTGATTGCAGACTTAATTGCATCTTCTGCCAATACTGAACAGTGAATTTTCACAGGAGGCAGTGCCAATTCTTCAACAATATCCATATTATCAATTTCCAAAGCTTGGTCAATTGTTTTACCTTTCAACCATTCAGTAGCTAAAGAAGATGAAGCAATTGCAGAACCACATCCAAAAGTTTTGAACTTGGCGTCTTCGATTACTCCAGTTGCATCATCAACTTGTATTTGAAGTCTCATTACGTCTCCGCATTCAGGAGCTCCTACTAAACCAGTTCCAACTTTATCAGAACCCTTGTCTAGTGTTCCAATATTTCTAGGGTTTGTATAGTGATCAACAACTTTTTCTGAATATGCCATAATATTATATTTTTATTTTCAAAATTATTTAAAATGTTTCTAAATTACAAAAGTCTTCTTACTAATGATCTGACCATTCGATAGATTTCAAGTCGATTCCTTCTTTGAACATCTCCCACAACGGACTCATATCTCTTAGTTTATTAACTGCTGTAGTGACGCAATCTATAGTAAAGTCGATTTCTTCTTCAGTAGTAAATCTACCTAAACCAAAACGAATACTAGAATGGGCTAATTCATCATCTAGACCCAAATTCTTTAATACATAACTTGGTTCAAGGGAAGCCGAGGTACAAGCAGAACCGGAAGAAACTGCGATATCTTTTATACCCATCATTAACCCTTCTCCTTCAACATATTTGAAAGAAATGTTAGTAGTATGAGGAAGTCTGTTTTCAATTGAACCATTTACATAAGCCTCTTCCAGCTGCAATAAAGCATTTTCTAATTTATCTCGAAGTTTGCTTAAACGCTCTGCATCTGACTGCATTTCTTTCATTGCAATTTCACATGCCTTACCAAAACCAACAATTCCGGGAACATTTAATGTACCACTACGCATTCCTCTTTCATGGCCACCACCGTCCATTTGTGCAGTAACCTTAACACGTGGGTTCTTTCTTCTAACGTATAATGCACCCACGCCTTTAGGGCCATACATTTTGTGAGCAGTAAAACTCATCAAATCAATATTATCCGCAATTACATCAACCGGAATTTTACCTACTGCCTGAGTTGCATCTGAATGAAATAAAACTCCCTTAGATTTACACAATTCACCTATTTCGCGAATTGGCTGAATAACTCCAAGTTCGTTATTACCATACATTATAGAAACCAAAACTGTATTGGGACGGATTGCCTCTTCAATTTGACTCAATTTTATTAAACCGTCTTCTGCTACTGGTAAGTAAGTAACTTCAGCACCTAACTTTTCTAGGTGTTTGCAAGCATCCAATACTGCCTTGTGCTCTGTTGAAACCGTGATAAAGTGATTACCCTTTGCCGCGTACATTTCATACACACCTTTAAGTGCTAAATTATTACTCTCTGTTGCACCGGAAGTAATAATAATTTCCTTTGAATTGGCATTAATTAACTTAGCTATTTGTCCTCTTGCATAATCGACAGCCTCTTCAGCAGCCCAGCCAAAAGGATGACTGCGACTAGCCGCATTTCCGTATACATCCAAAAAATATGGGGTCATTACTTCAAACACTCTTGGATCCACCGCAGTGGTTGCATTATTATCTAGGTATACTGGTAATTTCATTATTGAATTTTTTATTTTATTTAGACAATTTCTAAACAACAAAATTAACAAACTCCAACCGAATTCGTTTGCACTTTGTGTTAATTTGTAGAACAAAAGTTAAATTTCGAAGATAAATGCCTAAAAAACTTGAACATATTGGTATAGCCGTTGCTGATCTAGAAGCGTCGGAGAAGCTATTTAAAAAAATTCTTGGTGTTGATTCATACAAACGCGAAGAAGTAGAAAGCGAAGGTGTAATGACCTCATTTTTTCTATTAGGTGATGTAAAAATTGAACTGCTTGCTGCCACAAAACCCGACAGCCCTATTGCTAAATATATTGAGAAGAGGGGAGAAGGCATTCACCATCTTGCATTTGAATCTGAAAATATCGAAAAAGAACTTAAAGAAAAAGAAAGCCAAGGATTCCCTTTAATAAATAGTGAACCGAAAGATGGAGCAGATAATAAAAGCATAGCATTTCTGCACCCAAAAAGCACAAATAGCGTACTAATTGAGCTTTGTCAAGACAAATTTTAAGCTATTTTAGAAAAAAGTCAAAACTATCTCCTCTCAATCCAAGACGGATAGTTTCAAGAGGAAGAACTTCAGATGGGGCAATATTTCCTAAATTAACATTACTGCCATATAATTGAATAAACCACACTTGTTGACTTTTCTGTGGAGCCTCCCAAATAACTGAATCTATGGGTATTTTACGGATGATTTCAGCGACCAAACCTGATCTCACTTCCCCAGAATTTCTAAATATTCCAACGGTTCCAGTTTCTCTAGCCTCTCCAATTACCTTCCAAGCTCCAGCTTCTAATTCTAACTCCATTTGCTCAATCCACTCATAGGGCGGAATGATTTTCTCAGCATCCTTTGAACCAACTTCACTTAAAACAGTAAAATTCTTCGATAATTTTCTGATCCAATCACATTTCTGTTCATGATTAACCTCTATAGAACCATCACTAACCTCGGCATGAGTAATGTTCATTTTATCGAGTAATCTGAGATAATCATCAAACTGATTTCTAACAACATAGGCTTCAAATAAAGTACCTCCAAAGTAAACAGGGATCCCTGCACTTTTATACAGGGCAAGTTTATCTTCAAGTTTTGATGTGACAAAAGATGTTCCAAAACCGAGTTTCACAATATCAACGTAGGAAGCAGTGGTTTCTAGGAAATCTTCCACTTGTCTTAGTGACAAGCCTTTATCCATAACCATAGTAATCCCACCTTGCCTTGGTTTTATTTTTCTTTCTGGAAGATTGTTAAGATTAAAAATATCGTTATTCATTTTCGTTGTTCGAACTCTCTGAATATTTTGCAATTAACTTCAGAATACTACTGGATTTCTTTAACTGAGGTGCAAAAGTAAAGAGGGTCTCGTGTTCTTTAAAATCAAATTCTAATGCTTTTTCTAACAGCAAAAGTCCAGCAGACATATCACCATTTAAATATAGCAATGCTGCAAATCTATACAAAAGCACAACAGTTTGAGGATTATGGCCAATACCTTGCTCTGTAACTTCTATAGATTCATCAAGTTCTCCAAGTTCATACAAAGCGAGTCCCCAATCTAACCAAACGTCTGGCTCAAGTGGAAACTGCTCACTTAATTCTTTATAAAGTGCAGACCACTTTTCAACATCATGGTTGCCAAAATACGCACTTGCTAAAACTACACCATAGTCTGTTTCTAGCGAATCAATACTCCAAGCTTTCTCTAAAAAAGGTATTGCTTTTCCATATTCACCTTCGTGGTGATATGTTAAACCCAAACTGTACCAATTTTCTGAATCTTCGGGATTTTTCTTCACAAGTGATTTATAAACTTTTCTAGACTCATCAGATCTCCCAATCTCATGTAAACTCCATGCATATAATCCTTCAATGTTATTCAATTTATCCTTGTTATTTCTGCTTTGTAAATCTTCAAACTTCTCTACCACAGAAGAATAATTTTGCAATTCATAATCCGACTCTATATACCCCAACCAAGCCTCGATAAATTCTTCCCTAATAGTGACTGCATAATCAAACGCTTCGATGGCTTTTGAATGATCTTCAATTGCCGCATAGGAGACACCTAATAGATACCAGGCTTCTGACATGTATGGATCGTTGTCTATCTGGGCATTAATTGCAGGAATCATCATTTTAACAATCTGATGATCGTCATTCTTATTAAGGTACTTTTCAAAGATTGGAATTATTTCAGCTTTCGCTTCAATTGCCTTCGCTGCAATTGGTTCAGCCAAATCTATTTGATCGTAGTGCATAACCATATCGAGGAAATCCTCCAATATTTGATCATCTAAACCTATCGATTGCAGTGCCTCATCAAGTGCATCAAATGCATTTTTTCGAGCACCTTCGTGCGAGTAAACAATAGCACGCATCATTAATAAAGTTGATTCAAATGCATTGTATTCTAAGGATTGATCAATATAGCGTAATGCCTTCTTGTGTTTACCTTCTTGAATAAGCAACTCAACCATATGAAGAGTAAAAATTGGCATATAGGGAAAAGATTGAACCCCAATTTCTACTACCATTTTAGCATACTTCTCAAGAAGAAATGGATTTTTCCCAGTAGGAGCATTGACGGTGTAATGCTTAAAGAGTTCTAATAATTCTCTAGCGGAGAAAGAATCCCTAGAACGCGATTCAAACTCTTTAGCCAATTTGTTTAAATCACCCTGAAATGACTCAAAACCATCTTCGAACTCATCGTCCCAATCTGAAGGAAAAAAACTCATTACCAAAAATATGATTACAAAAGAAAAAAAATGCCCTTAGGAAGGGCACTTTTTCCATAAGTTAATAACAAAATTACTTGTACTTGTTTACTAAATCTAGCAAATCTGATTTACCTCTGCCACCCAAAGCTTCAAAAACAATTTGTCCTCCTTTAAAGAAAATAAGTGTTGGGTAACCTTGGATATTATAGCGGCTAGCAATATCTAGTTGTGCTTCTGCATCAACTTGAATCACATTTACAATATCTGCATTCTCTACTTTTATTTGCTGAACAAATGGTGCCATCATTTTACAAGGACCACACCAAGTTGTATAGAAATCTACCATAGTTAACTTATTTCCGGCAATTACTTTATCAAAAGAATCTTTGGTAATCATCCCACCATGATCCTCTTGACTCACTTCCTCAGTAGTTGAAGTCATTGGTGCATGAACATCTTCCCCACTTTCATTAATTTCTGTATTCGATTCATCCACTGAATTACCAATACATGAAGTTATAAATACCAGTAATGATAGACTCAACACATTAACTAAAAATTTACGTTTCATCTGGCAAATTTAATTAAACCAAAATTAAATACCTTTGTGATGTGTCGACTAATTCAATTGAACTATCGGTTGTAGTTCCTGTTTACAACGAGGAAAAAAATATTGAGATGCTATTCAATCGGATCAAGGAGAATATTCCTGTAACTGATTGGGAATTAATATTCGTGAACGATGGCTCAGCTGACAATACCCTTCCATTAGTAATTGGACTTTCACACCAATTTCCACAAGTAAAGTACATTGATTTTTCAAGGAATTTCGGGCACCAACATGCTATATCAGCGGGAATTGAAAATGCCGCTGGAGAATATATTATTGTAATGGACGGCGACGGCCAGGATCCCCCCGAGTTAATTAGCGAACTTCTAGAGAAAGCAAAGTCGGGTTATGAAGTGGTTTATGCGAAAAGAAAGAAAAGAAAAGGCGAAGGATTTCTAAAGAAATTCACAGCAAAAATCTTCTACCGCATTCTTCGCAATATTACTTCTATTGAAATCCCCGTAGACACCGGTGATTTTAGAATAATTCATAGAAAAATACAGGCAATTCTCAAGCAAATGCCTGAACAACACAAATACATTCGAGGACAGATTTCATGGATTGGTTTCAATCAAACCTTTATTGAATATGATCGTGCAGAGAGAATTCATGGAACTACAAAGTTTACTTATAAAAAGATGATACAGTTTGCATTGGATGGAATTAGTAGCTTCAGTACCTGGCCTTTAAAAATTGCCACGCTAATGGGGTTTGGCGTTTCATTTATTTGTTTTATTGTAATACTCTATACCGTTTATCAAAAGCTCTTTGGTTTCACCGTTACAGGGTGGACTTCAATGCAAATCTCAATACTTTTTTTAGGTGGCGTTCAATTAATAGGTATTGGTATTTTAGGAGAATATTTGGGAAGGGTTAATGAGAATGTTAAAAACAGACCTCACTACATTGTGAAAGACACAAATATTGAATCATTGAAAAAGTGAATTCTTCCAACCGGTCATTTTTAATTTTATTTCTAGCTTTTGAATTAATTCTTGGTTGGTTGGAATATATTGGCTTACCCCCCATAGGGATGCATCAAGGTGCTCAAGCCGATCGTGCAAGTATAGCACTTAACTATTATCAAGAAAGTCGGAACTTCTTCGAGCCACGTGTAATGGAAAATAGGGCGTTTCAGGGAATTACAGGCCTAGAGTTTCCAATAATACAGTATTTAGTATCATTTTTATACGATCTCTTTGGCTTCCATGATTCAATCTATCGAGTTATAGTTGGAATTATTTCTATGTTTGGATTATGGGCCGTTTGGAATATTTTAGGTCAAATAACTCAAAAACAAAGCCATCGAGTTTTAATCTGGGTATTATGGGCCTCATCCCCAATATTTATATTTTATCAATGGAATTTTCTTCCAGATATGCCCAGCCTGTCTTTAACGATGCTTGGTTGGTGGTATTTTATTCAGGGATATAACGGTAAACTTCCAAGTAATAATTTTCTTAAGACTAACGTATCACTATTGTTCGCTGGTCTATTAAAAGTCACTCTACTCTCCAATTGGATCATGATGGTACTCATTGTTTTATTTGGTGATAGATTCAAACTTCAAAAGATTAAATTTTCATCGGGCCTTTGGTCTTTTATCTTACCAATTTTATTTGTTCCAACTTGGTACTATTACGCCCACCAACTTACGGCTAAAACTTACAATTATCACTTCCTTCAAAAAACCAATTTACCTTCTAGCTTTTCTGAATTTTTAGATAACTCTCAATTTGCAATAAATACCTGGATTGAAAGTATTTACCCTCAGGAATTTTTGATTTTGTTGGCGCTTATTTTTCTTTTTGCAATTCAAAGAAATTTAAAAAACTTAGAATTATGGGGAGTGATTTCAATATTTCAAATCCTATCGTTTTTGGGAGTTTTTATTCTCTTTAATCGCCAATTTAGATTTCACGATTATTATTTTTTACAAATACTTCCCGCAGTGTTTTTTATGATTTGCTTTATTTACCAAAAGCTAATTTTTAACCAATTCATGTTTCGAGGCATGGTTGGCATCTTGGTAATGATCGGGATTTATATATCACCATTCATCAATTTTTTTCATGCCAAAAATCAATTACGTCGAACATTTACAGAAGGTGATTACTTTAATCAATCATTGATATCTAAATCACAGATTAGCGATCTTCAAAAAGCTAAATCATGGCTTGATACCAAATACCCAAATAAAAACTATGAATTAATTACAGCCGAGGATGCAAGTCCAAATACCAACCTATACTTTCTTAAAGAACAAGGTATAAGAATAGCCCCAGATTTTGACCTAAATATCACAAAAAATATTGTTTTAGAAAAACTTAAAAATACACCAAACACACTACCAATTTGTGTGCTGTTAGGTGAAAATAAAAATAATGTTTCTCCGCTACTTGAAGCAACTCCGTTGGTTAGGATTGGAGATGTTCGCATCATTAAATTGGTTAATCTCGACTCAATAGAACGGATAAAATAGCGTGAGTTGCATTCCTCCACCATGTTGTGATGAAGGCGCAATGAAAGATTCAATTCCAGTAAAATGAAGTTTTATATATAAAGGATTTGTATACCATTCTACTCCAGCATTTATATCCCAAGTATCAAAGCCACCAAGTGAAACCCCACCGTGAACATTCAAATTCCTAAGTTTACCTTTTGCAAAAGGCTTAAAATTGAACGTTGTACTTAATTTGGGGAAATATCCCAACAGATAACGGTAGTCTACTCTGACATTATACCACATCAAACCACTGCTAGAATTATTATTTAAATTTCTGTGGTATTGAGCAAATAAGTGAATCGGAGTGTAAAATGTACCACGCTGAGTTATTGTATCAAAATTCAAGTCCTGTATTAGGGTATCACGAGTATTTCTAAACCATTTTGACCCAACCAAATCGCTTATGGCCAAATTCAGGGGAACTATGGTGATTTTTTCTTCGTCAACCCATTTTATGGGATCTATAGATGAATTCTCAAATTGCACTCCACGGTATATAGTCTTAACATTGCTCAATTGATTTATTCCTAAATTTTCAAATCCGAAAAAAGCTACTCCTTTACCAATTTTCTTAAAATAAGAAAAGTTTAATTGTGCCCCCCAGCCTGCAGATTCGTTCGGATCTGAAGTTTGAGAAAACATAGAACCCTTCATAGCTATAGAATCCCCTATACTTGAAGAATAAACCGATAAGTTTTCAGTTTGTAAATTGTTATAATTGGAAATTTGATGTAATTGAACGGCCCATGAAAATGATTTTTTTTCAAAATCAAATCTTAATCCTTTTTGAGAAAAAGTCATAAATCTGTTACTTCCTGTATTTAATTCCTTTCCTAAGTAAGGAGTATTTCCCCTAAAAATTAATCCAAACGCATCTTCAGTAAAGGTTGCCCCACCAAATGACTCTGAAATAAATCTAACTTGTTTTAAGGCTAATTTATTTTCACTCTGAGTTTCAAATATTTTTGGAATAGGATATAAGCCAATGTGCCAACTTTGATAAAATCCCAATCTATTATTTTCAGATAATGAATTTGTAATAGATTCCATCCTATCAGTTGAAATATATCCGCCCAAAACCATCCTGCTCATCATTTCAAAAGGTATAGAATTAGATCCCGTTTCAATTACATAATTTGCGATAGGTCTAATAGTTTTTACCTCAATACTTAACTCGTGATCGGGTATTAATTGAACCTCTTGATTTAGGCTCGTTGAGTCGCTGCCCCAAACAGGAAAAGTCAAGAATCCTGCTACAAAAAAAATAGGTTTAATCATTCTGTAATTCATACTCAAACTGCATTCTCGACTCCATGATTAACTTACTGTTGTTATACAACTTTTGCATTTTTTGACTTCCTTTAGCCTCTAATATTATTTCAAAATAATGGGTATTTACTAGATTCTGAGCCCTCTCACGATCTAATTCTACTATTAGCGTTTGAGAGCTTGAATTAATTGGATATCCATTTGCATCAACGGCAGCCGAAGGAATTCCATCTGTTGGAGTGCTATTAAATGAACCTAACTTCCGATAATTCTTATCCAACATATTTACATTAAGTTTCAAATCCAATGGGAAGTAGTTCTCCATTTCAAGAAACAATTTTGCCGATTTCAATCTAGTAATATCGCCAAACTCAGAGAAATTAACCCCTTGTGTGTCTCTCAATGTTAAACCTCCAAATGAAAAGGCAAATGGCATATTAACGTTAAGAATTACATCCATTCGTGAATCATCGAAAACAAAATCAGTGTAATTATTAACGTTTCCATTAGGCGAAATCTCGGTTTCTAAATCATATTCCAATAACTGGGGAAGGTTTTCAAAAAAGGTTTTCACATTGCTATTTTGAGGATTTAAAGTAATACTAGTTTCTGAAAATTGACCTCTTTGAAATGGAGGTTTTGTTACAAATAAATCACCGGTTAGTGCTGGAGCATTCAAGTCAACTCTACTACCTGAAAATGCATTTATACTCGATAACTGTTTTAGGTTAATTCTACCATCAGTACCAATGCTATTTCTTAGTAAAAAATTCACCTCAAAATCTTGAAAATCTACATCTCCCGTTAAGCCCTTAAATAAATCAATACCTACTGTATCCAAACCTGTAGTATCAATTGAATTTCCCAAGTAACCAATAGCATATTCGGGTTTTAATCCCTCAATTTTATAATCAAGTCGGATGCTATCGCTGAGATTCACGGGAATTTTTCTTCCGCTAGAGTCTAAGGTAACTTTTAAAATCTGATGGAAAGTGTTTACAGTATCGGTAACGGTAGGATTTTTACCTCTAAAGTCAATTAAATAACCTTCCATTTCGTAAATGGTATTGGTTTGAGATGAACCGCCTGGTTCGGCAGCATCGAGATGAACAATATCTACAAATTTCTTTCCGTCTTTAATTGCTCCAGGAAGTTCTATATACATATCTAAATCTTCCCGAACTGTACTAAAAACATCAATTTTTAGCCTTCCACTGGCTACTTTGAAATATTTAACTTCAGCGCCACCCATGTACAAGGTTAATCCTTCATCTTGATCAATTACATCTTGAGTTGGGAATGCTGCTATTGCGGAACTTGGTCGAAGTTGCCGAACACCCAGGTCAACCCTGATGCCTTTGCTAACATCAATGGTTACTGCAGACGGACTTTGATCTGTAATCAACCTTTTTATTACACCTATTAGTGTTTTGTTCACGGTTTTACCGCCAAGATCTATAGTCTTTTTATCACTTCCGCCATTTGGAGCAATGTTTGTAAACTGATCACTTGCCACTACCGAGTTATCATCCTTATTTCTAAGTTCAAACTCAATAAGAGAAATATTCACTGGTAGCTCATTAGTGATAGTAATATCTAAATATCCAGTATCAAGTGTTGCTGTCTCAAAAAAGGCACTAGCATCAATTTCTGTGGGATCTAGATTCTGTTGATCCTGTGCCGGGATAATAATTGTTTGACCATCCAATGCTTTGAATAATGGATTGATATCCCCTAAAGAAATAACGTTGGTTATGACCTGATCGTTTAACCGCAATTTACTCAATGAAAATGCCGCTTGAATTCCAGTATCAGAGGCTTGTAAATCATTTATTTTATAACTATAAATAGTATTGGAATAATTAAGAATATAACTTGAATCAGCTGATGAATTTGTAATATATCTAGTATCTAAATTATCCATACTAAAAGTGGTTTTGAATAATGGAATTGTATTATCTACATCCCAACTCAAAGGTCGTTTCTGACAGCCTCCGAGAGTCATTAAACCAAATAGTACAAATCTTAATTTATTGAATTTCATAATTCTCATGCAAGATAAATATTTCCAAATTAACAGAATGTCATAAACTCGCAATTACCCAACCTTACAAGAAAGGAAATGCCTCACCCAAATAATACCTACCCCCGAAAATAAGAATACTCCAAAGTAAAAGTGATAATGATTGGTAGGTTATTATTTTCCAATGATTATGGACAAAAGTGGTAGCCAAGATACACCCAACGGGAATACTCAGAACGAATGGTGTTAGTAAGGAAACCACTAAAAGTCCTCCTTTTTGTCTAATTCTTACAAGATTCCTATTTTTTCTACTAAAACGTTTATTCGAAAAAAATACAGGCCATCGTTTTAACAGAGTTTTTTGGATATTCTCACCAACAAATACAAAAATTATTATGCCTAATAATCCCCCAATGGTAGAATAAAGCCAACCCTGAATTAGAGGCAAATAAATTAATGCTAATCCAACACCCACTAGATACTTTATTGAACTCCAAACAATCACTTGACTGAGTAATAAAAAAAGAGTCCATTCCCCCATACCCAAATTTATCACTTTTTTACAAAAAACCGTCTCATATATACTTTCCCTTTTAGGCATCAAATTTTATCCGCAAATTTGTAGAGCATTTTGAAAACCCTAAAAGCTCTTCTGTTGGTTCTATCAGCCCTTTTTATATCTGATTTATGGGCACAAATTCCCTTTGGAATGCCACGTTCAAATAATACGGAAGCCGAAGCGAAGACTTTAGATTCTTTAAAATCTTTAAGGGATTCTATTGTTGACACAAGACCACAAATACTACCTTACACACAAAATGCCTGTAAATTATGGAATGAACTAGACACCTTCATTCCAGCAGATTCAAGTTTAACTAATGTGCAATGGTATACTCCAATGCAACAATCTTGGAAACCTATTGGTAATATTGGCAGCCCTGGGAGTCCAGAACTTCCTCTTTATTTTTCAGACCCTCAAAAACATATTTACACTGGTTTAAATACTGCTTATACGTACATGTTTTCACCTGAAAATTTCAATTTTCACCGTGTAGGTCAAGCTTTTACACAGTTTGATTATTCACAAGGAGATGGAGGTTTAATAGGAATGAACGCTTTACATTCTCAAAATTTCTCACCCACTTGGAATGTTTCACTCAACTACAGAAGCTTAATTAACGACAATCATTATGTTGGTGACAATCAGGATAATTTAATTAGAAATATTGCCTTTGGAAGTGACTTCACTAGCCTCAATACGAGGTACCGGCAGCAAATTATTCTTACTTGGAATAGAAATAGAAGAAATGAGAACTTTGGATTATTGAATGATACTTTGTTTTATGGTGTTGACTCATCACAAACAGATTGGTCATTGAGGAAATTTGGAATTTATTACCCTACAAACCAAACCGCTAGTTCTTTTCTTAGCAATACCAAACATCTATTTAAACACAAATATTTCTTAGATACAACCCTAAATTGGTCATTAGAACAATCAATAGTTTTCACAAGAGATAGATTTGAATACACAGATAGAAGTTATGATTCTTCAGTCTATTTACAACCATTAAGATTTGGTGGTAGTAGCTTACAAGATAGCAGCGCTTGGCGTCAATGGAATCATAAGCTAGGTATAAATTGGAAGTCAAACTTTATTCCTATAAGTACACAAATCTTCCATGAATACAACACATTAAAATATCTATATCAAGCCAACGATTCACAACGATGGGTAAACTCCTATAATCAAAATAATATAGGGTTAAATTCGATTTTTCGATTTAATAAAATACTATTCACATTAGATGGGTCATACACCTTAAGTGGATATGGGAAGAGTGCTCATTATTTTGAAGTTCAATCTACATACAAAGATAGTTTATCAGAGTTTGGAGTAAGATTACTCAATCAAAATCAACCTTTTTCTATTTATTTTAAATACTTCCAAAACGCATTTTCAGACTTTAAATCAGGACCAGAAATAAACGATTTTACATCAAACCGATTAGTAAAACTTCATTGGCAAAGAAAACAAAGTCGACTTCAACTTCTCACATCTTTAACTTTTGGATCCAGCAACAATACACCACTATTTTTCACTGCAAATGTTCCTGCGCAAATAAATAATTGGAACTACTTAAAAAATCAAATTACCACTCAATTCCAAGGTGATAATTGGGGTGTTTATATTTCCTCATTTTACCAGTTTAACAGTATAAACGAACAACAAAATCAGTGGTTTCCGAATTGGTTTGGAAGATTTGGATTTAATTATCAGAACGATGCATTCAAAAAAGCACTGTTCTACAGATTAGGAGTTGATTTTACCTATTATTCTAAATATAACTCCTTAAATTACAATCCGATATATCACAACTTCCAATTTAATCAAACATCAAATTTAGTACTTGGAAATTACCCGATAATATCTTTTTATGCAATTTCTCGAATACAAACAATAGATATATTTTTCAAATACGAGCATTGGAATGAATGGATTATTCTTCCTAATGTAAATAAACGATACGAAACAATTTTACAATACCCCATTCAACCCGGACGTTTTCGTTTTGGGTTTCAGTGGAAGTTTTGGAATTAATGTGCCTCTAACCAGTTAGAACCAGTTCCTGACTCTACAAGCACTGGAACATCTAATTTCATTGCACCTTCCATTATTTCTTTTACTTTTTGTTGTACTATTCCAATTTCGTTCTTTGGAACATTAAACAATAATTCATCATGCACTTGCAAAATCATTTTAGTATTTAAGTCTGATTTTCTTAACCAATCTTGCAACTGAATCATAGCTATTTTAATCATATCAGCAGCACTACCCTGTATTGGTGCATTAATAGAATTTCGCTCTGCAAAACCGCGCACCGTAGCATTTCTGCTATTAATATCTCGTAAGTTTCTTTTTCTACCGGTAATAGTTTCTACATAACCTAGCTCACGAGCTGAATTTACCGTTTTATCCATGTATTGCTTAATACCTGGAAACTGAATAAAGTAATTATCAATGATTTCTTTTGCTTCCGCTCTACTGATTTGAACCCGTTGGCTTAAACCAAATGCCGAAATACCATAAATTATTCCAAAATTTACCGTCTTTGCTTTCCTCCTCATATCCGAATCGACTTCTTCAACCGGAATACCATAGACTTTTGAGGCTGTTGCAGTATGAATATCCAAACCTGAATTAAAGGCGTCTATCATGCCTTGATCTTTAGAAATATGTGCAATTATTCTTAATTCTATTTGAGAATAATCCGCACTTAACAAAACTGAATCTTCATCATTAGCAATAAAAGACTTTCTAATCTCACGACCTAAGTCTGTACGAATTGGAATATTCTGAAGATTTGGATTTTGAGAACTCAAACGACCGGTTGCAGCGACAGCCTGATTAAAGTTAGTGTGGACCTTATTAGTATCTTTTCTGACCATAGTAGGAAGAGCATCTACATATGTGCTGCGCAATTTTTGCAGCGCTCGGAAGTTCAATATATTTTCAACAATATTATGCTTACCTTTCAAAAATTGCAGCGTCTCTTCATCGGTTTGATATTGCCCAGTTTTTGTCTTTTTGGGCTTTTCTAAAAGTTTTAGATGTTCGAACAATACATTTCCAACTTGTTGTGGCGAAGCTATATTAAACTCAAAACCAGCTATAGCAAAAATCTTATTCTGAATATCAATTGCTTGTTGTTGCAATTCACTGCTGTATTGCGATAAAAAGTCAATATCCAACTTAACTCCTTCTTGCTCCATTTCTAACAAAACAGATACTAAGGGAATTTCTATATCGTTAAATACAGTTAACAAGTTTTTCTCTTCTAATTGTTTTTGAAGATGCTGCTTTAGTTGATATGTTACATCGGTATCCTCAGCAGCATAAATTGCAATCTTCTCTAATGGCACATCTGCCATTGATCCTTGATTTTTACCCTTCTTACCTATCAATGTTTCAATTGAAATTGGCGTATATCCTAAGTATGACTCACTAAGAACAGTCATATTATGCCTTTGATCAGGCTCTATTAAATAATGCGCCAACATCGTATCAAAAAATGGCCCTTGTACTTTAATGCCATATTTAGAAAGGATTCCAAGGTCGTATTTTAAGTTCTGAGCAATCTTTAATTGAGATGAGCTCCAAATAAATTCGAGTCTATTTAGAATTTTCTTGGCTTCATCATATTTAGCAGGAATAGGGATGTAAACGCCTTGATGATTTTTCCAACTTACAGATACACCTACAATATGAGCATCAAAAACATCTAACTCACTAGTTTCTGTATCAAAACATATTTCTTTAGCTGAAAGAACCTCTTTTTGAAACTGTTCCCATTGAATTTCGGTTTCAATACATGTGTATTCATGCTCGGTATTATCAATATTTTTTAATTCTACAGCTTCTGCAGTCCCCACTACTTCAATATTATCAAATAAAGATGTTTGGGTAGAAGGCATTTTTAAAGCGCTGGCCCTTACCGTGTTTGAACTAGCTGTTGCTTGCTGGGTTCCAAAAACTCGATTTGCCAATGTCCTGAATTCTAACTCCTTAAATACCTCACTTAATAATTCTTTATTGGGATCAACTAATTTTAAACCGTCTAGGTCTAATTCTATGGGAACTGCAGTATCAATAGTTGCCAAACGCTTAGAAAGAAGAGCTTGTTCTTTATTTTCCTCAAACTTTTCTTTCAATTTACCTTTCATTTCATCGATATGTTCAAGCACATTTTCCATTGAACCATACTGCTGAATTAGCTTCTTTGCAGTTTTCTCACCCACTCCAGGTACTCCTGGAATATTATCAACTGCATCACCCCATAGTCCTAAAATGTCAATAACCTGCTCAACATTTTCAATTTCCCATTTGGCTAAAATTTCTGGAACACCTAATATTTCATCAGGGTTCCCCATTCTTCCTGGTTTGTATATATAAACTCCGTCTTTGACCAATTGACCAAAATCCTTGTCCGGAGTCATCATATATACATCCAAATTTTCGACCTTCCAAGCTAGGGTTCCAATGATATCATCGGCCTCATATCCATCCATTGTTATTACTGGGATATTGAACCCCTCAATAATGCGAAATATATAAGGAATACTCTTCTTTAAATCTTCGGGCATTGCTTCACGCTGGCCTTTATATTCCGTAAATTCCTCGTGACGTTTGGTTGGTTTATCTGTATCAAATACCACACCTAAATGTGTAGGATTTTGCCTTCTAATTATGTCTAATAAAGTATTGGTAAATCCGAACATTGCACTGGCATTCAAGCCAGTGGAGGTTATTCTAGGATTTTTACTGAATGCAAAGAAAGCTCTGTAAATAAGAGCCATTCCGTCTAATAAAAATAACTTTCCTTCCTTCATTTTTCAACGAAGCAAGTTAGTGAAGAATGCTTACTTTTCCTTCTTTTTAAAGCCTAAAGATATTCCATTAATACAATATCTTAATCCAGTAGGTTGATTGTATCCATCATTAAAAACATGTCCTAAATGACCGCCACATTTGGCACATACTACCTCGGTTCTAACCATGCCATGACTGGTATCTAAAATTTCCTTTATTGCTTTTTTATCTATAGACTGATAAAAACTAGGCCATCCACAACCAGCATCAAACTTGGTTTTAGACTCAAACAATCTGGCTCCACATCCTTTGCAAACATAAATCCCTTCATCCCATAAGGTCTCGTATTCACTACTATATGGTCTCTCCGTTCCCTTATTTCGAAGAACTTCATATTCGAAATTACTTAATTGAGCCATCCATTCCTCTTCGGTCTTTTGAATCTCGAAACTATCTTTATTATTCATTTCCATGCTATTAATATTTGGTTGGGTGGACTGACAAGAAACATTGGGCAGTGATAATATTATCAATGAGTAAAAAACTATTAATTTTAAGAGTCTAATCACATAAATAAAACGATTCACTTTTGTATTTGTTTGATACAAAATTGATTTTTGTTGAGTGAATTACTTTGCGCACTATTACTTTGATCAAAAAGATCAAAAACCCTTGTATAATTTTGGATTACTTCTTCCTGATTTACTTAGAAACTACTCAAAAAACACATACAACAAACGAATTCTACACTACGAAAATTCCTCAGAAATTTTTAGAGGAGCGCAGCAACATTTTCTTAGAGATAAACTATTCCACCAGCACATATTCTTTGAACGAATACAGCAAAATATTTACAAATCAGTAAAGTCAACCTTTGAAAAATACAATATTCAAAGATATTGGTTTGGTATTCATGTGATTATTGAATTAATACTTGATAAATATTTAATATATAATAATTTAATTTTTTTAGATAAATTTTACAAAGATATTGAATATGCCATTACAACAGATTTAAACTGGTTGAAAATCATTGAACATAATGATCCACAAACATTTATAAATAGCATGAAAAGGTTCTGTGAGTTCAGATTTCTGAATAAATACACTGAAGCCGGTGGAACCATGATTGGTCTGAATAAAATTTATCAATTTGTTAAAGCAAATGGTTCTGATTGGACTGAAAATACAAACCTTTGGGCAGAACTTCTAAAACTAGAAAATATTATTTACGTGGAAGTTTCTAGCAATTATTATTTACTTCAAGAACCATAATAAATCCCACCATGTGGGACTAATTGCCACAAAAAAGGTCAAATACCAAACACCAGTAATCCACCAATTTTTTCGCTCCCTCTTAAAAAAGATTGAATGATAAATTGATAATGGTATGCTTAACACCAAAAAATAATCTCTATAAACATACCAACGAGTAATAAGTACCAAGAATAGAAATAAAGCAATTACCATCATTGCCAATAAACTTCTTCTTATTTCTACATTAAATCTAAAATACGTTCTTACTTGTCTTATTACACCAAACAATGCGATCATCACTAATAATATCAGAGTTATTATTTCCAAACTACTTTTAGTCCAATCTAAACCCGTTGATCTAATATCCAATAACCAAGATCTCCAATTATTACTTATACTCCAATCCCAGGAAAATAAATATCCAAGCGATGCCACAATATAAAATGGTATTACCATTCCAAAAACTACTATCAAAATATCCGATAACTTTACGGATTTGAAAATAATAATTAAGGAAATCATCAATACAAATGACCAATAAAATTCTGATAGGGTTAATGCTGATAATCCAAACAAAAAAGACGCTTTTAACAGAAGAGATTTTTTATAATTCTTTTCTAAGAACTGAAACACCGAATAGGTTGCGATTAGAAAGAAAGTATTAGCTAAATAAATTTGATTAATAAATAAGGTTTCAGGATATATACTTGAAAATATTCCTAATGATAATAAGACAGAAGAACCGGGTTTGCCTAATATATCATAATAGTCTACTAAACGCAAAATAATAAGTCCCTGTATAAGAATAAATAAAGTTGAAACTAAAACTGATATCAGGGGAGATTGATTAAGAGTAAAAATGATATTAGTAAATATTCCATGCACTAAAGATGCATCGAACTTGGGTTGAATAATATAAAAAATGCTTAATCTGTATACTATTATCCCAATAATTACAGCAATAGAAACACTTATTTTTTCTTCAAAAACCTTCTTAATCATTTGGGTTGTTCACTTGCATCCAAAACCATTGTTTATCTCGCAATAAGGGCACTGTAAAAGTACAATAATCTGTTTCTTTACCGTCAAAAGGAATAACCACATTGTAGAAATTATCACTATTCACTAAAACATGCTTTTCTATTTCCAAATCCGGTCGGATTACGATATCAATTACTTCATTATTTTTTGAAATATCAGCGTTGTAAACTAGATGAATTCCTTTCTCACAGACAAAAGAACCATAACCTAAGAGGTAGCTAGTATTAGGCGATGCTATTTGTTCTTTATTTATTCTAACGACCGTATCAATACCCCCAGAATTATTTAAAACTACAATACCTATCTCATTAAAATTAAATAAAATTTTGGTGGCCGTTTGCGGAATACCATTGATGTAGTACGTTTCTAGTTGACGCATTTCTACAAATCGCTCCAAAAGTAAAATACTTGTAGAATCATCCATGCCAATGATTCTTCTTGAAGTATAATTCTGTGGATTCCTGAAACGCTTACTCTTCAAATTTCCATCTAAAGTTTTTGCCTGTATTTCTGAAAATGGGGTTTCCCAAAAAGTAAAAGCAGAATCATAAATGGGAACTATTATTTGATATATACCCTCAGATTCCTTTTTATCATCGCCATATGTGCCACTAATTATCCAAGATTTCTGGGAAGGAATAAATGCCATAACAGAATTCTGCTGGTTACGTTCACTTAAAGGCTCATAACTGCTTACTTTCTTTGAATTGAACTTCACGATAAACGGAAACTCTTGTCTACCGCCTATGGAAAAAAGTTCACGAGGCTTTTTAACTAACAATAAGGCACAACTCTCTGCGGAATCAGCAATTGAATAATCAGAGAAAGAAATATATTGAATAGGGTAATTTATTATCATTTTTTGTTGAGAAATAGTTTGACCTGAATTATTAGAAACCAAGTTAAAAATTTCAGTTTTTTCACCATTTTTCTTCATCCAACAAACATTTATCAATTGGTGTTTATTTGAATTTCGAACAATAATCTCGTCGGAAATTAAGTCTCCCATATCTAGCATTGGGAGTATTAATGTCTCTATTTTACCTTCTAAGGAAAAGTTTAATTTATTTAAAATCAGTTGTAATCCTTCCCTTCTTTTTTTTATAACGCTCACCCAGTAAATACTTGAATCGGCAACAAAAACATGTAAAATAAAATTCTTCCGTGGAACCTTAATAAATCTATCATCAATAAAACCTAACTCATGATCATAACGTTCAATAGAAAACCCACCTTGCAAAAACTCATTTGCATAATTTAGCGTGTAAACACCATAATCACTTTCACCAATAGGCATATGATAAATACTCTTTTGCTGACTCAACTGAGGCTTATTTGAAAGAGCATAAAACTGAGATTGAAGATTGATAAATCTAGAAATTAAAAAAAACAATATAATCAGCTTACGACCCATGTTATTCTCAAAATTCGTTGGATTGTACAAGAATGCCAAATAACATCTAATTTTGTTCAATTATATCACTTGGTAAACTCAGAAAATAAAATTGAAAAGGCTATTTTGATAGGTATCAGTACCTACAATGATGAAATTCCTATTGAAGATAGCATGGAAGAGTTAGAAGAACTTACTCGAACTTCAGGTGCAGAAACATACTCTACTTTTATTCAGAAACTGGAACATCCAAACCCTAAAACTTTCGTAGGAAAGGGCAAAATGGAAGAAATTGCTGAATTCTGTAAATCTCGTGAAATCGACATTGCCATTTTTGATGATGATTTAAGTCCGGCACAAATAAAGAATATTGAAAATATATTATCCGATGTAAAAGTAATTAGTCGCACCCACCTAATCCTAGATATTTTTGCAAAAAACGCAAGAACATCACAGGCAAAAACTCAAGTAGAACTGGCACAAGCTATGTTTATGCTTCCCAGGCTAACCGGATTATGGACGCACTTAAGTAAACAAAAGGGAGGTATTGGAATGAAGGGGCCCGGGGAGACAGAGATTGAAACAGATAGACGTGCGCTTCGAAATAGAATTTCTTTACTAAAGGAAAAGCTCAATCATATTGAAAAAATTGGAACCACTCAAAGATCTTCGCGACAAGGCGTCTTCAGAGCAGCACTTGTAGGTTATACGAACGTGGGAAAGAGTACAATCATGAATGCTCTTTCTAATTCAGAGGTTTTAGTTGAAAATAAGTTATTTGCAACCTTAGATGCCACAGTAAGAAAAATTGTACTTCCTCATCCTTACCAAGAATTTCAAAATGTTCCTTTTTTATTGAGTGATACTGTGGGATTTATTCGTAAACTTCCCACACTTTTAATTGAAAGTTTTAAATCTACTCTTTCGGAAACATTAGAATCTGACCTATTAATACACGTAGTAGATGTTTCAAATCCAATGTTTGAGGATCAAGTAAAATCTGTAAAAGAAACACTTCACAGTATAGGCGCGTCAACAAAAGCACAATTAATGGTATTCAACAAGATCGATGCTTTTAGAGATGGAGATGATTTTTATGTAGGTAATACCGGGATGACCTTGAGTCAATTTGAAGAGAGTTGGCTTGCGAAAGAAAATACACCTGCGGTATTTATTTCGGCAAGTCTAAAACACAACATAGACCGACTCCGTAATGCGATAGTCCGCGAGCTGTTGGCTACAAAAGGTATTTACCCTCCTGAGGAGTAATTCTTACAATTCGTCTTCGTTGAAGAAATAATCGTCATCTGTAGGATAATCAGACCAGATTTCTTCAATACTCTCGTAAGGTTCACCGTCATCTTCTAACTCTTGCAAGTTTTCAATAACTTCTAGTGGCGCACCTGAGCGAATACCGTAATCAATCAATTCGTCCTTTGTTGCTGGCCATGGAGCATCGTCCAAATAACTAACCAATTCTAATGTCCAATACATAAGTAAAACCTATTTAATTTCTCGCGAAAATATGTTTTTATTTGAAAAATTCAAGACACCTTTGTAATAATCATGCATCCAGACTGGCAAAATAAAATTCACTTATACGCTGAAGACCACAGTACAACTGAACCCATTCACTTACAAAAAGTTACTGAATTCACTTGGAAAAAAATGATTAATCCAAGACAATTAAGTGGACATTTACAAGGTAGATTATTAGCAAATTTGGTAGCTTTAAAAAACCCTAAATGCATTTTAGAAATTGGAAGTTTTACCGGATATAGCACCGCTTGTTTAGCTGAAAACCTCAATGAAGATGCCTTTATTTACTCGATTGAGGCTGATGCGGAAACTGCATTTAAAACTCAACATTTTTGGAAAGATTATCCTTTAATGAATAGTGTAAAATGGCAGGTTGGTTCGGCATTGGAAGTTATACCCCAACTTAATATTTCTCCTGATTTTATTTTTGTTGACGCTGATAAAAAGAATTACAAGAACTACTTAGATTTATGTCTTCCAATTTTGCAAAAAAATGGAATAATTCTTTTTGATAATACTTTATGGAGTGGTAAGGTCATCGACGAAAATCAACAAAAAGACGACGTCGATACTAAAAACATGCACGAGTTTAATCAGTACTTGGCATCAAAACACGACATTTCTACAGTTCTGCTTCCGCTTAGAGATGGGCTAAGCATGAGTATAAAACTTTAACCACGAAGTTTATCTAGAAGATCGCTTAATTTTTGAGCTTCTTCTTCTGATAACGAAAATTTACTTTCATGCATTCCATTTACCACAGGATCCATTTCATCTAAAATTTGCATTCCATCATCATTAATACGAATATTCATCTTCCTTTTATTTGCAGCATCTATACATCTCTCTATGTAACCCAACTTATAAAGTCTGTCACACAATCTTGTTAAATCGGGATTTTTATCGAGCATTACCTCTTTTATTTCACCCGGATTTAATGATTTTGGATAGGCCCCTCGAAGAATACGAAGTACATTATATTGCTGATTTGTTAGAGAAAAATTCTTGAATATTTCTTTAAATTGATGACTAATCCAACCGTTGGTAAACATAATATTTATTATGGCTTTTTGACGGCTAGATTGAAAAGAACCTTGTTGGATTTCCTCATCAATTTTCACTCTCGCAAATTACAACTTTTTCACCTAAACATTGAATCAAAAACTATTAGTAACCTTCGGGCATATTATTGTATTTTTGAATCTCAATTTCATGTTTATTAACTCAGTAGAATTCGCCCGGGAAAAGGATTATAAGGATGAATTAATGTCCTTTAAGGAGGAATTTTTATTCCCACAACACACCGATGGTAACCCCGTCTTATATTTTTGCGGAAACTCGCTTGGTCTACAACCAAAATCAGCCGAAAACGCATTGAAAAATGAACTTGAGGATTGGTCTAAATGGGGCGTAGAAGGACATTTCCAAGGGAAAAAGCCTTGGTTCCATTATCATAAATTTTTAACCGATTATGCAGCTGAAGTAGTTGGTGCAAACCCTATCGAAGTAGTAGTAATGAACCAACTTACGGTTAATCTTCACTTATTGATGGCCTCATTTTACCAACCCAAAGGGAATCGCTATAAAATCATTATGGAGGCTGGTGCATTTCCTTCAGACATGTATGCAGTTGAATCTCAAGTAAATTTTCATGGTTATGACTACGACGATGCTGTTATTGAGGTTAAGCCAAGAGATGGTGAACATTGCATAAGAACAGAGGATATTTTAAAATTAATTGAATCGCACAGAGATGAAATTGCTTTAGTATTTTTTAGCGGAGTACAATATTATACAGGACAATTATTCGACATCAAATTAATAACCGAAGCGGCTCATAAAATTGGGGCTATTGCAGGTTTTGATTTAGCGCATGCTGCAGGAAATATCAATGTAAAATTGCACGATTGGAATGTTGACTTTGCTGCTTGGTGTTCTTATAAATATTTAAATTCGGGACCGGGAAATGTTTCCGGGATTTTCATTCATGAGAAGCATTGTACTAACCCTGAAACTTTCCGTCTTGCAGGTTGGTGGGGTTATAAGGAAGACAAACGATTTTTAATGGAAAGAGGTTATATTCCTGAGCCTGGGGCTGCAGGTTGGCAAATGTCAAACGCCCCAGTTTTTGGGATGGCGGTACATCTTTCATCATTGGAAATATTTCACAATGCAGGTATTGACAATTTAAGAGCAAAAAGCATTGATTTAACTAATTATTTAGAATTTATTTTAAATGATGTTATAGAAAAAAATAATGATATTTCTTTTCAAATAATTACCCCTGGAAACTCTGATGAAAGAGGCGCTCAATTATCCTTATTAACAGACAAAAACGGAAAACAATTATTCGACCATCTAACAAATAAGGGTGTTATTGCTGATTGGAGGGAATCAAATGTAATTAGAATAGCTCCAACACCAATGTATAACTCTTTTGAAGATGTGTATAGATTAGGTCAAATGATGCTTGAATTTAAGCTTAAATAGTTTTATCAAGTAAATTTTAATTCCCGTCGCACAATGATCAATACTAGCAAACAAAGGATTAAATTTGTATGTTTAGCTTTTCATAAGATTAGTGTACACAATTTCAACAATTAGGACAAAGACAGAAGAATGAACGAAACTCCAAAACAGCCAAAAAACAAGAAGGCACCTAACGGCTTCAAATTCAATCATTATTGGATATACGGAATCCTTTTTATAGTGTTTTTAGCACTTAACTTTTTACCCCGTAATGCAGGTAAAAGCTCTACTTGGAATGATGTACGCGAAATGGTATTGAATGGAGAAGTTCAAGAGCTGAAATACATAAACGATCGCTATTTAGAAGTTTTCCTAACTGAGGAAGCCTCTCAACAAGATCAATACAAGAAAACCCGTAATAACCAAAACATGTTTGGTCAAGTAGAGCCTAACTTCAGTTTTGAAATAGAAAATGGGTATTTTAATAACGAAGTTCAAGAATTAAAGCCAAAGTTGGAAAACCCTAACTCACTAGTTATAAAATATGAAAGCCAAAGCGATATTTTTGGTCAAATATTTCAATGGATTTTCTTGATTGCAATTTTCTTAATATTCTGGAACTTAGCATTCCGAAGAATGGGCGGAGGCGGATCTGGAGGTGGTGGTCCAAATATTTTCTCGATTGGAAGAGCCAGAGCGCAGATTTTTGATAAAGATACAAAGGTTAACATCAATTTTAAAGATGTGGCTGGCTTAGAAGAGGCTAAAGAAGAAGTTATGGAGATCGTAGATTTCCTTAAGAATCCAAAAAAATACACAAATTTGGGAGGTAAAATACCGAAGGGAGCACTACTCGTAGGACCGCCAGGTACGGGTAAAACTTTACTTGCTAAAGCAGTTGCAGGTGAAGCTGGTGTACCTTTCTTCTCACTTTCAGGTTCTGATTTTGTAGAGATGTTTGTAGGTGTTGGAGCGAGCAGAGTAAGAGATTTATTCAAGCAAGCCAAAGAAAAAGCGCCTGCAATTATATTTATTGACGAAATTGATGCTATTGGTAGAGCAAGGGGCAAGAATCTCATGCAAAGCTCTAACGATGAAAGGGAAAACACCCTGAACCAACTTTTAGCAGAAATGGATGGTTTTGGAACAGATACTGGAGTTATTATTCTAGCGGCAACAAACCGCGCCGATATTTTAGATAGCGCCCTCATGCGACCAGGTCGTTTTGATAGACAAATTTCGGTAGATCGTCCAGACATAATCGGGCGTGAGCAAATATTTGGTGTTCACTTACGTCCACTCGAAAAATTAGGATCTGATGTTGATGCCCACAAACTTGCACTTCAAACACCTGGATTTGCCGGTGCTGAAATTGCCAATGTGTGCAATGAGGCGGCATTAATAGCAGCACGCCGTAATAAGAACAAAGTGGAAATGAAAGACTTCCAAGATGCTATTGATCGAGTTATTGGTGGTCTTGAGAAAAAGAATAAAATCATTTCTCCTGAAGAAAAGAAGATTGTGGCTTATCATGAGGCAGGTCATGCTGTGGCAGGTTGGTTCTTGGAATATGCAGATCCTTTGTTAAAAGTATCTATCGTACCAAGAGGGGTAGCGGCATTAGGATATGCTCAATATTTACCGAAAGAGCAATATTTATATCGCACAGAACAACTGCTTGACAGTATGTGTATGACTCTTGGTGGTCGTGCAGCAGAAGATATTTTCTTTAGTAAGGTTTCTACTGGAGCACAAAATGATTTGGAACGTATTACCAAACTTGCTTACGGGATGATTACTAATTATGGAATGAGCAAGAAAGTTGGTCAAGTAAGCTTCAACGACCCAGCTGGAGAATATGGTTATCAGCGTCCTTACTCAGAAAAAACTGCCGAATTAATTGATCAGGAAGTTCGTGAAATGATAGATAATGCATATCAGAGAACCATTAAGTTATTGACAGAGAAAAAAGCGGAAGTAGAGGCTATTGCTCAAGAGTTATTAACTAAAGAGATAATCTTTAAGTCTGATATCGAGCGTTTAATAGGCGAAAGACCATACGAAGAGGATGAAGTATCTAAGCAAGTAAACCAAATGCAAAATGGTGGAATTATAGAAACGACTCCTACTTCTGCCGCATTAAACTCCGTTGAAGATACAGAAGATAACAACGACTCTCCTATTTCAGAGGAATCAACTGATAATTTAGAGAGTCCTATAAACAGTGACAACGGAGATACAGAAGTTTCTGAAGACGACTTTAAAAGTCCAGACAGCGAATAAAAAATATTTATTTAGAACCCAACTCTTGAAGTTGAATTAGGTTGTAATACAATCCCTTTTTGGATAATAATTCCTGGTGATTTCCAACCTCTACTACTTTACCACTTTCCATAACTAATATTTTATCAGCGTGCATTATTGTGCTCAATCGGTGGGCAATAACAATGCTTGTTCTATTCTTCATTAACTCTTCTAAGGCTAATTGTACTGCCTTTTCGCTTTTACTATCTAAAGCAGATGTCGCCTCATCAAGAATTAATATTTCAGGGTTTTTGAGCAAAGCTCTAGCTATGGATAATCGTTGTTTTTGACCACCTGATAATTTTCCACCACGCTCTCCAATTTCAGATTCATAACCTTTTTCCATTTGCACAATGAACTCATGCGCATGGGCAGCTTTAGAAGCAGAAATAACTTCATCCATACTAAGGTGTGGCACTCCTAATGCTATATTATTTCTAACAGTATCGTTAAATAAAATACTTTCTTGGCTAACTATACCGATTAAACTACGCAGATCTTCTTGGGTTAATTGTCTAATATCAAGCCCATCTATTTTTATTGATCCGCTGGTAATATCGTAAAATCTTGCTAAAAGATCTGTAAGTGTTGTTTTACCTGCACCTGATGGTCCTACCAAAGCAATTGTTTCACCTTTATTTATCTCAATATTGATATCCTGGAGGACTGAATTTCCTGCATTATATTCAAAAGAAACATCTTTGAAAGAAATACTTCTTTCAAATACAGCTTTTTCAGGTTTAATTGGATCCTCTACGGTTACAGGTGCTGTAACAAGTTCTTGTATTCTCTCCAAACTAGCCATACCCTTCTGCGCAGCATAAAGAGCATTTGAGAACGCCTTAAACGGTGGAATGAGTTGAGAGAATATTGCAAAATATGTCAAGAAAAATTCCGGATCCAATTCATTCTTAAATACCATACTTCCACCTAGCCATAACAATACTGCTGATACTGTTATACCAATAGTTTCAGAGATAGGTGATGACATATCATATCTACGTTGAACCGATATATTATTCTTAGTGTATTCTAAATCCAAGTCGCTATAGCGATCAGAAAAAAACTTCGATCCATTAAATGCTTTAATTATTCTAATACCTCCAAGAGTCTCTTCAAACGAACTCATTACTTTTCCGAGTAATTGCTGGTTTCTCGTTGATTTTTTCCTCAATGAACGACCAATTACACCAATAATTAATGCCGTTAATGGGAGAAATAATAAAATGTAAAGTGTCAACTTTAGTGACAAAACCACAAGGGCTACTAAAAAGATAATGATATTAAGAGGTTGAAAATACAACGCTTCTAATGATACCATTAGAGCAAATTCTATCTCCTTAATGTCATTTGACATTCTAGAGATCAAGTCTCCTTTTCTTTCATTATTAAAAAAAGCTATTGGGAGGTTAAGTACCTTATCATAAATATTCAACCTCATCTTTCTCACACTACGATTCCGAATCAACACCATAAAATTCATGGCGGCAAATCGCGAAACATTCTTAAGCAGAGTAACAATTATTAATCCTACACTAAGATAAGCCAAAGCCGTAAATGGCTCCCCCTTTGCTAGTTCAGTGAACCAGGTAAGGAAAGATTCATATATACCAGAAAACCACTCACCAACATCGTGTCCATTAGATTTTAGTTCCTTTGCTGAATCTCCTTTTCCAAAAAGAACACGTAACACCGGCATAATCAACAGCAATGATATCAGTTGAAAAATAACATACAGTAGATTAAATAGGAAATTACCAAATATCAGACCCCTATTGTCGGCTGCATAACGGAGAAATTTAAATACCGCTTTCAATTCACAACAAAAGTAATGAAAAATAAAAAGGGGGCTTCTAGCCCCCTTAATATATATTCCAATTAAAAATTATTTAACTGATACTTTTTCTGAATACTGCTGTCCATCAGAGTTTATTACTGTTAAGGTGTAAATCCCTTGATTTAAACCAGTATTTAAAACTTGAACCGGTTGACCATTTAGATTTTCTTCAAAAACAATACTTCCCTTTAAATCAAAAATAACAACCTTAGAATAATCAACACCATTATTTAGATATAACGCAAAATCTCCATTCGATGAAGGGTTATTACCCAATCTAATACCACCATCGGCAAAAGATTTAACCGCACTTGACTCATTATCTTGAATAGTTAAAGTGATAATTGAATCTGTGCCAATTTTCCCTGGACCATTAATATTTCTTAATGCAAATTTCAACTCTTTGTCTCCATCCGCATCAGTATCATCAGAAATATTTGCTTTAATAATGTATACATTAGAATTCTTTATTACATTAATTTTTTTAGTTGCAAAATCATAGTCAGTTGGTTCAACTGCGGTACCTCCTAAACATACTACATCTACTGTGAAATTCTCATCTGATGGACTCACTCTTAATGTCATAATAAATGAATCCGCCAATTCAGTTACAAAATCAGAAGTAACACTAAATTTAATTTCTGGCAATGTAGCATCGCTGAAGTCATTGATCGATCTTGGCGATAAATAATATTTCTCAAAATATGGTGCTTTACTATCAAACTGAACACCAAGTCCAACTACATTAAAGTAACCCGTTGGTGCAGGAGTTCCATCAATATCTGTTTCAGCGTCTATATTCAAGGTATCAATACGTCCATTAGTATTTTCAACTCTCACATATGCCCAAGAATTTGCATTCAATGCATCTACTGGCCACTCAGCTTCACTTACTAGCTTTACACGATTTAATTGCACTAGGTTTGCCTCAGATGTTTCATCTATTTTTGAAACCACTATAGGTTTAGATATAGACTTCCCGGAAATTATTCTGCGAATTGTATCTAAATTATCCATTTGAGCCGTACCCTGGAATTGAGAAACTCTACCTTGGATCATAACCGAATCACCCTCTTTAACGGTATAGTTGTATGTATTAGAACCAGAATAAACATTAATTCCTCCGGTATTATCTCGAATGGTAAACCCTAAACCAGTACTTCTAGTATTGATTCCGTATACAATACCAAATACACGACATTTCACACCTGAAGAATCCACAGTACCATCACTTTTTGTTTGTTTATTAATTGTTCCAATTGAGTAAATAGGCAAATCATTATCGGTTACCCATACATTGAAAGTATCTGGCTTTTGAATGGTTACATTCGATACAGAAATTAAACCGAATTTCATATTCTCCATTCCCTCATACAAATCATCGTCTTTAATGGGAACTTTAAAAACTATTGTATCAGGAGTACTATTTGTGATAGAAGTAAGTTTTGATATTGGATTAAATGTTAAATCAAACCCTTCAGTAGCTGAACTTTCGGCTGTTAAATAACGTAATGCAAAATCACCCCCTGCGTCCTTCTTGTTTACTACTCTCACTTTAACCTCAATTTCACCAACATCTTCGTTTACTGTCATTGAATTTCCAATCATAGTAATTGTAGATGGGCCATCATTATCCTTAATAATCAAGGTGAACAAAGAATCTTGAACCATGCCAAGTGTACTAGAAATTCTTAAGGCTAAAACAATTGAATCGTCAGGATCTGCCTGAAGGTCATCAAATACAGAAACAGGTATAGCCAATGAGTCGTTTCCGGAAGTACTTCCTAAGGTAAAAGTAGTATCGTAATACTTTTGACTCAATTTAAATTCTGAAGGAATGTAGGTGGAATCTCCTGTTGATTTAACAATCAATTTTACTTGAATTGGTTCTGCTATTGTACCCTTCATTGTAACTGGAATGTTATATGCTTTTGCATCTTCATTCAGAACAACTTCACTCATTGAAAAGCCAATTTTTGCAGTGTCGTCATCTGTTACGCTAATTGTATGAAATCTATTTGTTCCTATTTTACAATTAACTTCATTTATCAAGCGTAAAGTGATATCCTCAGCATCTTCATCTAAAGCATCATTGGTTATAGAAATCACAGCCGTATCATAACCCATTTTACCCGGAGTAAATACCATTTGGAAAGAGTCGTTTAATGTGTAATCGTCGTTTTTATCAGCACTACCACCAGAAACAACTAATGTTACCTTTTGATCTTTGGAATTAGAATATTTACGAACTACTACAACATTTTTAATCGCGATATTTTCACGTGTGGATGAAGTTCCACTAACAAAGTCAATTACTGGTTGAATTAAAGGAGCATCATCGCTTGAAAGTGAAATGGCACTTGAACCACCACTAGGATTCACTGTGTTCACTTTGTTTGGGCCCCAAACACCATCATCATCGGTATTTGTGTAAAACGGTTTACCATCAGCTTGATAATTCACAATTGACCTAACACCCGAGTCTAGGCTATTTGGGATGTATGCACCCCACATTTTACTTTTATTCAACACATTATTTGAGTAATATGATGGTGGGTTAGTAAGAGCATTACCAGATTGGTCATTTCCTTCAATACAAGCTACAGCCAAAGGACGGCCATAAGAATTTTGGTTGTCATACAACGCCACAAAATTCAAAGTATCTGCAAAACTACTTCCGTAAATACCTGTAATATCAGATGCTGATGTACCATATTCGATGGCTGTTAATGAGTCTAAGCAATAAAACAACATTGTATCGGAAGTCATCATATTAATAAGCGATACTCCAATATAAAGAGCATCACCCGCTGATGCGGTTGTACCCTGACTAGAAATTCCAAACCATCCTTCGTACTCACCCATCATGTTTGTAGATAGAGTATCAAATTGATTATCATTGGAAAAGTTAAAATGATTCTTTGAATCAACAAAAATTGGTCTTCCCTCACCAGCCAAAAGCAAGGCAGTATCTTTTAATGAAGTTGGTATTAATGAAACGGTATATTTATAATCCGTATTAGGCATCAAACTACTTAGGCGTAGTCTTGAATAAACCGCAATATTTGAGTTGGACCCCACAGGAACATATTGAGGAATTAAAACCGCCGACAACCCTTGAGTTGAGCGTTGGGCAAAACTGCTCAAAACAGTCCCTACTAACAACAAAGTAAAAAGTAGACTTTTCTTCATATTCATAACGATAATTAAACAAAAATAGGCATTTTTATCCGCAAGAATTTTGCAATTAGTATCACCAGTGAAATTTATGGATTTATAATGACAAGCTAATACTGCGTATAGGCTATTGATAACACATTAACCTTTATGTTTTTACATCGAGTAATAGACTCAACACATGCAACAACAGTGGAGCCTGTTGTTATAATGTCATCAATTAATATAATTTCCTCTAAATCTTCCAATTTGCTCTTGTCTGCATAATAGATGTTTTCAAGGTTCAACCACCTATCAAATCTTCCCTTTTTTGTTTGTGAAACTCTACTTATTCTGCGATATAGTATATCGGTTCGAACAGGAATATTTAAAACTCTACTGACGCCTTGAGCTAATATTTCTGACTGATTATAGCCGCGAAATAGTCTTTTTGCTCGACTCAATGGAACAGGCAAAATTGCCTTAACCTTGCTAAAGTTGGTCATTGAAAAATTACGCAATTCTAAACCTAATTGACGAGCCAAAAAATAACCCACTTTTTTATTGTTTTTATATTTAAACTGTTTAATAAGATTTGAATATTTAGAGGTAGACTTATAAGTTAGCAAGGAACCGCATTTACATTCTGGAATCCTTCCCCAAAGTGATTTAGCCAATACGTTTTTTGAGTTATAGCCCATGCAGCTTAATGGCATATTTGAATAGCAATGCAAACAAATAAATCTCTCATGCTTGGAATACAATACGCTATCGCAAACAATACAATATCGGGGAACTAAAATATCGATAATACTCATACTTCGTAACTCCTACTTTATCGAAAGCTTTTTATCATAAACCATTAAAAATAAGTTCGCCCCTAATAACTAAGCACAAAAACACGAAATTTGTATTTAATGTCTTCGCGAAAATCACAAGATCGAGATTTACCAAAAGCCAAATTGAGTAAAGAGTCATTAAAACGCTCAATGCGTCTTTTCCGCTATATGTCTTCAAAAGATAGATGGCTATTTGGACTTGGTACCTTATTCTTAGGTATCACTGCTGGTGCATCAATCTTATTTCCTAAATTATTAGGCGACATGATGGATGGCATTTTTATCTATGGTAAAGATGGTGTCTCCCAAGCACCTGACCAATCAAAATTAGAAGAAATTGCCCAATATTTTGTTTACTTGTTTGTTGTCCAAGCAGTATTCTCTTTTCTGAGGATTTCAATTTATGTGAGAGTAACTGAGGGAATGACTTTTGGATTAAGAAAAGACCTTTTTCGTTCCGTTATTGGTCAGAATATGCACTTTTTTGGAACTCAGAGAACCGGTGAAATCCTTAGCCGATTTAGTTCCGATATAGCACAAATACAAGATACTTTCACCACCAATTTGGCTATGTTTATACGCCAAATTTTAATTATGCTACTAGGAGTAGTATTGATATTCAACACTTCTACAACACTTGCTCTGTATATGCTTGCAAGTATTCCTGTAGTGATAATAGTTGCCTTGTTTTTCGGAAAGTTTATACGTTCTTTATCAAAGGAAGTTCAAGATATTACCGCGGAAAACAATACAATCGTAGAGGAATCTATTACTGGAATTACCAATGTTAAGGCATACACAAACGAAGCGTTTGAGTTAGATAGATACACAGAAAACTCGAATTATCTTAGAAAAGAAAGTATAAAAAGAGGATACTGGAGAGGTGCTTTCAGTTCATTCATAATTGTCTGTTTATTTGGGGCAATCGTATGGCTCACTTTCATGGGTCTGGGAATGGTTAGGGATGGTCAGATGGGAATTGGTGAATTATTCAACTTCATGCTATTAACAACTTTTGTTGGTACAAGTATTGGGGGAATGGCTGAACAATTTGTTCAAATTCAAAAGACATTGGGGGCTGTAGAAAGAGTATTGGATATTATTGATTCGCCAACCGAATCAAACGATTCAAACAATGAATTGAGCTCGTTAAAAGGATTACACTTTAAAGATGTTTCATTTTCGTACCCATCGCGTCCAGAATCAGAGGTTCTTAAACAAATATCATTTGAATTAAAACCAGGAAAAACCACCGCACTTGTTGGTCCCAGTGGATCAGGAAAATCTACAATTGCATCCTTGATCTATCAATTTTACCATCCTACGTCAGGGGAAATAATAATGGATAATAAGCCGGTGAGTGAATATGATTTGAATCAATATAGAAAGCAATTTGCTCTTGTTCCTCAAGAAGTTATTTTATTTGGTGGAAGTATTTACGATAACATTAAATATGGTCGTCCAGATGCTAGAGAAGAAGAAATTCATCAAGCAGCTAAAGAAGCTTATGCATGGGATTTTATTCAAGGGTTTCCCGAAGGATTTAACACATTAGTGGGAGACCGTGGAATGAAATTATCTGGTGGACAAAAGCAGAGAATTGCAATTGCACGAGCCATTTTGAGAAATCCAAAGTTTCTTATCTTGGATGAAGCTACTTCTGCATTAGATTCTGAAAGTGAATTTGAGGTGCAAAAGGCACTTCAAACCTTAATGAAGGATAGAACCTCCTTAATCATTGCACACAGATTAAGCACTATTAAAAACGCCGATTCAATTATAGTTCTTAAGAATGGTTTAGTTTTGGAGGAAGGGAATCATGAAAGTTTGATGCAACTAAGTTCAGGAGTTTATCGTCAAATGATTGAGAAACAACTTGAACCAACGGACTTTTTTAATTAGAGATGCAAAAATTAAGACTGTTTGCTATATTATTAATTGCTTTATCATCCCTTAAATTATGGGCTCAAAATCCAATATTAGCACAACAGTTATTTCAAGAAGAAGAGTTTGAACGTGCTGCAATTATTTATGAGGATTTATTAAAAGACCAGCCTAATAATCCAGAATATTATGAAAACTACCTAGCCTGTTTAGTTTATCTTGAAGATTATAAAAAGGCAAAAAAACTAATCCGAAAATATCAAAAGTCAAATAATCACCCCATGTTTCGTGCCGATGAAATTTGGGTTTTAAGTGAAGAGGGGGGAAATGATAGAAGAATTCAAAAAATAAAAGAATCTTTTTTTGAAGACTGCAATGGACAGCCAAATTGTATTGTTTTTGGAGCTCGCCGATTATCTAATCATATATTGAAAGGAGAAGCACTTTGGATTTTGAAAGATGCGGAAACTCGTTTAGGCAATGTTTATGAAATTACAAATGAAATTGCGCTACTTGAACTTCAAGTAGGTGAAAGATTTAAAGCTTTAGAGCGATATATTGAGATGATGGTGCGATCCAATGTACAGTACAATCAACTGAAACAGATAATTGACACCTATGTTACTGACAGTTCAGATATTGTTCAGCTTCAAGGAATCCTTCTTAAACAAGTACAAAATCATCCAAATGTATCAGCACTAAGCGAATGGTTAAAATGGACGTTTGTTGCTCTTCAAGATTGGCAAAAAGCATTTGTTTTTACTCGTTCGTTAGATAAGAGAATGAAAGAAGATGGGTATAGAATGTTTGAACTTGGATACCTATGTAAAACCAATCTAGATTTAACTACAGCGTTAAAGTGTTTTGACTATGTTTTAGAAAAAGGATCTGCTGCTTACAATTATCAAATTGCCCAATCCCAATGGTTTGAAATCAAATATGAACTATTGCTAAAGTCTGATTCTATTAAATCAATAAATTTTAGAAATTACACCTCTCTTTTAGACAGTTTTGTTCACCGTGAGGGGCCTTCAAATTACACCTTACAACCAACAATAATATTATCAGAAATATACATCAGGGATAATAAAATTAATTCAGGTATTGCAGTATTAGAATTGCATGCCTATTCACCATACTTAAACAAAAATATCCGAGCTCAATCAAAAATTGCCCTTGCTGATGCTTTAATAACTACGGGAGATGTTTATACCAGTGAGTTATTATTGGCTAAAGTGGAAAAAGAATTCCAAGACGACCCCTTAGGACAAGAGGCAAAATTTAAAAGGGCGGAATTATCATTCTATCGCGGTGATTATGAATGGGCCAATATGCAATTAGATGTGTTAAAAGGGGCCACAACTCAATTAATATCCAACGATGCTATGGAGTTATCACTCTGTATTACGGACAATTTAGGAATAGATAGTAATTATGCAGCGTTAGAAATGTATTCCAAGGCACGATTGTTTTTCCGGCAGCAATGGTATGATAGTTCTATGTTTTACGCACGTCAGTTAAATATAGATTTTCCCGGACACTCTTTAGGTGATGAGGTTTTAATGTTAAGAGGACAAATTGAGGAAAAAACTGAAAACTTTAGCGAAGCGGCAAATTTGTATCAAGCTTTAGCAGAAACCTACCCAAGTGATATACTTGCCGATAATGCACTTTTTAAGCTAGCAAAAATTCTTCAATACAAATTAAATGACAAGAAAAAAGCTCAAGAAAGCTATAAAAAGTTAATTGAAGACCATACAAATAGTATTTTCATTGGTGAGGCAAGGATTGAATATAGAAAACTAAGAGGATTTTAATTTCTTTGCTATAATGTTTCGTTTTAGACTCATAATTATAAGTTTGCTTTCTATAAATGTTGCGAAAGGTCAACTACGAAATTATATTTTTCGTGAGCCGTATTTATTCAATCTGGATTCAACAGAATTAGAGTTACACCAAATTAGGACAGGTACAGAAAGATTTGGAGCTGAATTTAACACTTACCTAAGAAACCATGAATACAGCGAATCTCATAATCCAGGATACTCATTATTGGGTGAACAAATTAAATTAGGTTTCGAGAACAATTTATCAGGCCAAGACAAGCTTTCTCTTGGGGTTATAAGTAATTTTCCGTTTGGTGGAAATTATTCAGATATAAAAACATGGCCAGTGATTAGATATAATCGAATTGGTAGAAACTATATTTTTAATGTAGGTAGTATTCAAAGCCATGTAAATCATAATCTAATAGAACCTTTATATAATTATGAGGCGGCATTAACTAGACCAGTAGAATATGGCTTACAATACTTCTTCGATAACGGTAAATTTCGTTGGGAATCATGGCTTGATTGGAGACAATTTTCTAGGACTGAAATCTCGCAACAGGAAATAATTTCATATGGCAATTCAGGATCTGTAAAATGGTTTGAAGCAATTAACAGCGGGGTCATTATTAGTTCTCCAATTTCAATATTAGTCCTGCACAAAGGAGGGGAAAACCTTAAAATTGGCAAGCCAATTGTAAACCAATTAAATGGAAACCTTGGATTACGGATTTTAATTGACCAAAAATTACAGATTGAAGCACATGCATTGCAATCCTATGATGCTTCACCAAAATTAGTGCAAGCCTTTAAAGATGGGTTGGGTATTTTTAGCTCTATTCAATGGTATGAAAAGAACCATACTTTATCCATATCGCATTATTATTCCCAAGATTATTTTGCTCCGCTTGGATCTGTTTTATATAGTAATTATAATCCTGAACTACCATATAATATAAGTAGAACCAGAAACTTAATCCACTTTAGATATTTATACGGCAAGGCCTTGGTCAAGGGAAAAGCATATTTAGAAACTAGGCTGGAGCCTATTTATCACATTTCAAATAATAAGTGGGCATGGAGCGCTTCGTTTTTTCTGAAAGTAAAATTAGGGAATGGATTTTTATTAGATCCTTCTACCTACTTTTATCGGTAGCGAGTACCATCCGAATACCCAAATTTGCACCAATTTCCATTACATTAACCATCTGTTGAACGGTTAAATCTCTATCCAATCGCAAAACAACATTCATTCGATTATCTGGATTTTCAGGATCGAAGAACTCCTCGTTCTTTTGAATTAATAAAACTTCAAGGTCCTCAACGGTAACTGGTGTTTTATTATTATCTATATAGTATTCTATAGTAGTTTTTTCCACATCAGCAAACTTAACCGTCAAAATAAGAGGTTTTGTTTGCACAGTAGAAGTTGTTTTGGCTTTTGGTAACATAATCTTAATTACATTGGGATTAGCCAATGTAGATGCGATTAAAAAAAACAGCAACAAAAAGAACATGATGTCATTGAGGGAGGATGATTCTACCTCGGCATCTTCTCTAGCCCTTCTCCTTAAATTCATAGACTTTAAATATTAGATTTAATGAAAATCTCCATCAAGTTCAAGCTTTGTTCCTGGAGTCTTTCAGCAAAACGATCAATTCTTCGTATGTATAATTGATATCCTAAAAAGGCAATTATACCCACTACTAAACCAGCAAAACTGGCAACCATTTTAACATATAAACCTCCAGAAATAGCTCCTATACTTAAATCTCCTGTTGTAGAAATAGAGTAAAATATATTAATAACCCCCCAAATCGTTCCTACGAATCCCAACATTGGAGCGACCCTCGCAATAAGGCTTAGGTAGTTCAAGTTACTTTCCATAGCACTTAACTCAACTTGGGCTTTTGTTTCCATTGCACTTTCAATTTCACGCATATTACTTCCTAAAAAACGCAAACCAGTTGCTATAACCTGAGCTTGGGCTGTTGGAGTTCGATCGCAATAAGCTAAGGCAGAATCTGGGCGATTATCTTTTAAATTATCACGAACTACATTAATTAGATTTTCGTCTAGTTTAGCACGATTTTTTAAATACATCCAACGCTCTACAATAAAGTAAATCGCCACAATCAAACTAACTGCGAGAAGACCCATTACAAATCCTCCCTTTACCATAATTTCCAAAATAGGTGCAGAAACGTGTTCTGTTGTTGCCTCGCCAGATGCTGATTGCGCCGTGTCAGCTACAACTGTACCTGACTGTAACAAAAGATTGAACAAATTCATAGATTATGCGAATTAAAGTGGGAATTAATTAAATAACGAATACACGAGAGAAAAATTATCCCCAACTCTTGGGACTATTTAATTTCAGTGACACCGCCACTCAAAATAAACTTCATAATATCACCCGAATCTGCATCTATTGGCTCTATTGACTCACGTTTTACAACTATTACCTGGCCGGTAATAGCATAACTCATAGGCAAATAAACAGTAACATATCCCGGCATACCAATTTCATCTAGATCCTCTTCTGTCAAAAATCCTATACGCCACATATAATCTGTTACTTTTACCCTAACCGGTTTTGTAAACTTCTTCTCATCTCCCACGAAAGCCTTGGTAACATCTTTGGTGGTCCCAAAAATCCAACTAAGTCCAGGTGCTTTTTCAATAATACCCTCAATAAATGATAATACTTGTTGAGCCACAACTCCTTCCGCTAATTTACCTATACCAGTAATTAATGCAATTCCCCCAAGAACATATAATATCATTGCTCCAAATCCTAATTCATTAAGATGGAGCATCCCTATAAGCAGGCGCAAGAACCAAATTAATATTGCAATTGTTAAAACAATCGGGAGCACTACTAATAAACCTTTAAGAAATAGGCTTATTACCTTTTTGGTTGTTGTATTATTAAATTTCATTATTTGATATACCGAATTAAATCATTTCCAATGTCTTTTCGATAATTTTTCCCTGTAAACTGAATTCTTTCGATGGCCTTGTAGGTTTTTTCTCTAGCTTCCTCCAAAGAATTAGCAAGTTTAGTTACAGCAACAACCCTTCCTCCATTGGTTAAGACCTTCTCATCTAATTCCCTTGTGCCTGCATGAAAAACAAATTGGTCATCATCATTGGTATCTAATTCTATTGTCATCGGGATACCTTTTTCTACTGATCCTGGATATCCCTCGGAAACTAAGAACACACAGACTGCAGTTCGTTTATCTAAATTGAAATCAATTTCTTTAAGTTTACCATTAGCTACTCCATTTAACAAAGCAAGCATATCCGTTTTTAATCGGGGGAAGATAGATTCAGTTTCAGGATCTCCCATCCTTACATTATACTCAATTACCTTGGGATTTCCATTATCATTCATTAGTCCTAAAAACATAAACCCTTTATATGGATGTCCTGCCGCGTTTAATCCATTCAATGAGGGTTCAACGATTTGAGATTTTACTTTATTCATAAATACCTCATCCGCAAAAGGCACTGGAGATACCGAACCCATTCCACCTGTATTTGGGCCTTTATCGTTTTCTAAAATTCTCTTATAATCTTTTGCGGAACCGAGAATGTGATAATCCTTACCATCGGAAACTACAAAAACCGAAATTTCAATCCCCTTAAGAAACTCTTCGATTACTACTGTACTCGATGCCTCTCCAAAGGTTTTATTAATAATCATTTTCTTACAGATATTAAGAGCCTCTTCAAAGTCTTCCGTTATAATCACTCCTTTACCTGCGGCCAATCCATCTGCCTTCAATACATAAGGTGCAGATAATGTTTTAAGAAACCCTTCAATTTCGCTTAAATTATTTGAATCAAACTTTTTATAAGCAGCGGTTGGAACATTATTCTGCATCATAAATTCTTTTGCAAAACTTTTACTTCCTTCTAACTGCGAAGCGTATTTATCCGGGCCTGCTACTGAAATTTTATAATCCGAACCCTCGCACTTTTGTTGGATAAAATCAACAATACCATTTACGAGAGGGTCTTCATTACCCGGAACTAATAACTGAATTGAATTTTTAATACAGAACTCCCAAACAGCATCAAAATCAAGTGGATTTAAACTCACGTTTTGTCCTACTTGCGAGGTACCTGCATTACCAGGTGCAATAAATAATTTATCTAGTTGATTGCTATTGGCAATAAAGTGAGCAAAAGCATGCTCGCGGCCACCCGAGCCGAGTAATAAAACGTTCACCTTACAAAGGTAAATAAATCCATTTTACTCCCAATCAGAATCATTGAAATTAGCAATTCCCGGACGAGGCTCATCCGGTCTATCTTTGGGCTCCATTCTTTTTAACCTGTCGATATAGCCAATCTCCTTATCAGTTAAGAATCTCCACTTTCCTCTTCCAAGTTTGATCTTATCAAATTCACCCATTAATACACGATCTAGACCCTCTACCTCATATTTAAATTGTTCGAACATTCTTCGAACAATTCTATTTCTACCTGAGTGAATTTCTAAACCCAATACAGTTGAGTCATTTTCATCTACAAAACCAATTTGCTCAAAAGACATCCATCCATCTTCAAGTTCAACCCCATTTACCCAGGCAAGCATATGATCTTTACTTGGTTTTCTATCAAGTTTCGCCCTGTAGATTTTCTTAATTTCGAAGCTAGGATGTGTTAATTTTTGAGTTAAATCGCCATCATTGGTAAGAAGTAAAACACCCGAAGTATTTCTATCTAATCTACCCACTGGATATATACGTTCTTTACCGGGTAAATCAATTAAATCAAGAACCGTTTTTCTGTCTTTTTCATCATCCGTTGTGGTAATATATCCTCTAGGTTTATTTAGAACAATATAAACTGGCTTTTCTGGAACAATCACTTTACCATCAACCTTAATTTTGTCTTTCTTACCTACTTTAGTTCCTAATTCAGTCACTACATTACCATTTACCATTACACGGCCGTTAAGAATCATATCATCTGCTTCACGACGGCTACAAATTCCTGAGTTTGAAATATATCTATTTAATCGAACTTCTGTTGAAAGTAACTCGCTACCTTTATTAAGCATTTTCCCATATTGCTCAAACTCGGATCGACTACCTTTATATCCAAATTTAGACTGCGTTTCTTTTGTTTCTATTCGTTCGCGTTTTAACTTTTTTGGTGATTGAGGCTTGTTTTCTACTACTGGCTTACTTTCATTGTTATTTCTTCTGAAAGCATTCTCATCCTTATCATATCTACGTCTATTGAACTTACCAGATTCTCTGCCATAACTTCCACCATCACGCCTATCATTACGATTAAAGTTTGAATTTCTGTTGTTACCTCTTGCAAGGCCTCTATCTTCTCTTTCTCCTCTATCTTCTGATCTGTTTCGATTGAAAGGCTTTTTATCACCAAACTGTTTATTATCGTCTCTATTCTGGAAATCCCTGCGTTTTGGTCTATCATTAAAATCTCTTTTAAAACTACCATCATTATCGCGATTTCTATTAAAGCTTGATTTATCTCGATGTGAAAACTCACCGTCTTTGCCTCCAAAGTCTCTACGATTAGTTTTTTTGTAAGGCCTATCCGAATTATCTCTTGAATCAGTCCTTTTTGGACCAAAGGATTTTTTAAATGGTTTATCTCCTTCCGAATCTTTTCCACGAGGTTTAAAACCACCCCGTACTGTTCGATTACTCCCTTTAATATCGGACTTCTTGGAATCTCCGCGACCTTTAAATGAATCTGACTTACCTCCAGAATTTCTTCCTGTTGGTTTTTTTGAATCGCGTTTTTCTTGCATGGACTTATTTCAATGAACCCGCAAAATTACAGAAATAAATCAACACCCGTGTCAATGGAAGTTTGTTTAATTTCAATAATCTTTTGTTCGGGATCAATTAAATACCCAAGATCATAGCAATAATAAATAGCACTATCGTCTTCCTTATGCGTAAAATAATCAAATGCAAAACCAACTCTCCGAATAGCGGTGAGAGACACTCTCCCATTATCGTCGGCTACATTATTTAGAAAATAGTCTAAAATTTGTCGGTTTTTTTTTAATCGGGAATCAATTAGACGCATCATTGGGTTCTTGGCATTTTTCATTCTATTGTGAAATGCTGATCTACAACTATCGCCGCAGAACTTCTTATCAGTTCTGCCTCTTAAAATTTCTTCACATTCTAAACAGTACTTTTTTTCCATAAGCTTTTTTTAATAAACAGTCGTATTAATATGTGCACCTAAAAGAAAAATTATTTATCCCCATTCACAATTGTAAAAAACGCAAAAAGTGGGCATTTCCGCCCACTTTAACTAACATGTCGACTTAAACCAATCCTCAGAAAGGAACTTCATCGTCCGTCTCCTCCGCAACTTCGCGCTTCTTTCTCTCTACTAGCAAAATGTCTTTTACCACAATTTCCGTCGCCTCGCGCTCCTGGCCTTCTTTGTTCACAAACCGACGATGATTTAACTTACCCTCAATGGATATCTTCATACCTTTCTTCACATAATTCTCCACCATTGAAGCCAAATTACCCCAGGCAATTAACTGATGCCATTGTACCTCTTCTACAACATCTCCCGAAGCACTTTTCATTCTCTCATTCGTTGCCATTGTCCACTTTGCAAGCTTATTGCCATTGTCAAAGTTGGTAACAACCGGATCTTTTCCTACGTTTCCGAATAATCTCACGGAATTCAATAAATTTTTCATACTATTTTACCTTTCTTAACTTTTTTGTCTCTCTCAACTTATGGCCATTTGTCTCGTTTGACAATACAAAGTTGCAACAAAAGCATTGCGTTAATCGAAAAGTAAACGTATAAAAACGTATAATAAAGTTATTGAAGTGAAAGCACTTTTAATACAGCTGTTTCTGTTCTTAAAATCCGAGTTCCTAATCCTACAGAATCAAAACCAAAATTTAATGCATTTGTAATTTCGTGGCTGCTGAAGTCCCCTTCAGGCCCAATCAAAACCAAAGTATTACCCTTAAAATTATCAGATTTCAATTCCTCAAGGTTATGCTGACAATGGGAAATAAGCTTAGTCTTATAGAAATTGGATTCAATAATAGATTTAAAATTGACCATTTCAATAATTGGCAACCACGTAGAATGTGATTGTTTCATAGCTGAAATTGCAGTTTTTTTATGCTTATCAATATTTAATTTACTTCGTTCCGTATTATCAGTAGTCATCCAAAAAATAGAATGTACTCCTAACTCCGTAGCTTTCTCTACGAGCCACTCCATTCTATCGGAGTTTTTTAAAATTCCCACGGCAATAGTAATTTTAGGAACTGAAAATTCGTCTTTGTTTTCGATCCTTACTTTTACAACTCGACTTTCAATGGAATGAACATTTCCGTAAAACATTTTTCCTTTACCATCCGTAAATTCAATCTCATCGCCAACCTGATATCTTAAAACTTGACTAATATGCTTACTTTCTGATTCCGAGAAAACAGCAAAATTATCAACTATGGTTTCGCTATAAAAGGTAAAATGTCCGGGCACTTAATCAATTTTCCAAGTTGTTCCTTCTTTTGAGTCCATGAGTGTAATACCCGCTGCTCTTAAACGATCTCTTATCAAATCACTTAGCGCATAATTCTTCTCATTTTTTGCAGATGTTCTAATATCAGTAACTAAACTCATGATTTCATCCAAATTATTATTTGAAGACTCATTTGAGGTTATTGGCATTCCTAAAATATCATTATAAACCTCATTCATAAGTTGACCAATTTCATCTCTTATAACCGAGTTTATTTTTTCCTTGCCATCATTAACAATCTGGATTCTTTTGGCTAATTCAAATAACTGAGCAATTACAATCGGTGTATTTAAGTCATCATTTAAAGCATCAAATATTGCAGATTTTACATCACCAATTTCAATTGTAGATTCATCAGACACTTTTAAATTTTTGATTATACCGATTGCCGATTCTAAACGCTTCATACCTTTTTCAGATGCAATCAAAGCTTCTTCCGAAAAGTCTAAAGTTCCTCGGTAATGTGCTTGAAGGACAAAAAATCTCAATGTTTTGGGTCCAAAACCACGTGAAAGTAAAGAATGATTACCCTCAAATAACTCAGTAACCTTTATGCCGTTATTAAGGCTTTTTGCCATCTTTTGACCATTAATTGTGATCATATTATGATGCACCCAGTAACGTGCAAGTTGGTGGTTATGAGCAGTTTTACTTTGAGCAATCTCACACTCGTGATGTGGAAATAACAAATCCATTCCACCACCATGAATATCGAAAGATTCACCCAAATATTTCGCGCTCATAGCACTACATTCGATGTGCCATCCCGGATACCCTTTTCCCCAAGGACTAGTCCATTGCATAATATGTTCAGGTGTTGCTCTTTTCCAAAGTGCGAAGTCATTTGGAGATTTTTTTTCATCTTGACCTTCTAGGCTTCTACTTTCATTTCCAGCACCTGCAATTAAATCATCTGTATTTCGTCCACTCAACTCTCCATATTTATGCTCTATAGAATAAGCCATAACATCAAAATAAACTGAGCCATTAACTTCATAGGCAAAACCTTTATCCATGATTGTCTGAATCATTTCAATTTGTTCAATAATATGACCACTTGCTTTTGGCTCAATGCTTGGACGTTGAACATTCAACTGATCCATTGCCCAATTATATTGATCGGTATATGATTGAGCCACTTCCATAGGCTCTAATTGCTCAATTTTTGCTTGTTTTTGGAGCTTATCTTCTCCTTCATCCGCGTCGCCAACCAAATGCCCAACATCTGTTATATTTCTTACAAATCTTACTTTATATCCCTGGTATTTGAGAAATCTTCGCAATACATCAAATACAATTGGCCCGCGCACATGACCTAAATGTGGAGGACCGTAAACCGTTGGTCCGCAAACATACATACCCACTTTCTTAGGTATTTGACTTTGAAAATTCTGTATATTTCTACCTAAAGTATTATATAGTTTTAACTCGCTCATGCTATCTTACTTCGTACATGTCTTTGTAGTATGATTGATAATTACCAGAAGTTACATTGTTTAACCATTCATCATTTTCTAGATACCAATCAATCGTTTTTTCAAACCCATCTGCAAAATTCACAGAAGGCGACCAACCTAATTCACTTTCAATTTTTGTTGCATCTATAGCGTAACGAAAATCATGTCCTTTTCTATCATTAACATAGGTTATTAACTTTTCAGACGTCCCATTTTCACGATTTAATTTAATATCCAATATTTCACATAGTTTTTTAATTAAATCGATATTTCGCCATTCGTTATTTCCTCCAATATTATAAGTTTCTCCGTTTCTACCTTTGTGAAATACAGCATCAATAGCCGAAGCATGATCATTTACCCAAAGCCAATCCCTAACATTTTCTCCTTTGCCATAAACCGGCAATGGTTTATTGTTTTTTATGTTATGAATCATCAAAGGTATCAACTTCTCAGGGAATTGATGACTTCCGTAGTTATTCGAACAATTACTAATTACAATAGGCAATTGGTATGTTTCATGGTAGGCACGCACAAAATGATCTGAACTAGCTTTACTTGCGCTGTAAGGAGAATTTGGAGAGTAAGGGGTTGTCTCTAGAAACTTTCCATCATCACCGAGTGCTCCATATACTTCATCGGTACTTACATGGTAAAATCTTCCATTATCGACATCTCCGAAAGCTTTAAACGCATTTAACAAAATTACTGTCCCAAAAACATTAGTTTGAACAAAATCTAATGGATTAGTTATGCTTCTATCTACATGACTTTCCGCAGCAAGATGTATTACTGAATGAATGTTACGTGATTCAAAAAGTGTATTCATAGCAATAATATCTGTGATATCAGCCTTTAGAAATTCATAATTAGATTTACCTTCAATATCTTTTAAGTTTTCAAGATTACCAGCATATGTTAAACTATCAACATTGATAATATGATATTCAGGATAGTTGTTTACTAATCTTCGTACAACATGAGAACCAATAAATCCCGCACCACCCGTGATTATTATATTTTTCTTCATTCTGTTTCTTTAACATTTAATAATTTAACATACAACGGAGAATACGAAGGTACACCAATTCTACCTTCTGCTCCCCAACCAAATTTTGAAGGAATTATACATTCCATCTCAGAACCATTAGGAACAAAAAATGGCAATTCATTCATTGCAGGGATTTGATTAATAAATCCGCCATATTCAGCCAAATATTTTCTTGATTCAAGTCTTGAGTCTATTATTAAATCACCATTTAAACGATTAATCACTATATCAAACGAAACACTTTTTCCCTCTTCAATTTGAGGATAATTCATGTAATGATCATTTAATATATCAGGAGCATTTTCGCTAATTAATCTATAATAAATACCTGAATATGAATCATAATACCACACTCCTTTTTCTTTATGCGCAACACAGTATTTTCTAATATCCGCATCTTCAATTTCCTTCCGTTTTTTGACCTTTTGTTGAGTAAACTCATAATAATCCTGCAAAGTATAGATCTTCTCTACTTCAAAGATAATTTTCGCCTCTTTACCACCTGGCAAGAGTTTAACACGATAATCTGCACTATTTTTCTGCTTAAGACTGTCTGTAGACAGAACCACTTCTACCTTACTTCCTTCTGATGCTAACATCAAAGCCTCTGTAAGTTCATTAATTGGTTTTGCGGGATACGGAACTTCTACCGAAGTATCTGCAGTATAAGAATTTTGGATTGTATCACCATCAGGACCAATAATTACATAATTAATCAAACAATAGTGGGTATCATCAAGGGTGGAATCAAGGGCCCTACCTTTTATAAACTTATACTTTAAACCACTTTCAGTAATCGTATAATTCCAATATTTGTTATAAATAAGGGCAAAGGCTACACCAATAACTACAACTACAAAAAAAATGTTTAGCTTGTTGTTTTTCATAAGATTATACACTTTGTAACTCTTCTTTATACTCTTTTATTGTCGATTTAAACTTAGCAACTACGGCCTCTAATGGTTCTTCACTTGCTCCTCCAGCCGCATTAATATGCCCACCCCCTGAGAAGTACTTTTCAGCATACTTATTCACCGCAAAACTTCCCTTACTTCTAAAACTCATTTTTACACGCTCAGTTCTGTCAATTATAAGAACACTTAAAACAATATCTTTCAAGCCTAATCCAAAATTCACAATTCCTTCCGTGTCACCGGTAACCACATTGAATCTCTCCAATTCTTCAGCATTTAAATAAATTAAGGCTGTCCGACAATCTTCTAAAACTTCTAGTTTTTCATACAAACAATATCCAAAAAGCCTCGATCTACTTATAGAAAAAACATCGTAAATTCTTTCGTGTATTAACGTATGCTGCGCTCCTAATTCTATTAAATCAGCTCCTATTCTGAGTGTCTGTGGTTTTGTATTAACATATTGAAAATTACCGGTGTCTGTCATTAACCCGGTATACAAACAGTTTACAGCATCTACTGTGAAAACATCCTTCCCAAAAGCCTTTAGTCCAAACTCATAAACTAACTCGCAAGTGCTACTCGACTCATTGTTCCAATAAGCATAATTGTAAAATTCATCTGGGTCCTGATGATGATCAATTAACACAGTTGGGGTATTTGATTGAGACACCAAATCACCGAGTTCATTTATTCTAGAGAGCTTATTAAAATCCAAGCAAAAGATAAGGTCAGAATCTTTAATAAGGTGTTTAACTTTTTCGGGATTAATGGTAAAGTCAATCACCCCATCATTACCTGGTAACCAACTCAAATTATCTGAATAATCCGTAGGTGTAATTACTGTAGTATTAAACCCCATATTTTTAAGAATGTGCCAAAGACCAAGGGTAGAACCCATTGCATCACCATCAGGCTTATGATGAGTGGTAATAAAAATATTCGAAAACTCCTTTGATTTTAGCCTTGTTATCAGATTATCTGTACTATCTATCCTCATGTTTAATGCAAAAATACGGAATACCTAAAGTAAATTTGCATGAATATGGGGAACAACGATTATCATTTGGTTACTTTAAACAATGGTTTACGTGTTGCCCACTTAAAGGTTAGCTCTACATTACTCGTTCATTGCGGATTTGTTGTAAACTCGGGAAGTCGGGATGATGGCTCCATTGAGGGAATTGCACATTTCCTTGAACACATGTTATTCAAAGGGACCCACAAGCGTAAAACTGTACATGTTTTAAATCACTTAGAAAATGTTGGTGGGGAATTAAATGCTTTTACCACCAAGGAGCTAACATCTGTTTATGCGACGGTTCAAAAGAAGCACTTCCAACGCGCCGTTGATATTTTAGTTGATATTACATTTCGATCCTCATTTCCAGAAGCAGAAATTCAGAAAGAAAAAACTGTTATCAAGGATGAAATCAATATGTATCTTGATAATCCCGATGAAAACATTTACGATGAATTTCAAGAAATGGTATTTGAGAACCACCCCTTGGCCCATAATATTCTTGGGTCTGAAAAATCTATATCTCAAATAAATGCGGGAAACCTAAAAGATTTTGTACAAAACAATTATACCGCTGATAATACTGTTTTTGTTGTTGTTGGGAATGTTTCACTCAATAGAACAGTTGAAGCTTTGAATAAATTCATGTCTGATATCAAACTTCCCGGATTAATAAAAAACCACAATTACCAATCTATAAAATATTCACCTAAAAGAGTTGAGAAACCATCGGACTTTACCCAATCTTATGGAATAATGGGTATTCCATGTTATACAGATACACATGAAATGAGATACCCGATGATTTTATTAAATAACTTATTGGGTGGTCCCGGTATGAACAGCAGATTGAACCTAGGAATTCGAGAAAAGTATGGTTTTACCTACCACATTGAAAGCGGATATTCAGCTTTTTCAGATACTGGATTATTTCATTGTTATTTAAGTTGTGAGGAACGTTATTTGAAAAGGTCTTTTCAACTAATACGAAAAGAGCTTCAAAAATTAAAAACTAATAAGCTTGGTAAGCTTCAATTACAGCAAGCAAAAAATCAAATAGCGGGTAATTTAATAATCAGCAGTGAATCTAGAACTGGCCTATTACTGCATATTGGCAAAGGAATAGTTAAATATGGTCATGCAAATAGTATTGTTGAAACTATTTCAAAAATTGAAAATATTACCGCTGAACAAGTATTAGAAGCTGCTAATGAAATTTTCCATTTTGAAAATTTTAGTGAGCTTATTTATTTTCCTGAACCATGAAAATCCACCCCATCAAAAACTTGATTGCTGAGGGAGAAGGATTAACATTAGATTTTAAACAAACCATCCAAAACCCGAGAAAAATTGCTAAATCCATGGTAAGTTTTGCCAATACTAAGGGTGGAATCTTGCTAATTGGAGTGAGGGATAATGGAAGTATATGTGGAATCAAATATGAAGATGAAATTCACATGCTTGAACTTGCAGCGGGTTTTCATTGCAGGCCGGAGGTTAGTTTTTCAGTTGAAGAATTTATACTTGAAGGAAAATCTATAATTCAGGTAACAATTTCCGAAGGAGACCAAAAGCCATATTACTCGCATGGAGAAGATGATAAATGGTGGGTTTATGTTAGAGTAGAGGACAAATGTATTTTAGCTTCTAAAACTACAGTAGATTTTATGAAACGCCGAGAAGCAGAAGTAAAACTAACTATAGGTAAACTTGAGCAAAACATCCTTCAATTTATAGGGAATAGAGAAAAGACAACACTTTTTGATATTTGTAAAAAATTCAACTTGGGAAGAAGAAGAGTTTCTCGGATTTTAGTTGATTTGTTGCGGGCTGATGCTGTAAGAAGCCACACAACTGAAAAGACTGAATTTTATACCTCTAATTAATAAAAAAAGCAGACCGTTTGATCTGCTCTTTTTAACTTATAAGTAATCTTAATTTATTTTGTTGCTTCTGCAAATCTAGCAGAAACAGCATCCCAATCAACTACATTCCAAAAAGAAGAAATATAGTCGGGGCGACGGTTTTGGTAATTTAGGTAATATGCATGCTCCCAAACATCCAAACCAAGAATTGGAGTTCCTTTAACTTCCGCAATATCCATCATTGGATTATCTTGGTTTGGTGTAGAGGTTACAACTAAGTTATTATCATGGACTACTAACCAAGCCCAACCACTTCCAAAACGAGTAGCCGCAGCTTGGGCAAACTGAGTTTTAAATTCATCAAATGAACCGAATGCTTGATTGATTGCAGCGGCTAAATTACCTGTTGGTTCTCCTCCTTTATTTGGGCCCATAATTGACCAAAATAAAGAGTGATTAAAATGTCCACCACCATTATTTCTGATAGCTGCTGTATGTGAACTAATAGAGCCCATCAATTCCTCAATAGATTTACCTTCTAAACCTGTTCCTTCAATGGCCTTATTTAGGTTAGTAACATATGCATTATGGTGTTTACCATGATGTATTTCCATGGTTTTTGCATCAATATGGGGCTCTAACGCTCCCAATTCGTAGGATAATTTTGGTAATTCAAACATAATTTTTGGTTTTAATAATAACAAATTTAGAGAAACTTCGTTTGCTCAACAATGGTATTTCTATAGAAGCATATATTTTTGTGCTGATAATTTATCCTTTTGAATTATAGTCCTGAAGAAATAATCGCAGCCCTACTATCATTGTGGTGCGTTTGGCTGGCAGCCAAAAATAAAGTTTTAAACTGGCCTATAAGTATGACTGCATCGGTATTATATGGTTGGGTATTTTATCAAAACCGATTTTACTCCGAATCCTTTTTGCAAACGGCATTCTTTATTTTTCAGAGTTATGGATGGTGGTATTGGTCGATGCCACAAACGGATAAAAAGGAAATCCCTATTCAAAAAACACCTTATTCTTCAATTATATGGCTAGCACTAACTTTTGTAATAGGCTACACAGTTTGGTATAATATTTACACCAATATTTACTTAGATGCCAGGTATCCTCTTATTGATGTATTTCTTACTATATTAAGTTTAACAGCGCTTTTTATGCAGGCAAAAAGATGGTATGAGAGTTGGTTTCTATGGATTTTAGCTGACGTAATTTACGTTCCAATGTTCTTTCTAGGAGACCAGCCTATTACTGCAGTACTTTACTTAGTTTTCATATTCCTCGCCATTTTTGGACTGTTGGAATGGAAAAAGGAAATAAAAAAGGCTTCCCGAAGGAAGCCTTTGGGAAAATATAATTGATAAAATTACTTATTATCTTCTTTTGCTTCAGCTGCTGCTGCCTGCATAAGAGCACGAGTAGTTTTAACAGATACAATAGCGTTTGCTGGTGCATCCATAATCTCAATATTATCAACATTGATATCACGAACTTTTGCACTCTGGCCAATTTCAAGTTTGCTGATCTCTACATCCACATAATCAGGCATATCTTTCAATAAACCTTTCAACTTTAAGCGGTTGATTTTCTTCACTAAATTACCACCCGCACGTACTCCTGGAGAATTTCCAACCACATTGATTGGAACTTCCATTACAACAGGTTTGTCGTCAAAAACTGATAAGAAATCAGCGTGAATAATCATTTCAGATACAGGGTGAAACTGAATATCTTGTAATACAGCATCATGCATTTCACCTTCGATATCCAATTTTACTTTATACGCGTTTTGAGTATAAACTAACTTTTTAAAATCTGCTTGATAAATTGCGAAGTGTGTACCTTCCTTTCCTTCACTGTACATCACACAAGGAACTTGTCCTTTTCTTCTAATTTCTTTGGAGCTGCGAGTACCTACTTCCGCGCGCTTTTCTCCTTTTAATAAAATGGTTTTCATATTCTACTTATAATTTTTTACTTGATTTGACGAAGATCTAAACTCGTTTGTGAGTTTAAAACCTGCTTATACAATGAACTAATACTACCATGCTCATGTACATTTCTTATTGCTCTTGCAAATAACGGAGCAACCGACAGGACCTTAATTTTATCTGTATGCTTTTTTAGTGGAATGGAATCTGTAACAACTAATTCCGTCAAAATAGAATTCTCAATGTTTTCGTATGCCTTTCCACTTAACACAGGATGACAACATAGCGCTCTTACAGTTTTTGCGCCTTTCTCGGTTAACATTTGAGCCGCCTTGCATAAAGTTCCACCTGTATCAATTATGTCATCTATCAATACAACATCCTTACCATCTACATCACCAATTACAGTCATGTTAGCAATCTCATTAGCTTTTTTACGCTCTTTGTCACATATTACCATTGGAAGATTCAAAACTTTTGCAACCTCGCGAATTCGGTTAGATGCTCCCACGTCTGGAGCTGCAATTACTAAATTTTCTTGACTTAAAGTTTGAATATACGGGACAAATATGATTGAACTTTCAAGGTGATCTACGGGAACATTGAAGAATCCTTGAATTTGAGGTGCGTGCAATTCCATAGTCATTACGCGATCAGCACCCGCAGTACTCAACAAATCAGCAACTAACTTAGAAGCAATAGAAACTCTTGGTTTGTCCTTTCTATCTTGACGAGCAAAACCATAATATGGTATTACTGCTGTAATGTAATTTGCACTTGCTCTTTTGGCAGCATCGATTGCCATCAATAACTCCATTAAGTTATCACTACTGGGAAATGTTGATTGCACAATAAATAAATCACAACCACGAACACTTTCTTGAAAGTTAGGTTGAAATTCACCATCGCTAAAACGACTCACTAGGAGATCCCCAGGAATAGTTCCGTAATAGTCACAAATAGATTTTGTTAATTCAACTGAGGCAGATCCGCCAAAGATTTTTACTGGATGTATTAAAGATGTCATAATAAGATTCTACTGTCTCACGGCACTGTACCGGATATCATCAAATCACTTTTGTTGTCCGACTAGGGCTCGAACCTAGACTCTTCTGAACCAAAATCAGACGTGTTGCCAGTTACACCATCGGACAATTTTGGGAGTGCAAAAATAACAAGTAAAACCAATCAATCCAACACTCCAGATATTTTTTTTGAAATTAATTCAAAATTTGCAAAGTTTGCGTACAGCTTTTCATATCTGAATGCAGTTGTAGAATATAATTTCCCGGCCTTAAACCGTGTAAATCTAACTCGTGTTCAAAAGTTCCCACCGAAAAACTCTTATTGAAAAAAGTATGAACTTGATTTCCCATGGCATCGTAAAGCACTAGACTCAAGTGGCCTCCACCGTCTGTTGTAAATGAGACAGTTGCTCTTTCTTTTGCAGGGTTTGGATATACATTTCTCAATGATATTTGGGTCATAAATTCAGCCAAATCATCAATACCGCTAATATTATTTTTAAATATCGGTAAAGTGTTGAAATCTGAACCAAGGATCCCTTTTACCTCTGCATCGGTCAACTCAAACCAATCTTTTAAAACTGAAGCATATACTCGCCTAAAATCAAACTGCATAGGGACATTATCTTCAACCGTAGTGGTTGATGGTACACTTGGGTTATTACCAATAACACCAGGCTGTATAGCATCTCCAAAGACAAACATTGGCGCCGCGGCACCATGATCGGTACCGCCTGAGGCATTACTCTGAATACGTCTACCAAATTCACTAAATGTCATTCCGGTAACCTTTTCGCTTACACCTAAAAGCTCAAGATCATCTTGAAACGCCTCTATAGAAGCACTTAAATGCTCTAACAAATCCGCGTGTGTACCCATTGAGGTGTCAGTAGAATCAGTTTGTGCACTGTGTGTATCAAATCCACCGAGGCTAACCATATATACTCGTGTAGAAAGACCACCAGAGATTAATTGAGCGACTATTTTTAGCTGTTCTGATAATGAGTTTCTTCCCGTATTAACAGGATATTTTGTAGACTTATTACTTCCCAATGTTGCTGCCGCTTTAATAACATCGGCGTACTCATTAGTTTGTTGTGCTAACATTCTAATGTATGCCAATTCCTCGCCCGCCGGAGTAGATGGAACAGAGCCGCTTGAATTATCTAATAACTCGTAAAATTTACTCGGATCTGTAATGGCCATCCCCATACTCGTATTTGGCCCCATGAACGACAAAGAGACTAATGGTCCTATTTGTATAGCCAAAGGATCTGGATAGGTAGAATTTGGATAATTATCAGGGTAGTTTGGATATTGCCCATTTAAATAACGTCCCATCCATCCAGTAGTTAAAACCTGATTGCTATCGGAAGCACTCATCCATATATCTGTAGATCTAAAATGTGAAAAATTGGGTTGAGGATAGCCAACAGATTGGATAATGTTCAACTTCTTTTTGTTGTATACATTATTAATACCTGACATCTTCGGGTGGAAACCTATTTCAGAGTGATCATTTAGCTTTAGAGCATTTGATTCAGGGATAAGCACATTAGATCGCGCCTTACTTAAGTTGCTGTATTGATCTAAAGGAAGAAGAGTATTCAAACCGTCATTTCCTCCATTAAGTTGTATAATTACTAATACCTTATCACTTGCACCTCTTTTACCTAATGCTTTTAATAATGAACTCTGATTAATAGACCTCAATTGCATTCCATTCAACGCAACAGGAATAACAGTGGTTGCAGATGCTGCCTTTAAAAATGATCTTCTTTTCATGTTTACGTAATTAGGAAAGTTGGTATTCAGATAAATTCATAATAGCCTTGTAAAGCAATTTCAATTTCAAGGTTATATTAGTGAGTGCTGTAGTGTGATTTGAGTTGGTTGTGTCTGTTGCTGCTTGATAATCATCGGTCCAATTATAATCTGGAATTCCACCGGGTAAAATAACTTCCTTCAAAGATTGTATTTGATCGGCACTTAAATCAAATGGCAATAAAAATTGAGTACTTTCCTCAATTAGTTTATCTGGGTTTGATGGATTATCAAATTGTTTGGTTAAGGTCCAAGGGTTCACAATAATTGTGTAGAAGCTAATTTTATGTCCAATCCACAATAAATAATCCTGATATTCATTTCTCTTGGGTAATGAGTCTGATGTTATCCAAATACGATGGTATAATGGAATTTGATACCATGCCTCCCACCCCGAAACACTCGGAGGATCCCCCAAATCCATTTGTAAAATTGTTGTATAAGCCCAACCAAAACTGTATGCTTTGTATAGTGATTCTATATCATTAGATGGCGGGAAATCGGGTTGAAATTGTTTGATATAACCTGCAGTATGGCTGAAAGGATCTTTAATTAAACATGCCTGATTCCATGAGTCGTAAAAATGTTCGCTACTTAATAAAGTTTGTAAAACAGGCTTAATATCAAAATTATTATCTCTAAAAACTTTTGCCAAAGGTTCAATTACATTAGATTCTGCATTTGAGTCTATTTCGTAATAAACAAAATAACGGTACAAACGACGACAAATGAATTTGGAAACCTCTTCAACCGAAAAAATCATGTCTAACAGGTCGTCAAGTTCATCATATCCACCATTGGAATCAGAACGACCTTTTATTACGGTATTTCCAAAAAAATCAGAAAATTCTTTATCGTCGGTATCATGCTTATTCGGTAAAAACAAAGTAGTAAATGGAGTAGTTCTGAAATCGATTGTAAAACCTGTTAAAACACGAGCAGCGGCCTTCACGTCATCTTCATTAAATTTACTATCTGCACCTTTCCCTAATGTAAATAACTCTTGGAGTTCACGAGCATAATTTTCATCAGGCGCATTTTTTGTATTTAATCTACCATTAAGATAATAGAGCATAGCTGGATCTAGTGTAACTGCTCTTGTTAACTCTTTAAAATTACCTAATGCGTTATCTTTTAAAGTTTTAAAGTAGTAATAACTAGCCGACGCTGAAGGCACAACGTTCATTTCAGTTGCAAAATGATTATGCCAAAACAGCCACATTTTTTCAAAAATTGTGCCCGTTCCAGCTGCTCCTGTTGACCAAAGCCAAGATTTCAAACTATTCTTGCGGCGGCCTTCAAGGTTTCCATCGAATGGGGCATCAACCCAGGTTTTACCATAATCTACATTTGGATCTTTTATGCTATTATGATAATTATTTACTGGCGGCGAAATATTAACATTTGATAAGTCTAACAATGACGCCACACATTCAGACATTGACTTAGATTTAAAAGATTTATAATCAGACATACTAGGTCCAAAAGTGGTTCTGCGTAACAAATGCATGCGATGCTTATCAGTCCATGAACCGGTATAAGCAGCTAAACCCGTATTTGTGCGCTTGGAAACCACATGATTACTCGATTCTTGATTTTTAGAATCTAGTTTAGGAGTTAAATTCCTTGGGCGTAAAAATTGTCGTCTGAACATAATATCCAAATCAAATTAAAACTATTAGACGTTACTTTTTATTAAGTGTTTAATAATTTTATTGGACAAGGAAATAATTGACGCTATTGTGACAAGATCAAGAAGACGATTCAGGCGACCAGTCAACACCAATTAATCACTATTTATAACTAGTTGCCATCATTGTGAGTTTGGGTTTACGATCTACTGTAAAGAGTCCCCAGTGTTTTTCTGGTTCATCTGGATCGTTTGAACCTTTCCATGGTTCATCAAATGCTTCAAACACAAATGTTAGAATATTATTTTTCTTGCTCCAGTTAGTAAGCGCTTTATAATAAATGCGTTGTGTTTCTTGATTAACGTTCTCTCTAGGAATACCAAACCCATTTGATTCGGTCGTCCAGCCTGCTTCAGTTATAACTACTAATTTATTTGGATATTTATAAGCTACAGATAGATAATTCTGTTCAGTAAATTCCATGCTTTCTTCGATAGATTTATTTTCCCAAACTGGATAAGTATGAATTGAAATAAAATCAACAACCTCCGCTAATGGCTCCAATATATCTAACCATGGAACATAATTCTCACAAAAAGTAACAGGTTGTTTAACTCCAGACTTGACTTTTTCTATATAATTGATGACTTTGTCTACTGGAACTAAATGATCTGTCCATCTCACACAGGCTTCATTTCCTACCGAAACAGCAAAAATAATTTCAGGATAGGTATTGGCTAATTGAATTAGCTTTTGTACCTCTTGAAGGTTCTGATTTTGATTTTCAGATAGTTTTTCTTGTGAGTAGACTCCACCCCACGGACAATTTGGGTTATTAATTTCAGCCTCAATAAAAGCCCCAAGTATAACCTTGATAGGAAGTTTTTCCTTCTCAATTACATCAAGTACAGTTAATGCATGATTATCACAACTGTATAATCTAATATATTGCCAATGCTCTTGAATAATGAGTAAATCTTCTTTTACTTGTTCGTAAGCAGGAAAAAGCACTCCAGGTCGCTGGCCTTCTCTGAATCCAGAGTAGCAAACTGCATTACCAACCGCAATTTGCAAGCAATGCTGATAATTCATTGGAACTTTAAAACTTCAATTTTTCATCCTTATCCCAAAGTCCCCAATATGCTCCCACATCACCTTCAGCACTAACCTTCCAAGATTCATCAAATGCTGAAAAGTAGAACATTTCAATGTTATCTTGCTTAGACCACATCTGTGCATTGATAAAATATTTCAATGCATTTTCATAAGAAGGATGAGCCCCGTCAAGACTTCCTCCTTTACTAGGCCATCCTGTTTCAGTGATTATAACCTTCTTACCAGCAGCTGCAGCACATGCTTGATAATACATTTGCTTCATATACACTAATGAGTATTCAATACTACAGCCCTCCCAAAATGGATAACAATTGGATAGAATGACATCACAAGCTTCTGTTATTTTAGGCCTATCGGTGAACTCATAGTAAGCGTCTACATAACCAACAGGGATTTCAGGAATTTCACTTTTAACCTGAAGAATGAAGTTAATAAGTTCATCCTCCTCCAAATCCCCGCGATACATTACTTCATTCCCAACAGCAGCAATATCAACAACTCCAGACTTTGCTAATTGAATTAATCCTTTGATTTCATTTTGATTAACCTCAGGATCATCACCTAACCAAGCACCAACCAAGGTTTTCATTCCATATTCTTTTGCAATCACAGGAATCTGTTCATTTCCTTCTGTACATGAAAAGATTCTAATCCAATTGCTGTAAGGACGAATAATATCTAATTTTCTCCTTATTTGCTCTTCGGATATTGGATCACCCGGCTTTTGACCTTCCTCATATGGACTAAAACAGAATCCATGCATTCCTGCATCCAAAATAGACCGACTCATTGTTTTTAATGACGCTGTATCTAATAGATTGGTATCTACCCCGAGTAATGATTTAAACTTTTCTTTCCTGTAAGACATGACTTCTAATTATTATTTTGAGCTTTTCGTTTTAGAGTTAACTGTTCTTTTATTTCTTGTGATCTTTCTTCAGTAATATTATAATCTCTCATCACCCAAATGGCACCTAGAACACCAGCTATAGGTAGAATTGTATAGAATAATCGCATTCCTTTGATAGCTGATTCCGTGACATTATTTGCGTCAAAGCCTACTACTGTAAGTATTAATCCACCTATTAAAGCGGCAATTGCAAAACCTAATTTTACCATCCACCAATACACAGCTCCCAATACCCCTTCACGACGTTTTCCTGTTTCTAACTCATCTAAATCGCAAATGTCTGCTGTCATGCTCATCATAATTGTAAACAAACTACCAATACCAAAAGAATGGAATGGTAAAGCATATAAAAACAAGTAGGGTTTTCCCGGAACAAATAGGAACCAAAAAAGTATATATCCGATAATAGAAATGAGTTGGGAAATAATAAATGCCCTTTTCTTTCCTAATTTCTTAGACATAAATGCTATTGTTGGAATAACCAAAAAAGAAGTAATTAACGCCCCCACTGATCCATGCATAGCAGGCCAATTTCCGGCATCTGCTGGACTACCATTAAATAAGTAGTGCACGATGATCAAAAAGGTAAATGAGGCAATAATATTAAATGAATTGAAAATTAAAAATGTGGCTGCTGAGATCTTTCTGAATTGTTTAATTTTAAATGCTTCAAAGGCCGATGTAAAGATACCCCCGAGACTCTTATTAATATATCCCGCGGTAATAGGAAGAAAATCTTTCCTATCTAAAGTTGATTTCTGTTTGATAAAGAGTGCCGGAATAATTGCAAACAAACTGCAAGGAATAGCAACCCAAATTGATAAGTCTCTTACCCCTTGACCAGCGCCGTCCGGAAACCATTTGGGATCATACAAGATAACCCAAAACCACGGTGCAATTACCCATGCCCATTGACCAATGAATTGAGCAATTGCCATTACCTGAGTTCTTTCATGGAAGTTATCAGATATTTCATATCCTAATGCAACATAAGGAACACTAAAAATTGTGTAACCTAAATAAAAAACAAGCGACCAAGATAAAAAATAAATGAAATTGTAGGTAACCCCACTCTCCTTATGAAGTTGCCACATTGCCACATAAGACAAACCCATTATAATCCCACCAATTAGAATATATTGACGGCGTCTACCCCATTTTGATTTTGTATTATCCGAGATGAATCCCATTATTGGGTCTGTTAGCGCATCAAAAACTCTAGGTGCAAACTGAATAATTCCCCATAAAATAGCGGCAAATCCTAAATCTTGAACCAAAACAATAATAAAAACTCCTAAAGCGGCAGGAAACATCTGATTGGCTAACATTCCGAAACCAAGAGCTATTTTCTCACCCCATGATATACTTCTTTGTTGTTGATTTTCATTTGCCTGCATATTTTCTGTTTTTAATTAGTTATATAAATCGTTTGAATTGACTGAGGGCCAATCGTGATGATTTTATTTAAGTTAGTTGATTGCAATTTAAATGACTTAGATTCAACTCCCTCATTAAAAACCACAACCACCTTCGAACCATCTTTATTTTCAGCAGCAACTACCATAAGATCGGCGTCGGTGTGAGTAGACTTTATGATGTGCGATCCAGGACGTATAAATTTACTGAAATGAGCCATCACATAATACAAAGGAGTGTAATATATTTCATCGGTTTTAGGATCTACAATTACAGGCGCGATACACCAGTTATTAAACCAATTCGGACCTCCTTGTTTGTCCAAAATCATGTTCCAGTCAACCCAGCCTTGAACCCAATTGTTTAAGCATCCAATTATATCTCTAGCGTATCTAGTTACAGGAGCATATTTAGGATGTAAATATTTCAACTCCTCAGGCCTCCAATCAAAACCCCAATCAGTGGCTTCCTTTTTCCAATACCACTTATCATCTTTCCATACCGGAACCTCTGAATCAATACATGCTTCAGTTTGAAGTAATAATTTACTTGGAGCTTTTGAATGTGCGTATTGAAGCTCTTTAGGGAAATAATCATACGTACTTTCATACCAATGAACGGCAGTACCATCAAAATATTTTGAATTTTCTTCATCGGCATACATCACATCTACCCAATTTATTAAGTCGGCTCTGTTTTGATCATAACCCAAAATTACAACATCATCTCTACCATCATTCTCAAGTATTGGTCCTAAATAATCCTTTACAAAATGAGTCATCTCTTCAGGCGTAAAGTGCATACTTTCCCAATTATTGCCATTTCCCATGGGTTCATTCTCCACCGTTAGTCCCCAAATATCAATTCCCTCTTTTTTGTAAGCTTCAATATATTTTGAGAAAAACTTAGCCCAGGTTTCATAATATTCTGGAAGTAATTTTCCTCCAACCCAGGACTTATTATCTTTCATCCATGGCGGTGCAGTCCAAGGTGATCCAAATAGTTTGAATCCATTTTTAGAGTACTTTTTTGCCTCCTTAATCATAGGAATTAAAAATTCACTATCGGCTTGAATACTGAAATGATTTAAGTTGGTATCGTTCTCTATTGGAGCGTATGAATATTGAAATCTTGAAAAATCGCAAGAATTCATGTGCGTACGATTAAGGGAGTAAGCCGCGCCATTTTCACTAAAATACGCTTTTAAAATTTCTTCCCTTTTAGCAGGGCTTAATTGGTATAAATTACAGGCTGAAGCGTCTGTGAACGCTCCTCCAAAACCTATTATTTCCTGTAATTTTTCTTCTCGTTTGATTTCAATTACTGAAATATAGTCGTTTGGCTCAAAAATATTCAACTTCGTTAGTTTATGACCACTTTCAGAAGTTTCAAATACCTCAATATTTAAATCAGATTCTTTACACCCCTGAATATCTAATATACCCATGCTAATTATAAAAATTAAGATACTAATATTTATAAATTTCTTCATCATTTATGATTGAGAGGAAATGAATTAAAACGTTTTTTTATTGTGTCGAAAGTCTGTTTCTTGTTGCGATAAATATCTACGATTCCCCAATATTCTTCGTTTGGCGCACCATCATATGGGACCCCACTGCTATTCGGTGCCCAACCACCAACATCCTGTTTATTAGGATTTCCAGCCTTCCACCAACCATCTGTAAACGAAAATATTACCATTCCTGCATTAAGATGGGAATATTTGAAAACTGAATCAATTATAGTGGCATTTGCTTTTGCTTGAGCATTTTGATTTACCCCTTCCTCAAAACCAGCCTTACTTATCTTCATATAACTATCAGCACCCGACTCTGACAAATAAACCGGTTTATCAGTCAATGATTTCCATTCCTGAAATACCGTTTGCGGTTGATCCCAACGATAGATATTTAATCCCCAAATATCCAAATCGGTTAATGCAGCAATTAATTCTCTAGAAGGCATCTCTCCATGCGCAGTTGAAACAAGATGATTGGAATCTATCTGTTTAATTGCTTTTGAAGCCGAATTAATGGCGTTGTACCAATTCTGAATATCTCCCCCAAACCATTCGGGATGATAGTTGTATTCATTTCCTAATTCCCATATCAAAATAGCCGGATGATTTTTATACTTCTCAATATAATCTAAATAAGTACCTGTCAGGATATCGAAGTTTCCGTCTTGATTATATCCTATCCCTATAATTAATTTGATTCCAGCGTTATGAATTTTATCGAGAACCTCCTTATTATCGATAGGCTGATATACTCGAATTGTATTAATTCCAGCCTCTCTCATCAGAGTTAAATCCTTGTCAAGTTGTTTAAAATTGCGAGTAGTCTCGCCAATTTCTACCGGGTGATAACAAATGCCCTTAATATAGTATGGAGTTTTATTGATAAATATTTTTTTATTAGCAATAGAAATCTTTTGAGTAAAATTTTGCTTCACAGTCTTACATGCAAAACCTGCACAAATTATCAAACTCAACGATATTCCAATTGCTGTTTTAATCATCATTATTGGTTAGGTGGTAGAACATGATTCCAAAGTGATTTATCATCACCACCGTATGTTTTTTGAATTTTTACACCATTTCTTGTAAAATCACTAAAAACACCTTCATCAACCATATTCCAAAGTGCCCTTTTAGCTCTTCCGTCTACAGTAATAAGTCCAAAGTGATTTTCAGATCCTTGAGGATGATTTGCATCTTTCCAAGGTTCATCAAACATTTCAAAAAAGAAACAAGTAATATGATTCTCTAAAGTCCATTCCCTCATTTTTTGATAATACAAAGCTTGTTTATATTCATCAGCAGCGTGTGATCCTTTCATACCATAGAATCCTCTTGAAACCGATGCCCATCCAGTTTCTCCAATATGAATTGGCTTTTCTATGCCAAGTTCTTCAATATAATTTTTTACACTATTAAATTGATTCCTAGCATAGTCTCTAGCTCTGTCCATCGCATTCTCCACCTTTTCTGTAGAAGTTAACGCTGAATCAGAAGAGGAGGTATGCCAAAATGAAGGATTGTAATGCGTGTCATGAAATGGATAAGTATGAAGTGAAATATAATCTACCTCTTCAATTAATTGCTTCAGATCATCATTATGATACTCTGAAGTTCCACCCCAAGAGGCAAAATTATCAGAAGAAGTAATCCAAGTCTCCTCAGGTAATTTTCCGTTTTTCTTTTGTTCTTGAAGAAATCTTACGTATTTTAAAATAACACGTGGTTGAACGAAGTAACTTGAAGCCCAATGAACCATTGCTTCATTTCCAACAGCAATAATCTTAACAATATCTGGGTAGGCGTTTGCTAGAGTAACCGCTTTTGCTATTTCCGATGAATTGTTTTCCTCATTTTCATCATTGTGGTCAGGCTCCATGCCTGTCCAAGCATTTTTACAGTCAATCCATGTTCCCAACATCACATACATCTCAAAATCCTCATTTTCATTCTTCAATTCATCAATAGCTTTAATCACATTAGAGGCGTGAGGGAACTGTAAATTATACGTTCTAATTATACGAATTCCCATGGCATGCATGATTTTTATATCATCCTTGAGCTCTGAGATAGAAGGTTGAATTTCTCTTGAATTACCGCGATATCCACCATAACACATGGCTTTCATTTTTGGATCGCTCAACAATTGAGCAGCGCTAATTTTCTTCTTCACAATAATTGGTTTATTAAGTTGAAATGAACTGATAAATAAACAGACTAAGATTAAATATAAATATGGGTTACTATATGTTGATTTTTTGAATTTATTCATGAGTAAATTAAGAATTCTCAACTATCTTAACATAAATTCTTTTTACTGAGCCGCTTCTATTAAAAATAGATGTGGTTATTTTTGAGTCTAAAGCACTCCCATTAAAAACTACAGATTTGCCATTTTCCATTTCTACAGTAATAGATTGTTTGTCAGATTGCTCATAAATTACAGGTACTTGACAGTAAGTAAATGCCAACGAATTAGTATTCAGGTATACCTCACAGCGTTCCTGATGAATATTGTAATAAACAAATGTTTTCGGGCTATTTAAGAACTCACTTGAATTCAATATTACAGGATTAAACATCAATTTTCCTTCTCTTACAATAACTCCAAGTTCGCCAAACCTGCTTAAAATATCTTCTTTCACCTGACCAGTCATACCGGGCTGCTGTGCTCCCTTACCTGCAGGGGTATGAGAATAGGGATCCGTTGGGAATGCTCCATATTCTGTAGGCTCCTTATGTGCACCAATGCCTTTATTAATCTCATGGAAGTGAGACTTAAATTCGGCAATATTTTCTAATGAATTTTCATCAATTACCTTATTGGTAACTTCATAAGTAGCAAGGAGTAACTTTGAAACCATGTGCCAATAAATAGAACCTAGTCCTTCATATCCGAAGAATGTACCAGAACGACCAGTGAAGGATTTATGATTGAATATTGACTCAAATATTTCTAGGATTATTCCTTTTTCTTTTTGAACAAGAGAATAATATTTATTTGGCAAGTTGAGCAATGCCTTTTTTAAGTCATCGGCATTTTTAAAATTTCCATTAAAGTGAATCCCACCAAGAGCATCTTCTACAATTATTTGTGAATTGCCATCTTTCAATAATTGCAACAGTAATTCACAAGATTCTACATGTTTTTTAGAAATATTATTTTTATTAATAAATCTTGGTAATTCTTTATTTGGATATAACAAATAACTATTTTGATCAGGTCTGTATAAAGCACTTGCTCGCAGAGATTCAAGTACCTTTAAACTCTCATTAGTAGAAAGAAATCCAGAGCTTAAAACTGCTACTTGTCCTTCTAACATCTCTGATAAATAAGAAATGGAAACTTCATCATAGTTTTGAAGTGTCATAAGATTATAAGCATGGTATAGTCCATCATCCCGCTTATTTGCAGCAATAGAATGCTCAAGATAATAAATTGTTAAATCGCAAAATTCAAGAAAATCCTTAAGGTTAAACTCTTTTTTCGTACCTGAAAATCCTTCTTGATAAACTTTATTTCTGTAATCGCTTCCTGACTTACCTAATCCATCCAAAACTTCTTTTCTTTGCTTATCAGAAAAACGACCAAATAATAAACTTTGATGAATCTTTAGTGTATTTAACACCTGATTAAAAAAGGTAATTAATTCCTCAGAAATTAATACAGTAATATTTTTATGAGCTTCTAAAATTTCCTTAAAAAAACCAACAAATCTTCTTAAATAATAGAGGGTAACCATTGAAACCCCATTCCCTACTAGTGCATTATTTGCATCATTCCATTCCGGTCGTTGAGTATTCATCCAAATTCCTCCTTCAGGAATAAAATTTGACATCTTGGCTAGCAAGGTTGCAAGGATTTTCTCAATAAAATTAACGGTATATATATTACCAGATTGCTCTCTTAATAAAGCGCCATCAAAACCAATTTTCTCTCGAATTTCTAGTATATTTTTTTCCGCAGCATGATCAAATTCAATGGTATTTTTGGGGTCGGTCAATATATCGCTGTATGATTTTATCTTGTATGGAACATTAGCATATACAAAGAAATCTTTTGAGAAGTAGGATTGTAATTTTTGCGGATAATAATCTTCGATAAATTCTAGGAATTTTAACAAGTAGATTATTTGATGATCCCCCCAATAACCGATGTAAGACCAGGGATTATCAGGTTCAATAGTTTCCCAATCGAAGCCTTCTTTAGTAACTCGGTAAGGGTTGTATCCTTCGAAAGTAGAAGCATTTAAAAATTTCACCATCATACCCTCAATAAATTCTGGATATGAGTGAGCTAGAGCTTCCCAATTTTGAAAAATATCTCTCCAGTTTCCTTGAAAATCTAAAATCTTAGAACCATCATATTCATTCCTTGTATTTATAGAGAATTTATTCCAAGGCCGGCTCGGGTCGCCATGTCTACGACTGAACTTTAGGGGTAAGTATTCTAAACTGAGTCTTTGAAGATCCTTGTCTCCAATTTTTGTAACCCAATCTTTCAAAAATGTTAAATCAAACTTAACCGGTAATTCATTGATTTTAGACTCAACGTCTTTATACAATTTTAAATTGGCTTTTCTGAGATATTCACTGAAGTCATCTCTTTCAATAGCGTAATTATTATCAAAAATACCTCCTCGCATAATGTTAAACATGGTATTAGCAAAATGTCTAACATTGCGTGTTTTATCTTGTGATAACTGAATACCATCAGCACCTGCAACCAAAGCTATCAATTCTTGTGTGCCTTTTTCGATTGACTCATGAATCTGATGCTTAAGATTGTCTGGGTTTTTTAATGATTCCGTTATGTTTACAATGTCTTTCATTGACTGATTGACATTTGCAACAATACTCCACTTTTCTTCGGAGTTAGGAGCAATTTGTATCTCATCTACCAAGAAATAGGCACCTTTCTCAGCACGAATATCTCGCTCTTCTTTAACAATATTTCCTAATCTAAATGATTCCAATTGTAACGAAGAAATTAGTCGAATTGGGCTATTTAGACCAACAGAATAAACGGTATTAGCTTTTAGTGCCTCGCTCGGTTCTGCTTTATCAACTATTATGGCACTGAGAGAATATATTCCTAAACCAAAATCTTCCTCTAATTCACATTTTTTGTAAGCATCTACTAAGTTACTTGTGCTATTTTGAAGTGCCTGTTCTACTCCATAAGGCAATATATTTTGAATACCATCAAGGACACGGACTTGAGAAACAATGTTTGATAGATTTTTAATTTTTGAATGACGGATAAAACCAAATTTCTCACTCGAATTCCATTCATAGGTAAAAACTAATTCTAAATCGTGGTTAAATTCTTCGAAAATTATTTTATTTCCAAAGGCATTTTTATAGATGTTTCTAGAAATGCTATAGATACCTTTTTGCCTATTGGAAAAAGGCTCCCACAAAAATGTCTTTCCGTCTGTGCTTACTAAAAAGATAGACTTACAGCCGGTATTTTCATTAGATTCAGTGATTTTGTCATCGGTGTAATAAGGAAATAAAGCAAAGTCGCTGTTTTTCCGTCCGGCAGAAATTCCACCATTGCTTGAAACAAACAACCAGTGATCCGAATTACTAACGACACTAATAAAAAATGGACGCATCGCATCCACATATGAAATTTTATAAAAGACTTCTCCATTCAACTCAACCTCAACTCCCTCTGGTGTAGTTGAATTTTGTTGGAGTTGTTGATTCCCTTGAAAAATATTGCTCAGTTTTTGCATTCTCCTCTAGATATTACTCCCTTTATTGTAGTGCTTTTTCGATATTATTGTATAAAGTACAATTAGCGAATATAAAACTATTTTTTTTGTTGAAGCAAACAATCAACATGACGTAAAAAAACTGAGTCAACTCTTCAACAAATTCCTGATTTGTAATCCTTTAAAAATACCGTATACCCCCTATTTATTGGAGTAATTTTATTACTTTTTGTAAAAGTTTTTGAATTGATTGCAGCACATCTCTTTTTATAGTTACCTCGGCATTAATAAGTTCAATAAAATATATATTTTTATAACCAACAGTAATATATGCAAAATCAACCCTTAACCCCTAATTCTAAGGGTTTTAATAAAAACACCAGTTTTACCTCTCAAAGGTAAAACGGTTGCATTAACTTGAGCAAAGAATGATATACTTCCTTAAAAGCAATAAGAAATTAGAATAAGTTAAATTAGATAAATATCTATTGTTTTCTAAAAAATGATTTGCAATCCAAAAAAACTAGTTTACATAGTTTTCAAAATATTCGAATAAATGAAATTTTTCTGTTTAGAAAAACTATTGATCAATAATTTTTATGTTACTCTATTGTCTCTGAGTCGGATAAATCTAACCCATTATCATCAGGAGTATTTTCGCTCTCAACCTTTTTAGGCAACCGGGATTTAATATCCTTTATTAAGGAAACACTATCTGCGGAGTTAAAGTTCATATTTTTTAGATCTATTTCGTGAGTTGTTTCATCATTGAAGTGAAGAGTTAATACACCATCAATTTTACTAATATTAGATATTTCAAACTTCCCCATTTTTTTATTGTCTTTGTATGAAATGAACTTTTCATCAATTTCCACAAAATCATTACGATCACGGAAAAGCTTGTATGTACTCCACAATATTGGTAAGGCCGTTAAAAGTATTAAATAGGTTAAACCATAATAATAATCAAAACCTTGAACTTCTGGACCGGAGATAATTGTGTAGAGATAATATCCAACTAGAACACAAACTATGATATGAATAAGTTTTGGCCATTCTTTAGGATTGTACGTAATTTTCCCGTTTGATTCAACCCTAGAACCTACTAACTGTCCTAAAGTTAGACCTGTTAAACCAGTTACCGCGCCAGTCCAAAAAATAGTCCAAAATCCAAAGACAGTCCATGTTTTGTATATTAGCCATACAACTGTTAATGATAGAATAGTACCAATAACATATAATAAAATAATAAATTTTTTCATATCTCTTTATTATTAATTTTCTACAAAGAAACCAAACTATTTTTATTTATTCAAATTTTTAATGTTAACCATTAGTCTTTTTTAAGTATTTATCTTTTAAAGCATTACTAATAGTACTTACAGATTTTTCCTTTAATTTGCCACTAACTATATCAGGTATGTCTAATTCATCAATTTGCGGTTGAATATGCTCATCGTAAGTTTCTTTGGCCAACTGTTCAAAATATTTAGCAGATTCTTCGGCTTGTTCATTGGCTTTGTCGTTAGACACTTGAACATTGCTAATAGCTTCTTTAACTCGTTGCGAAATGTATGCCATTTTTAGTGCATTTCCTAATACAGGTACCCAACCGAAAAGTGAGATTAATAGTTTCATACTGTTGATTTTTTATTGATAGATAAAGTTAATTATTTTCAATAATAATATAAATATTGTAGAAAACAATCTGGTTATTTTTAAATTTATCTATAAATGGTGGTTTATAAATTTTAATTTTTGCTTAAATAAGTTTATATACCTAATAAAAAATAAGCAAAAGAGTAAATGAAAGACGATGAACATTTAGAGAACAACATGTCGAGCCTACATTATAAAAAAGAAATGATGGGTGGTGTTAGGGTTGTTGATTGTAAGGTCTAATAACCTGCTTATTTCGATTAAATGTATTCCAACGTCTTAAATTGCATAAAACAATATATCATTAAAAAAACTCTAGTAATAATAAGACCCGTGTAATTTAAAAATGAGGACCGAACTAATCTTTTATCAACCGAACTGAATTTGCATCTGCACAAGGAGACCATTCTCCGAGGTGAAAAGGATCTCCTGATTGTGAATCATATACATGCCATCCCAAAGCTCGGGCCTTTTCTATTGACCCGTATGTCGTCCAAAAATGTGCGCCAGGACCATACCCAGATCCAAGAAGTTCCATGCGTTTTTCAGAATACGTCCAATACACTTTTTCTATTGTGCACAAAGGAGAACAAGTAATGGAAGCCCTTAAATGTTGTGAAGGAATAATATTAAGCCCAGCTGAATTATTGCTATTATCACCCCATCCCGATGAAGTTTTAATTGTAATACCCACAGTATCTCCATTTTGCTTTAGAATCCTGCTGATAGAATCCATATCGGCTTGAGATGTTACATGAAAACCTGCAGGTGCAATATTCCTAAAATCATTAACTGCATACCAATTGTAATAACATCCAAATCCCTTTTCATCCAAAAATGTCAACCCTTTTTTCGTATAATCCCAATATTTACAAGGGTTGTGGAGAGGCGTAAAAAGAAAAAAGTCGCCATAATTGACGACTTTACTTGTTTAGTAGATAACTCATTGGAAATATCGAACATTAGTCTAACATCAAGAGATTTAATTGATACTCATCACATAATGAACCTTATTATGAAAAGTTAAACTAAAATTGTTTCGGATATTGACTATAACGTTCCGTGTATGGTTATGTAGTATCCCACAGGTTGCTATGCTCTATACACATTGTTCTCTACGGGCTTTTATTTCCTAATTTAAAAGTCAAACCTCCTCTAATTATTAATCCCTTATTTAATTGTTCTCCAATTGCGTATCCTGTTGATTTATATCCTACTTGAAGTTTAAATCCATAAAGGTTTTTGTCTTTGCTAATGTCATAATTAACAGTAGATATAAATTGACCTCCAAAGCCCTCATATGCTATAAGTTTGTCATTTTGATAAAACTCAATATTTGGTTGATCCCAAATTTGTCCTGATAAATTAAATGATAGATTATCGGATGATTTTAGATTCCAAATATTTGCTACGACTCGCCATGATTTGGGTAAATTTGGGTCTGAATGACTAAAACTAAACAGCATTAATTTAGAATTTAACTTAAAGTAATTTTGATATACCAATTCTGGACCATAAGGGGTGTATTCAAATCTAAACCTCGGCAAATATTGAAGTCTATTGCTCAGTTTTATCATTCCTATTCTGGAGCTATGTCTACCTTTAATGATATAGTCGTAAAAGACAGACTTGAAGGCGTAAAAATTTATGGGATCAGTCAATAGAGCAATGAATGAATAAGTTCGCATTTTCTCCCGAGTAAGTAATTCATTACCATATAGCTGATTTATATTTTGTCTGTATTGTATCGGGTCAGCAGCTGGATTAGTAACAAAGGCTGTGTAGCCTGGCATATCATTGCTTCCATATAGATAGGTAAGGCCAAAATTGTAATTGAATCGTTCATCTAACAATATGTTCTTACGCATTACATCGGTTAAAACAAGATTAGTTTCAGAACCACCTAGTCTATACATTAATTCTTGTTGTATGGTAAAATTTTGAGGGTAAGTGGAATTTATGTAGGAGAATTCATTGGTGAAAGGTGGAGGCATATTGTAAACAATTTTATTAATAGAACCACCTGCCTCTAGCATTCTATATCCATGACCAAATCTTTCATGATTCATTGTCATTGCATAATCAGTTATTAGATAATTACTTAAGAATAGTTTACTAAAGCGAAAAATAGGGTTAATCACTTTAGCGAAATTATTTTCAGTTTTAATTATTTTTTTTGGGATGAATAATGAGTCTGCATAATCGAGTAAATGAAAACCTGCATTTATATTTTCTCCGGCAAAATTCTGTCCTAATTGTTTTTCATAAATTACATTATATCTAGATTGTGCTTTCCCTAAAATGGTAGTAAGCAACAACAAAATGGTGATAATTAATTTTGTTTTTTTCATAGATTTTTGTGGAGTGTAAAATGAGGTAAAATAATCTCGATAAGCTCTTATATTAATCTTTGACAGTGTTTGAACGAAATCTTTATAAATAAAAAACGGTCACACTATATAATAGTATAACCGTTTTATTGTTTTAGTAGCGGGAGCAGGACTCGAACCTGCAATCTCGGCTTATGAGACCGAGCGGATAACCATTTTCCACATCCCGCAATATAGCTGACTAAAAAGGAATTGAACCTTAATCTCCCACCTCTGACCACCCTGTCAATCCACGGACTCGAACCGTGATAAGAGGTGTTGTGCACCGTACACTATAATCAATCGAGAGT
>JAURFW010000085.1 GCA_030834125.1 Bacteroidota bacterium | reverse complement strand
GGAGTTCCACCATAAAAATAAGGCTGATTTAATCTACTTAAATCAACTCCTGTTGTATCTGAAACCTGAATTGAAGCTGTCACAGTAACTGATCCTGTACTCAAATCAACATTAGTCGGAGACAGTGTCAAAGAAGTGATTGTAGGTCCTGAAAAATCTTGTGCACTAATATTGAATACACAGAAGAGTAAGATGAAGTTAAAACTATAAAAACATATTTTTTTAAATGACAAAATAAAATTTTTTATGAGGCTCTTTTAAAATCATCTCTTGTAAAGTTTGCCAATATTTGAAATATGATTAGCTAGTTATACTTACTAGTAAAAGTATAATTAGTTTTTTAAATTTAAAAATATACAAATGAGTATATACTTATAATAAAAAATAGATTTTCACTCTTTAAGTAATATGAATCCCTACACCAAGCAATCAAGCGTTTCCAGCATCACATCCTTAACCTTAAATTGTTGTACTATTCTCTTGTATGATTCTGAAACCAATTCGATTTTCCTTCACTGGAGAGTGACTGATAATAATCTTCTGCTGGTATCCTGTAAGCTTTTTCTCCTTCGTTTTTTTCAAATGGAATTATTTTCTCTTTGAGTCGCCTCCTTACAGTTCTGTCTGAAACTCCTTCTTTGAGTGCTATCTCTCCAACTGATAAATATTCAGGTTTTTCAAAGACTTTGTCAGAGATTTTATCAATCTTAGTTACCATTTTACACTGAGTCTCAATCATATGATCCATTGTCAATCTAAGCTGATCTATTGAATCAACAATTGAATTTACTCGGGTGGTTAAAATACTAATCGGTTTTCTGTTTTCTTGGAGTTCTGGGCTGTAGGTTTTTACTTCCATTTACATCAAATTTTACTCAAATTTCATAAGATACAATGGCTTTGCAAAAGGATTCACTCAAAAGTTGTTCGAAAAGAAATTAACATTCTCATTTCCATGCATTTTTCATGAACTCAGCCAGTACATCATTAGTGGGCTTGTAGTAGAGCTGAAAGTTGTTTATCGATTTGTGTCCTGTAATTGCCATAATTGCCTTAGCTGGTACTCCACTATTGAGCATATGAGTAATAAAGGATCTTCGAGCAGTATGAGTGCTCATTAGATCATACATAGGAACTTCCGATTCGTGTACATTCTTTCCAATTCTTATTGATTTTATTTGAAGCTCAGTAAATCCTGCGATTTCGAATATTTCCTTGAGGTAATCCCGAAACTTCTGCTCTGAGATCACAGGCAGAATCATATTGTATTTTTCTAAGATTACTCTAACCCGATCTGTTATTGGAATCTCAAGAAACTTCTCTTTATCCTTGACCTCTCTAATTTTTATAAGACCATTGTAGATATTTGAGGCTTTTACACGCTTGAAATCACTGTATCGCATTCCTGTGTAGCAACCCAGCAAGAAAACGTCTCTAACACGCTCTAATCGCTTATTTTTTGATAAATCAAGGTCCTCAATTCTTTGAATATCCTCTTTTGAGAGTGCAAGTTGCTTTGTAACCTCTCTACTGACTGCACAATCTTTGAAACTACTGTCCGTTATGTACCCTTGCTTTAGACAATAATTCAAAAATGTTTTGATAAGACCCAGATTGCGACCGACTGTGTTTACTTGGTGTAATTTTTCAGTCTCGCTATATTCTTTAAAGCTTAGAAGCCAGTTACTATCAAACGAATCCATCGACAAAGCCTTGTCGTATTCTTTCATTAGACGCTGTATCATTCTGTACCTTTCCGCCGTAGAATCGCTCCACTGTCCTTCCTTTATCTTGAAATTGTAAAAATCTTCAAAGCAGTCATCAAAGCTCTTTGGTGATTCATTTCTTTTTACTCCCTTAAACTGGATGTCAAACTCCTGCTTTAGTATCTTCTTTGACAATATCTTACCTGCTGCTTTGTAATCCAAGTTGATCCTCATATAGCATGATTTGATCATTTCTAACCTTAAGTTGACTGTATTTACAATCATTTGATCATTTTGAGATTTTGTTTTCTTGGGTAGTTGAGCGTGACTGTCCCATAATCTTACTGGTATTTTTTGTCCAGTTGAGTACACAAAACGACTACCATCAGGTAGGTTGACATAAAAAAGAATAAGAGAGCTTGACGGTGATTTTGGTGTTTTTAACTTAAAATTCATAACACATTGATTAAAATTATACATTGACAATTCCAGTTGCCTGGATAGTTGCCTGAACTATGTCACAATACTACCCCAAAATGGGTGCCTATTGTGGACACATATAATCGTAAATCAATGATTGTCCGCTAATTGCATATAAATACAGGACAATAAAGGACAAATGAAAAGGAGCCTGTCTCTCCGCAGTGATCCTTGTAAGTCATCAGATTTGCAAGGATTTTTTTGCTTTTCGATTTAGGTAGCTTACGACCTATAAATACTTTTGAATCAAACGTTTAGTAGCTAGAATACCTTCATTAGTACTTAATT
>JAURFW010000079.1 GCA_030834125.1 Bacteroidota bacterium | reverse complement strand
TGAACAATTAGATTCAATGATTTTAAATGAAAATTGTACAATTAAATTTTAATACTGGATTTATGATATATGGATTAATTACATTCGGTTCGTTACTAATCATTTGGTTTTTGTATGATTTGTTTCAAAAGCAAAACGCCGTCATCAGAAATTTTCCTATTATTGGAAGATTAAGGTATTTTTTTATCAAATTAGGGCCTCCAATTCGACAATACTTAATTGCAAGTAATAGAGATGAACTGCCTTTTAATAGAAGTCAAAGGAATTGGATTGACGATTCCTCAAAATTGCAAAATAATTACGAGGGTTTTGGTACAGATAAAGATCTTTATAACCCGGGTCACGTTTTTATCAATCCTAAAATGTTTCCTTATGTTCCTCCAGCGAATCATATAAGCAATAAAGATCCTTATTTTTTACCCTGTGCTAAGATAATTGGATTGAGTAGAGGTAGGAAACGACCATATAGACCATACTCAATTGTGAATATTTCTGCTATGAGTTATGGGAGTTTATCCAAGACGGCCCAATCTGCGCTTAATAAAGGAGCCGCATTATCCGGTTGCTATCATAATACTGGCGAAGGCGGGTTGTCGCCATATCACCAATTGGGTGCTGATGTTGTTTTTCACATAGGTACAGGTTATTTTGGATGTGGCAGAACGGGTGAAGATGGTAAGAGATATTTTGATTACGATACATTTAAACGATTGGCTTTAGATAAGTACCCAGGAAAAATTCGCGCTATTGAAGTAAAGCTTTCTCAGGGTGCCAAACCTGGGAAAGGAGGAGTATTACCGGCTAAGAAAAATACAAAAGAAATTGCTGAAATTAGGGGAGTTGAACCACATACGGATGTGCTTTCTCCAAACCATCACACTGCGTTTCATGATGTAAGATCTATGATAGATTTTATTGAAGATTTGGCTGAGAAAACGGGACTGCCTGTAGGAATTAAATCGGCTATTGGCCATTTAGGTTATTGGGAGGAAATGGCTCAAATAATGAAAGAAGAAAATAGGGGACCAGATTTTATTGTAATTGATGGTGGCGAAGGCGGAACGGGCGCGGCACCTCCTTCTTTTGCAGATCATGTGGCATTACCTTTGGTTTTTGGATTCTCTCAAGTGTATCGGTTATTCCAAAAATATGGAATCGAAAATAATGTAGTATTTGGAGCTAGCGGTAAATTAGGATTCCCTGCGGAGATTTTAAAAATTCTTGCAATGGGCGCTGACTTTATTAATGTTGCACGTGAAGCAATGATGTCTATCGGTTGCATTCAGTCTCAAGAATGTCATACAGATCATTGCCCTGTTGGTGTGGCTACTCAGAATAAAAGATTTTATAGAGGATTGGATCCAACATTAAAGAGCGTCAGATTTGCAAATTATATCAATACCTTAAGAAAGGAAACATTACAAATGACGCATGCATGTGGATATGAGCATCCCACACAAATTACTATGAACGATATAGATATCAGTTGTGGTGATAACAATAAAACAATATCGGCGTTTGAAGCATATGGTTATGAAAATACTCCATGTGAATTTAATGGGATGGATGAAATGTACAATTGCCCTCATTTGGGAGAAATCAAAGAGACAATATAATATATACTAATAAGCTAATGAATCAGATGTTGAGATTTTTTTTAATTTCCCTTTTCGGATTATCTGTAATCCCCGTAAATGGTGCTAGTGATTTAGATATTGTTAAAAGTAAATGGCAGGACTATTACAAAAAAGCCACTATTGCTACCTTCTATAGTGCGTCTGTGCTAAATGGTTATGATGAATTGAAGTTGGCTAATCTTTATTTGGATAGTGCGCGAGGAGTGTTAGAAAAAAATCAACAATATAAACATCTACTTAATGCAGAATATAAACATGTAAATGCATTACAAAGTGAATTAGAGGGTTCAAAATTAATTTCAGAGGATAATTTAAATTACATTTACCCCCCTTATAGCCTCATGATGGGTCATAGACCTGAATTTAATCAAATTGATGAAGCCGAAGAAATTTTAATTGAAAACTTGTTAGAGAAGGTTTTAAATCTGAATGATCCTATAAATAAAGGAATTATTAGAGATAACGCGGATTTTGTGCTAACTGGAATTTATCCATTCGATAAAAATTTATTTTTAGTAACAAATGATTATTTTGGAACGGAAACCGGACAATATGCAATTAGATATCATGAAATTCGTAATATTTTAGATTCCAATGGCTTTGAGCGATACAAAAAAAATGAATTAATTCCCAAAGACTTAGATTTAATTTGTAATGCCTATGGTATTTCAAAATTATTATACATTCAAATATTAGATCAAGGTTCGGTTATACCTAATTTATACTACAAAGGAGTTTATCTAAAAACATATACCAAAGGTTCAAGCGAAATTGAATTTGTAAATTATTACGAGGGATTCCGAATCGATAAAAGTGAATCTTGGGTTACCGCAATAATTATAATGCTTTTGAACTTGTGTTTTACAGGTATAATACTATTTTTAAAATTTTCATTGTCGGTAAAAAAAGTTAAGGGAGAGACATCTTTTCGTAAAAAGTGGCGCTTATATTTAATTTCGTCAAATGAAAAAATTAAAGCTAC
>JAURFW010000076.1 GCA_030834125.1 Bacteroidota bacterium | reverse complement strand
CTCCCCGGCCTTCGATCGAAAACCAATGATCCACTAAGCATGTAGAAAGCGCATGGTTTCCTTGTTTGGACGTGGGTTCAAATCCCACCAGCTCCACCAAGATGCTCGAACGCACGAAGCGCCCCGCAAGGGGCGCTTTTTTCATTTTAGGTCAGGCTCGTCGAGCCACGTTGGACGATAGCTTCAAATTCCCGCTGACGGATTCCAATCGCTACTTACCTCCAATATTATTGTAGGTGGCTGCTGGAATCGCCCAAAAATCCAATGTCGTTATTTTTAGTACCTTAGAGATACGATGAGCAGATCGCGCTTTTCACTAACTAAAAGTTCCGGGGGTTCGAATCCCTCTTCTTCCGCAGGTACAGTAGGCAGATCAATTTTTTGGAAAAAAATTGAATAAAACAATATGAAATATTTTGTAATTATATTTTCTTTATTTTTTCACTCCTGTAATGGTCAAATTTCAGAAAAGAAGAATACTAGCAAACAAATTAATGATACTATAACAACATTGTTATTGAACGGTAAATATTACTTAAACAATTCATATGAGGTTGTTTATTTGATAGATGAAACAGAAAATAAGATGATATATTTGAATGATAAAGATGGTGTTATTGGTATTATACTTCTGCCAAAAGCAGATGATGAGATTAAAAACTTTTCTGTTGATAGAATATTAAAAACAAAAAGAGGCTTTCAAATTAATGTAAACTGGGGAGGCGGAAATTATTTTTATGGTAGAGAATTTTATTTTTATTACAGAAATAATAATTTTTATTTAGATACTATAAAATACAATATTTATTTTGAGAGAGATAATAAAACTGTTAATGATTTAAAAATAATAAAAGAGCCTATTGTATTTAGCAAATTTAATATTTTATCATACATTGTAAATGAATAATAATAAAGCACGCAATAAGCTGGCTTTATTATTCGACATCGTTCAAAACTCCGGAGAGTGCATCGGTGACTGCTGAATTCGAATTTACAGAATCGTTCTCTAACTATTGAAACATCGAGGTAAAGTCAAAATTTAATGAAAATATTAATTATATTAATCATGACAACACTTATAGATAGTTTCCCAAAAAGTGTGTCTGTAAAAAAATATGTGCATACCGTGTTAGTTTTAGAGCGTCAAGAATAAAAATTCTAACAACTAAGTCAAGTACTTTTTACCGTCTACTGTGGCATCCATACAAGTCTGGTTTCCGTGGGCGAGAATGTGCAGACGACGGCATTTGAGTACGACCATCTAGGTCGCCTCGGAATGGCCACGACCAGTTTTGCAGGGACGGCAGGAAATCAATACTCCGTTTCGACGTCGTATAACAAAGCTGGAGGTATCTTAGAGAAAGAATCTACCACATACACCAATGCCAAGGTCTATGCGGCCACCTCTCAAGACATGAACTATGATTTCTCCTATCGCTACAGCAGCAGCAAGCCGCACCAGCTAGTTGATGTGACGAGTTCAGTGGGGGCACCCTACGCGATGGCATTCAGCTACAATACCTCGGGCAGTATTTCTGAGATTACGGACATTACAGGATCCGACAACTCATCATTCTACTGGGGTTTGTATTCCCCCCTTAATTCGAAAACAATGAAAAGGATAATTTTTGATTTTTGGGGGAATACACCCCTTCTGCTAAATTGGCAAGCGGCACCTTGAGGGCGCATTGGCCGAACTCGGAATCTCGAACGCCGAAATCCGCTTTCCTAGTTTTGAATTAGAACCGAATGTGGCGGATTCCGACCTCGGAACCCCCAGCATCGAAAATTTGGCCGCTAAAAAGGGAATTACAGAGGGAGTCCTGAAAAAAAAACGTCAGGACTCCCTTGGATAAAATAGAATTATAAAGAGTACTTCAATGACAATGAGGGCCATGCTCTTAAACGCCATACCAGACTGTTATTGTAAATAATTGACTCGAACGGCACTTTCAAACCAGGAGAAATAGTAAGTTTATTAAAAATCTCAAACTTATAATTTGAAAATAGTCCAATTCTCATAATTGGATAGTTCGAATCTTGGTTCAAATTATATCCAAATAACAATCCAACATACTCCTTCTTCTTAAACAAACTTTGTGAAAGTTGAAATTCTGTATATGAAGTCGTTAATTCAGAAAAATTATAATTTATCGGAAGAACAAGATTCACATTTGAATTTTTGAACTCATACTGAACAGAAGGAGATAATCCATAAACATCAAATTCTAATCCTGGTTGAATTTGACCTTTTAAAATATTCCCAAAACTCAAAAAAAGTATGAGAATAAATAATCTACCAAACATTGTGCAATGAAATTAAGAGATTATTGTTATCATAAAAATCCGTAACGCGCTCGCCATTTTTAATTTTAGAACTATGATAGGTGGTTAAAGGAAATGATGTCTTATGAACTGATTTAACATTATTTCGAGATTTATCCAAAACATGACTTACATCAATAGGTGCTCCACAATCAGTATCTCTCCATCTAAATGGAGTGTATGCATAAAAACGCATATTGGATCTCAACTTCACCCAATGGCCACTTGACTGGTATTTAAAATGAGACATACGGGCAGAAGACAATTGACCAATTCCAATAACTCCACAAAATTTAGATTTCATAATCCACCGCTTATCCCCGGTAGCATTGTAAATGGTAGTATCTTCAACAGAACAAAATTTACAATCTGTGCCTTCATTTGGAGACGAAAAACTATCATATCCCCAAGTCGCAACATTCCACAAGCAATAAATAACTACTCCAGAGACGTATACTGTT
>JAURFW010000047.1 GCA_030834125.1 Bacteroidota bacterium | reverse complement strand
TTTTTGGCCATTCAAAAAGCGAGTAAACTTATAGATATGAGTAAACATAAGGGAGAACACCCAAGAATGGGTGCTACTGATGTTTGCCCACTAATACCAATTTCAGGAATCACAATGGAAGAAACTGTCGAATACGCTCAAAAATTGGCGCATCGAGTAGGTGAGGAATTACAAATACCTGCATATTTATATGAATCGGCACAAGCCAACAAGAAAAGATCAAACTTAAGTGTTATCCGTTCAGGTGAATACGAAGGTTTTTTTGATAAAATTCAAAAAGAAGAATGGAAACCAGACTTTGGACCTGCAAAGATGAACGCCCAAACAGGTGCTACTTGCATTGGAGCTAGAGATTTTCTTATTGCTTACAATCTTAACATCAATACAAAAAGCACAAGAATTGCAAATCGGATAGCGTTCGATATTAGAGAAGCAGGACGGGTAAAAAGAGAAGGCAACCCTATATCAGGGCCAGTGGTGAATGATGAAAATGGTGAACCTATTCGTATTCCGGGAAAATTAAAACACGTTAAAGCCATCGGCTGGTATATAGAGGAATACGGTATCGCCCAAATAAGTGCTAATCTTACAAATTTCAGAGAAACGCCTCTTCATATAGTATTTGAAGAATGTTCAAATTCCGCAACTGAAAGAGGTGCAAGAATTACAGGTAGTGAACTTGTTGGCTTGGTTCCTTTGCAGTGTTTAACGAATGCTGGTAAATACTTCCTTGAAAAACAAGGATTAAGTACAGGGGTTAATGAAAGCACTCTAGTACAAATTGCAATTAAATCTATGGGACTGGATGAACTTACACCGTTTGACCCCAAAAATAGAATAATTGAATACATGTTGGAAAACGAAAGTGATAGTCGTTTAGTAAACATGTCAGTTCGTAGCTTTGCAGATGAAACAGCAAGTGATAGTCCTGCCCCTGGCGGTGGAAGTATTGCAGCGCTGGCGGGAGCATTAGGAGCATCTCTAGGCACAATGGTAGCTAACTTAAGTGCGGGTAAAAGAGGATGGGAAGATCGTGTAACGGAGTTTAGCCCATGGGCAGAAAAAGGTCAACAGTTGAAAGATCAATTATTAAAACTTGTGGATGAGGACACAAAAGCTTTTGATCGAATCATGTCAGCTTTTGGTTTACCGAAAGGCACCGCTGAGGAAAAAGAAATTAGAAAGAATGCAATAGAAGAGTCTAGTCAATTTGCAACAGAAATTCCTTTTAAAACAATGCAAGTCGCATTCAGTTGCTTACCTCTTTTGAAAGAAATGTCAGAAAAAGGGAATCCCAATAGTTTATCTGATGTTGGTGTTGCAGTAATTTGCATAAAAACTGCTGTAAGAGGCGCATGGTTTAATGTATTAATTAATGCTAAGGGATTAAATGATAGACTATTTGCTGATAAAATAGTTGAAGATGCAAAAGCACTATTACAAAAAAATCATAGCGAATGCGATGCTATAGCCAATGATATTGAACAGCGTTTAATGTAATGCTTAAATTATTTCTTATCTTATTAACCACATTTACTTTTGTGTTAAAAGCACAGTTTGCTCCTTCAGTTGGTAAAGTTGGAAGTACTGCTATTCATGCCGATAGTAATTGCTTTATTGACTGGGGAAGTGCTGCTCACATTTTTAAAGGATATAAAAATATATCTACACCCGACTCTGGGTTTGTTGATGTGGGCAGTGCTGAATCAGCGTGTGGAAGAGCAAAGGAAAATGGTGTGGTAAGTCTAGGTGATTCGGGAATTGCAATAGTGCAATTTTTTAATGCTATAATAGATGGTCCTGGGTTTGATTTTGCGATATTCGAAAATGCCTTTAACGATACATTTTTAGAACTTGCACACGTTGAAATTAGTAACGATGGAATAAACTATTTTAAATTCCCCTCATTTTCCCTTACTCAAATCAATACACAATTAGGACCTTTTAACGGGATTAAAGCAGAAAAAATCCATAATCTTGCCGGAAAATATCGATCCCCTTATGGTACTCCTTTTGACATTTCAGATTTAGATACCATTTATCAAAATATCCCCAAGGAATTTTACTTCGTTCGAATAACCGACGTGGTTGGATCAATAAATCCAAAGTGGGCAACTACAGATCATTATAAAAATATCATCAACGATCCCTGGCCAACTCCTTTTATTAGCTCTGGATTTGATTTAGATGCTGTAGGAATGATTAATGGAATGATAACTAGTTCTACTAATCTTAATAAAACACCTAATATTTATTTTATTACCAAAGACGGTAACACATTAATTAAATCACAACAAATTTGTACTTTCAGCTTATACAATAATACAGGACAACTTGTTCAGATTATTCAATTAGATAGTAATTCTGACTTCATCCAAATACCGCAAATTAATACCGGTTTGTATTATTGGAAAACAGAATTTAGTTCAGGATGTCTTTTTATTGAATAATTTATTTGAGGAGGCCAACCATCTCGAGAGTGCTCAAAAATCTTCCTTGAACATTATTCGTAAGTACAACAAAACTCTTGTCTTCATCTAAACAAATCCAAAAATAGGTACGGAATCCTTTCCACCAGCCGTTATGAAACACCCATTTCTTACCATCAATCCATTTTACTCGCCACCCCATAGCGTAATATGCATCTGCTGAAGTTACAGTTTGGGGAGTCCACATCTCATCTTTGGTGGATTTATGAAGAACATAACTGCCGCGAAGAGCACGTTGTAAATTAAACATCTCAAAGACACTTGAATAAACCCCTTTATCGCCAGTTGTTCCATTTTCAGGGATATCCTCATAAACTCTCCATGATCGATACCCTTGCACGGGATAATTGATTAATGGAAGAGAATCAAAATTACAAATATGAGAATATTTCATTTCTGCTGGTTCACATATATAACGTTTAACAAAACTCCTAAAGTCAGTATTACTAACTCGTTCTACAATTAAACTAAGTAAGACATAATTGGTATTACTATAATCATAAAATCCAAATCGAGAATAAACGCGTTTTGGCTGCCTATTAATGATGTCAATAACATCTTCATTATTAAGATGTTTTTGTCCTTCTTTTAATTCAAATCCGCGATATTTTACATAAAAATAATCTGGCAACCCACTGGTATGACTCAATAGATGTCGAATAGTTAAATTCTTTACGTTCAATTCAGGTAAATACCAATGAACAGAATCATGAATATCAATATATCCATCTTGATGAAGCATCATAACTGACATTGCTGTAAAAACTTTTGATACAGAAGCTAATTGAAAGATATCAGAAGGTTCAACACTATCTCGATTGCTATAAATTGAATAACCGCGTGTGCCATAATGAAGACTGTCGTTTTTATAAAATAAATAAGCGCCATTAAAATTGCCTTCTACTTTATAATGGTAATCAAAAAAGTTCTCAATTTTTAGTTGCGTTGAATCAGAGAATTTATTGTGACTATCAATTGATAAAGCATATGCGACGGCACCTGTGGATCGCGCAATTAAGTTTAAATCTGCTTTATAAAAAAACAATAGTAAGATAAAAAGAACGCCGTGTCTCCTACTCATTTCTCCAAAAATAACGAGTGCAAATATTTTCTAAAAAAGAACTTCTTAACAGTGTTCTAAAAATTATCCGCTAAGGGATATTCATAAATTTATGCGTTTGCAAAGAAATCTGCCAATCGGGATATTTTTTCACAAAATTTATTATAGCTGGAAGTAATTCATCTTGTTTTTCCCATTCAGGTTGAAGATATTTTTTACAAAGTGAGTCACATTCTTTAGCCCACTGAAGCGCCCAATTAAAATCCGAAGTATTAAATATAACAATTTTAAGTTCATCGGCCCTTTTCATTTCCTGAGGTATTGGAAATTTGAATTTTTTAGGACTAATACAAATCCAATTAAACTTTCCTTGAATTGGGTGTGCAGCAGAAGTCTCTATATGAACAAATATTTGCTCTTTTCTGAAAACTTCACACAGTTCTGTTAGGTCGTACATTGCAGGCTCCCCACCTGTAATAACTACACGGTTTGCTTGCGCATCCTTTACCCAATGCAGCATTTCCTGTACAGAAAATCGGTCATATCCCTCGGCATTCCAGCTTTCTTTAACATCACACCATACACATCCTACGTCACATCCTGCTAAACGAATAAAATAAGCCGCATATCCGGTAAATGCACCTTCTCCTTGAATAGTATAGAAGTGTTCCATTACCGGTAACTTCATCATAATGACCTTTTTCTTGCTTTTAACGTGTTATTCAACAAACCTGTAATAGTCATAGGTCCAACGCCTCCTGGCACTGGTGTTATTAACGATGCCCTTTTCGATGCGGTTTCAAAATCAACATCTCCTCTTAAACGCCAACCGGCCTTCTTCGAAGCATCATCAACTCTGGTTGTTCCAACATCAATAACAACTGCACCTTCTTTAACCATATCTCCAGTAACAAAACCTGGAATACCAACTGCAGCAACAATTATATCTGCTTGTAAGCAAATATCTGTTAAGTTCTTAGTGCGGGAATGGCAAACTGTTACGGTGGCATTACCGGTTTTACTTGAATTAGATAATAATATACTCATGGGACGGCCAACGATATTACTTCTACCTACTACAACAGCGTGCTTCCCTGAAGTTTCAATATTGTAATATTCCAATAACATGGTAATGCCCAAAGGGGTTGCGGAAATATAACCGCTATTGTCACCCTTAGCTAATTTGCCCATATTAATATCATGAAAACCGTCTACATCCTTTTCCGGAAATATGGTTTGTGTAACTAAATTTTCATCTATATGTTTTGGTAATGGGAGTTGAACAATTAAACCGTCTATTTCTGGATCAACATTTATTTCTTTCACCTTGGCAATAAGCTCAACTTGAGTAATTGTATCGGGATAACGCATTACCGTTCCCTTGAAGCCTACCATATTACAAGCTTTTTCCTTAGCCTCAACATAAGTTTTACTTCCACCATCTTCTCCAACCAAAATTGCAACTAAATGTGGTGCTCTGTGTCCATTGGAAACCATTTCAGCCACTTCTTCGGCAATCTGTTTTTTGAAATGATTTGATACGGCTTTTCCATCAAGTAAATTCTCCATTCTTTACAAATTTAGATAAAAAGGTTTAGTTCAGTTCAATTATAGTACATCCATCTCCACCTTGGTCCATTCGTTCACTTTTCCAGGATTTTACACGATTTTCTTCTCTAAGGAATGCATGTACTCCTCTTCGAAGATTCCCCTCTCCTCTCCCATGAATTACTTTCAACTCACCTGCACCCAAAACATAACCCTCGTCAAGCCAAGGAGTGATTTTTACTAATGCCTCTTCCACCACTAAACCTCTGATATCAATTGTATTAGAAAATGACGACTTCCTGTCTACCCACTTAAAACCTTGTTTTGAACTGTTTTTACTCGACTTCGCGTTTGTTTGTTGGTATCCCGTTAATTCGGATCTTGGAACCCACATTTTAACCAATCCAAATGCTACAAGAATTTTATCTTTTTTAACCTCAATTATTTCACCGGCTTGGCCGTTTACAACACTTTTAACAATTGCTCCCGGAATAATATCTACAGTAATTATATCTTCTGATTTTTTGCCTTCTACTTTTTTTACTGGAGATTTTTCCTCTGAAAGATTGTGTTTTCTATCAAGTTCTTTAAGTAATGAGGCCTTTTCCCTCTGAAAATTTTCTCTTGCATTTTTTGTAGTTTTTGCATCTGCCGAATTCTCCCTTATTATACGAATAGTTTGTTCTATTTGTTGATTTGCCTTAGATAGGATTTTTTCAGATTCTCGTTTTGTTTGTTGTAATATATCCTTACGTTTATCTGCAAGTTTTTCCTTTAGTTTTGAGTATTCATTGGTAAGCTGCTGTAAGTGCTCTTGCTTTTGTTTGTTCGATAAAATTAACGACTCTAATTCTTGGCTTCTTTTTTCAAGATCGAGCATAAGATCTTCTGTTTTACCTAATTCCTCACCTGCAATTTTCTGAATACCATTCATCCAAGTAGAATCAAAACCTGTTTTTCTCATTAACTCTAAAGCAAAACTGCTTCCCGGCTTACCCATTACAAATCTGTACAAAGGGTTTAACTCTATAGCATCATAAGCCATACTCGCCTGCATTACAATTGGAATATTTCCTCCCCATTCTCTAATTTGAGAGAAGTGGGTTGTGGCAATAACAGTAGACCTACTTTCTAATAATGCCTCAAGTACGGATTGTGCAATAGGAGCGCCATAGCGAGGATCGGTACCCGTTCCCAATTCATCTAGGCCAACCAATGTTTTATCATTTGCGTGGTCTAAAATATATTTTAAATTAGCTAAATGCGCGCTAAATGTGCTCAACCCTGATTCAAGCGATTGTCCATCACCACAATCAATTCCAAGAAAATCAAACACACCCAACTCAGAGCCTTCTGCTGCAGGCACATATAAACCACATTGCACCATAAATTGCAAAAGAAGCGTAGTCTTTAAAACCACACTTTTCCCCCCCGCATTAGGTCCGCTTACCACAATTATCTTTTTATCTCTAAACTCTATATCTAAGGGAATTACTTTTTTATTTTCTTTGTTTAACTGTTGTTTTAAAACAGGGTGAAAGGCCTGTTTAACATTTATTGTATTTGATTTTGATAAGTTTGGTCTTACAGCCTTTATTCTTGTAGAGAACCCAAGTTTAGCATAAATAAAATCTGCTTTTGTAAGGGTTTTATTCACTGAAACAAGTGCAGATTTAAAAGGTCTTAATTCTTGAGTAAGCAATTTTAAAATTCTCTCTCTCTCCCTTCGTTTTTCTGCTAGCACCTCTTTCCATCGATTGTTCATTTCTAAGGTCTGAGACGGCTCAACAAACAACACTTTACCAGTGGCAGAAACATCTTTAACGAAACCCGCAACTTTACGCTTAAACTCAGAAAGAATTGGGATAACTAACTTCTCCTCCCTTATGGTTATATCTGTGTCGGCAGTGTAACCTAAATTCTTCCATTCTCTAAAAACACCCTTGGTTACAGAACGAATTTCCTTCTCTAGTCTATTTAACTCAACGGATAATTTTTGATACTCAGCACTTGCATTATTCTTAATATCACCTTCATCATCAATAATCCTTTTTATGGCCAACTCTAACTCATTTAATGGAGTTTGATTCTTGAACAACTGAAAAAACAACGGAAAAACTTCTTCCTTATCTGATAGAAAACTTGCAATTTTACCTTGAAAATGAATTAAATTAAGAATTGAAACCCATTGGGACTCGACTAAAAAATAACCATCAACCTCAACATGCTTAAGGAATGGTGTTACATCCGATACCCCAATCCAATTAAAAACGGAAGGTACATGTTCAACAATCTTCTCGCATTCGAAAATCAAACCTAAATCTTTTTCAATCAGATTTGCTTTATTACTCATCCCAAAAGTCTCAGCTAGATCTTTAGATGACTCTAACCTACAGAGTTCAA
>JAURFW010000025.1 GCA_030834125.1 Bacteroidota bacterium | reverse complement strand
GCGTATAGAGCGGAGAGATCGGCAACAGACCAGTCAGAGACGGTTGCTCGTGTAACGGCAACGCCTTCTGTGTTGTTCTTCTTACGAAGTGCCATTTTGGGTATATCTCCGGATTTCTTACTCGAGTGGCCTTGTGGCCGATATTGCAGATGACAACGTCTTGCCCTCTACTTAGTAAGACACCTTTGGGGGCAAATGTTGTGCCCGATTGGAAAGAATTTCGGGATATTTTTGCCCCCAGCGTGCCTGAGCGTGGATTCCATACCTATACATAGGTATAGATCTGGGCCCGAGGCTGATTCTGGGCTCTTTACCTAGGATTGGGCTGGGGCTTGGCTGTAGAGAAGGATGGAATTTGGAAATAAGTGAATTTAGGACATTTTACCCTCAAAAGATGAATGGCCCCGTCAATCTCTATCCACTGCTGACAAATCGACGTGGCTTAGAGCGGCAAGCTCAAGCAAGTATAAACTTAAATTATTCTTACACTTGGCATTAAATAAAGATTTTAAATTATAAATCAGTCCAACGAAAGGTTCGGGAAATCAAAGTAAAAATAATTAGGCGCCTAAACTCATTGATTTTTTCTCAACATTATTTTTTTCAGTATTTGAATTCATGGCTTGCTGGACCAGGGGCCAGAAAGTTCACGTCAGAAAATCTGTTCTTTCCAACTAAAATTCAAAAAATCTTAAAAAAACAACACCCCCGAATAGATCGTGTAATTACCAGAAGAAAACCAAATTTAGTTTTCAAGCCGGACAATTTTGGTAGAAAGCTGATAGAAATCGATCATAACTATTCTCCCGGGGAAGAAATTAGGACCGACCCTAAACCGTATGAGGCGTTTGCTAGAATAATAATGGAAAATTTTTTTTCGGCAGGAAATGGGTCGCTATTGGATATTGGATGTAGCACGGGAATATTAGTTCACGAGTTAACTTTAAAAAATAGAATTGACGCGTTCGGATTAGAAATTTTTGAATACCATAAAACATCGGCTGATCCGGAAGTGAAGAATAGAATGTCAATCAGAGACTTTCGTTTTCCAATATCTGGAATAAAACCTGCCGACGTTGTGGTTTGCACCGAAGTGGGTGAGCATATAGATCCAATTGCTCTTGACACATTCTTGGACAATCTTAGAAATTTATGCAATAAATATCTCATTATATCTTGGAGTAATATTTATCCTGATTTGGGTGCTCCGCCACAGCACATATCAGTCCTGTCAAAAAAAGATTTGGAAAAACTCTTGAGTGCTTGGGGATTCAAGAAAAACATTAATTTGACGAATAACATGCTTAGCGCTTCTAAAAAAGAAAAATACTTTCATAATCATTGGAGACAGTCACTTGCAGTTTGGGAAAAAATAAATGGTTAAAGTAAGTTATTTAGGCGGTCTTGGTAATAATCTTTGGCAGTATTCCGCAGGAAGAATATTGTCAGAGAAATTAGGTGTCGCTTTTAAAGCGCCTCCAATAAATGACTTACCGAATTTAGAAACGAACATTAAAGGGAAAAAATTTTGGCTTCGCCGTAAGGTTATCCAGGGACACTTCGTGCCTGATGACTGTGCAGGAAAATTAGTCCACATAAAAACTGGCCTTGAAAGATACGAAAATATAGCAGGGAGGCAAAAGGACATAAGAAGCTGGATTAACATTCCGAAAAAAGCAGAATACGAACTTGCTAAGCAAGACTTAGTGTTATCTGTCAGAAGAGGATGGAATAACTATCCAGTAGATGAAAAATGCCCCAGTTTTGAGTATTACCATCAAATGTTAACTAACTTTAATTATTCAAAGTTGTATGTTTGCACTGATTCACCTGACGATAAATTCTTTGAGGATTTTAGGCATAATTTGAAAAATACTGAAATTGTTAGAGGTGACAGAATTACACAATTAAATGTGCTCATGAGTGCAGAAAGATTAATTATGGCCCCAAGCACTTTTTCATTCTGGGGTGGTTATCTTGGTTCTGCTTCAGAAATCTATTGGCCGAAAATTGAAGGACTGAATTTCACCGGAAAGAATCATGATTGGTTCCCATTTGACGACCATAGACACGTATGGGTGGATTAAATGCTATTGACTACAGCTCGGTTGGGCTTAATTGGTTCCAACATAAAAAGCGATTATGCCATCACGAGAAGTGAATGTGAACTTTCCGATTTTCTTCAAGTAGATAAGATTTTTGCTCAATATCGGCCAGATTCCGTAATTCATGTAGGCGGAAATTTGCAACCTTCTTATTCGGTCAATGGCACTAAACACTCCAGTATCTTTCTGAATAATGCTTTAGGTGATATCAATGTTGTCAAGGCATGCGAAAAGTATGGTGTAAAAAAATTGCTTCTTGTTTCATCGGCATCCGCTTATCCAGAGAAAACTGGATACCCGGCCAGGGAGAAAAGTTTGTATCTTGGATCGGTCGCAGAGGCACATTATGGGTATGGTGTTTCAAAACGACTCACAGTAGACATATCAAAGATATTTCAGATGAGCTCAAACTTAAGAGTAAATGTTTTAATATTAGGAAATGTTTATGGGCCAGGAGAAATAATCGGCTTAAACGGGACCATAGTTGGTCAATTAATATCAAAAATTGTTTCAGCAAAAATCTCAGGTGAAGACATTAATTTGAAGGGAAATGGTTACGACTGTAGGAATTTTACTTACGTCAAAGACTTGGGGGATATTTTTCAACGAATACTTGACGCTGATTTGGATTTAGAACCAATGAATGTAGCAAACACAGAGATAAATTCGATAGGCGAAGTTGCTGAAATCTTGAAGTTACTATTGAATTTTAAAGGGAATATTGCTTTTGAAAAATATGATAAGGAAAGTAATTCAGTTAAAACTCTTGATGTCACCAAATTTTGCAAGAATTTCCCACAAGCTCAATTCACAAGCCTTAAATCTGGATTATTAGATATGGTTAAATCGCTAAAATTGGCATAGCCTGATGTAAAGTTCCCATATGATTTGGAGCTTAAAATGGAGATAAGAAAAGATTTTCTGCCTGTGCTTAGGCCCGTCGCCGATGATCAAGAATTAATTTCAATTGGGGAAAGTTTGAATTCAGGTTGGTGGGGAAAGGGGCCCCGAGTAGCAGAGTTTGAAAAGGAATTTGCCCAGATGGTGGGTGCAAAATACGCTGTTGCGGTTACAAGTGCTACTCACGGGCAAGATTTGGTATTCAAAGCAATGGGAATTTCAAATGCTGACGTGATAAACCCAACAATCTCTTTTATGACAACTGCAGTGGTGCCCTTATGGAATAACTGCAGTTCGAACATCGTAGATGTTGAGCGAGAATCTTTAACGATTGATCCAATCGACGTTAAGAAAAACCTAAAGAAGAATACGAAAGCAATAATTGCGGTTAATCATGCAGGAGTACCAGCTGACATCGATTCTATAAGAGAGTTTTATGATGGATTCATTCTTGAAGACTGCGCACACAGTTGCTACACACCAGGTGCGGGGACTAAAGGTGACGTAGCCGTTTGGTCTTTCCAGGCTGTGAAAACGCTTCCAACAGGTGATGGAGGAATGATCACCACAAATAATAAAGAATTATACGAAAAACTTGTCCCGATGACATGGTTAGGAATTTCAAGCACATACTCAAGAGTAGCTATCCAAAATTCTCAAAAAAAGACGCCTGGATACGCATGGGATTATGAAGTTAACGTGCTCGGATATAAATGTTACATGATTGATTTAACCGCTGCGATTGGCTTGGTCCAAATGAAAAAGCTAGGATCAAACCTTGAATGGAGACGATATATTCAATCTCGTTACAATGCTGAATTGACTCCCAAAGTTAAAAGACCTGTTTGGTCTGAAACCGTTCAATATTATTGTGCAAGGGTCGCACCTGAACACAGAAATGTTCTGATTTCGTATTTAGCAGAAAAGAAAATACACACCAGTGTGCATTTTAAGCCACTTCACCTATACGAAATAACAAAACAAAATCGTAGTTATAATATTGCGGACGTTGAATGGCTTAAATTGATAAGTCTGCCCTGCCACGCTGGTATGAATGAAGACGATATTTCTTATGTAATTTATTGGGTTAACAAATACTTTGAAGGGGTAGCCTAATACCGTTAAAAAAACATAAACACAGAAGGCGATAGCCTAATTTTAAGTTAATTCTGACTTGTAGATGAATGTTGCTATTCAACTCAGTATTATAAATCAATAAACAATCAAAATAAACACCCGCTTGCACCTTTAATAGTATGATTCCAGGATGAGGGGCATTATCCTAGCGGGGGGTTCTGGAACCCGATTGTGGCCATTAACTGCTGCCACCAATAAAAGTTTGCTTCCGGTTTTTGATAAACCGATGATCTATTACCCAATAACAAACTTAATGCTGTATGGAATTAGAGAAGTTCTCATCATTACTAATGAAAACCAAGTGCCGTTGTTTCAAAATTTATTGGGAAATGGAAATCAGTGGGGAATTGAAATTTCTTATGCAATCCAAGATAAACCTAGTGGCATTGCACAAGCTATTTCTATAGGACAAGATTTTATTGGTAGTGAAAATTTCGCTTTGATTTTAGGAGATAATTTAATTTATGGGCCTGGAATTGGAAGAAATCTGATTTCACAACTCTCATTTCCTGGCGCGACCATGACAATTTATGAAGTTGCAAATCCCTCGGAATACGGCGTAGCTTACTTGAATCAAAAAGATGAAGTTACAGAGATAATTGAAAAACCACTTGATGGCAAGTCCAATTGGGCAATCCCCGGGCTGTATTTTTTTGATTGTAATTCCATAGAATTGGTTAAAGATTTAAAGCCCTCCCCTAGAGGAGAGTTGGAAATTACAGAATTGCTAAGGACTTATTTACGATCTTCTAAGTTAAAAACTATAAAACTTCCACGGGGGACAGCATGGCTGGATTTAGGAAACCCAAGAAGCCTATTAGATGCGAGTGAGTTTATTAAATCTCTACAGACTCGCCAGGGACTTCTGATTGGGAGCCCTGAAGAAACAGCTTGGCGAATGGGATATGTCGGATCTTCAACTGTTTCAATTCCTGTAAATATACAAAATGAGTACAGTGAAATACTGAAAGATTTGCGTAATGACTAATCTGGAAGCTTCAATTTTAGGGCTTAAAATTATGAATAATTCAATTCATAAAGATGAACGTGGAATTTTTTTTGAAAGTTTCAATAAAACTAAGTTTGCAGAATTCGATATACAGTTTGACCCAAAGCAAGTGAACGTTTCCTCATCAAAGAAGAACGCGCTGAGGGGAATGCATTACACTGAAGAAACACATAGTCAAAACAAATTAGTTTCCTGTGTGAATGGATCAGTTTTAGATGTGACAGTTGATTTAAGAATGAATTCAGAAACCTATCTACAAGTTTTTTGCATTCAACTTAATGCCTTGGACGGCATAAGCTTATTCGTCCCTTCGGGAGTAGGTCATTCATTTCTTGCGCTTGAAGAAAACTCAACGGTTTCTTACTTACTAGATTCAACATACAACCCTGAGCTTGAGTTTACCGTTAACCCTTTCTCTGAAGACTTTAAAATTGATTGGCCTAAAACCGTCTTTATTATGTCCAGCAAAGACCTAAATGCTCCAAACTGGAGCGAAATTATTAAAAGAAAAAGTAGAGATTGATGAGGGAAAATTCACTTGAGAATATAAAAATTTGGGAAGGTGTCTTCGCAAATTTTAATGAAATTCAAGACACTGAGAATATCTATGAGGGTGAAAGATGGTTGGCATCAAACCTTGAGCGGTCAAGGAAGATAATTGACAGTGAAGGACACTTCACTTATCGCTCTAAAATTGCGAAAGACTACCCGCTTAAGATGGCAGTTTTGGCTGCGCTCGAGTCCAAAGTCAAAATCTCAATCCTAGACGTCGATGGAGGATATGGAAAGAATGTGATGGAAATTCAGTCTACGTTTCAAGATATTGAATCTAGAGTTGAACTCTTTATTCTGGAAAATGTTAAATTAAGTAATTTTTATAGGGCGAATATTGAAATGCCGAAAAATTTCAAGTTTATTCAAAATATTAGTGAGATAGAAAAATCTAAAACAAGTTTAGATATTATTCATTTTGGAAGCGTAATTCAGTATTTTCAGAATCTCAAAGTTGACCTAAGTAGTATTTTGCAAACGATCAAACCGACGTGGATAGTTTTTTCAGATTTAATGGCAGGTGATATTGAAACTTTTGTCACGGTGCAGAATTACTATGACTCTAAGATTCCCTTTAGATTTGTGAATTTTGAGGAGCTTAACAAACTAGTTGGCGATTGGGGCTATAAACTTTTTGTGAAAGAATTTTATGAACATGATTCCACAAGTGTGTATTTTCCCCAAAAAGGTTTCGATAATAAATATCAAATAGGTAACTCGATGAATGTGATTTATCGCCTTCATGATTAGAAAAATTTTTCGTAAAATTCGTAATTTTTTTACATTTAAAGATATTCACTATTCTTACAGAATTGATGGAACGACCTTTAAGACTTTCGACAAGGGTTATTTTCGTAAGGAAACTTATCCGAATTTTTCTGAAGAGTTTTACAGGTTTAAGTTATTATTGAATCAGCTTATGATTAATAAGGGGTCAGCAACATTCTATAAGTTTGGTGATGGAGACTTTTATTTCTTAAAAGGCTTGCCTGTTGGATCCGCTAAGCCAGGCAACAGAGCGTTAAGTTTAGATTACTCTCAAATTGATATGGACTTTTTTGTAAACACTAGTAAGAAATGTAGCTACTATCTGTGTGAAATTCCTTTACACAACAGAATTTTATTTCAGCAAACTTTTAAACCTATTGAACCTGATTTTCCGGCTGAGTTTATCTACGGTTTGGTTGCCAATAGATGGCTATTCCAAAATGCTAGACTTCATGGGTTAAAAGTAGGTCTTATTGGTGCTTCGGAAAAGTTGAAAATAATTCATGAATTATTCAGCTTTGCGCCCTACTCGGAATACATAGGAATCGAATCTTTTGATGACTATATAGAGATACCACAACAATTTGCGTGTGATGATGTTTTTGGACTAATAGAAGGCCTTAAGATTAAGTTGCGAAAAAGTGATTGCGATATATTTCTCATTGGAGTTGGACATGTAAAAAGTGGAATTCTTTCCCTACTCACGGAAATAAAATCGGGAATTTACGTTGACATAGGAAGTGGAATTGACGCACTAGCTGGCATCGTTGATACTGAGCGCCCCTATTTCGGAAAATGGAAGAATTACACGCTCCCCGATTCAAGCATGTATGAGGGTGTAGACTTTCTGCAATTCAATAACAAGAATAGAATTTTCTTAACTAAGAAATAGGTGGGCCTGCATGAACTCAGGAGTTAACTATATTCCTTTATTCACTCCCAATGTTCCCCAAAGCGCTATCGAGGCAGTTTCTAGAACGTTAAATTCACGGTGGATCGGTCAAGGACCTCAGGTTGATGAATTCGAAGAATTACTAAGTAAAACTTTTTGCGGGGGAGATCCAGGAATAGCGGTTGGGAGTGGCACAGACGCACTCCACCTTGCCTATTTACTTGCCGGAATTGGCCCAGGTGATGAAGTCATAGTTCCAATTTTCACATGTACGGCCACAAATATTCCTTTACTTTATATTGGAGCTAAATTAATTTTCGTAGACGTAGATCCTGTCACCATGAATATTGACTTTGACCACTTGTCTGGTTTAATAAGTGAGAAAACTAAAGCAATCGCTGTTGTTGACTTTGGTGGATGCCCAGTAGATTACGTAAAACTATATGAATTAATTGGCGAAAGAAATATCAAAGTCATACAGGATGCTGCACATTCTATTGGCGGCAGCTATGGTGGCGTTTCTGTAGGATCAATGGCTGATTTTACTATTTTTTCATTTCAAGCAATTAAGCATATTACAACAGGTGATGGGGGCTATCTATCCTTTAAAAATCGGGATTTACTGCCGATGGCAAGAAGACTTCGATGGTTTGGTATCGACAGAGTAAGTAAAAGCAAAGGGCATTGGGATAACGATATAAAAGAAATTGGTTACAAATATCAAATGACGGACATTTCAGCGGCTATGGGGATTGCGGGTCTCAACGAATTTCCCCAGACTCTTGAATTAAGGAAAACACTATTTCGGCAGTATCTCTCGCATTTATCTAGTTCAAACAAGGTCTCGGTCATAGCTGATTCAAATAACTATGACGGTCATGCTGCTTGGGTCTTTTCAATACATGTTGAACAAAGGGAAAAACTACAACAAAAACTAATTGAACAAGGAATCGAGAGTTCTCAAGTGCACTATAGGAATGATAGATATTCAATATTTGGTTCAAAAGTACCTAATCTAAAGAATATGGATAAGGTGGAAGAAACTTATCTGGTTTTACCTCTACATACCAAGATGGCAAATTCCGATGTAGATAGAATCTGTGATGTAATTTTAAGTGACTGAGGAAATAACTGTTGGTGTTTTTCTAAGGCTAGCTTTAAATACGTCTCAGTATGCAAGTCAGGCTATTTCACCGATAGCAGTTGGAGAAAAACGAATAAAAGATTATGAAAATGGTTTGGCTCGACTCAGGGCAATACTAAAAGAATTCGCAAAAACTCCAATATTTATTGTGGATAACACTCTTGAGGATTTAACTCAAATCCCATTTGAATTGAAATCATTGATTCCGGAAAATTGGATAGTAGTTCTCACCCATTCCAATATATACGGTAGACACAATAAAGGTGCAGGCGATATAGAAACTATCCGATGCATTTCCCAGAAATTGACTACTTTTGATTACGTCATTTTTTATGAACCTCGATTAATTCTCGAAAAAACACACATTCTAACTTCTCTAATTCAATCTCCGCAAAACGCATTATGGTTAGAAAACAAAAACTTTTACGATTTTATCCTACGAAGAAAATCAAAAAGTGTATCCACCGGTTTTTATTCAATACAACCTGAAAAACTTTTGTCATTTGCAGATCAGGTTGATTTAGAGAGAATGGTTGATCGCAAAGAGTCTATCGAAGATATTTTTTTCGATTTCTTAAAAAAAGAAGGATCCATAAACATTAAAAGGTGGGGTTGGCATAGCCTAAGGCGGGAAGTCTCTACAGATAGTTACCAAAAATACTAATTTTTTGTTTATTTCTACTTCAGGTAGGCAGCTGTTTCAAAACTTAAATCATCAAGATTTTCCCAAAAGTTATCTTTAATCGCTGATATTATTCACTGCAAGCTTTTTCTAATCTATGCGCTTTAGGGTGGAATCCAAATGAAAGTTCTGGTTACAGGTGCATCTGGATTTATTGGCTATCACCTTGTTCGGAAACTAATAGAATCAAATATAGAAGTAATAGGAATCGACAATGAAAGTCCGTCTTACGGTGGAAATCTCGCTGAAATTAGAAGCGCAAAGCTCTTTAAGGAATTCGGATTCAAATCGAACAAACTTGATTTAGCGGATTGCGATATTTCAGAAATACTTAAGTTATCTGAGAGCGTGGATTCTATAGTTCATCTGGCGGCTTGGCCAGGAGTGCGACAAAGCCGTTCGAATCCAGAAGCGTATTCTCGAAACAACATACAAGCTTTTAATAGAATCATTGAAATTCCAAGAATGTTGAAAACAAATAAATTCCTCTACGCATCTTCCTCAAGTGTCTATGGCAATCGAGGATTAAGTGGACCTGTTCAAGAAAGCAATGCTGCTATTGAAAACGCTTTAAGTTACTACGCTCTAACTAAATTTCAAAACGAGATTACAGCAAATTTTTATGATGAGAACTTCTCAGTTAATACGATTGGGCTTCGACTTTTTACAGTTTATGGGCCGATGGGGCGTCCCGACATGGCGTATTGGAGTTTTTCTGAAAAGATTTTAGAAGGCAGAACCATAGAGCTTTATGGTCATAATGGAGGAGAAAGATGCTTCACATATATTGACGACGTAATTAATTCGATTTTTAATTTATTAAGTATAGAAAAGAAATTCTCCTCGAAAATAGTTAACATCTCTTCTGGAAATCCGCGTGCAACTAAAGACTTGGTAGATTTGTTATGCGCTCGTTTAGGTAATAAAAAAGTTGAAATACTGGAGATTGACAGGCCCCCTGATGACGCGGAAAAAACTTGGGCCGACATTTCACGTTTAAACTCGATGATTGGTTTTCAAAATTTTACATCTCTGGAGAATGGTTTAGAAAAATTCGCTGATTGGTTCTTAGCGTTTCGTGATTCAAAATAGGATTTACAATTCATCGTAGCTGACTATAGGCTTCGAATCGAGATTACGAAAAGTGACTTAGAACCATCACGGGGGAAGCTGGGTGTGTTGCCGAAGCTATTGGAAAAACCGCCGATCCTAAGATTTTTACATTAGAGTGCTCTAGAAATCCAACATATGGTCTTTGAAGCCAATACCGCGCCTAGGAAACACGAATGCGTATTATGGGGAGTAATAATTAGTTGCTGCAACTGCCTGCCAGGTGTATTTTTTGTGATATTTAGATTGAATGAGGGGAAGGTCGACATTAAGCAATGGAACTAACTAGCGAAATCAAAGTTAATGGTCGTCAGAAATTTTCATCAAACATAACTAGTTTTGCACTTTATACACTTTTACAAGAATATTTAGGGTCGGATCTAGAATTAATTCACACTCGCTATAAAAGTAGTGAAAGTTTATTAACTTTTGAAACAGATCAAAGTACTACAATCCACAAAGAATTTTATCAACATTGTGAGAAGTCAGAATTTCTTGAGTCATACCACTCTTATGCTGCTTCTGTTATCAAACCTTATTTTCAGGATACAAAATATGTGGATTGCGGACCATTATTAATACAAAGAATCCCATCGTTTAGAGTTCAAGTGCCGAATAATATTGCTGTTGCAGAATTTCATAAAGATGCCGATTATTCACACAATGTATATGAAACAAATATATTCTTACCTTTCACGGATGCGATTAATACGTCCACTGTTTGGGCAGAAACGAAAGCTGGGTCCGGCGATTACAAACCACTTAATACCAAATTAAATGAGCTATGGGTTTGGGATGGAGCAAATTGTCTACACGGGAATAAAGTCAATTCAACCGGTATGTCTCGCGTGAGTTTTGATTTTCGCATACTGCCAAAGAAATATTATGTAGAAGGAAATACGAAAATCTCTGTTACTGCAGGTAAGAAGATGATTATTGGGGACTATTGGATTGAATTTTAAAACTGCTGGGTTATTCTCATAATAATAAATAAAATGCCGCGATTCAGGTCCGTTGCCAGTTATTATATGACCAATAATTTTCAATGTGCCACCTTTAATAACAATTATTTAAGAAGGTGATTTGAATCAAAATTTTACCAATTAGTATTTCAGTAAAAATTGAATTACTTTGGTGTAAAAGACTTGAGTGCTATTTTTATTTGGGTTAAAGATATTGTTCAGTATCGATGTAAGATCATTTTTTTTCTGGATAATGTATAAAACTCTATAGCTTGCAAGCACAAAAAATAGATTCACTTGCTCAGTATCCCAGATACCCCTTCTTAGGTTTCCTAAGATATATTTCTTAAGAACCTCATCTAGTTCAGGAACAAATTCTCTAGAAAGCAAAAATATCCCACCCCCTATTATCCTAGATGAGCTCCCCGGCAAAATCCAATGGTTCGGAGTTTTAAACATTTTGAAATTCCTTATCCAGTTTCTTATATCTATTTGGAAAACAGCTTGGTACTTCGAAAATTTAGAGAAGCCTGTTTTGGGCTCTGAGGGAAATTTCCCAAGATTAAATCTCGATATTCCAGCATCAATCCACAATAAATAAGGGGATTGAGAAATCTTAGTTGCCAACGCTAGCAAGTGAATTTTGGAATTGATTACAATCCCATAATAATCTGATTTATTAACTAGATCAGCCTCGGGATAATTTGAATATCTCTCATTCACTTTCTTAATGTCCTTTAGATTTGCAAACAAAGGTAACTCTGAAATTTCTAAATAGCAAAAATTGGCTTTGGGATAGCGTTCGATGTAGGACGGCGGTATACAGTCATGAAAGACAATTACGTCTGAGAACTTAGTTAATATCTCTCCAAGATAATTCAAATACTCATCTACAGATCTTCCGTCATGAGATTCTCGCTTTATGTCAAACAGGGCGGTGACAATTTGTATTTGTTTAGATTCAATGTTCATTTTTGTCGATAGATAAATTCTGGTAATAATTTAAAGTTCTATTAAGTCCTTCATCTAGGTTAATTTCTGGCGAGAAATTGATAAATTCGGAAGCTTTTTTTGAATTCAATGCGTATCTAAAGTCATGTCCTTTGCGATCTTGAACAAATTCAATTAAATCTGAATTTTGTCCCGAGATACTTAAAATTCTATTTATTAGTTCCAAATTAGTGCACCTAATTCCTGAACCTATGTTGTAAATTTCTCCAGGCTTCCCCTTTAGTAGTGCGTTATATGTCGCTCGCGCATGGTCCTCCACATACAACCATTCCCTGATATTAGATCCATTCCCGTACAACGGTATCCTCTTGTTCGAAAGCGCATTGGTAAAAGTTTTTGGGATTAGCTTCTCTAGATTTTGCCCAGGACCATAGTTGTTACATGACCGTGTTATCACGATTGGTAATTCATATGTTTTAAAATAAGACTTTACAATTAAATCAGCAGAGAGTTTGGAAGCAGAATAAGGTGAGCTTGGATCCAATGAACTTTCTTCATCCCATTCTCCTTCTGTGATTGCGCCATAAACTTCATCTGTTGAGATTTGGATAAATTTTGAAATAGAATATTTCCGGGCGGCGTTTAGAAGAACTGTTGTCCCTATTATGTTGCTCTGATAGAAAACGTCTGGATTCGTAATTGAATTATCTACGTGTGTTTCTGCTGCATAATTGATGCATACATCAATTTTTGACATGGCCTGTTCGACGATAGATTCATCTGCAATATCCCCATGAATAAAATCTATTTTGGCCCCAATGTAGGGACGAATTCTCTCAATATCTCCAGCATATGTTAATTTATCCAATATTGTGATTCTTTCAATATTTTTAAACTTATCTTCGAAGAACAATTTTATGAATGCTGATCCCATAAATCCAGCAGCGCCAGTCACGAGAATTTTCATGTCTTGTCCAATCTAGGCTTACTATTCACCAGCATCTACCCTAATGCTACACATCAGGAAGTGTTCTTTAGTGAGTTTATAAACCCATCAAGGACGCCTGCTTGTCGAAATTAGGAACTTTTTCTCTAACTTCAGCAAATGTGCCAGTAGCCAATACTTTTCCTTGCTCTAAGTAAATCACCAAATCAGAGTTTCTTACGGAAGATAACCGATGGGCAATCATTACAACTGTGCACCGCCCTTTTATTTTATTCAGGGCTTCAGTAATTTGTGATTCCGTTTCTCCATCTAACGAACTCGTAGCTTCGTCCAAAACAATTAATGCTGGCTCTGAAATTAGGGCACGAGCGATTCCAATGCGTTGACGTTGACCACCGCTTAGTTGTGCTCCCCGTTCTCCGACTTGCGTATGAATTCCCATTGGAAGTTTTTTTACAAAATCAAGTAGAGACGCCTCTGAAAGCGCGCTAAAAACCTCTTCATCAGTTATCTCCTTTGGTGAATATCCAAGGCAAATATTTTCACGAATTGTTCCATTTATCACTAATACATCTTGAGGGACATATGAGATCGCACCCGGCCAATGAGTGATTGCGTCTCGAGGTGACTTTCCTGATATTTTTATGTCACCAGCTGCTGGTTCTAGAACTCCTAATAGTAGGTCCATTAATGTAGTTTTCCCTGAGCCGGAAGTTCCAACTATTGCCAAGCTTTTTCCCGAATCGATTTCAAAAGATAAATCTCTTATCTCAAAATTAACATTTTTTGGATAGATATAACTGACGGATTTTAGTGAAACCTTAGGATTAAAACCTTTATGCTCTTTGACAAATCTAGGAGATTCCCCAGTCTCTGCCTGAACATCTAATAATTCGTCAAGCATCTCAAATGTAGTTCCTGAGACTCCCATACTTGTCTTAATCTGAATTAATGATTGTTGAATCCGCAGAGTTGCTGGTGCAATTCTTGATCCTGCTGCTATAAAAATAGAAAGGGTCGCAATTGCGTGAGTTGCATCTTGTAAAAGGAATTGAACTCCACTAACCAGTAGTGCACCAAGTATGACAGATATTTCGATGACATATTTACTAATATTTGGCATAAAGGTTCTTTCAGCTAAAATATGAGAATGAGATAATTGAAGATTTCCAACTTCTTCAACATAAAATGCTCTTCTGTCTCTTACAATTGATTCCCTATAGGAAAAAAGGACCTCAATAAGTTTATTATTCGTTTGCACACTTAACTTCGCGTCTTCTTTTCCAATCTCTTGAGCGCGATTATGCATTAATCGGAAAAGCACAAATCCCACTAACCCAAAAAAGAGGATTGAACTAAGTGCAATGCTTGGACTCACAATAAATAAAGAAATAGTAAGAATTAACAGAAGAGAAAAATCCGAGACTAGCGATATTGCAGCACCCAATACACTTAGAATAAGAGAATTGATTCCAGACGCTATTACAAATGTAATGTCCTGCACACCCCGCCGTTGCAGCGAAGTCAAACTTTGTGACAAAACTTTAGAAAGAATATTTTTAGAAACTTTAGCACTTTTCGCACCTAGAAAATAAAGGGATTTCCGAGTAAAAAACAGTGAAAAAAGAGTTTTACCAACTAATACAATAGTAACAATTACAGCTAGAATGCCTACTTGCTGTTGCAGAGTGAGATTTTCTATCTGCATGAATTTTAGGATTCTTGAAACTTGATTTCCTGGATCTCTCGATGAAATCCCAGTTACCGATAATGCTCCAATCACACCAATTAGTGCAACACCCAATAAATCGAGTAAATTTAATAAAATCTGAATAGCAACTAAAAAGCGAAGCTTGGTGCGGTCACGCTTTTCGAGAAGCTGGAGCGCTCTCTTTATGCTTTCCCGCATTTTCATTTGATACACTTTTTCTTATTCGTAGTTAGAAATTCTCTTGAGTAATTTTATTACTTGTTTGTTTCTAATAGTCCAATTGTAATTTTTTGATGCGTGCTCTGCAATCTCTTTTGGAGAGGAAATTGTGCTATTTATGAGTCTATCTATTTCAAGGGGATTTGGATTATCAGTAATTACGTGTATCCAATCGAGATTAGGGTTTTGAGCACCGATTCCAGAAGAACTAACCAGAATTGTCAGACCCGCCATTTGCGCTTCATATAGAACGAGGGCATCAGCTTCGCCCAAAGAAGGCAAAATAAGTGCGTCGTAGTTCCCAAATTCGATGATCAACTTTTCCCGTGAGAGGGGTCCAATGAAGACTTCACTGAGTGCTGGGGCCTTTCTAATCTCACTCAAAACTCTTTCATCAACTATCGGCCCAGCAAAAATAATCTCTATTTCTGAATTTTGTGTCGCCTTCCATAGTTCAAATTGCTTTTTTCTTACTTCTACTTTGCCAAGACACAAAATTCTATCTTGAGGTTCAGTTTTAATTTGAGGCAGGAACGAAGTTCCGTTACTTGAAATTATAAGTTTTGATTCTTCGAAATATAGTTTGAAAACTTCGAAAATCTGCACAGACAAACAAACTATGTAGTCACATTTTTTCATATCATTTAAAATCTTTTTGTATCCCTTGTCCCATAGGCTTGGGAATGCTGCAAGGCCATAGTGCGAAACCACAACAATTTTAGTTTTTGGCCAGGTGTTACGAATTCGTCCAGATAGAGAGTCTGCGTGATTCAAAATTACATCAAAATCTAATTTTGAGGCTTCACGCCAGTCGTTAGGGTGCTTGGAATTCAAGAGCCAAACTTCAAACCCTTCTACTTCGTACGTAACTAGAGTTTCAGAAATTATCGTCTCGACTGCACCCCAACCGAGAGAAGGGATTTGTATTTCTCCTGGAGCAATAATTAATAGTTTTTTTGCATTCAAAGATTTTGCAACTACAACTTTGGAAAAAGTCCTAATAGTTGAGAAATGCCCCCCGCTATTTATTAGGCGAACTATTTTTGATCGGATCCTTCTTAAGAAATTTTTAAGCATCAGAATCGAATTCTGTAAGTTTTCTTCCCTCGCCTGAAGATTTTTTGGCAGTTATTATCCTCGAATTGAATTTGTTTAGGTGTCTATAATCCGAGACTCCGCTCAACTCATTACTGAGAATTGAGCCGCCGTATTTTCCTAAGTAACAGTTTAAATGACTTTCATCATGCCATTTTGCAATGTAACCGGAACTTAGGTCTTTCCTGATATTTTCCGCAAGTAATTTGCACATTTTCATAACCGGATCCTGCTTACCAAACCAAACTGCACCGTGAACATAGTTTTTTCTTTCCTTGAGTTCTAAGTAAGCGGTCGAACTTCGAGAATTTTCCCAACTGCCTAATCCAGGTGACCTAGCAATTTTTGCTTGCACCAAAGGCCCTAGTAATCTGGGATTCATGAAATAATCAATAAGACTCTTAATTCCACTATTTCTGAAAAAACCTGGATGTTGGACAAATGCGATTCCACCTATCCAGGTTTCAGGTTCTAGTAAATTTCCAAAATCTTCTTTTATTAGCATGTCCGAATCACAATACATCAAAAGCTTTTCTGAAATTGCTTCGGAAGCTTCCACAAAAAATTGATATCTAAACAATGTTGCTTCTGGCCATCCCCAGCCTTTAATTTTGTGAGTAATCAAATGAACTCGTCTTAGGTTTAATTCAACCCACCTTTGGGCTTCGTCTACTCTGTTGGTGAAAAGATGAATACTTACCCGTTTTGCTTCTAAGAATGCGTGTTGCTCTATCCCAGTAGCGGTGTCAAACCAGCGTTCAAGGTAACCATTTGTGGCAATCATTAATATTCCGACTGATTCGAAATTCTTGGTGTCCTCGCCGAAACTTTTCACAGAAATAGCATAACTCACGCATTGTTTAAATACGTTCGTGCCACAAACTTGAGATAATGAACGCATGCAACCAGTTACCCTCCTATTGCCAATAAGGAATGGGGAACTTTTTGTCGACGGAATCCTTAAAACGATGGTTTCGAATTCTCTTTCCATTGATGAAATACTCATAATAAATGATGGCAGCACTGATAAAACTTTAAAATTATTGGAATTTTGGGCATCAAGGGAACCGCGAATAAAGCTGATTTCAACAGAAGGTATCGGTCTAGTGCAGTCACTCAATTTGGGTTTTAGTGAAAGCAAAAATAACTGGATAGCTCGATTCGACGCTGATGATCGATATGAAATTAATCGACTGCAAAAGCAAAGAGAATTAATTGGCGGGAACGTTTCAGTTATTTTCGCAGACTATTCAATGTATCTAAACGGCAAGAAATTTGCAGGAACAATACCTTCACCAGTAAATCATGATGCAACACTTTTATCGCTGTTGAATTCACAACAAACAGCTCATCCTGTGTCACTTATCAATAAAGAAAAATTCATCGTGTCGGGTGGTTATAGAGAGAGTGAATTCCCCGCAGAGGATCTAGGTCTCTGGGCAAGAATGTCTCGTCATGGCCAACTAATCAGCAGTCCAGAGAATTTATTCTCATACAGTTTATCTAAGACTAGCGTTTCAGCCGTCCGACGGAAACAAGCGCTTCAGAAGAAGGAGGAAATAGTTCAGTCCTTATTGCCGGACTTAAAAAAAATTGTTTGTTCGCAATCTACTACATTAAGTATTTTTAATTCGTATTCAGGGTTACCACTTGAAGCTGAACGGAAAATTCTATTTATAAGAAATCTTCGATCCTTTAAAAATACTACTGGGATTAAAACAGATGAAGAAGGGAAAAAGTTTCCAAACTTTTACTCGTACTTAATATTTCATCCGTTTAAAATATTAAGTTTTCTTTTATTTCAAATCAAACGAAAAAATTTTAGAAAAGCTACTTAATCCCAGTTTGGAAGGTTAGGCATCCAATCAGTAGGAAAAAAATCATTTTTAACAAGGTGCGTTTTTGTCCAAGGTGATGGATAGACCACCATTTTTGTTGAGTCAGAGAGAAATGCCCCCCACCAAGAAAATGTTGAATTAGCAACTATATGTGCTGAGCAATAACTCATTAGTAAAATTGATTCCGCGGGTGGAAATTCAGAGGAAATGAATTGGAAATCAAAAGATTGAAACACTTTCTCACTAAGCATTTTTTCTGCTGCCGAAATATCGTCACTAAATACAAGGACTTTTTGACTCCCGGTAATCTTCTGACAATTTTCGAGAGCAGTCAAATAGTAAGCTTTTCCAAGAATTCCGTAAATGTGATCAAGGGTTCCATAGTCACCTCTTCGAATATGCAAAGAAATCGTTTCGTTGGTTTTGATGGAATTATGGATCTCTTCAAGCCTAGAACTATAAACATTTTGTAAAGTTTTTTGAATATCTTTACGGGCCTCTATTGCAAAATCGAGGATTTGAAAATATCCACGCACTTCTCTTAAATTCTTTGGAGCTGATTTAAAATCTTCATTATCTTTAAACTCATATATGCCTCTAACCTTTTGCACAATTTGTAATTCGGTTATTAACTTTCTATCGATTCTCCAAAGTAACCCACCAATGCCTGATCGAAGTAAAATAGACCTTCTCGCAACCTTTAAATTTGTAATTTTCCATAATCCATTATCGTGAAAGTATCTGGAGTCACACACTTCTGGTCTAACTAAAACTAGATCAGTCATTTTTATTTTTGAGAAATGAATGCCAGCGGCTAATTGAAAGAGTTGATTTCCGATTCCTCCCGCAAGTTGAACTCTAGTTTTCTTCATTTATTTATCGCAATCGCTTCCTTGTAATATTCAATATGCAATGAAGACATTTCTTTGGCGGTAAATTTGCCAGATGTCCATGACTTTGCACAATCACCAAATTCAGATAATTTCTTTAGATCAGAAATCAACTCAAGTATTGCTGATGCGAGAGCGTCGGTGTTGGCTTCGACTACTAGTCCTGTTTTACCATTCAGCACAACTTCCGAAGTAGAACCCACATTCGTAGTTATTGCTGGAAGCCCTTGAATTCCGGCTTCAATTAAAGAATAAGGCATAGCTTCGTTGTCCGAAGTAAGTAACGCAATGTCGACTGTTGGCCAAAATATTTCAGGTGTTGTCCAACCTACGAAATTAATATTTTTTGGTGCACCTTTCCGTAAGGATTCTATTAGCTCACCGTTTCCACCCATTTTAAATTGTAAATGTGGAAAACGTAAAGCTAATTCAATTACGCGGTCTGGTCTCTTTATCTGGGTGAGTCGACCAAGCCACCCGATAACGATTGGCGAATTACTAGATTGGGGAAGTTTTTTCCCTGGTTTGTATGAACCACCAGGAAAAACAACTCGATACTTTTCACTTTTTGCGACTGAGAGTTGAACTAGATCATCCTTAACCTTTAGGCCAGCGACGAATATCAAATCTGTGAATCGGGCCATTATCTTTTCTATGTTTAAAAAAAGAAATACTTTTGTTTTGGAAAAGTATCCGGAAAATATATGACCGTGGAAGGTATGGACTAAAGCAGGACGACTGTGGCCTAAAGATAAAACCGCCAACCTTCCAATCAAACCAGCTTTTGAGGTATGTGTATTAACAACATCTGGAGATATGCGACGAATCTCCTTTCGGATTTCGGCGAAGGATTGAAGTGTCGAGAAAGTGCCTGCGCCTTTTCCAAGTCCAGCGACTAGTTTTGCCGCTGGCGAATGAAAATTATTTGCCTCTATCTCTGGATAAACTGTTGCGCCATAAATTAAAAAGGTTTCATTTCCTTCAATTTCAAGTTGAGAATTCAAAGTTTCAATCCATGCAGAAGTTCCACCTAAATTCATCCTGGAGATTATTTGGAGAACTTTCATCGCAGATTCACAAAAACAATCTTATTCGGTCAGACTTTATTTCAAGCAGATACAGCGGTCAGCGTCAGCTACGCCTTCGAGTGCTTCTTCTATATGTTCACCGCATCCAGACCAGGTGGCTTTCTTGCAGATATCGCAAGTGACTTTTGAACACATTGGTTGGCTCCTTTTCTGCCGTGAATCTACCGGGGTGGGCCCCGTCGGGATCGAACCGACGACCCACGGAT
>JAURFW010000029.1 GCA_030834125.1 Bacteroidota bacterium | reverse complement strand
TTAATAAACGTTATGAAAATGAATTTGAATGTAGAATAAATACTCAAATTGACAGTGAATCTGGAATATATACCAGCATTCTTGTATTCTCCAAAAGATACAAGGAATGGTTTTTAACTAGCCTAGAACCTAGAAATTTTTAATTTCGTAAAAAAATTGATTGGAATGTTTGGGATGTATTTTTCGCTCAATGAAACCCGGCTTCATTTTGTTTAATGCAAACAACATTTGGCTGCGTTTTAATACACGAATATCTTTTGGTAAATGATAAATCTTCAATGCAATATCCAACTCTTTTTCTGTGTAAACACCAAAATAAAGCTGAAATAACGAATCAAAATTGTATTCATGATCATTGAGCTCGGAATAATAATTATTAACTTTTTTCTTCCCTTCTCCTATTGAAATTTTCTTTTTTACGGTTAAAAAAATTATTGACGAAATAATTAATACTACTACTAAAACCAATGCAAAGGTCCATTTCTTGTAAGCATTTTCTCCTTCATTCCTGTATTCATCTTCTATATAAGGATTTAAACGATTAAAATCTCCAATTTTTTTGCAATACAGCTGTACGTATTGATTAATGTTAATATTGTCGAGAATTTCTCCTTGACTAATTATCTGAATATTATCATCTTCTATTAATAACCAATTATAATCTCGATGTTGGCCTTCACCAGATTTTCCTCGGAAAGGCCAAGGACCAGAAAAATTAACATACATTTCTTTTGTCTGTTTATTATAAATGTGTAAAATCATATGATTCACACCCCAAATGATCCATTTTTTTGTTCCAATCGACTGATATTGAAACAAATTACTCATAAATTCATTTTTTTGAGTATAATCAATCCTTGATGCTTGTAAGGTTTTTAAATTAACAACATAAAATTTCAACAATTCAAAAGAATCTTGTTTATGCTCATTTGGGTTAAATTGAAAAAGTGCAAATAAACTATCACCATCAATAAAACTAAGAATTGGACTCCTATCAGGAAGTTGACCTTTAAGGTAAACCAAATCCCATTCCCGATCTGTCCAATTATACTTAATTAGTTTGGAATGGCTATTCCAAAAACCGTATCCACCGAATGCATAGATTTGATTTTCGTATTTATATAATGATCTTCCAAAATTATGTCCATGAAAATTAGATTTATCTAAACGAGTCAAATGATCGTCACCCTTCATATATAAAAAAATGTAATGAGTACCAATTGGATTGATAATCATACTATCACCAAAAAGCAGATAATCAGATTCAAAAATTGAAATAGGTATGTAATGAGTGCGGACTTCCTTTAAAGCTATATCGAGCCCTTTTTGAATTTGTTTTGGAGTAAAGGAAGCAACTAATTTTGATGTGAAGCCAAAAATAAAAAAGACAGCAATAAATATTTGTTTGAGAAACCGCATTATTATTCTTTTCGTCGTGAATAACAAAAATCGCAAATTATTGTGAATAAGGTGTGATTTTGTAAATAATTATTGAAATCGCAGCGGTAACAAGGACAATAGAATTAGAAAATTATTTATAATTTGTTAACAAACGGAAGGAATAATGGTTGTTGTTTTGTATCACTATAATAACCAAAATTAAATTATGAAGAAACTATTTCTTTTTTTTCAAGTACTTAGCTTAACTATATTAAGTTACGCTCAAGTGACAACTTCTTCAATGGGTGGAACCATTACAGACAATGGTATTCCAGTTGAAGGGGCTAAAATTAATTTAGTCCTAACCACTACAAACGCAAAATACAATACAGAAACGCGTGAGGGTGGAGGATTCGACGTATTCAATCTACAAGCGGGAGGACCCTACACTCTTACTATTTCATCTTCCAAAACAGTAACTATAGATAATATATACTTGATTTTGGGTGAAAACTACAAATTTGATTTAGATCTTAGTTTGGCAAAAGAAACTATTTCAGAAGTGGAAATTTATACAAGCCGAAACTCTGGAACAAAAACTGGTGTAAACTTAAACTTATCTAATAAACAATTAAATACGCTACCAACTATTTCTAGATCTATTAATGATTTTACAAAATTCACTCCCCAGGCTGGAGGCAATAATAGTTTTAATGGTAGAGATGGTCGTTTTAATAACATCACAATTGACGGGGCTAACTTTAATAATAACTTTGGATTAAGTTCAAATAACTTGCCCGGAGGAGATGCACAACCTATATCGCTAGATGCAATCGAAGCAGTTCAAGTGAATGTTTCACCATACGATGTTCGTCAAAGTAACTTCACTGGCGCAGGTGTTAATGCTATTACAAGAAGTGGATCAAACAAAACTCAGGCTTCGGTATATACGTTCATGAGAAATGAAAGTTTAAATGGTACTAAGATTGGAGATGTTACTTTAGAGAATCTTCCTGCTACATCATCAAATATTTATGGATTCCGTTTGGGTGGAGCTCTAGTAAAAGATAAAGTTTTCTATTTTGTAAATGCAGAATATGAAAATATATCTAGACCAGGATTACTTTGGAAATCCACACAAGATGGCGTAGATCCAAATGATCCAAATACTTCAAGAGTATTAAAATCAGACTTAGAAGCTGTAAGTAATCATCTAAAAGAAAAATATGGCTACGAAACAGGCGGATTTGAAGATTTAGGAAACTTCAGCACTCGTAATTATAAAATTCTAGGAAGAATTGACTGGAATATCAATGATAAGCACAAATTAAGTGCTCGTTATAATTATGTGAAAAACAATAACGATCAAACTACAAATGGGACATCTGCTCCTAACCCTAGATCGGCTTCTAGTAGATGGAGTAATAATGCTATGAGTTATGAAAACTCATTATATTCTTTCGAAAATACAGTTGGTTCCTTTTCGTTAGAATTAAAAAGTAATTTAAACAGTAAAATGAGTAATCAATTACTATTTACTGCAACCAATATTGTAGATGCTCGAGGTTCGGGCAGTGAACCTTTTCCATTCGTAGATATTAAAAAGGATGGTGATCAATACATTGCTTTCGGCTATGAATTATTCAGTTGGAATAATAAAGTGGTTAATAATACTTATTCATTTATTGATAACTTTACCTATAATACTAAACAGCATACGCTAACTGCAGGTGTTGCCTACGACCAAATGTATGTAGGAAATAATTTCATGCGTTACGGTACAAGCTATTATCGTTATGATTCTTTATCTCAATTCTTAAATAATGAACAACCTTCAGTTTTTGCTGCAACTTATGGCTATAATGGAAATAATAACCCAATTGCAGAAATGGGATTTGGTCAAGCCGCAGCATATATTCAAGATGAATACCGTTATAGTCGTCAGTTAAAATTAATTGGTGGTTTACGTGTTGATGTTCCTATTTACTTAACCGAAGCTATAGCGAATCCCGGATTCTCAGTATATGCCGATGCAAATACAACACCATTTAAGAACCCTGATGGCGAAACTTTTGCATATGATCCATCAAAATGGCCTAGTTCTTCTCTTTTATGGTCTCCCCGTGTTGGATTCAACTATGACGTTAAAAGCGATAAATCATTAATCGTGAGAGGAGGAACTGGAATATTTACAGGTCGTTTACCATTTGTTTGGTACACTAATCAGGTAACAAATGCATATGGTTTACAGTCAACGATAACATTAGACTCAAAAGCTGAATTAGATCAATATGGCATTACGCAATTTAACCCTTCTTGGGATGGTAATTTTAGCAAATTCCCAACTGAACCTGCACAACTTCCAAGTTCTGGTGGATCTTACGCATTAGTTGATCCTTCTTTCAAATTCCCACAAGTTTGGAGAACAAGTATTGGTTTTGATTATAAACTTCCTTTCGATATTGATTTCACGACTGACATTATTTATACAAAATCTCTTAATGATATTTATCAGTTTGACGCAAACATGGCGCCATCTGATACAATGTTATTTTCAGGAACAGCATGGGAAAGAGCTGGTTATACCGCTAATTCCGCAAGATTTCATAACTCCAGTGTTAGAAATGCTATAGTTATGAGTAATACAAATCAAGGTAGTGGATTTAGTGCATCTTTCACTTTAAAGAAAGATTTCCATAATGGATTAGACATGTTCTTAAGCTATTCCTACAACAACACAATGGATATTACAGCTAACCCAGGCTCTCAAGCAGCATCTGCATGGTCCGGTAATGCAATAATTGGTAGTTCTTTAGGACAAAATCAAAATACACCTTACATGTCTTATTCGCAATATGCTACCCCTCATCGTTTAGTGGGAGCAATTTCTTACACTAAAGAATACGCCAAGAATTTTGCTACCACAATTACCTTGAGTTATGAAGGATTCAATGCTGGTAGATTCAATTATGTTTATTCTTCAGACATTAATAATGATGGTATTGGAAATAATGATTTGATCTTTATTCATAATTCTTCAGACATTACATTTAAAGAATACACTTCTGGTGGAAAAACATTTACTGCTGAAGAACAGGCATCTGCTTGGGATGCTTATGTTGCACAAGACGCTTACTTGAGCAACAATGGCGGCAAATTTGCAGATCGCTATGCTGCACTATTCCCATGGTTACATCGTTTCAACCTAGCCATTTATCAAGATTTTATAAAAAATATTGCCGGAACAAACCATAAATTACAATTAAGTGCTAATATTTTAAATGTCGGAAACCTTATTAATTCAAGTTGGGGTATTGCTCAACGTTTAACAGTAAATAATGGTGCGATTTTGAAAGCTAATACGGACGGAACGTATCAATTAAATGCAGCTGGTGGTGAATTGCCAACAACTACGTTTACAGATATCACAAGTACCTCTACTACTTGGGGCGCACAAATTGGTGTTCGTTATTTATTCTAAAAACAACAATAACTAATGAAAAGGGCGGGCAACCGCCCTTTTTTATTGCATAAGTTTTCCAACCTTAAATCTGTATTTTTGCATTATGTCGGATCAAAAACCGCTTATTTTAATTAGTAACGATGATGGTATAACCGCACCCGGTATTGCTGCTCTAATAGACGTAATGAAAGAACTTGGTGAAGTAATTGTGGTTGCTCCAGATAAACCACAATCAGCCATGGGACACGCCATTACAATAAATCAACCTATCAGATTAACCAAGGTAGATATTCATCAAGGTGTAACAGCGTATCAGTGCAGTGGAACACCCGTAGATTGCGTAAAAATTGCTATCGATAAAATTTTACCTCGACGCCCAGATCTGATGGTTTCTGGTGTAAATCATGGTTCTAACTCATCAATAAACGTAATTTATTCTGGTACTATGTCTGCAGCTATGGAAGCAGCAATTGATGGAATGAACGCAATTGGATTTTCTCTTTGCGATTATGCTTGGGATGCCGACTTTGAATCAATAAAACCATTCATAAAATCAATCGCAAAAGAAACACTTAAAAGAGGACTAACTTATGGAACACTCCTAAATGTAAATATTCCAAAACCAGAAAATGGTACTATTAAAGGAATTAAAGTTTGTAGGCAAGCACAGGCAAAATGGAAGGAAGATTTTAATGAACGAGAAGATCCCTTCAAACGAAAATATTATTGGATGACAGGTAATTTTGTTAATATGGATAAGGGAGAAGATACTGACCAATGGGCTCTTGATCATGATTACATTGCCATCGTTCCTACACAATTTGATCTTACGGATCATCAAAAAATAAGTTCAATTAACCAATGGAATTTCTTATGAGTTACGGATATGGACAAAAAGAACAGAAACCATTACATGTAATTTTTGGAATTCTTATTGCCTTAATATTCCCAATTTTAATTGGAACACCAATTGCATATTTCCAAGGTATACAACCTGAAAACTTTATAAAAGCAATTTTCTCATTGAGTCAAGCATATAATACAGCTTTTCAAGTTGGAGTTGCAGCCAACATTGGGATATTCTTTTTATTAATGAGGTATGATAAGTGGATATTCTTTGCTCGAGGATGGATGGTGGGAACACTTATACCCGCATTAATTGCTATAATTCGAATTGCTCAAGGTTTTTAATATGAAATTGTTCTTTATTGCAGGAGAAGCTAGTGGAGATCAGCATGCATCTGTGGTAATTGAACAAATAAAAAAACGAAATGAAAGCACTGATATTGTTTGTTGGGGAGGTGACTTAATGGAGGCTGCCGGAGCTAAACTTCTTTCTCACTACAAACAACGAGCTATAATGGGGTTTATTGAGGTATTGAAGAAAATCCGTACAATTAAAACACTTCTTAATCAGGCAAAAAAAGATATTGAAACTGAATCACCGGAAGTTTTGATTTTAGTTGATAATCCTGGATTTAATATGCCACTTGCAAAATTTGCAAAACAAAAAGGCATAAAAGTATTTTGGTATATTGCACCAAAAGTATGGGCTTGGAATGAGCGTCGGGTAAAAGACTTAAGAAAGTACGTCGATAAATTATTTGTTATTTTCCCTTTTGAAGTAGATTATTTCAAAAACCACAATATTCATGCACATTTTGTAGGTAATCCAACTATTAAAGCGGTAGATGAATACACAGCACCTTCTAAGAACATTAAACCATTATCATCCAAAAAAACTATTGCTTTACTCCCTGGATCGCGTAAAAACGAGGTGCAATCTTTATTGCCAATATTCCTAAAAACGGTTCAATCAAGAGAAAATGGAGAATTTGAGATATTCATTGCCGGAGCTCCTGGGCTCGATGAAAACTTCTATTCTGAAATATTGAAAGATTATCAGTTAACGGGAAACATATTATTTGGTCAAACATTTTCAATTTTATACACTTGTAAAGTAACCGAAGGATATGCATTAGTAGCTAGCGGAACTGCAACCTTGGAAGCCGCCCTTTTCGAAGTTCCTCAAATTGTTGCCTACAAAGTGAGCCCACTAACTTATTGGTTAGGGAAATCATTAATAGGAATAAAGTTTGTAAGTCTAGTTAATATTCTACTCGGTTACGGTTTAATAGAAGAGCATCTCCAAAAGGTCAATAAAGTAACGCTCAATAATGCCATTATAAGATTAATAAGCAACAAAAGTAAAATTGCTGACGGTTATAAGGAGTTAAGGGGAATATTAAATGTAGAGCATGAATCTGTGGTTGATTTAATTTTAGAAAAATAAAATCGGGGGAAATCACCATGCATGGCTTTGTATTTATAGTTAATTCCGCCCAAATACCCTTTCACAAATTCCAATAAAATGGTACATTTGCAATCCCTTAAAGGGAGACCCAAGCCCATGCTACAACCACCGGGAGCTCAAGAGCAAATAAATCGGGATGTGGCGCAGCCCGGTAGCGCACTTGCATGGGGTGCAAGGGGTCGTGAGTTCGAATCTCGCCATCCCGACCCAGTAAAATCAAGGCCTCAGAGAAATCTGAGGCTTTTTGATTTTTGGGTGGTTTACATATGGTTTACATATTTTATCTGTCAGTGGTTATGAATTGCTTTCGAAATTGTATTTTTAACGTGTATTCACACCAGTTTGGAAAAACATATAAACTTAGAATTAGTTGTGAATTGCTTTCGAAATTGTATTTTTAACGTGTATTCACACCCCCATTAAGATACTTGCGTACACTTGGTTGGTTGTGAATTGCTTTCGAAATTGTATTTTTAACGTGTATTCACACCGTACTCAATGCTAATATGCTGTTATGGTGTGAAATGCGTGTTTGATTTGAAACGCTAAAAAAGTTCTAGTTGCTGACTTACTTGAGGCAAAGCTTCCTTTTTCACTCCGTGAAATAGTTCAATCATTCCAAATTGTTTATCGGTAATGCGCATCACAGCGATATGTCCTTTGTTTGGTAGAGCCCGTTTAATTCTTAAAGATTGATTATCTGCTTGTTCTCTGCTATTACAAAACCGAATGTATATGGAGAACTGAAACATCTCAAAACCATTTTGGAGGAGTGTTTTTCTAAAATCAGTGGCTATTTTGCGCTCCTTTCGGGTTTCTGTGGGTAAATCAAAAAACACAAATAACCACATAGATCGATATTGGTTTAAGCGATTGGATGTCAAGCTATCTCGGGGTACCTAATCTTTTTCAATTCACCTTTATAGCACTGTTTGAGTGAATATGTTGTTCTGCTCATGGCAATCATCAAAGGTTGCTTTTTTTCTCCATGAATACATCATTTGTAGGAACCTGCAACATCAAGTTTTTCATGGGGATTTCTAAACCGTCAACTTGTCCATTCCCATCCCACCACTTTTTTACCTTGAAATCAACGACAGGTCGATAAGGCTCCATGATATCATCGGCCAATACATACGGATTATACTTGTTCTGGTGAAAAATTCCGAGAGCAGGTAATAATCCAGATGAAACCAATGCCCTGGCTGTTACTGCACGTAATATGGCGTACCCGTAATTTAATGCTTTATTAATATCGTCCTCTGCATTATGTTCACGAGTAAATTGTGGTCCAAATAGTTGTTTCCAATATAAAGCAGCTCCTTTGGACTCATGATTCAATTGATCCCCTAATGCTTCATAGTCGAAGTGCTATACAAAGAGCCAGGAACATATCCCATACTTCATCGAGGCAAAAAACTAGCCGAAGTTATCGTTGCCCCTTCAACTGACACTATTTCCGAAAATACATATGAAACGCTTAGAACAAATGCCAAAGAATATGCTAATATAACAAGAAACCTTGATGAATACCTTGCTCAAATACCTGAAAAGACTTTAAGAATAGACTTAAATATGGGGCAAAACTTACATTCAAATATGAACTCAGGTTCTACTGAGGAGTCAAAAGAAATAGTCACAATTATGGGTATGGAACAGTCCTTAGAACAGGCTATTGAACATTGTAAGATGATGCCCAATATGCCAGAGTGCGAGACTATTGTAGAGGATGATAAACATAATGAAACGAAGGCTCACGGTAACGAAGGAATAGAATGGGAAGACGATATGAATACAATGAATAGAATCTCAGATACAGAAAACATTGAATGGCAACTTATTGATGAAGAAACAGGTGACATAAATAAAGAAATAGATTGGAAATTCAAAAAAGGAGATATGGTAAAAATGGAAATATTTAATGACCCCAACTCAATGCATCCAATGCAACATCCTGTTCATATCCACGGACAACGTTTTGTAGTTCTCACAAGGGAGGGTGAGGTGAATAATAATTTGCAATGGAAAGATACCGTACTCGTAAAAACAGGAGAAACAGTCGAAATATTAGTAGATATGTCTAATGTCGGTGATTGGATGATACACTTTCATATTTCAGAGCATAACTCAGCAGGAATGATGTTTGACTTTGTAGTTGAATAACCTGTACTTTGAATACAACATTTTGAGATGTCTCCGAAATACACTAATATTGTCAATACAGCAAATAGTGTACAGTAGAAAAATAGGGCTTCAAGTTCTCAGTGTTTCATTGAGTCTGCTGGTGATGCTGTCATCTATTGGGCTTTTCGATGTTTGGTGAAAATTCAACAATCACTTTTTAATAATTTACAGAATGAAACTAATAAAAACAACACTTTTCTCATTGGTTCTAATCGGGGCAATGACAGCTTGTACAACAAGCACAAATAATAACGATGAAAACAAACAAGGCAAAGAGTATACTTCCGCTTATGTGTGTCCTATGCACTGCGAAGGAAGCGGAAGCGACTCCGCAGGTCAATGTCCAGTTTGTGGAATGGATTACATAAAAAACGATAAAAAATAAAGTAAAATGAAAAAAACAATTACAATAGCAATTATGCTGCTTATGGCAGTTAATGTTTTCGCACAAAAGGATGTGCAACTAACAATTAATCACAAACTTGGAACGAAGGATTTTGCGTTCAACACCGAGTCTCAAAACGACCTTGGTCATAAGTTTAAACTGAGCAGACTTGAATATTATATATCTGGAATTAGCATCATTCACGATGGGGGTACCGAAACAAAAGTGTCAGATGTATATATTCTGACAAAAGCAAACCAAACAGATACAATCCTCTTGGGTAATTTAAACGTTACCACAATTGAGTCTATAAACTTTTCTGTTGGAGTTGACCCAGGTGTAAACAATGGTGATCCTGCTCAATGGAGTTCTCTCCATCCCCTTTCTCCCAAATTTCCTTCGATGCATTGGGGTTGGGCTGCAGGTTATAGATTTGTGGCATTAGAGGGAAAGTCTGGTAACAACTTTGCTCAAGATTTTCAGATTCACGCACTTGGAAACAAAAACTATTTTAAACAAAACATTCCAGTAGAAGGAAAAGATGTGAATGGTGCTTTGCTAGTCACATTGAATGCTGATTACACTAAAGCAGTTTCAGGAATGGATATGAATTCTGGATTAGTAGAACATAGTGAGAACAAAGAAGCGGCAACGTGTCTTAGACTTTTTCAGAACAATGTATTTACTAACGAATCAGGTGAAGGAAATACCCTTTCCGTTAAAGATGTAAAGGTTGCAAATGCCTTTGGAGCATTCCCTAATCCTTCAAGTGGAACACTCACAATTCAGTTAGATGATAAGAGATTTCAATCTGCAGATGTAAAAGTAATGAACGTTTTAGGTGAATTAGTAAAAGAAACAACTCTAGAAAGTGAAGGGCAAACTATAACACTTGATAAAAAAGGATTGTACTTCTTAACCATTACAAAAGACGGGTTGGTAAGTACTGAAAAAATAATAATTCAGTAGATTGAAAAGCAGGAAAATCATAATATCACTAATTGCGGTTCTCATCCTTTATGGATGCGAAAAAGACACGGTAAATATGGCTTCGCAGTCAGGTGATTTTTCATTACCACCAGGTTTTCCTGCTATTTCATTCCCTGAGGATAATGCCTACACAAAAGCAAGATGGAAGCTCGGTAAAAAGTTGTTTTATGACAATGTTTTGTCCATAGACCAATCCATTAATTGTGGTTCGTGCCATAAAGCATCTTTAGCTTTTAGTGATGATGTGGCGTTAAGTGATGGCGTAAAGAATAGACCAGGTACACGAAATGCACCTACTTTGGCAAATGTAGCCTACCACCCCTATTACACAAGAGAAGGTGGTGTGCCAACTTTAGAAATGCAGGTACTTGTACCTATTCAGGAGCATAATGAATTTGCATTTAACATTGTGAAGGCAGGAGAACGATTAGCTTCAGACAGTCAGTATGTTGCTATGAGTAAAGAAGCATACAATAGAGCTCCAGACTATTATGTAATAACAAGGGCACTTGCTAATTTTGAGCGAACACTCATTAGTGGTAACAGTCCGTTTGATAAGTATACGTATCAGCATCAAAATGGAGCATTGAATGCAACAGAAAAGGCAGGAATGGAACTTTTCTATAGTGAAAGAACCAACTGCTCCAATTGTCATTCAGGTTTTAATTTTACAAATTATGCTTTTGAAAACAATGGCTTGTATGAAAGCTATGATGATGAGGGCAGAATGCGACTTACCAATAGTGCAGATGATGAAGCCTTATTCAAAGTACCCACTCTTCGAAATATTACTGTGACCGCACCATATATGCACGATGGCTCAATGACCACACTTAAAGCGGTTATCGATCATTATAATAAAGGTGGTAAGGAACATCATAACAAGAACAAGTTCGTGAAACCACTCAACCTGACAGAGCAAGAAAAAGAGCAATTGATTGCTTTTCTAGAAAGCCTAACAGATAAACAATTTATAACAGAAGAAAAAATTAAAGAACAATGAAATTAAAAATAACAATAATAAGCTTCCTTATTGCATATATTGTGGTAGTAGTAGGATGCAAGGATGATGACAATTTAGAACCAGTGGGTGTCAAATATGATTCTACACCGTATCAATTAATGTATGGCAGTTTCCCAGCACCAAACATTGCTACGGATAACCAGTTGACAAATCAAGGGGTTCAATTAGGGAGAATGCTTTTTTATGAAAAAATGCTTTCAGGTGATGGTACACAGGCGTGTGCAAGTTGTCATTTACAAGAATTTGCATTTACCGATACTGCAAAATTCTCAACAGGTATTAGGGGAAACAAAGGTGGAAGACAAGCTATGACGGTATTCAATATGGCTTGGCACGAAAATGAGTTTTTCTGGGATGGTAGAGCTCACTTACTCAGAGACCAGTCTCTACTGCCTATTAAGGATGAATTAGAAATGGACGAGACCTTGGAAAATGTAGTTTCAAAACTATCCGCAAGTCAAACCTATAAAGACCAGTTTATGAGAGCTTTTGGAAGTGATGAAATAACGAGCGAGAAAGTTTCTCTAGCACTAGAGCAATTTATGAATTCAATAATATCAACTAATTCAAAGTATGATGATTTCCTAAAAGACACCACCGTCTTTAATGAAAGTGAAAAAAGAGGATTTAAACTATTTACAACTGATTACAATCCATTTTTTCCTGACCAAAGTGGAGCTGACTGCCAACATTGTCACAGTGGTTTAAACTTTGAGAATGATAAATATATGAATAATGGCTTGGACGGTGACGGACAATTTGCAGATGATGGTAGAGAGAAAGCGACAAAAAATGCTTCTGATAAAGGAAAATTTAAAGTTACAAGTCTTAGAAATATTGCTATCACTGCACCATATATGCACGATGGTAGATTTACAACATTGGAACAAGTAGTAGAACACTATAATTCGGAAATAAAGGCTTCTTCTACTCTAGACCCTGCATTAGAGCAGACAAGAGACAAAGGTTTATTCTTAACCGAACAAGATAAAAAGGATTTGGTTGCTTTTCTAAAAACTTTAACGGACAAAGAACTAACAACAAACCCTGCATATGGATCACCATTTTAAAGCGAAATAACAATGAAAAGTATAATAAAAGTATCTATCCTGTCTACAATCCTCATTATAGGAATTGCAGGGTGCAAAAAAGATAAGAAAGAAGAACCTCAACCACTAAAAAATGAAGTGCCCGAGTTTTTTAAAGAAGCCAAAGAAAGTGATTGGGGAATCAATCAACCCGAAATAGTAAAGCTTTCAACAAGTCAATCTCGAATCAATAGACCAACAGATTTAGAATTCAATCCGACAAGAAAGGGAGAATTATGGATAATTAATGAAGGTACAGAACAGACTGGCGGTACAACCGTTCGTATTCCAGATATTTCAGCATCACAGTTAGAGTATGATTATAGAAAAGATGGAAACTCTTGGCACTTTATGGCGTTGCCAACTGCACTAGCTTTTAGTGAAAATGGAGACTGGGCAACAACCACGGGTATTCTTGATGCTAATAGGCGAGGCGGTTCATTTACTGGTCCTGCTCTTTGGTCTGGCAACTTAGATGTATATGCAAAACCAAGTGGTGGTAATGGAAGCCATTTAGATATGTTGCACGGCAGTCCATATTGTATGGGTATCGCATCAGAACAAGATAATGCTTACTGGATTTTTGATGGTTATAATAAACATATCTGTAGATATGATTTTGGTGGTGACCACGGTCCGGGAAATGCTGACCACGATGATGGAATAATTCAGCGATTTAGTAATGTGTCTGTCAAGAAAAATGGAACAACGCCTAGTCATTTAATAATGAACGAAGATAGAACAGTCCTCTATGCTGTAGATGGGGGTAACAACAAAGTTCTTAAAATAGATGTCACATCTAAAAAAAGGATAAAATCTTTGCCTCTTACTAATGAAATACTCGCAGATCATTCAGAATGGAATGCGGATTTTGAGGTGCTTTTGGAAGATGAGTTTTTCAACTTCTGCGGTATTGCCATTTCTGGAAATCGTCTGTTTTTGAGCGATTATACTTCTGGAAATATAAAGTGTATTAATCTCGAAACTAATCAGGGAATAGCCACCATAGAAACAGGGATTGAAGGTGTTACAGGAATTACTGTTTTTGAAAACCGTCTTTACTTTGTTTCATATAAGGAAAACGCATTATACAGAGTAGAACCTAAATGAGTAGATATGTTCAGAGTTAAAAACATCATATTGACAGCCTCAGAGAAATCTGAGGCTTTTTTTATTTTTAACCGGTTTACATTTTCAGATTGGAAATTCAATTATTGAATAATGTGTATTTTTGGGGAAATGAAGAATTTCTCCCAATGGTCCGATGTCGAAAAGCACTTATCTACAGCCGATAACCAAACCAAAGGAGAACTATTTGAACAGATTACCGAGTCATACTTAAAATGGTCGCCTAAGTATCAAGTGATCCTAAAACAAGTATGGAGATTAAAAGATATTCCAACATCCGTAAAGTCCAAGTTAAACATCCCACATCAAGATCAAGGAATCGACCTAATTGCGGAAACTTTTGAAGGGAAATTCTGGGCCATTCAGTGCAAGTATCACGGCAATATACAAAAGAAGATATCCCATAGAGAGATTTCCACTTTCTTGGCTTTGAGTAATACGGTAGCCAGCAATATTGATTTCTGTTTGGTAGCAACAACGGCAGATGATTATGCCCAACTTTACAAGGGACAATCCAATATAGGATTTCTATTATCCGATACTTGGACACAGTTGCCCCCATCCTTCTTCGATGGTTTTGGCAAAAAGGAATTTGTAAAGCCCTCCATTAGGAATCCGAGACCTCATCAAATTGAATCAATCGCAGAGGCCAAAAAACATTTTAAAGTAGAAAACCGAGGAAAACTGATTTTCCCTTGTGGTGCGGGTAAGTCTTTGACCGGATACTGGATTACCAAAGAACTTAAAGCCAAAACAGTTATTGTGGCCGTTCCAAGCTTAGCATTGGTCAAACAAACACTGGAAGACTATTGTCAAGAATCCTATGCAGAAGGAAACCCCGTTGCTCCGTTTTGCATTTGTTCGGATGAAGGAATTGGGAAAAACGATGATGTGGCCGTTTTTACCCAAGATATGGGAGTGGTCTGCACCACCGACAAAGCAAAAATCTTAGAATTCCTTAACTTCAAGACCAATCGAACCAAAGTAATATTTACCACCTATCAAAGTGGTCGTGTTTTGGGGGAAGCCGTTAACGAACTTGACTTTAAGTTTGATGTGGGCATCATGGATGAATCCCATAAAACGGTAGGTGCCAGTGATAAACTCTTCAGTCATTTGCTATTCGATGAAAATGTTGCCATAAGCAAGCGCATTTTCATGACGGCAACGGAAAGGCGGTATAGAGGTTCTTCTGAGAACATTCTTAGCATGGATGATCCAGATATTTATGGGGAAACTTTCACCCAACTATCGTTTAAAGAAGCCATCAATCAAGAGATCCTGTCTGACTATAAAATATTAACTTTAGTTATCACTCAGGCGGAGATTAAAGATTATTTAAATCAGAATGATTTTGTAAAAGCGTTGGGATTAAAATGGGATAAAGACATTGATTTTAGGACTTTGAGTTCGTTAATTGCCCTTCGAAAGGCCATGCAAAAGTTCCCTATTAAGCATGCCGTTACTTTTCACTCTAGTATCAAACGGGCTAAAACATTTGAACAATTGCAGCCTGCCTTTGATCAAGCCTATCCCTCTTTTGAAGGGGTAAATTCCTTCCATGTGACCGGAGCTATTCCCACCGGTCAACGTTCGAAGATTATTGCGGAATTCTCTCAAGCGGAAAGAGGAATCATTACCAACGCAAAATGCTTAACTGAAGGTGTTGATGTTCCCAATATTGATTGCGTTTTATTTGCAGATCCCCGGAAAAGCAGCATTGACATTGTCCAAGCCGTGGGAAGGGCTTTAAGAAGAAGTAAAGACAAAGAATTTGGCTATATTCTATTGCCCGTTTACGCTGAATCCAATGATAAAGATAGCATCATTAAAAGTGAAGATTTTCAAGCCATCTTACAAACCTTGAGAGCACTTGCGGCTAACGATGAAAGGATCATTGAGTATTTCGGAGAAAAGCAAAAACCTGATACTAAGTCGGAAAAATCAGATTTAGTACAATTTAATATTGACGAAATCATTGGAAACCAAATTGCAACCGATGAATTGCTAAATCACATTGAACTTCAAGCTTGGAGTCGTTTGGCGAAATTGAGTTGGAGGCCTTTTGAGGAGGCGAGGGATTATGTAAGAAATAAAATACTCAAAAATAATATAGCTTGGCGTAAGTTTACAAAATCAGATAATTTTCCATTAGATATTCCGACTAAACCTGATTTAACTTATCGTGCAAATTGGAATGGATGGGGTGACTGGTTGGGCTACGAAGAAAGAAGTCTAAGACAAAAAGACATACTAGTTTACGAAGAAGCTAGAAAGATTGTATCAACACTAGGACTCAAAAATCATAAAGATTGGTATGAATATATTAGAAATAACCCAGAATTAGCTAAAAAAGTTCCCAAATCTCCGGAAAAATATTATTTAGGAAAGGGATGGAAAAATTGGGGCGATTTTATTGGAACAGGTAACATTTCAAATCAAAAACGACAGCACAGATCCTTCAAGTCAGCGCGAATTTTTGCTCAGCAATTAGGCTTGAAAAGCAGTACCGAATGGCGAAAATATTGCAAAGGAGAGTATAGGCTACTGCCATTGAAACCAGCAGATATACCAGTAGCGGTAAGCACTATTTATAAGAATGATGGTTGGAATGGTTTTCCCGATTTTCTTGGAAGTAAATATATTTGTGAAGACAAAAAATATGACCTAAATACTGCTAAAAAACTTATCAGAGAATTCAATATCACTAGTATCAAAGAATATAACCAATTTAGAAAAAATAAATCAAGAAAAGATGCAGAGCTTTTTAAATCTATATCCTCTTATTCAAAAGATCCGCTTTGGAAAGGGTTGAATGACTTTTTAAATACTTATACAAAGAACACTACTACGATTCGTGATTCATACTTGAACTATCAAGAATGTAAGAAGGTCGTTAAATCATTATATTCTTCAGCAAGCAGTTATGTAGATTGGCAAGCTTTATTAAAAAAATATCCTAGAGATGTTTGGCCTATAGAGATACCAAGAGATCCCAAAAATGCTTACAAAAACGAAGGCTGGAAAGGCTGGGCAGATTTTCTGGGAAAAAAAGAAAAAGAGTGAGCGTCAACTACCTAAATACGTTAAAGGTTCCAGGTAGTAGTATTCATTATATATTCAAATTGAATTACTCTAGCGAATACACTCCCCCAGACACCCCATATTTTTTAGAATCTTTCGAGCTAACCCCATACCATAATTTGGACAATGGGAATAATTGCATTGGATCATCTCATATGGATCATAATCTGGCCTCACTAGTGGGTGCCCATGTTTTATCCTATGAAATTTGACTCTGCATCTATTGGAGCAGAATTTCTTTGAGGATTTTGTCTTTATTGTTCGTCTGTTGCATTGTAAGCAACTAATTGTCAATTCTGTCATGTTGTTTGTAATGTTACAAGGGTTACGTTTCAATCGAAATGTTTTTGGGGAGGGAGGGAATAGGAATTTTCGATAAAAAAGAAATTGCCACTTTTTATCTGGTATTCTTGCATGCCCTCCCTCCCTATTTTTTTAGTTTTCTTTTAATGCAGTATTTAAAATTACCGTTTGTCTTTACTTTTGAAAAGCCCAAACTTGTTAATATTTTACCCATCTTTGATGGATTTAAATTTAATCTGCTTTTTTCTCCTAAAATGTCTCCTAGTACATCTATAATATCAACTATTGCCATTCTTTGGCCCGGAGGAATATTATCATCTCTTTCAAAATACATTAATAATAACTCTTCTTCAACACTATACGCTTGAAACTTTTT
>JAURFW010000030.1 GCA_030834125.1 Bacteroidota bacterium | reverse complement strand
TTTCCCGACGAGTGGAATTGGAAAGGTTTTTGGGCAAGTACCGCATTGATTTCAATCATTTTGGCCTTTATGAATGTACTCCCCATTCCTGCCCTTGACGGGGGTCATGTCATGTTTTTATTATATGAAATGGTGACCGGACGCAAACCCAATGACAAGTTTTTAGAATATGCACAAATGCTTGGGTTCTTTTTGTTAATGGGGCTCGTACTGTTTGCCAATGGAAATGATCTGTACCGGTTTTTATTTGAATAAACTGACTTTAAAAATTATTTGATTGAGTTGTGGCAATAGGAGTGCTGCCATTTTAGATTCTTTATTTTTAAAAAGGAGAACTGGCAATTTTGTTTGAAATCGACATTATTGATATAGTTTAGCACCTTTTTTCTGGTGAGCGTACTTACATCACTATAACCATTGAAAACTTTAGAAATGGTATTTTTTGAAAACACCAAAGCACCATCAATGTCTGATAATTTGATTTTTCTCTAACTCACGTATAACCGTATGCTTAATCTTTCCGTTTTTATTTCTTCTAAATTAATCTATGTTATAGTTATTCAATAAAAAAAACTTAATTTTAGAGAAATTATACATTTTTAATAAATAATTAACAAAATGATGAAAAAAGAGTTTTTGAAACAAATCTCATTTTTAGTTGCTTTCTTTCTTTCAGTAGGGATTTATGCCCAAACTGTTTCAGGACTTGTAACTAGTGAGGATGGACCGCTCCCAGGAGCAACGGTTCAAGTAAAAGGAACTGCAGTCGGTGTGAGTACTGATTTTGACGGTAATTTTACAATACAAGCTGATTCTTCAGACGTACTAATGATTTCTTTTGTAGGATTCTCCACACAAGAAGTTAACGTAGGTGACCAAGATCAAATTACTATCACACTAATAGCTGACAATCAACTTGAAGAGGTCGTTGTTACTGGATATGGTTCACAAAAACAAAAGGAAATTACTTCTGCAGTGGTTCAAGTTACTGCTGAAGAATTTAATAAAGGTCCTATCAATAACGCAGCCCAACTTTTACAGGGTAAAGTTGCTGGATTAAGTATTTACAATAAAGGTGGAAATCCAAATGCTGCAGCAACAATCCGCTTACGAGGTCTTTCAACAGTAGGAGCAAACGTATCTCCTCTAGTTGTAGTTGATGGAGTTGTAGGCGCTTCTTTAGACAATGTAGATCCCAACGATATTGAGTCTATCAATGTACTTAAAGATGGGTCTGCTGCTGCAATTTACGGATCTAGAGGGTCCTCAGGGGTGATCATTGTTACTACTAAAGGAGGAAAAAGTGGCCAAATGCAATTAAGCTATAACGGCCAGCTGTCCAGTTCTTCTATCCTTAACAGAATCGATGTTATGACCCCAGAAGAGTTTAGATCCGCTGGAGGTTCTGATTTAGGCGGTGAGACAGATTGGACAGAGGCGGTTACTCGCAATGCTATCTCTCAAATACACAATATTTCTGCCTCTGGAGGTTTTGGAAATACTACCTATCGTATTTCAGCTAATATTAGAGAAAAAGAAGGTATTGTAATCAATACAGGCTTTGAGCAATTCAACTCAAGGGCAAATATTTCAACCCGGGCCTTAAAAGATAAATTAAAAATTGATTTTAATGCTTCATTTACTCAAAGACAATCAAGTTTCGGAAACGAATTGGTACTCAAATACGCAACCCTTTTTAACCCAACAGCTCCTATCTATACTGAAGGATCTGAGTTCTTCCCAGGCAACTCTGGAGATGCAATTGGTGGGTATTTCGAAACCTTTGGTTTGTTTGACAGTTTTAACCCTGTTTCCATCGCTGAGCAACACGATTTCTCAGGCGAACGTACTGAATTGAACTACAATCTTTCTTTAGGGTATGACCTAACTGATAATTTAGATGTTCAATTTAGAGCAGCAAAGCAAACCTCTATAAACCAAAACAGAAACTATGTTCCTGTAACAGCATTATTGACTGGAAACGCTTTAAGTCCCACACGAAGAGGTTTAGCTAGTTTTGCTGATAATCGCTATCAATTTAATCTTTATGAAATTTTTGGAAATTACAATTTAGCTACTGAAGGTTTCAATATGAATTTAACTGGAGGGTATTCTTTCCAGCAGGATAATTTCTCAAATAAAGGTTTTAGTTTAGGAGACTTTCCTGACAATAGCCAGGATTACAGTTACAACATTGATGCCTCCCAAGATTTACAAAATGCTGGATTCATTGCTGCAGACAGCTACCGAGGCCCAGACAATAAAATCATTGCATTTTTTGGTAGAGTTAATGTAGTAATCGATGAAGCCATTTACTTAAATGCTTCTATAAGAAGAGAAGGATCTACTAAACTTGGAGAAGGAAACAAATGGGGGACATTCCCTGCTTTTGGTATTGGTGCGGATTTAAACAAATACCTTGGTACTGAATTCGATCTTTTCAAAGTACGTTTAGGATATGGAGAAACAGGATCGTTACCTGGTCCAACAGGACTCTCTCAAGTTGTGTATAATTTTGGTTATGACTCTGGGGGAACAGGAAACACCTCACAGGCTCGTGCTGCAAACCCAGATTTAAAATGGGAATCCAAAGCTGAAACCAACTTAGGCGTTGAGTTCGGGCAAGGAAAATTAAGCGGTACTCTTGACTTGTATACACGAGACATCACTGACTTCATTTTAGAAACTAAAGTAGATGTTGCAACTTATGGTTTTGACAGAAGATATGAGAACTCAGGTAAAATCAATACACAAGGCCTTGAATTGAACCTTAACTATCAGTTAACAGATGGGTATACCACTGGAATCAACCTTTCTACTTATAAAACTCTTCTTGAAGAATATGTGCTAGAAAACGGTGATATCCGTGCAAACTTAGGTTCTCCAGGTCAAAATAGCACCAATATGTTGTTGGTTCGTCCTGGTGAAGCTATAGGACAAATCTGGGCCCCTCGCTTTGAAGGTGTTGATGCCTCTGGTGCTCCAATCTTTGGAGACATCAATGGTGATGGACAAGTCGTAGCTTCACAAGATAAATGGAACGATCCTGATGCAGATTTCGAAACTGCAGGAAATGGTATTCCAACACTTGAAATGGGATGGACTAATAATTTAAATTTTGGTAATTGGAGTGTTAATGCATTTTTCAGAGGAGCATTTGGACACAGCTTAATCAATACATTCAGAGCATTCTATGAGCCTCGTTTAGCAAGTCAGTCTTCCTATAATTTTGTGAATACTGATTTAGCCCTTCCAGAATTGACCGTAGCGCAATTCAGCTCCTTATATGTTGAAAAAGCTGATTTCTTTAAATTGGACAACCTTACTGTAGCTTACAATTTTGATATTACTGAAGGATCATTCATCAACAGTGCTCAATTGTCTGCTAACGTTCAGAACGCTTTCGTAATAACAAATTATACAGGTATTGATCCTGAGCCCGCTCTAGTTGATGGTGGAACTAACGTTGCTGGTTTCTCACCAGTAGATGTATTAGCTCCAGGAGTTGACCGTCGTACAAATTATTTTACAGCGAGAACAATTACTATCGGACTTAATATTAACTTTTAATAAAATTGGAAAATGAAATATTATAACAAATTATTTTTAGGATTATTTTCAGTTTTCGCCTTTGTAGTTGCATGTACAGATCTCGAAGAAGATTTAGTTGGCGATTTTACAGAGAGTCTTACTGTACCAGGGGTGTCAGTTGACGTAAGTGAAACTGATGGAAGCAGTCAAGCAGTTCAAGACCAAATTGGTGCTGCTTTTGAAAAACTTCGTAATGGTACTGCTGGTCATAATGACTATTGGTCTATCCAAACTGTATCTTCTGATGAAATGCAAGTTGGACAAAAAGGAGGTGACTGGTATGATGGTGGTATCTGGCTAGACATGCACAGACATGAGTATACACCTGCAAGTGGGCCGCTTACCAATACTTGGAACACACAGTACAATGCCATTAGTGAAATCAATTCTAACTTAGCAAAGTCTGGCTTGACAGCTAACGAAGTTGCTCAGTTGAAAGTACTAAGAGCATTTTTTCATTGGAGATTAATGGATGTATTTGGTAATGTAAAAATCATAACCTCTGTTGGTTCTGACGCGCCTCAATCATCTAGAGCAGACGTTTTTGCATTTGTAGAAAGTGAAATCCTAGAAGCACTTGGTGTAAGTGCTATAACTGCTGAAATGGACCTTACAAACAGTGACTTGTCTACCAATCCAAAAAAATATAGAATTAATCAGTATGCTGCAGTAGGATTACTTTCAAGAATCTATCTTAATGCTGAAGTTTATGCTGGTACCCCACGTTATGCAGATGCGGCTACAGCAGCCGGATGGGTAATAGACAACGGTCCTTATGAGTTAACCTCAGAAGCAAACTCTTCTGTTAAAAACCTTGCTCAGCGAGTTGGAGTTTCAACAGACCCAGAAAACCTAGTAGGATATCCTGCAATGTTTGCTCCTAACAACCAAGATAATGTTGAATTAATTTGGACGGTACCTTTTGATAGTAATAAGGGGGGAGGAATGAACTTCCACATGATGGGCCTTCACCAACCTTCTCAATTTGCTTTCAATTTTGATTCTCAACCATGGAATGGATATCAGACATTAGAAGCCTTCTATAACTCTTATGAAGATGGAGATGTACGTAAGAAATCTAACTTTTTAGTTGGACAACAATATTCTTACTCTGGTCTTCCTTTGAGTGACTGGGCTGCTGATGATTACAACCCAGATGGCACAAAACATTTACCTCTAAACTATACCCCTGAGATCAACGAATTGGCTCCAAATTCAATTCGTCAAAGTGGTGCTCGTATGTATAAGTTTAGCCATGCACAATTTGAAAGAAATGATAAGTCAAATGACTTCCCCATTTTACGTTTATCAGAAATGTATTTGAACCGAGCTGAAGGGTTAGCTCGTGCAGCTGGAGACTGGTCTCTAGCCCTAGCGGATGTGAATATTATCAGAGAAAGAGCTAAAGTAAGTACCTATTCTTCAATCACCGCTGCCGAGTTTTTAGCAGAGAGAGGGCGTGAGTTTTATCAAGAATCTCATAGAAGAACTGATTTGATCCGTTTTGGAAAATACAATGATGCTTGGTTTGAAAAATCAGCTTCTGCTGACTACAAAACTTTAATGCCAATCCCAACAGATGCAATTATTGCAAGTAGTGGATCATTAAAGCAAAATCCAGGCTACTAATTCCATAATAAAAGTAGTTTTCAATGGGTCAATCTTAACTGATTGGCCCATTTTTTTTAATTTAACTTCATGAAATTGCGAAAATTTTGTTGGCTATTTATTATACTCATTTATTCTTGTACAACACCCAACACAAATCTTTTTGAGTTACATCAAGATTTGGGGAAACTGTTTGTAAACGAATTAACCTACACTCAAGATTTTAATCCCTATACCTACCGAAATTTTTACAATGGTGCCGGTGTGGCTCTAGGCGATATCAATAACGATGGTTTATTGGATATATACATGACAGGTAATCTTATAGACAATAAATTATTCCTAAATAAGGGAAACTGGAAATTTGATGACATTACCGAGAAAGCAGGGGTGGCTTGTAAGGGAGTTTGGTCAACAGGGGTTACTTTTGCTGATATCAATGGTGATGGCTTATTGGATATCTACGTGTGTAAATCGGGTAAACCAGGAGGAGAAAATAGACACAATGAACTCTTTATCAACCAAGGGAACCTAACCTTTAAAGAAGAATCCAAAGCGTATGGTCTTGATGTCCTAGGACTTTCGGTTCATGCTGCCTTTTTTGATGCTGATTTAGACGGTGATCTGGATTGTTATATACTCAATAATTCACTGCGTTCGGTTGGAGGATATGACCTTATTAAAGACCTGCGACTAAAATCGGATCCCAATGGAGAAGGAAATAAGTTTTTTGAAAATAAAGAAGGAGTTTTTGTAGATGTGAGTTCAGAAAAAGGAATTTATACCAGTGCAATAGGTTTTGGACTGGGCATAACCTTAAGTGATTTTAACGAGGACAAACGTCCTGACCTATATATCTCAAACGATTTTTTTGAGCGTGATTACTTTTACTTGAACCGCCTAAAAGGATTTGAAGAGGTTTTGGAATCTCAATTCCAATCCATCTCTATGGGAGCCATGGGTGCAGATGCAGCAGACTTGAATAATGACTTACTCCCAGATCTTTTTGTAACAGAAATGCTCCCTTCCAATTTGAAAAGACAAAAGCTAAAAGCCAAATATGATTCTTGGGATAAGTACAAACTAATGAACAAAAATGGATATTTTCATCAATACCCAAGAAACTCATTGCAACGTAATATGGGTAAAAATCAATTTCTTGAAATCAGTCGCTTTTCTGGGGTAGCTGCTACAGAATGGAGTTGGGCGTCATTAATTTTCGATATGGATAACGATGGTTTCAACGATATCTTTGTGGCAAATGGTATTTATAAAGATTTACTTGACCGAGATTACTTAGCCTACATGGCTAACGAAACTCAGGTACAAATGCTTTTGGAAAATCGGGAGGATGCAATTGAAAAGCTGATAGACATCATGCCTTCTAAGGCAGTACCTAACCACGCTTTTAAAAATTTGGGGGGATTTCAGTTTGAAGATAACACCAAAAAATGGGGGTTAGACCAACCCAGTTTTAGCAATGGAAATGCCTACGGAGATTTGGATAATGATGGAGATTTAGACCTGGTAATCAATAATGTCAACATGCCTAGTTTTTTTTATGAAAACAAAACGGACACCCTATTAGCGAGAAGTATAAAATTAAAACTTAAAACAGATTCGAAAAATACTTTCGCTGTAGGCGCAAAAGCCATTATTTATTTTGATGGTGGAAAACAACAAATGAAGGAACAATTCCCTTCAAGAGGGTTTCAGTCCTCCGTAGCAAATACACTCCATTTTGGTTTAGGGAATGTAGCTAAAGTTGATAGCCTAAAATTAATTTGGCCAAACGGTCAAGAAGAAATACACTATGCCCTCGTTACTAATAAAACACATGAAATAAAACAAAATATTTCGGAGGATTCTTCTTTAGAGCCTTCCTTAATCCATTCAAAAATTGAATCTACACTTAGCCCTCTACCCTTTACACACAAAGAAAACAATTGGAGTGAATTTAATAAAGAGCGATTAATTCCAAGCATGAATCATAATGATGGTCCTGCGATTGCTTCAGCAGATTTGAATAAAGATGGAATTACGGATTTCTATCTTGGAGGTGGAAAAAATCAAACCGGCGCACTCTTTCTTTCCAATAAAACAGGCTATACAAAAATTCAGGCACCTTTTGAACGAAGCTATCGTTCTGAAGATACCGCTGCCGAATTTTTTGATGGAGATTCCGACGGTGATCTTGATTTGATTATAACGAGTGGTGGTAAATCGTTTTCAAAATTTTCCTCAGATTTAGACGATAGGTATTATGAAAATATTGGGAATGCAAATTTTGTTGAAAAGCAAGATGCCTTTTCATTTGAGGCCCATTATTCTTCTTCTGCTGTTTCCGTGGAAGACATTAATCAAGACGGAAATCTAGACCTGCTCATTGGTGAACGATTTGATTTAAAAACCTACGGTAAAAAAGCCTCCATACATTTGTATATCAATCAAGGAAAAGGAACTTTTATCAAGAAAGCTATTTCGGACTTTAATGAGATCGGAATGATAACAGATCTCGCTACAGGGGACATCAATCATGATGGGTGGCCTGATCTGATCGCCTCTGGGGAGTGGATGCCCTTAAGTATATGGATTAATTTCGAAGGGACGTTTGTTAATAAAACCAAGGATTATGGCCTTTCCCAAACCAGTGGGTTGTGGAACACGCTCATGGTAAAAGACTTAAACGCAGACGGTATCCCTGATATCATTGGAGGTAATTTAGGGGCCAATACCTTTTTTAAGCCCGGCATGAAATTGTTTTTAAACGATTTTGATAAAAATGGGACAGAAGAGCAAATCATTTGTCAACTGATCGATCAAAAATATTACCCTGTGGTTGATAAAGATGAATTGATTTCACAACTTCCCTATTTAAAGAAAAAGATTGTGAAGTATGAAAACTATGCCACTGCGAGTATAGAAGATCTGTTTTCAACTGAACAAATTAACAAGAGTCAAGTCAGTGAACTAAACCAACTAAAATCAGTTCTCTTACTTAGTACTGCGGAAGGTTATAAAAGCCATGAATTACCAAGAGAAATTCAATATGCCCCGATATATGCCTTAGTTCAGACGGATAAGGGCAATGCCTCTGAAGGGACACTCTATTTTGGAGGAAATCAATTTTTAGTCAAACCTCAATTCGGTCGCTATGACGCCTCAAAAGGATGGAAATTGAATTACCATATCAAAGGAACTAATGTTGACTTTGAAACCCCTGAAATATTAGGAATAAACGGACAAATAAGAGCGTTGAAAATTGTAAATTCACAATCCGGAATTAAATTGTTAATTGGAATCAACGACGAGGAGGCCAAGTTGCTTGATTTAACATTACAAGAATGAGCTCTACAATGAAAATTACTCACACATCATTTTTTGGTCTTACTGTTGTTTATTTACTTACAGTTGCTTTGAGTTGCAGCTCTAATTACGAATCTTTAGTAAAAAATGAACTCGACAAAAATAAAAAGGTGGATTCTTTATTCTTCAACTTTAGATTGGGAGAATCAAAAGATATGTATCATAAAAAAAGTTGGCATTTGAATAACAGTAGAAAAGTAGTTCAAGGGAGGTCCTACTTTTATATGAAAAAAATATTCTCTGATTCAAAAGAAGAAAATAAATCAAACGATTTTGGCCTAGAGTTTACAGGTAAATTTAACGCGGATAAAAAACTGAATTTACTAGATGCCAAGTTCTACCATATATTGTGGGCGCCATGGAATGAGGCCTATCAAGCTCCCAAATTACTTCCCAGAATTTTAGATTCGTTAGAACTTTGGTTTCCAGGGAATCCTTTTTTAGAAATTAAAACTGGTAATGACTCCATTCCTAAAATGCATGTCAAAATTGATGGAGACAGAAGATTTCGAGTTTTTGTAGAAAACTCTCAGGATGTAGCAGTAAAAATTGATGATCTTAATGAAGAAAATTAAGGTCCAATCCGAGAAAAGCTATGGCATTCTTCTTTGCCTTCTTTTGCTGGTATCCTCCTGCACCCTTGAATCTATTAATCTATTCCAACTTATTCCTTCTCAAGAAAGTGGGATTACTTTTTCAAATGATTTATCCTACACGGATGAGTTTAATGTCTACAAATACAGAAATTTTTACAATGGAGGTGGGGTAGCCATGGGCGATGTCAATAATGATGGCCTGATTGACATTTATTTTAGTGCCAATCAAAAGCCAAACGAACTGTATTTAAATCAGGGGGATTTTACGTTTTTAAATGTTACCGAACAGGCGGGTGTAGGTGGTGAAAAAGCTTGGGCAACCGGGGTAACCATGGTAGATATAAATGCAGACGGATGGCTTGACATTTATGTGTGTAATTCAGGAGATTTACAGGGTGACAATAAGCAAAATGAACTTTTTATCAATAACCAAGACGGCACCTTTACAGAGGATGCTAAAAGATATGGCTTAGACGACAAAGGATTTTCTACTCATGCCGTATTTTTTGACTATGACAAAGATGGGGACTTGGACGTATATCTTCTTAACAATTCCTACCAGGCTATTGGAAGCTTTGATTTAAGAAGAGAAGAACGGCCTAAAAGAGACCGGTTGGGAGGTGATAAATTATTACGAAACGAGGGGGGTGTTTTTGTTGACGTGAGTGAACAGGCTGGAATTTATGGCAGTGTAATCGGGTTTGGCTTAGGTGTGTCCGTTGGTGATGTAAACGGGGATCTTTGGGAAGACATATTCATATCCAATGATTTTTTTGAACGGGATTATCTCTATATAAACCTCCAAAACGGATCGTTTAAGGAAGTATTAACAGAACAAATGAAATCAATTAGTGGCGCCTCTATGGGAGCTGATATGGCAGATATTGACAACGACGGTGATAACGATATTTTTGTGACTGAAATGCTTCCCTATGATTATAAAAGATTGAAGTCCGTCACCACATTCGAAGATTGGAATAAGTACCAATACAATGTCAAAAACACCTACCACCATCAATTTACACGAAACATGCTCCACCGTAATAATGCCAATTCCAGCTTCAGTGAGGTAGGTAGGCTTGCAGGGGTAGAAGCAACTGATTGGAGCTGGGGAGCCTTATTTTTCGATATGAATAATGACGGCTTAAAAGATTTATTTGTGTCCAACGGTATCTATAAAGACTTAACCGATCAAGATTACCTCCAATATATCTCCAGTGAAGAAGTCGTAAACTCAATAGTCCAAAAAAACAAGGTGAATTATAAAAAGCTGATTGACATCATTCCTTCAGAAAAAGTACCTAACAGTGGGTTTTTAAATTTAGGGCAAACCCAATTTAAAAGAGATGCTTCCTTAGGATTAAATACCCCTAGCTTTTCTAACGGTTCTGCCTATGCAGATCTTGACAACGATGGGGATTTAGACTTGGTTGTAAATAATGTAAACATGCCCCCCTTTATCTACCGAAATAATTTGTCCAAAGAAAAAGCCAACTACCTCCAAATTCAACTAAAAGGGGAAGGCAACAATACGTTTGCCATTGGAAGTCAAATTAAAGTGATGACTGACAAAGATACCCTTTACTTTGAGCAACAACCAGCAAGAGGATTCCAATCCAGTGTTGATCCAAGAATTATAGTGGGACTACATGACCAAAGTTCTGCCGCTATTCAAGTGCTTTGGGCTTCTGGCAAAAAAAGTTATGTAGAAAATATACAAGCAAATCAAACACTTGTTTTAGAAGAACCAAAGGCAAGCCAAGAAGATTCTACTCTCCTTGACGAGCAACTTCCTCTTTTTACTAAATCAGTAGAAGAGGTACTCACTTATGTTCATAAAGAGGCCAATTTTGTCGATTTCCACAGGGAAAGACTTACCTACCATATGTGCAGTGGAGAGGGTCCCAAAGTAAGTGTAGGAGATTTTACAGGAGACGGGCTTCAAGACCTTATCATTCCCGGTCCAAAAAATGAATCCACTTCTCTATACGTTCAAAATTCGGAAGGAAAATTTACTTTGAGTGAGCAAGAGGTATTCAACAAACAAGCAAGGGCAGAGCACACAGAGTCATTAGCTTTTGATGCAGACAATGACGGTGACCTCGATTTATACCTTGCTTCAGGTAGCGTTGAACTTAGTCCCTTTTCTGATTTTCTCTATGATCGTTTATTTTTTAATAATGGGGATGGAACTTTTATTATGTCTGAACAAAAATTCCCTGCTGACGGCATTCGAATCAACACTGGAGTTGTGAAAACAGCCGATATAGATCTAGATGGAGATTTAGACCTCTTTATCGGAGAACGAAATAAAATTGGAGCCTATGGCAAAGCAGGTTCAGGATATCTTTTAGAAAATGACGGCAAGGGAAATTTTACCGAAGTTACCTCTGAAAAAGCTCCGTTTTTGAGTGAAATAGGAATGCTCACAGATGCTGTCTTCAACGATTGGAATCAAGACGGCAATCCAGACCTCATCCTCACTGGTGAATTTATGGGATTAGAAATTCTAGAAAATAGAGCAGGTAAATTCAATCACAGAAAAGAACATTCACTATCTGCTTATAAAGGCTGGTGGAATACCCTCTATGCATTTGATGTAGATCAAGATGGCGATCTGGACCTTGTAGGAGGAAATCACGGGCTTAACTCAAGATTTAAAGCCTCAGCCACACATCCAATTCGGCTTTACCTAAACGATTTTGATCGAAATGGTAGCGTTGAGGGAATTCTTACCTTTTCTAATGAGGAGTCCCGAGACATGCCCTATGCATTACGCCATACCTTGATTGATCAAATTAAAAGTCTCAAGAAAAAATTCCCTAATTATCAATCGTTTAAAAATGCTGACATCACTCAAATTTTTAATCAACAAGAAATGGAGGGTGTAGCCCTGTTGGAAGCGACCACCTTAGAATCGACCTTATTTATAAACGAGGGGGGGTTTAATTTTACCGCATATCCATTGCCTCAGGAAGCCCAACTAGCCCCTGTGTACGCCATCGAGGGAGGTGATTTTGATCAAGATGGTGATCTCGATCTACTCTTAGGAGGAAACCTCTACAGAGCAAAACCCGAAGTGGGAATATACGATGCAAGCTACGGACTTTTTCTATTAAATGAAGGAGGGAGAATGAAAGTAAGCTCAAGAGCAAATGAGTTCCATAGTAAAGGGGAAATTCGAGACATCAAACATATCGGCAACCAGATTTTTGTTTTTCGGTCAAATGATAGCATAGCCATATTTACCACAACACGATGAGGATAAACAACATTTTAATCGGCCTACTGATGATTGTATGGATCAGTTGTCATAATTCCACAGAAGTAGCTTTTGAGAATCCTCATTTTACGATGGCTGTTTTGACTCCAGAACAAACTGGGATTACCTTTGAAAACACCTTGCAAGACACCGCAGATCTTAATATAATAGAATACCTGTACTATTACAACGGAGGCGGAGTTACGGTTGGAGACATCAACAATGACGGTCTAGAAGACCTGTATTTTGCGGCCAACCAGTTGCCCGATAAATTATACCTAAATAAGGGAAATCTTAAGTTTAAAGACATTTCAAAAGAAGCTGGTATTGACCAATCCAGCTCTTGGTCTACCGGAGTTAGCATGCAAGATGTAAACAATGACGGCTACTTAGACCTATATGTTTGTAAAGTAGGTGCCTTTAATTCCTTAAATGCCCATAATCAACTTTACCTCAACAATGGCGATTTGACATTTACCGAAGCAGCACAAAAAATGGGAGTGGCGTTTTCAGGTTTTTCCACACAAGCCGCTTTTCTTGACTATGATAAAGATGGTGATTTGGATTTTTATTTGTTAAATCACAACATCCACTCTGTGAGGAGTTATGGAAATGCAAAAAATAGAGTCGATATCGATTCGCTGGCTGGTGATCGGTTTTATGAAAATAAAATTAATGAAACAGGGGGCTTTATCGACGTAACTCAAGAAGCTAATATCTACAGCAGTCCTTTGGGCTATGGCTTAGCTGTTGGCGTTTCAGATTTTAATGAAGATGGATGGCCAGACCTCTACATAGGGAATGATTTTCACGAAAATGATTATCTCTACCTAAACAATCAAAATGGAAGTTTTACTGAAAGTATAGACACAGCTGTAAATCATACTTCCCGATTTACCATGGGAATTGATATCGCAGATTTAAATAATGATGGACTCCTAGATTTGTTTACCACTGACATGCTTCCCTTTGATCCAAAAATATTACTAAAATCAGGGGGTGAAGATTCCGATAAAATTGCGCGAATTAAAGAACGCTATGGGTTTAAAACTCAGTATGCAAGAAATCATATGCAAATCAACCAAGGTAATGCCACCTATGCAGATCTTGCACTGATGACGAAGACCTTTGCGACTGATTGGAGCTGGGGAGTTCTTTTAGCTGATTTCGACAACGACGGCTGGAACGATATTTTTATCCCCAACGGCATTGTCAAAAGACCGAATGATTTGGATTATATTAATTACATTAGTAACACCAGCTTTAGTGCGTTTGAAAATTCCAAAAAAGAGGCACTACGTAAAAAAGTAATTGAGGAAATGCCAACCCTTAAAATTCCAAACCTACTTATTAAAAACAAAGGGGAGTTAACTTTTGAGACTGCTGAGCACTCTCCTATTGGAACACCAGGATATACAACAGGGGCAGCATACAGTGATCTTGATAATGACGGCGATATTGATTTAATTTTAAATAATATAAATGCTCCTGCTCAAATTTTAGAAAATCAAGTACAGTCAACTACTTCACTACAGTTAATCCTCCAACCTTCAGTGGACTATCCCCAATTACTTGGCACCCAAGTTCGTTACTATTCTAAAGGAAAAACTTATTTGAGAGCTTATCAAAACGTAAGAGGATTTCAATCGAGTTCTTCACATAAGCTCTTACTTACGGTGGCTGATGACACTAAAATTGATTCGATTCAAATCCTTTGGCCACATCAGAAAAAAGTAATTATACAATTTCCAAAAGATAAGGTCTTGTGTGTTAGCCCCTCTATAAATGATGAGGCTATATCCCCACTCCAAAAAGAATCAAAATTTAAAATCAAAAAATTTCCCTTCAGGCACATAGAAAATACCTATTATGATGAAGATAAAGAAGTCCTAATCCCCGAGCGTTTATCTCAAGAAGGTCCTGCTATGATTTATGATGATTTCAATCAAGATGGAATTAACGATTTCTTTATAGGGGGGGCGAAAGAACAACCTGCTCAAGTATTGATTGGTTCTAAAAATGGAACCTTTAAAAACAAATTTATTCCTGATTTTGAACGCGATAGAGGATTTGAAGATGTTGCAGTTTCTGCATTTGACATTGACCGAGATGGTGATTTGGACCTTTATATTGGAAGTGGTGGCAATCAAGAAATTTCACCCAACCCTAACCTTGAAGATAGAATATATGTGAACGACGGAACAGGGATTTTTAAAAGAGCCCCTATACAATTGCCTCAGACCAATACTGGTTGTATTGCAATTGCTGATTTTGATAATGATGGATATCCCGATTACTTTATTGGAAGCAGAAACATCACAGGAGCCTACGGGCTTACCCCCAATAGTTTTATTGTTCAAAATGAAAATGGTATTGCCATGAAAATTTTAGATCGTAAACAATGGGGAATGCTTAGGGATGCTAAATGGGTAGACCTCAATAAGGATACCTTTTTAGATTTAGTGCTTGTAGGAGATTGGATGCCAGTTACCATTTTGATAAATAAAAAAGGGAAATTATTTGAAAATAAAACTCTTGAATACGGCCTTGCCGACACCTATGGTCTATGGAATACTGTAGAAATTTTTGATTTTAATCAAGATGGTTATCTCGATATCATTGCAGGAAATTCAGGAATAAATTCTAAATGGCAGCCCACTGTCGAACAACCTGTAACCTTATACTTAGACGACTTTGACGAAAACCAACAAGCAGACCCCATTATTTTTTATCCCTATGGAAAAATTGAAATTCCTTTTGCAGGAAAAGATAAATTAACATCTCAATTGCCTTTAGTAAAAAAACGATTTGCCAGCTATAAAGAGTTTGCTGAAGTAGCTACTGTTAAGTCATTAGTTGGAAAAAATGAAGAAGATATCCTTCAAACTAAAAAACTTACTGAATTGCGTTCCCTAATTTTTCTAAATCAGCAAGGAACTAGTTTCACTTCCCAAGCCCTCCCCCCCATCGCACAGCAAAGTTCTATTGAAAGCTTTAGTATTGATCAGACGAATGGAGATATTGCATTTGTAGGAAATTCTAACTCTTGGGTAGTAGAGCTCGGCAATAGTCTCGCCAATTCTGGCGGAATACTTAAAGCCTATGAGGCTACCACCAACAGCTATGAAGGTTTTGAATCGTTTCCTTTGCCTTTGGGAACGGTAGGAAAACATATCCAACGGCTACACAATGGAGATTATGTAATTATTGTAAACAATGGCAACTCTTACCAAATCACCTCCAACTAACCTTAGCTATTTTTTGGTAGTTATCAGAACCACTCCTCCTGAGCCTGCAAAGCCATAAGAAGCAATTTCAGTCGCTTTTTTTAAAAGCCGTATACTCGTAATCTCAACGGGGTTAAGGGAAAAGACTGCTCTTGAATAGGGGCCTACTCGAGATCCATTCACAATAAACAAGACTTCTACGGGGGTATTTACCCCCGAAATACCCCGAATAAAAACTTGTGCATTTTGTCCCTGTCCACGCGTTACAATTCCTGGGTACATTCTCAAACGGTCAATTAAGGAAACATTTACTAACGTCTTATTATTCGTATTTGAGGGGGGGGGGTTAGAAATCGTTTTAGAGGGCCCACATGAAATCAGCACTATTAATAAACAACAAACTAATGACATTATTTTTTTCATTTTAAGATTTTGGATATAATACGTAATTTATAATCAAATAATAAACTTTGAGTATAAGTTATAAGTTTTAAATGTAACAATAGGCTATAAATAAAATTCATTTTTTGAGTTTGAATAAAATGAAAAACAATTATATTTGCCCACCTAAATAGTCCTCCTTAGCTCAGTTGGTTAGAGCATCTGACTGTTAATCAGAGGGTCCTTGGTTCGAGCCCAAGAGGGGGAGCAAGCGTATCCGATACACTACATAAGACCTAACAACCAATCAAAGCCCTTCACGTAAGTGAGGGGTTTTTTCTTTTTGTTCCCAAAATTGTTCCCAGATATTACTTTCAAAGCCCTAAAACTACCTTTTTTGAGTCTTTATTTAAGGTAAATTTGAGTATTCAAATCTAATCAATTCAACTCGATCAAAATTATTAATCAGCAATGGCATTGGATTGCCTTAATCCCTGCTATTGCATAAACTTAAGCCCTATGAATACACCTAAAGATTACGCATCATTCCTCCAGCAATTACAATGGAACTACTTCATCACTTGTAGAACACCTTACAGGATTCACACGATGACGGTGAGAAACTGGCTTACAAAGCTTCTTAAGAGCTCTAACACGGTAGAACAAGTATTCTATGCCTCTGAAAGAGATAAAGGAGACTGCAATAATCTACACGTCCATATGCTTATT
>JAURFW010000017.1 GCA_030834125.1 Bacteroidota bacterium | reverse complement strand
TTATCAATCATCATTACAAAGGTAATAAGGTTGGGCCGTACAAAATAAAAAAGGCTCCTGTTTGGGAGCCTTTTTTACCTTGTATTTGAACAAATTTAGTTTTCAGTTTTAGATTCTGATTTCTTTTTACAACAATCTTTCTTTTCACCCGAGCACTTTTTTTCAGTAGCTTCAGTTGATGCAGTTGCTTTTTTGCAGCATGACTTTTTTTCACCATCTTTAGATTGACAAGCCGCTTTTTCTTCTGCTGTTTTTGCTTTACAATCTGCTTTTGCCTCAGAAGTTTTCTGTGACCCTTTATTGCAATCTGCTTTAGCTTCTGCGCCTTTTTTACAACAAGATTTTTTAGAAGTACACTCTTTTTTTACAGGTGCTGTTTCAGCTGTAACCTCAGTTTGAGCAAATGAAACCGTTGCAAATCCAAATGCTACGATTGATAATATGATAAATTTTTTCATAGTCAAAATATTATTTATTTCAAAGATAGACAAAAAACTAGAGATTTTAGTTGCCTCTGATTTACACCATTTTTGCAATTACCGTTTCACCTCCTGTTGTTTTTTGATTTAATTTTACATTAATTTCCGCTGACAACGGTAAATAAATATCTATTCGTGAGCCAAATTTAATAAAACCATACTCTCCTCCGGTCTTTGCAGTATGTCCAACTTTCGAGTAACATACAATTCTCTTCGCCAAGGCACCCGCAATTTGACGAAAAAGAACGTTTCCTTTTTCATGCTTTACAACTACTGTAGTTCTTTCATTTTCAGTTGAACTTTTTGGATGCCAAGCTACTAAATATTTACCTGGATGGTATTTCTCATAAATAACTGAGCCTGAAACTGGATATCTATTTACGTGAACGTTCAAAGGTGACATAAAAATGCTAATTTGACGGCACTTACCTTTAATAAATTCTGGTTCTTCAACCTCCTCAATAACTACGACTTTACCATCGGCAGGTGCAATAACTAAATCGTTACCTTGGGGTGTTGTTCTATGAGGATGACGAAAAAACTGAACTATAAGAATAAAAAAGATTAGTGATAACCCTAAAACTGTTTTTTGATACCAGGTAGCAGACGCCCATATTTCTAGGGGAGCATTTATTGCAATTAACAATAACAATGTAGTTAGAATAATTCCAAATCCTTCTTTGTGAATTCTCATCTTTAAAATAATTGGATACTTAAAAAAGACCTCGCAATTTAAGCGTTTGGGATACTTTATCTAAAGCAACTACATAAGCCGCAACCCTCATATTAACCTTGTACTTTGCAGCTGCATTATAAATGTTTTCAAATGCTATTTTCATTGCACGATCTGCTCTACGATTTACACGCTCTTCAGTCCAGTAATATCCTAAACGATTTTGAACCCATTCGAAATATGAAACCGTTACACCTCCAGCATTTGCTAATATATCTGGAACAACCAACACGCCCTTTTCCTCTAAAATCGCATCGGCAGCAGCGGTTGTCGGTCCATTAGCACCTTCAACAATTAACTTTGCTTTTATATTATGAGCATTCTCTGGAGTTATTTGGTCCTCCATTGCAGCAGGAACTAAAACTGTACAATTTAATTCTAATAACTCTGAATTTGAAATTAATGATACATTTGGGAAACCTTCAAGGTTTCTTTTTGGGCTATTCTTTACATATTCAACCGCATCGTTAACGTCAATTCCTTCAGGATTGTAGTAACCTCCAGAAACATCAGAAATACCAACAATTTTTACTCCCATTTGACTAATTAATCTTGCTGAGATACTCCCTACATTACCAAAGCCTTGTACAACACATGTGGCCTCACTAGGTTTAATCCCCATCTTCGCTAACGCTGTGCGGGTACTTACCATAACTCCTCGTCCTGTAGCCTCAACTCTTCCCAAAGATCCACCAAGTACAATTGGTTTACCAGTAACAACAGCCCAAGCATTTTGTCCTTTTACCTTACTATACTCATCAACAATCCAAGCCATTTCCTGTGGCCCTGTTCCCATATCTGGTGCAGGGATATCAGATTCAGGCCCGAAAACATCTTTCATCGCTATTGTGTAACCTCGAGTTAAACGCTCTAATTCACCTTTAGACATAGATCGAGGGTCGCACTTAACTCCGCCCTTAGCTCCTCCGTATGGAATATTTACTATTGCACATTTCCAAGTCATCCAGGCTGCAAGTGCTTTCACTTCATCTAAATTCACGTCAGGACTAAATCTAATTCCGCCTTTTGATGGACCTAAATGATCAGAATGCACTACTCGAAAACCTTCAAACACTTTAATTGTACCATCATCCATAGTGACCGGAATATTGCAAATCACTACTTTATCTGGCACACGCAAGACATCTGCAAATTGTTTGTCTAGACCTAAAATCTCAACAGCCGTATCAAAACGGCGATTCATACTTTCTAGCGGATTATATCTTGGTGATCCGCCGTTCAATTGTGATGACATAAAAATGTGTCGTTAATCTATTTCAAAGGACAAATTTAGAACAATGGCAATGGGATAAAAAAGAATTTTATGAAGAAACTAAAAAAATGTACACACAAACAGAAATTACTTTAAACGTTTTTTTAGCAAACGTAACATTATCAATGTATTATCCTTCCAAAATCTTTTATTGAATAAAGGAATTTTCAACGATAAAACATTGAAAACTACAAGCAAAAACACACCAAAATCAAAGCTATACAGTAGTGTATGCTTAACACTTACCCCCATGATTTTCATAAAATAAAAAGACACTAACATTATCAATAAAGCCAAGAAATGATTTTTCGCTAATTCAATGAATCTATTTTGTGCATGTAATAAATTGCCTAATACGGCAGAAAATGACATGGCCACTACCCCTGGAAATATCAAACGCCAAAGTTGCTTCATTGAACCAAATTCTTCCCCAAATACCCACTCATAAGCAAATTGAGGAATCAGTAGCACAAAACTTGCCAAAGTTACCGTTCCCCAAAAACTAATTACAACATATCGGGAGGCCAACTTTTGATGATATCTCAAATCTTGATTTTCCAGTGCTCTGGAATGCAATACCATGCCAAATGTATTGGCAAAAATCCAAACAGCATCTGCTATTAGTAATGTGTTGGCAATAATACCAGCAAGAGCATCTCCACTTAATTTTGCAGCAAAATAAATGGGAGACTTAAACAATATAAATAATAACAAATGTCCAAATTGTGCCCAAAACCCTTCTCTTAAAACTAATGCGATTCGAGGAAACTTTGATTGTACTACTTTCTCCTTATTTGCTCGTTGACTAAATAAGAACAATGCTCCTATTACCCATAAAATTGCTGAATTAGAAATTATCATTAAAGTTAATTCTACACCATCATTGTATCTATTTATAAACCCCTTTAAAATAAGCAATAAGAAAATTGATAATAAAACCACTTTCAATGATTCGTAGGTAAATTGCCATTTATTACGCTTTAAGACCTCACCCGTAGATTGAAAATAATTTGCAAAAACATTTTGAACTGTTATCCCTATACCAATCAAAGCGAGATTAATGAAAATTGTAAACGGGATTTGAAAGATTAATGAGAATAAATAAGATAATGCTAAGACAATTATTGGGAAAAACCATATTTTCTTTAAAACAGTACTGAATCCAAACTGGCTAAACCAATTGGCCATCGCCGAACCCATCACCCATTCATTAAACATTAGTACTACTTGTAATACTAAAAGCCAAACACTTAATTCACCCCGTCCTTCTGCCCCCAAAAACTGAGAATAAATGATAATCGATAAAAACGAAATAGCAGCTTTGGAAATTTGCCAATAATAAGACTTTATTGGATTATCGGTACTCATTTTAATTCAGATAAAAACCTACCGAGAGTCGCAATTCTAAAATAGTTCTGATATTGACTTACATTTAACTTTTCAAAGTTTGAAATTAACTTTTCTCTATATCCCCGATTGATAATTTCATCTAGATCAGAGTTCATAATCCAATCAGTCCATTCAAAACCATGCTCATGAGTTAGCCAAGTATCTGGCATGCTAAACCCATTTTTATCAGTTCTATTGTATAAGTCTTGGGGGAGTAAATCCTTAAATGTATTTCTCAGTAATCCTTTAGGCAAAGTATTTTGGGATAATTGGGAAAGTGTTTTTTTACCTAAAAAATATTTTGGAATATTTAAATCATCTGCGAATGGATTTCTACTCTCTAATTGAAAAGCCATTCCGTTTCTATCTTCCCAAGCTAGCATTTGGTATAGTTTCCCATAAAACTTTGAATCCTGAAGTTTACCATAATAATCGCCGAGCATCATTTCCTGTACATTTTCTACTTTGGGGTGTAACTCTATAGAATTTGCATTGATTACATTTATTGTAAATAATTCTGACCATGCCCATCTATCAATTTTTTTCTTGAGATTTTCGGACATTTTAGAACGTAGCTTCCTCTTAAAATATACCTGACGCGCTTTATTGGCAGAGATGGGCCAAAATTCCTTAAACTTTCCGATAGAACTTCCTTCGTCTTTTAATCCTTGGATAAAGTAATCCGGATATCCACCAAAAATCTCATCTGCACCTTGTCCGTTGAACAACACAACAACTCCCTCATCTTTTACCCGTCTGCACAAGGCAAAATGTGCAACATTATTCCAAGCTACTTGAGGTCGTTTAGTTTTTATAATTTGTTCCTCAATATCGGCAGTGGTCAATCCCTCAACATCAATACGATGCATATTCCCGCCATGTTTTCTATGGACTTGTTCTTGCCATTTTGTTTCATCTCCTGATTTACCCCTGCTGCCAACAGAAAACAAATGGATTCTTTCATCAACCCCTAAAATCCATCGACCAAGACCTAAAAGAATTGCACTATCTATTCCTCCGCTTACGGAAAAACCAATGGGGACATCACTTCTGAGTCTCTTTCTCATTGACTCGAAAAGCATTTCCCTTAAATCTCTTGCCTCGTTATTTCTATAATGCGAAGATGGGAAATACCATCTACGAAAAATAGTATTTCTGAGATTTGGTATCCATTTCAACCAGTGTCCTGGTGGCAACGTCTTAACATCTTCATACCAATCATGCACTTCTGACATACCATATTTCATGTGTAGATAGATTGCCTGTTTATTTATTTCAGAAGATCCTGAAAACTCTCTCAGAGATAATTCATTACTACTAAATGCAAAACCTTCCTTATTCAGAATATAGTGTAATGGCTTAACACCCGTTTTATCTCTAACAATTGTATAGGTATTATCTTTTGAATCATAAATACAAAATGCGAAGAAGCCATCAAGTAAAGCAAGACACTTTTCTTCCATTTTCGCCCAAAGCTCAAGTAGAACCTCAGTATCCGTATCTGTAATTGTATTTAAATTATACTGTTTACGCAGTTCAATATAATTAAAGATTTCTCCATTGTAGGTTATCCAGTAACGTGAAGAAGAATCGCACATGGGCTGATGCCCCCTTTCTCCAGGTGCGATAATTGATAAACGCTGATGTAATATAAATCCATTTACAGATTCAGAAACAGCATCATAAAAATTTCGTTTTGGCAAATATTGTAGTGAGGTTTCATATCCTTCCCTCCCCCATAATACAGGTGTTGGATCTGCATTCCTATTCAATAACAATAAACCAGCATCATCTTTACCTCTTTCTTCTATTGAATTGCTAAATATGCGAGCCCAACGCTCCCAGTAACCGCGATCCTTTAGGATAGATGTTGATATACCAGCAATTCCACACATGTTATCTTACCCAATAGAAATTTTCAAAAACCTTTGATTTTCCATACTTCTCAAACGCTTTTTTACTGATTTCAATTTTATCAAAGATTTGAGATTTTTGGGTGAATTCCAAAAGTGCTGTCAACAAATTCTCTTTTAGGAATTTATTTTTTGAAGTAGCTTTTATCAGTATTCCGTTTTCAGTGTTTAACATTTCCGAGACGCTACCTACATCACTACTAATAATAGGCAATCCGTAACACAATGCTTCGGTAATAACACAAGGAGCGTTTTCAGCATCAGAATACAAAACAAAAACATCATTATTACGATAGTGAGAAATTAATTCTTCAACTGGGGAATTCGGATAAACGAATACAGAAGTTAAATCAATACCTTCTTTGTCATTAAGGTCTCCACCAACAAGTGAAAGTTGAGCTTGAGGATATTTTTTACGATAGTCCTGAAAAGCATTTATTAGAATTGGAATATTCTTTCTATTTTCAAAATTAGAAATATGCAAGAATCGAATTTTTTGAGGATCAATTCTACAAGCTCTAACTGTTGAATCCACTATATCTCTTTCAAATACATTATCTAAAACATTTGGGACAATAACAAATGTTTTATTTTCTGAATAAACCCTTAACATCGATTGATATAGATTATTACTAATACTCACGAACAAATCAGTTTTCTCCCAAACCTTCTTGAAATAAAATTGAAACCAAAAATTTCTTTGTTCAAACCTATCCGAAATATTGTCATTAAAAATTGCCCAATGCTCGGTGTAAAGTAATTTATAACCTACAAAATCTTTAAAAAGCGCTGCTAAAACACCCACCTTATCGGCTGCATGAAGATGCACATACCTGGTTTTGTGGAATTTAAAATAGTTTAATAGAACAAATATTCCAACAAGGTGATACCAAATAAAGTTTACAGGTTTGAAAAGATAATTGCTGCTCTGAAAAATCGGAACTATATATTCTAAATCTGAACAGTTTTTATCCTTAATTTTATTTAAACAAGTACGAAATTCAATTGGACTCCACTTATTATTGGTCGCAAAATGAATAAGGTGTAATTCCTGATTTGACTTAATAAATGATTTTGAATTGTGAAATGCCTTGAAATGCCTTCGAATAAAGTCTCCTGCATGAGGGTTTTCATTTGTTGGGTACCATCCAGCCAGCCAAAGCATAGTTTACAAATATAGGTGGCTTGAAATTGAATCTCATTCTACAGGTACTAAATACCTTTTATACTTCTGTCTGTCCATTGACATCCATCAAAAACAAAATTCTTTAGTGGTAAGTCGGGAAGCTTTATTTCAATTGGTGACTTACGGGATTTCCTCGTTGGAATTATTATAAACGCTTGCTGGGATTTCCAAATAGAAAACATGGATTCCATTTCCTCCCATTTATAGCTTAACGTTGAATTGTAAGATGCTGTAATAGGAAAGGTTAAATCAGTAGTTTTAATTGAATCTTTTAAATCAGCAGGCAAAGAATTTGCATTAAAGTAAGTTTGTTCATACCCAGTCGAAGCCTCCCAACTTAGGGCTACCTCCCCACTATTGCAACCTGTTAAAGGAACCACCTCCACCCATTCTTTATGTTCACCTCCAGCACCATCTTTTTCTGCGGCAATTAAAACAAACTGCCCTACAAGTTTTTTTATACTCAGTTTTGGCGGTTGTCCCCAAACGCTAGAAATTGGCAAATAAATCAAAGTATCAATATTTACCAATTTATTATTATCACCCCAATAAAAACCAATAACGGTTATATCGGCAACACAAGAATGACACCCCATTAAACTTGTATCTTCCGTGCTAAGAGTAACAAAAGAATACTCCTCAAAAGAATCAAAACTTATAGGAATCCATTTAGCAGAGTCTATTGAAGAAATAATTTCCAATGAATATTTTGTAAGTGAATCCTTAGATATTTTTTCACCTCGATTCGATTTATTTACTTCTACATCTTCATTGAAACAGGAAGTAATTCCTAAAAACAACAAAAACGATGAAATTAAAATAAATCGATTCATATTTCACAAATATATGAGGGCAATTGGTTCAAATTTAAATATCACATTATTTTTACAGTATAAATAAATTAAAATCATGTCATCATTTAATTTCCAATCTTTAAGGTTTATCAGTATTTTAATTTCGATAGTTGTAATTCCTGCTAAGGCTCAACTTTTTTCAATACCATTTGAATACGGTATAGCCTCAGGTGACCCAACTACCAGTACAGTAATTTTATGGACAAGACTGCACCCAACATTGAACGATTCAGAGATTGTATTTTGGGAAATTGCTACAGATACTGGTTTTCAAAATATCACAAATTCAGGAACGGCAACCGCAAACCGGAACAAGGACTTTACTCTAAAAGTAGATGCAAATCAACTTAATCCAAATACTGTTTATTATTATCGTTTTGAATGGAATAATATTTATTCACCTATTGGAAGAACCAAAACCACCCCTTCAAATTCAGACAATCAGCACCTACGGTTTGCTGTTGTTTCTTGCGCTAATTATCAAGGTGGATTTTTTAATGCATATGGCAATGTAGCATCATATAACGATTTAGATGCAGTTATACACCTAGGGGATTATATCTATGAGGTAGGATCCACGGGGTATGGGGTAGAAGAAGTAAAAAACCAAGGTCGTATTCATGATAGTTTTGAGACAGTTACACTCGAACAATACAGGGCACGGTATGCACTATATCGATTAGACAGTAATCTTCAAAAGATGCATCAACAACATGCTGTAATCTGTGTTTGGGATGATCACGAAAGTGCAAATGGTTCAAATCGATTGAACGCACAAAATCACACCGAAGGAGATGAAGGCTATTGGAATGATAGGAAACGATTTTCCAGAATTGCCTTTTTCGAATGGATGCCAATACGCGAGAAGTCAGATAGTAGTATTTATCGAAAAATTACCTTCGGTAAAACTGCGGATTTATTTATGCTAGATACTCGAATAATAGGACGTGACCCGCAAATAAATGATGTTACAGATACGGCACTATATTCTTTAAATAGAACTATACTTGGTGATGCTCAAAAATCATGGCTTAAAGAAGAATTAACTGCCTCAAATTCAAAATGGAAACTTTTAGGTAATCAAGTGATTTTCTCTGAATTCAATATTGGTTGGGCTTCTAAACTCTTAAATCAACAACCAGAGCAAGTAGAATCTCAGTTTTTAGATATTTGGGATGGATACCCTGCGGAAAGACAAGAACTTTTTAATTTCATCAAAAAAAATAAAATCTCAAATCCTGTAGTTTTAACAGGTGATTTTCATTGTGCTATGGCATTTGACCTAACAGATAGTGCGACTCAAACTCAATCTACACCTTATCCTTATAAGCCCTGGTCCTATGATCCAAAAACTGGTAATACTTCTGTTGGTGTTGAATTTGTTTCACCGAGTATTTCTTCATCGAATTTTGATGAAAATGCATCCCCAACAGTTGCAGCTTTTTTAGAAAATCAATTAGTCTCAGAATTACCTTCTCCATCACCAAGCGGTTATATTCCAAATCCCCATATGAAATATGTGAATCTTAGGCAACATGGTTATATTTTGGTTGACATAAACAACGACACACTTCAAGGAGATTTCTATTTTACGGAATCAATAATGAATGCCACATTAAATGAAAGTTGGGGTAATGGGTTTTATACAATAAATGGATCCCCATTTCTGCGTCAGGCAAAATCGGCAGTTCCTTTAAGAAACGCTCAAGATATACCAGCACCCCGATTTATAAACTTGTTATCAAGTGAAACTTTAAAAGAATACTTCTTATTGGCATTTCCCAATCCAGCAAATTCAATATTGAATATAAATATTCCTAATGGGAATTTAGAAATAATTAAACTTATGGATATAAACGGAAAAATTGTTTATTCAAGAACATATCCCCAAGGAATAAAAAATGATGCCATAAGTATTTCAAATTTACCTAATGGAATGTACTTCGTTAGAATTAAAGCCTCAAACATTCAATATACTACCAAGGTTTTGATTCAACATTAATTAGCCGACCAAACAATTGGGCGAGTATAATTTCCGTCCTTGGTTTTTATAATTAGCCAATACATTCCTGGACCTATTCTAGGAGTAATCTCAAAATCTAAGTCGGGATTTGTAAATTCTGCTTCGAATTGAATCCTACCATCAAGGGTAATAATTTCTAATGCTATGTGATTATATTGTTCCAATAACTGAATGTGGAGATTATTGCTCGCGGGTTGGGGATAGATATTTATAAAATGGTTTGTTAACTCAACATTTCCAACTCCCGACACAACTTTACAAGCACTTGTATCTTTACATTCTCCAACAGTAACCTCTACACCGTAATATCCATTAACATTAGGTGTAAACAATTGCTCTGTCTCTCCATCTACTGGAGAATATTTATTTTTACAATCCAACCATTGGTAAGTACCCACATTTGATAAAGATTTTAAAGTCTTATCCGTTTGCTCAATGCCATTTTCAATTCTTGTGACTTTTACTTTCCATGTAATAATACTGTCACAACCAATAGCATTGACTAATGTATCTGTATAAGTACCTGAGTATTGAAAAATCCTATCAGCCAAAGGGGAAGCCACCTTTTTACAACCAGATAATTCTACGATGGTTTCACTCTTTGTGAGTATGATGAGATTTATTGTAATTATACTATCACAAAATTTCTTATTGAATATGGTATCCAAATATGTACCTGATTTATCCCAAAAATATTTCCCTGAAGGAGAAGTAAAACCTCTACATTCTACAGGGCTAATCTCACCATATGAAACATTAGATATAAAATCAATTGTTATTATGGAGTCACATCCTTGTTTGTTTATTAAAGTATCGTAATAACGTCCATAATCCTTGTAAGTATATTTTTTACTTGGACTTTGTACTGGGAAATTACAAGAACTCAAAGTGATTTTTGATGTCGTTGTTTTTAGAATTGTGGCATTTATTTTCACCACAGAATCACAGCCTCTAAATGATTTGAGATGATCAAAATATACTCCTGATTCTGTGATTGTATCATTCCCACTTGGCAAAACATAAGCATTACATTGAGTTACATCTAATTCACTAGAATCTGCACCAATAACTACGGTTGCAGTAATAACACTATCACAACCAACTGCATTTTTCAAATAATCTGTATAAATACCTGATGAGTAATAATACAAATCACCAGAAGGTGCTAATACAGAATCACAGCCCCAATAGTTTATTGAAGAATAACTTTTATTTCTAATAGTTACATCTATTTTCAAAACAGAATCACAACCCATGTATGTTGGTAATGTATCGTAATAAGTACCAGTTTTACTTACAATATAAGATCGACTAGGCACCGAATATCTGTCGCAGATATTCACTTTAAAGCTGTCTAACACCGACCCTACATTGAATTTATACCCAGTTGACCAATTAGATGATGATCCTTTTAAATCGAAGCCTACTAAAGTCCCAGTAATGCCATTCCCAGAATAATCTTTGGCTGTTTTTACAGCCAAATTATTTCCATTTGGCGTTCCTTCATTTAGTTTATAATAGAGCTCTAGTCCTTTTTGTGGATCACAATATTCATCGTACATATTACTCTGAATTTCCTTTTGTGTCCTTGCATAATTCCATATTCGAACTTCATCTATTTTACCATGCCAATGCCGAGAATACACATTACTGTGATTTCCAATTGCGAGCTGTGTTGAGTAAGACACTCCTAGTTGAGTTCCTGCAATAAGTGAATCTATCATTTTACCATTTAAATAAAGTCGTAATACTTTCCCATCATAGGTTCCCGCAACATGATACCATTGATTTGTTTTCATAACTGAACTGCTCGTTATAAGTTCATACCAAGAACCATTTCCAATTGTAAAATTCAATCGACCTCCATCTCCTGCTCGCAGCATGTATCCCAAGTTACTGGTATTTTCTTCTTTACAAATAATATTTCCTTCGTAAACTTGAGTTCTCCATGAAGAGGCATTAATCCATGTTTCAATAGTAATTTCTCCACCATCCATCGCTAAAGAAGAATCAGTACCACAATTTATCTGATCATTACTACCGTCGAACAATAGAGCATTTTGGCCCCACACATCTATGCTTACTAGCGTAAATAATGCGGAAATCATTAAGAATAAAGTTTTCACAAAAAGCAAGTTACACTATTAATATTAAAAACCAATTAATGAAAATCTTGATAATAAAAAAGAGGTTCGAGAACCTCTTTTTTCGGGCGACCGACCGGAATTGAACCGGCGACCTCCAGTGCCACAAACTGGCGCTCTAACCGACTGAGCTACGACCGCCGTATATTGGGGTGCAAATATACCAATTTTTCTATTTTAAAGATCGATAGATTTTATTTTTTTTAAATCACTCTTAAAACCAATCCTTTAAGGTAATGTCCTTGGGGATGAAATATATTAACAGGATGATCCGGACCTTGGGATAACCGGTGTAAAATCTGACACTCCCGACCTACTTCCATGGCTGCAGCGGTTACTGTATTTATAAATAATGACTCATCAATAACCTGCGAACATGAAAATGTAAACAATAGACCTCCTGACTTAACCTTTTGAAGTCCTAAGGCATTTAATCTTTTATATCCCATAGTAGCCGCATGTTTCTTCTTCAAACTCTTCGCAAATGCGGGTGGATCCAGTACTACAATATCATAATTCACTTTTTCATCTCTTAAGTATGCCAATACATCAGCAGCTATTGCCGTATGTTTTTCGCTTACCTTATTTAATTCAGCATTTTGATTACATAATTCAATTGCAGCCATAGAAATATCAACGGAAACCACATTTGTTGCACCGCCAATTAAAGCAGAAATGGAAAATCCACCGGAATAGGCAAAGGTGTTTAACACAGATTTATCTTTTGCATAAGTTCCCAGTAATGCTCTGTTAACTCTCTGGTCTAGAAAAAAACCAGTTTTTTGTCCTTCAACCCAATTAATATTGAGTTTCATGTTATTTTCTAAAACTACAGATTCTATGGTATCTCCCAATAAAAACTCATCTGAAACATCATTTCTATGTAAAGCACTTTTCGATTTGTAGTAAACCGTTTTTAGTGCAGTCCCAAATTCAGATTTTAATGCTTCTGCAACTTCCATACGAATTTTATGCATGCCAAAGGTGTGTGCTTGAACTACTGCATGTTCACCATAAATATCAATTATTAAGCCCGGCAACCCATCGCCCTCACCGTGTATTAATCGATAAGAATTAGTATTACTCTCCAACTTAAGATTCAATCTTGATCTTAATGCCCTGGCAACCGAGATTTTTTCTTTCCAGAAATCTCGATTGATATTAACTTTATCAAATGAAATAATTCGAACTAAAATACTGCCATCTCCTACCATTCCAATTGCTAGAAAATTGCCTCTGCTGTCAATTACCTCAACTAGGTCCCCCTCCTCTACCACTTCAATTTCGTGAATGGCACCAGAGAACACCCAAGGGTGCCTCCTTAAAATGGCCTGTTCTTTTCCCTTTTTTAAATATGCTTTTTTCAAATCGTTATGCAAATTTCATCCTTTTAATAGAAATTTGTCACATGCCTATAAAAATTGGTAGTATAACAAATGCAATTGAAGAAGTGGCGCCTGTTAGCCTTCAAGAAGACTATGATAATAGTGGTTTGTTAATTGGTAATAAAAATGACGAAGTTGAAAAAGCTCTACTTTGTTTGGATGTTACAGAGGATGTTATTGAAGAGGCTATTTTAAATAAATGTGATATTATAATTTGCCACCATCCCATTATTTTCAAAGGATTAAAGCGCTTGAATGGCGATAATTTTGTTGAAAGGACTGTTATTAAAGCGATTAAATATAACATTGCAATATATGCCTGTCACACCAATTTAGACAATGTTTTAAATCAAGGTGTAAATGAAAAATTTGCAGAGAAGTTGAAATTAAAACATGGGCGAATATTAGCACCAATGAATGGACAGTTAGTATCATTGGTGTTGTATATTCCTAATTCGCATTTTGAAACTGTACAAAATGCATTATTTCGAGCAGGAGCTGGTGAAATTGGTAATTATAGTGAGTGTGGTTTCTCTTATGAAGGATTAGGAACATTTAAACCAATGGATGGCTCAATGCCTTACATTGGAGAACAAGGCAAGAGAACTGCTGAAATTGAAAAGCGTTTAGAAGTAATACTTCCAAAATATAAATTGGGTGAAGTATTATCGGCTATGAATGACTCCCATCCATATGAGGAAATAGCGTATCAAATAAATGAAATAAAAAACTCGCTACAAGATATTGGTGCGGGACTAATTGGCTATTTAAATGAAGAAATGAGTATAGAAAACTTTACTAAACATGTAAAATCCAATTTGGAAATTGATACTTTTAAGGGAACAAAAACCAATAAAAAAACTATTCATAAAGTGGCAATTTGCGGTGGCGCGGGTAGCTTCTTAATCAATAAAGCCAAAGCTAACGGTGCAGATGCCTATATTACCTCAGATGTCAAATATCACGAGTTTTTTGATGCTGAAGATGATTTGTTTATTTGTGATGTGGGTCATTACGAATCTGAAAAATACACTATTGAGATATTCAGAGACATTTTATCAAAAAAATTCCCTAATTTTGCAACCATTTTTGCCAACACTAATACTAACCCTATTCAATATTACTGATCAACATGGACGTAAGTATAGAAAAAAAATTGCATGACCTCTGGAAATTGCAACAAATTGATAGCAAGTCAGACGCTATTCGCGCTATCCGCGGTGAATTGCCTATGGAAGTAGCTGATTTGGAGGATGATATCGCAGGACTAGAAACTCGTATCCAACACTTTGAAGAAGAAATCGATGAGTTAAACTCTCAGATTGCAGGAAAGAAAAATGCAATCAAAGATTTTCAATCATTAATTGTGAAGTATGACGAGCAGATGAATAATATCAAAAACTCTCGTGAATACGAAGCAATCGACAAAGAAAAAGAGATTGCTGGATTAGAGATTCTTTCTGCTGAAAAGAAAATTAAAGATTTTACAAAAATCATCGAGGCGAAAAGCGAATTGCTTGAACAAACTCGTGAACAGTTAAATTCGAGAAAATCCGATTTAGATTTTAAAAAAGCTGAACTAGTTGAAATTGAGAAAGAGAACGAAGAAGAAATGGCAAAGTTTCTTAAAGATCGTGAATCTGCTTTAAAGAAACTTGATGATCGTTATTCACGCGCCTATACTCGTGTACGCGAGAATATGAAAAACGGAATTGCTGTTGCTCCTATTGTTAGAAGCTCTTGTGGAGGATGTTTTGCTAAAGTTCCGCCACAAAGACATAGCGATATCCGTGCACACATCAAAATTATTGTATGTGAACATTGCGGTCGTATTTTAGTAGATGAAACTATATCAGGGATTGCTGCAGCGGTTATTGAAGAGAAAAAGACTACTAGAAGAAAAATGAAGCTAACCGCTAAATAATCTTAAAATGATATGTATAAAAAAAGGCCCAATGGGCCTTTTTTTATGGATAAAATTTGAAATCAAGAATTTATTTTGACTATTAATAACTCTCTTTATTACTTGGAAATTCTTTGGCCTTAACATCCCTAATATAATTTTCAACTGCACCTTTTATATCGTCATATAGATTTAAATACCTACGAATAAATCTTGGATTAAATTCTTGACTAATTCCAATCATATCATGCAGCACTAATACTTGACCATCAACATGATGGCCGGCACCAATACCAATTACTGGAATTTCTATGGACTCTGCAACCCGTTTTGCCAAACCCGCAGGAATTTTTTCCAACACCAAAGCAAAACAACCTGCCTCTTGAAGAAGTTTGGCATCTTCTACTAATTTCTCAGCTTCAGCATCTTCTTTGGCCCTAACTGTATATGTACCGAATTTATATATACTTTGAGGTGTTAGACCTAAATGCCCCATTACCGGAACTCCTGCCGTTAAAATTCTTTTGATACTTTCAATAATCTCCTCACCCCCTTCCATTTTAATGGCGTGAGCACCGCTTTCCTTCATAATTCGAATTGTAGAATTCAAAGCTTCTTTAGAATTCCCTTGATAACTTCCAAAAGGCAAATCCACCACAATCAATGCTCTATTTACCGCTCTTACCACACTACTTGCGTGATAAATCATCTGATCTAAAGTAATTGGAAGCGTAGTCTCATGACCCGCCATTACATTAGATGCACTATCGCCCACAAGTATCACATCAATTCCAGCATCATCCACAATTTTTGCTGTAGAAAAATCGTAGGCAGTAAGCATTGATATTTTCTCACCCAAGTGCTTCATTTCACTCAATGAGTGGGTGGTAACTTTCTTAAATTCTTTGTGTACAGACATTTTATTCAATGCAAAATTTCGAATTAATTTCCATAACCCCTAACTATTTTGTCAAAATATTACCATTCCGTAAAAATTATAGCAGTGTTCCACACTATTCGATGTATTTTTGAAATGAATGAAACGGTCTACTCTTTCCCATTTTATCTTGGCATTTTTCGTGGTTCTTTTATTTATAAGGTGTGAGAATAACGTTGATATTAATGCTGAATGGAAAGAAACTATTATCATTTACGGCTTGCTAGATCCGAATCAAAACGATCAATTTATTAAAATCAACAAAGCTTTTCTTAATGAAAACACATCAGCCTTATTAGTTGCCAAAAATTCTGATAGTTTATTTCTAACAGACGCTGTGGTTAAGTTAAAAAGACTTAATACTGGGGAGGAATTTATTTTGAATAAGGTTAATGAGATCAAAAAAGACTCCGGCATTTTTGCTTCAGATGTTAACTTTTTATATAAGCTTTCTGAACCCATAATTGAAAATGAACCTTATGAAATTGAGGTAACCACTCCACTAGGCAGGTCTTGGGCCAATACTTGGACACTAAAAAAGGCAAGAATAGAGGCACCTTTTCGCACAACAAATCCTATCTTTTCCTTGGGGCCTCAATACATAACCATATCATACGTACCGGGAGCTAACGCTTTTGCCTACGATGTAAAAATGAAAGTTAATGTGGAGGAATACTCCCAAAATGACACCACCTTAATTGATACTAAAACCTTGCAATGGGATGTAATAACTAATTATTTCATGCCTCGTGGGCGAACAAATTCTACAGTAATACATCAAGTAGAACGCACTTCGTTTTTCCAATTCCTGGCGTACACCCTAGATACTGCAGCGCCTGTTTATCGCCGTATTAAGTCTGTTTCTATGGAATATTATGGAGGAAGTCAAAGTTTAATCGATTACATCTCTGTTAATGAGCCATCTATTGGGATTGTCCAAAAACAAGCAGAATACACAAACATCAACAATGGTTATGGTCTATTTGGTTCAAGATGTAAACAAACCATTGAAAATGTTCCCATGGATCCCGGTTCTGTTTCTATCTTAAATAACAATCCAATAACGGCCCCTCTAAACTTCATATATTAGCAATCGTCAGTTTTGATTAGTAAACATGATTTAAAGCTGTCAAATCCCCGACAATCCGTCCTTGAAAATTGCCACATTAATTCAATAATCTGACATTTCGTCAGCAAATACGACATTTTATAAAATGGCATTGCCTTTGACATATACGAGTTAAAGAAAAAACAAACATCATGAGTAAAATAATTGGAATCGACTTAGGAACCACAAACAGTTGTGTTGCCGTATTAGAAGGTAACGAGCCGGTTATAATCCAAAACAGTGAAGGACGTAGAACTACTCCATCAGTAGTTGCATTTTTAGACGACGGTAAAGGCGAGCGTAAAGTAGGAGATCCTGCAAAACGTCAGGCTATTACCAATCCTCACAACACAATCAGTTCAATTAAGCGTTTCATGGGAGAATCATTCTCTGCAATGTCGAAAGAAATTGAACGTGTTCCTTACAAAGTAGTTAAAGGAGACAATGATACTCCGAGAGTATCTATCGGAGATCGTTTATACACTCCGCAAGAAATTTCAGCAATGACTCTTCAAAAAATGAAAAAGACAGCTGAAGATCACCTTGGACAAGAAGTAACACGTGCGGTAATTACTGTACCCGCATATTTTAACGATGCTCAACGTCAAGCTACAAAAGAGGCAGGAGAAATTGCAGGTTTAAAAGTAGAGCGTATCATTAACGAGCCTACGGCAGCAGCTTTAGCTTATGGATTAGACAAAGGTGGACGCGATATGAAAATTGCCGTTTATGACTTGGGTGGAGGAACATTTGACGTTTCTATCCTTGAGTTAGGTGATGGAGTATTCGAAGTTAAAAGTACAAACGGCGATACTCACCTAGGTGGTGATGATTTTGACCAGGTTCTTATTGACTGGATGGCTGATGAATTCAAAAATGATGAAAACATTGACTTAAGAAAAGACCCAATGGCACTGCAACGCTTGAAAGAGGCGGCAGAAAAAGCGAAGATTGAATTATCCAGTTCAACTGAAACAGACATTAATCTTCCTTACATCACCGCGGTTGATGGTATTCCAAAGCACTTGGTTCGTAAACTTTCTCGTTCAAAATTCGAACAACTTGCAGAGCGCCTAATACAAGGAACTCTGGGGCCTTGTAAGCAAGCTTTGAAAGATGCAGGTATGAGCGCAAGCGATATCGATGAAGTAATTTTAGTTGGTGGGTCAACACGTATCCCAGCAATTCAAAAGTTAGTTGAAGACTTTTTTGGAAAAGCTCCTTCTAAAGGGGTAAATCCAGATGAAGTGGTTGCAATTGGTGCATCTATACAAGGGGGTGTATTAACTGGTGAGGTAAAAGATGTATTATTACTTGACGTTACACCTTTGAGCCTAGGGATTGAAACAATGGGTGGTGTAATGACCAAAATGATTGAGTCAAATACAACTATCCCAACTAAGAAAGCAGAAACTTTCTCAACTGCTGCTGATAATCAACCTTCCGTAGAAATTCACGTTCTTCAGGGAGAGCGCTCAATGGCTGCAGATAACAAAACTATTGGTAGATTCATTCTTGACGGTATACCACCATCTCCAAGAGGAGTGCCACAAATTGAAGTTACATTCGATATTGATGCAAACGGTATATTAAATGTTTATGCAAAAGATAAAGCTACAGGAAAAGAACAAAAAATCCGTATTGAGGCAAGTTCTGGACTGAGCAAAGAAGATATCGAGCGCATGAAGCAAGAAGCTGAGCAGAATGCAGATGCTGATAAGCAACGTAAAGAAGAAATTGAGAAGTTTAATGCAGCAGACAGCCTTGTTTTCCAAACTGAAAAGCAATTAAAAGAGTACGGTGATAAAATTCCTGAAGAGAAGAAGGGTCCTATCGAAGAAGCTCTTGGAAAACTAAAAGAAGCAGTACAGAACAAGAATCTTGCAGATATTGAAACTCACACTGCGACATTGAATACTGCGTGGCAAGCGGCAAGTGAAGATTTGTACAAAGCAACACAAGGTGATGCAAATGCACAAGCCGATCCTAATGCTGCTGGCGATGCGAATGCCGGTAACAACAATTCTGGTGATGAAGTTCAAGATGTAGACTTCGAAGAAGTTAAATAAAATCAGAAATACATAAAAAGAAAAGCGGGCTAGTCCTGCTTTTTTTATACAAAAGATTATTTTCGAATCATGAAATTACAAAGTTTCTTATTTGTACTTATTATATTGTTCATTTTTGGCGCATGCGGCGACTCATCTATCAATTCAGAAACTACTGAAATAAATAGCGGAGACACTGTAAAAACTGAAAACCCAAATGGAAAGGATGATTTACAGCAACCTCAGATTGAAGGAATCGCCCCTGAAAAACTTGATAGTCTAAGAGTAAGAAAAAAATTCAATCAGTCAGCTCAATCATTTTGGGATGCATATGTAGAAAACAATTTTGACATTTACGTAAGATTTTTACACCCAACAATAATTAGAAGTTTAGGGGGAACTGAGGAATTCAAAAAAAGAGCACAAGCAATGAAATCCCAAGATACATATGACTATGATCAAGTAGTAGTAGGTCCTGTAGATTCAATGTCAGCTGCACGAAATGAAAGAGGAGATATTACAGGTTGGTATTGTATACTACCGATAAGAAGGTGGGTAAAAGGAGCTCCAGACGATCAATATCAACTTCAAGTACTAGCGGGACAAACAACAGATCACGGAAAAAATTGTGTTTTTGCAGACATTACTAAGACGCCAAAAGAAAAGATTTTATTACTTATGCCAGATATGCGTTTTCTATTCAGAAATATTCAATAGGCAGTCAGCATTAACCGTGAAGTATTCGCTTAAGTTATTAGCAAAAACACTTAACTTTGCTACATGAAATTTTTCATCGATACAGCAAACATAGACCAAATTAGAGAAGCAAACGACTTAGGTATTTTAGATGGAGTTACTACAAACCCATCACTAATGGCTAAAGAAGGTATTGTGGGCGAGGAAGCCGTTTTAAATCATTATAAAGCTATTTGTGAAATAGTAGATGGAGATGTAAGTGCTGAAGTGATTTCAACTGATTTTGAAGGGATGATTGCTGAAGGTGAAAAATTGGCTGCTCTGCATCACAATATTGTGGTAAAAATTCCAATGATTAAAGATGGAATTAAAGCAATTTCCTATTTTACTGGTAAAGGTATTAGAACAAATTGTACGTTGGTATTTTCTGCAGGCCAAGCAATTCTTGCAGCAAAAGCTGGGGCAACTTATTTGAGTCCTTTTATTGGTCGAATTGATGATATGAACTGGGATGGCATTGAATTAATTAAGTCTATTGCGGAAATCTATGCTGTTCAGGGTTATGAAACTGAAATCTTAGCAGCAAGCATACGAAACCCATTACATATTGTAAAAAGTGCAGAATTTGGTGCAGACGTTGTGACTTGTCCATTAAGTGCAATACTTGGGCTATTAAAGCATCCATTGACGGATATTGGTTTAGCTCAATTCTTAGCCGACCATAAAAAAGCTAACGGGTAATACTATCATTTCTTTATTTTACTCAAACAATTTCCCTTACTAATCGTTATTACTAAAACGCATTTTGGGAAGAAGAGTAGCCGTATACCGATCAGCACATTTTAACGCAGCCCATCGGTTAAATGTACCGCAGTGGTCTGAAGAAGAAAATCAAAAGTTTTTTGGATTATGTAATAATCGTAACTATCATGGGCACAATTATGATATTGTGGTTCGTGTAGAAGGCGAAGTTGATGAAGTTACCGGTTACCTTATTGATATGAAGGTATTGAAGGACATTATGGAAAATGAAATCATTGAAGCTTTCGATCATAAAAACCTTAATCTAGACGTGGATGACTTCAAAGAGTTAAACCCAACGGCTGAAAATATTGTTTGGGTCTGCTGGAAAAAGATAAAACAAAAACTCGACCCGAAACTTGACCTAAGTGTGCGTCTATATGAAACACCACGTAACTTTGTAGAGTTCAATGGATAAAGAAAAATTAAATAAAATCCTCAACACCATCGATGAGATGGGCGATTCACATGTAGGAAGTTGTAACGATACTCCCTTAAGAGAAGATGCATTTGAAATGGATGATCAATTAAAGATTGAACTCATTGCAAAACACTTTAAAGAAATAATGCACGTTCTTGGTCTTGACCTTTCGGATGAAAGTCTAAAAGGTACTCCCTTACGTGTTGCAAAAATGTTTATTAACGAGCACTTTAAGGGGTTAAACCCTAAGCATAAACCACATCCTACCCTATTTGATAATAATTTTCAATACGGGGAAATGCTTGTGGAAAGAGACATTAATTTCTACAGCACCTGTGAACATCATTTTGTACCAATTTTTGGGAAAGCACATGTAGCGTATTTTTCAAGCGGAAAAGTAATAGGTTTATCCAAATTGAACCGAATTGTAGATTATTACAGCAGGCGTCCTCAAGTTCAGGAGCGTCTTACCATTCAAATTGCCGAGGAGTTTAAAGATATTTTACAAACTGAAGATGTGGCAGTTGTTATGGATGCAAAACATTTATGTGTTGCCTCACGAGGAATTAAAGATGATTCATCATCTACTGTTACTGCTTCATATCACGGTAAATTCAAAGAAGCTCAAATAAGAAAAGAGTTCCTGAAATATATTGGGTTTGGAGATCTCGGTTAATTAATTGTAAAATACAATATTTTTCTATCCGTTTATGTATATTGCCGGAATTGTCATGCTATGAGATACTTTTCAATATTATCAATTCTTTTATTATTTGCGTCTGCCAAAGCTCAGAGTCCTGTAACCATTAATAAGTCTACGTTTAAGGTTGGTGGAGTTTCAAACGAGTATATTTATTTCGGGGCTAAGGCTGGTGATCAGATAAATGTTTCTGTAAAAAAAAAATTACCGATAAAAAAGATAGGCCTGATGATATCAAAGAAGTTATTCTTGGGAAATATGAGGGCGATGACTTGTGGAAATCCGAGGGTTTAGTTACAACGAATAAAGAAATATCAATTAACGAAACAGGAGTTTACTTCCTTAAATTTTGGAATTCCTCTTTATGGGGAAGAATGGCTGATATTAGTATTACAAGAACACCTGCAGATGAAGATACAACTGCTTTTAATCATACTGTAAAGTGGCGTTTAGAATACGATACAATTTTTTATACTGTAAAAGATACTGTTTCTCTTGGGATAGACACTTTCGTAAAGGAGATTGTTCCTATTACAATTAATCGAATTGAAAAATTAAGGGATTTTAAAAAGGATAGAGTTGCTTATAGTGTTCTAGTACCAGAAAATACGATGTATTGGTACTATAAAGTTTCTAGTTTCTTTTCTAACTCCTTAAACGTTAAAGATGCTGAATCGTACAACCTAACCGATGATCTAGAAGCTAAACTAAGTGAGTTACCATGGAATAAATTCAGAAATTATACTCCAACATGCACTACAAAATATACTGTGAAAGCAGATGTAGTACGTTTTAATTTTGCTTATCAGAACTCATTCTTGGAGAATAAGGATATTAAGGCTTACAACACGGGTTCAGAAAATAAAGTAAAAAGCAAAGTTTTTAAAATTAAGCACGTAAACGGCGAATCCAGAAATCAAATAATTGGTGTTGCTAATAAACAACCAGGACTTGAAATCTACAACAACTTCCAAGCTGCTGCAGTTGTTATTCAAGAAAAATTCGAGATAGTAGATGCCCAAAAGTACAGAACAAGAAGTAAGAAAGTTCCGTATTTATCTGAATAGCTGGGTTTAATGTTTAAAAATCAGGTTTAATAACCAACGGCCTAATTTTCTTTCCCTTCCACCTTTTGTAGTTGGAATTCCCGTTTTTCTTGCAATTTTTTGTTTTACACTAGTTATACCTAATAACCTCTTCCAAGAGAAAGAAAATCCGTATTTCATATTTTTAACGACGCTTTTTTATACGACTTATATCTTCGCGGTATCCGCATTAACTTTTATTAAATGAATATCGAAGGGTGGTAAGCAAAGAAAAATCCCAAGGGAATAAGTTAGAATGCGGACGACTATCAAACCTTGAAGATAAAGAAGTACCAATTTCTACAGACTCTGAAACCTCTACTCTAAAATCACTATTGATTATTGCTCTATAATCATTTAGATTCATCCAGTACGGTTGATAATAAACTAACACCGTCCATTCAACAACGTCTCCGGACCATTCTGATGCAAACATAGCATTTGCTCTTAAACCATTTGCATTTGGAGAAATCCCATAAAACTCTGCCTCCCAAAAACTTCCTAAACCAATAAAACTATTACCAGATTGATCGAGATCTAAACCTAATGTACTACCTAACAATATCCTATTATTTATATCAAGCGCAGTATTAGACTGTATTTGGCCAAATGTTTGTAAGGTTAATCGAGGGTTTAACTCCCAATTATGACGTATATGCGAAAAAGCTCCACGTTGAACCTGTTCATCTTGAGTATTTAAAACATTACCACCTGCTAATACCCAAATCGACTGATCTTCATTCAAACTTATGCCAAATCCTAAACTTCCGCCAAGATCATCGACAGACAAGTTTCCTCTAGAAAAATTCCCTGATAAATCAACAACCAAAGAAATTGCCGAATCTAAATCATGTGAAATTGTTGCTGTATTTATTATCGCTTGTGAACGAATGACTTTAGAATTCCCCAATAATACGATAAGAAAAAGCCAAAAATACTTCTTCATAAAATACAAATTTTAATATTCTTCGCGTGAAGCTTGCCCCAGTGTAATTTTATTGGGTACTAATTTAGATAAAGTATTATCCTTAATCTGCACTTTAACACCATATACTTGTTCAAACGATTTTTCCACATCACCTATTGTCATATTTGCTTTTAATAAAAGCTCTTCGCTACTTGAAGTTTGAATATCCATTGATGTTTTATCGTTTAATTTTTTGAGTGTTAAATCTCCATCTGCAATCATGTTACCTTTGTAAAAGACAAGTCCCAAATTAAAATTTTCAGCAAACTCTTTACTAAGAGTTTTTAGTTTCTTATTAGGTGCAATTGTAAACTCAGCTTTATTAAATCGATCTATAAAATTATTTAAAAATCCCATAAGTATGTAAATATATAAAAAGAGTCTCACAAATGAGACTCTTAAACTAATTTTTCTCTACATATTTCCCGCTTGGGTAAGGGTCATTTCATTATCTGCTAATTTAGTACCATCGGAATTCTTGATTTGTACTTTTATACCAAATGACTCCTGGAAATATTTTTCTACATTACCAACCCTAGATCGAGCACCTAAATCTAAATCTCCCCCGGAATAATCACTCTTTGCCAATTCATGAATTTTATCGTCTTGGTCTGCTATTGTATTATTTCCGCGATAAACGATTAACGTACATTTAAAGTCCTCTTGAAATTGTCTCTGTAAACTTTTTACAGAGGTTGCTTTTGTAATTCTAATTTCTGCCATAATGTTTAATTTTTTGTAAAGCAATAATGTAAAAAAAAGTACCGAATTTTGATACACAATTGATACATCTTGTTTTAATTTTGATACAAATTAAAATTTGTTTACTACTTATGATTGAAAAGCTGAAAAAAGAAATACAGTTGAAATTTGGAAAAGAAATTCTATCAAGAGGAGATTGCGAAGAACTTTCAGAAATAATATATGAAAACACCCAAAAGAATATTAACTACAACACTCTTAGAAGACTTTTTGGACTTGCAAAAGGCACTACCCCGCGAAAATACACACTAAACTTATTATCCGAATTTGTCGGCTATCAATCTTACAACGACTTCTTTAAAAGGTATAACACCATTGATGATTGGCGTGAATGGGAAAATGTTTTTGATTTTTTAGACAACCATTCAACAGACGAATTAATATACCAATTGTCAAATGAAAGACGTCAAGGTCGAGATTTTATCAATATTATTATTCTCGTCTGTAGAGAACTTTTAATTCGAAAAAATTACGACTCCTTCATTAAGTTGATTAACCAACCATGGCTATCCTTTAATAGTAGAGAATACAACCATGTAATTATGCTCGGCAATTCAATTGGTACGCTATTAAGGAAAGAACAAATCCCTGATTCAGTACAAATAGACTTTTTACGGTCAAAAAACTACATAGATTTAATTTACAAGATTTATGTTGATTATTCTAGTTTCAACAGTAATTATGGAAAACAAGTTGATTATGTATATGAAAATTTAAATTTATATGACAAGGAAACACAGATATTCACAACCGCTGTAAAAATTTTGAAAAAAACAATGACTAAAGGAATAATTTCAGGTCGATTACTAGAAAAAAAAATCCCAAAAATCTCATATAAACTTCATCCTATTTTGATCGGCAGGTTATATTCTCTTAAACTGACGTTTTCAAAAAATAATGAAATATTGAATCGAAAAATTCTCAGAGAATTTGAAGAAATAATTATTAAAAACCCTAATAGAATTTCTGAATATCTATATGAAGTAGTGAATTTGGCATTTTTCTTAAACGATTTTGTTCTATTTGAATTCATCTTTAACCTTATTCATAGTAAAAATATCAATCCATTATATTGGTACCACAATTATCACTATTTAATAATAAGGCTAGTCATAGTTTACTATTATCTTCATCTTGGGGATAAACAAAAAGCCAAACAATTAATTGTTAACTTAAAACCTCAATCTTTTAGAGGTAGCTTTAAGAGATATCATGGATTATTTTTCAATATTGCTAATTACCATTTGACTGAAAAGCCCAAAGTTAAGCTAGAAATACTCGAAACATTTATAAACCAAGCTCGCAACATGCAATTCCAAATAATCAATAAAGATTACATATTAAACTACTTCTCTCCTAACTTTAAATCACCATACAATAGTTAGAATTAGTATGAATGAAGATTTGATTGTATCGTAATAATATGTATCATCATTGTATCAAAAAAAATTAAATTTGAAAGTAATCTCTATATTTGTTTAAACAAAAATGAAGCGTAGTGATTTCATAAAAACACTTTCTTTGGTATCATTATCGCCCTTAATCCCCAATGGAATGACGCTAAATGATTTGAATCAAATTACTCAAGCCTATAAAAAACAGAGTAAAAAAATGCCTGTCCTCTTCACTTCTCATGGAAACCCAATGGATATCCCATTATCCAGAGATGAGAGACCTTTTTGGCAACGACTTTATAATTTAGGAAAGGACTTAAAGTCAAATTATGAAGTAAAAGCAGCAGTTGTCATTTCTGCTCATTGGTGCACTGGGAATGAAACACTTGTAAACGCATCTCCAATACAAAAACAAATATTTGATTACTACGGATTTCCTAAAGAATATTATGAGATATTTTACCAAGCCAAGGGATCACCAGAATGGGCTGAAGAAATTTCTAAAATAATCCCTAGTGTAAAAATAACTAAAGAATGGGGCCTTGATCATGGAGCATGGCCAATGCTAATGCATTTATTTCCAAATGCAGATGTCCCTGTTTTTGAATTAAGCATCGCCTACAATGCCTCTCCTCAATATCACTTTGAATTAGGGAAACAATTGAAATCATTGCGTGATAGAGGCGTTTTAATTATTGGCAGTGGTTCACTCATTCACAACCTGCCATTGGCAATGCAAAAACTTAGAACAGGTGACAAAAATGCGTATGGTTGGGAGGAAGAATATGACGAATGGTTAAAATCTCAATTAGAAGCAAGAACCGTTCAAAATATTATCAATTACAAGGATAGCCACAAACTTGGCTTGTTAGCAGCACCTACCCCAGACCATTTTGTACCCGTATTGTATTCTCTTGGTCTAATGGATAATAAAGACAATATGGAGTTTTTCTATGAAGCTCCTGTATCATTACCGGCATTCAGTGAACGAAGTTTTATCTTAAGTTAGTAATAATAAACAAATAAGAGAATTATTCAATTCCTTGGATTGAAACTCCTAAAAACATTAGTTTTTTGATTAATCTTTTACTTTTGGGCTTTCCAATAAAACACCCAGGCAACTGGAATAAATAATAGATTGGGCAGCCAAACAGCTAATTGCGGTTGCATTACTCCTGTTGCTCCATAACTTATAAAAAATCTCATGAAAAACAGGAAAAATAAAATTACAAATATTCCAACGCCAAGTGCTATGCCTAAACCACCTCTTGACTTACGACCAGCAACGGCAATACCAATAGCTATTAAAATAAAAGTAGAAAAAGGCGATGCATATCTTCGATAAAGCTCGGTTTGAAGACCTTTTAAATTAGGTGAACCGCGTAAAGCCTCGCTTTCAATGAATCGCCTCAACTCATTATTGTCTAAACTTTGAACATCTTCTAATCTAAAAAAGAAATTATTCGGATTAAACCCAATTAACGTATCTAAGGTACTTAGGACTTGAATTTTTTGAGCTCCATCTTTTTCAAACTCTCTCATATTCACCTGCTCCAACCTCCATTTTTTTGTTTCTCTATTCCAACGAATAAATCTTCCATAAATAGAACTTTTTAGTCTTACACCATCGTATTCTTCAAGAGTAACCCCTAAACCAGAGGAATCATGATTACTGAAATACTCCATATACATAACCACTCCCGGCTTGATTTGACGATAAATAGCATTTTTAGACTCTGACCAATAATCACGTAAATAAGAATTTTCGAATTTTAACCTTGATTTATCGGCAATAGGTATAACCCAGGCATTTAGTAAATAACTCCCCCATGCTATGAGAGCTCCCACCACCATATATGGCCTAAATATTCTAAGCAATGAAACGCCACCTGCCAACATAGATATTATTTCAGTTCTTGACGCAAGTCGAGAAGTAAAATATAGAACCGAAATAAAAATAAACACCGAACTAAATGTATTTAGTAGAGTGGGTATAAAACTCACATAATAATCAAAGATAATCTCATCAATTGGAGCATCTCTTTTTAAAAAGTCATCTAACTTTTCGGCAACGTCAAAAATGATAATGATAACAACAAACAAGAAAATGGTAACAAAGAAAGTTTTAAGAAACTTCTGTGCTATGTAGTAATCCAGTTTATTAAAGAACCGAGGCATTAGAGCTTACGATTGATGGTTTTCAAAATGGATTCTTTCCAAATATGAAATTCATTATTTAAGATGTGCTTTCTAGCTTCACGCACTAACCATAAATAGAATTTCAAGTTATGTAAACTGGCAATCATCGGACCCAACATTTCTCCGGCTACAAATAAATGACGAACATATGCAAATGTATGCTCTGGCGTGAGCCAAGTATCAATAGGAGTAAACTCACGTTCCCATTTCTTGTTTCTAATATTTACAACTCCCTCACTTGTAAACAGCATTCCATTTCTACCATTTCTAGTAGGCATCACACAATCGAACATATCTACTCCCATGGATATTGATTCTAGAATATTTTCCGGTGTTCCAACGCCCATTAAATAACGAGGTTTATCCTCGGGCAGTATAGAACAAACTAAATCAGTCATTGAATACATATCCTCATGAGGTTCTCCAACGCTTAAACCACCAATTGCGTATCCGCCGGCCTCTCGAGAAGCAATATATTCTGCACTTTCTTTTCTCAAATCAGGATATACACTACCTTGAACTATAGGAAATAATTCCTGATGATGTCCATATAAAGGTTCTGTTTCTTGATATCGTATAAGGCATCGATCTAACCAGCGATGGGTCATGTGCATACTTTGACGCGCATAATTTTTATCGCAGGGATAAGGAGTACATTCATCGAAAGCCATGATAATATCCGCACCTAAAATCCTTTGAATATCCATCACATATTCAGGACTAAAAACATGCTTAGATCCATCAATATGACTCTTAAATGTGGCACCTTCTTCTCTAATTTTCCTTGTATTACTTAACGAATACACCTGATAACCTCCGGAATCAGTAAGTAAGGGTCTTTCCCATTTTGAAAATCCGTGAATTCCCCTGGCCTCCTTTAAAACATCCAATCCTGGACGCAAATAAAGATGATAGGTATTCCCTAAAATTATATCAGCATCTACCTCATTTTCAAGGTCTTCTCTATGAACACCTTTTACTGTTGCAGCCGTACCTACAGGCATAAAGATTGGTGTTTGTATTACACCATGATCGGTTTCAATTTTTCCTGCTCGCGCCTTGGTATATGGATCTTTATGTTGAAGAGAAAAAATCAATTTTGTGCCATTAAAGTAATTTGAAATAATCTGGGTTGGATCGAACTTAATGAACCTGAGTAGTAGCTATTAGGAACTCTCACCAAACCATTATTTATTCCATTGGACATTTTTAGTTCAATAGAAAAATCTACATATTCTAATCTAAACTCAAACCCTGCCCCAAACTCATAATAGTAAGTATCCTTTTTTAATGCAATTAATGGTTTTGAATCTCCAATAACTAGATCTTCATTACTTTGAAAATCATGAGACCATCGTACTCCAGCTAACACATAGAAATCCGTATTATTTGGCATATCTGAACGATATTTTAAGTCTAATGGAATATCCAAGGAAATAGATTCAATAGTGAGTTTCTCGTTTGGCTGAGTTGCCCAGTCAAATTCAATATCTCGATTGTGTAACATGAGCATAGTACCTGATTTCCATTCAAAATATTTTCCCATTCGCATGGCTACCGTTCCACCAAATCCTCCACCCGCTTGAGCTAAAGGAGTAATGTTCAACAGTGAATCCGTTCTTGACCAAAATGAAGGGTCTAATTGAAATTTCATCATTGCTTGCGTACCGCTAAATGCTATCCCCCAAAACCAGCGCTTCCTCAAGTGCCTATTTGGGTCGCGTGGATAAGCTTCCAATGATTGGAAGGATAGGCAAAAAAGCAATATGATGAATATTATTTTACGCAATGGTATAATGTACAAACGCCAAAAGTAAGCCTTTTATATGTTACAGTTTTATAACCGTTATTTTTTGCCATTTCTGCAAAAATATCGCCCTCTGGGAAAGCAGCAACACTCTGAGGTAAATAAGTATATGCTGAAGCATCTTTTGAAATCAATCTACCCAATGGTGGTAAAATAAATTTAAAATAAAACCAATACAACCCTCCAAAGATTGGGTTAGTTGGTTTAGAAAACTCGAGCACAAATAAACTTCCACCTTTTTTCATTACGCGACTCATTTCGGACATACCCTTACCCAAGTTTTCAAAATTCCTTACACCAAAACTAACAGTAATTGCGTCGAAAGTATCATTTTCAAATGGTAAATTCTCTGAATCTGCTTGTTGTAATTTAATTCTACCGGTTAAACCTAGTTTTTCTAATTTTAGATCTCCTTTAGAGAGCATTCCTCTGGAAATATCAACTCCAATTACTGATACTTCGGGAATTTTACATAGTTCAATGGCTAAATCAGCTGTACCGGTAGCCACGTCTAATATCTTTTTTGCTCCTGTGGCCGCTAATTTTTTACGAACTTTCTTGCGCCAGCCATAATCAATACCAAGGGATAAAAAATGATTTAAAAAATCGTAATTCCCCGATATATTATCGAACATTTCCTCGACTTGTTGTTTCTTTGAACTGTCAGAGGACGGATTTGGTTTAACTGTAGTGCTCAAAATCAAGTACAAATATACGCCATTCCTATGGGCCTCATCAAATGCAATATTATATGAAGGTGAATTCAGCTAAATATCTAGGGAGTTGGGAAAAATCTGATGAAATGTCAAACGAAAAACTACCAGAGTTTGCTTTTATTGGAAGAAGTAATGTCGGAAAATCCAGCCTTATTAATATGCTTACGGAACGAAAAGAACTGGCAAGGACTAGTTCTAAACCAGGCAAAACCCAGATGCTAAACCTATACAATATTGAAGACCGCGTCCAGATTTGCGATTTACCTGGTTATGGTTATGCTAAAGTAAGTAAAGGAATGCGTAAGAAGTTCCAACTTATGATTCGAAATTATTTACTAAACAGATCCAATTTATATTGTTTGTTTGTTTTGGTAGATTTAAGAATTCCACCACAGGAAATGGATATTGATTTCATTAACGATTGTGGGGCAAACGAAATTCCTATGATTTTGATTGGAACAAAAGCAGATAAATTAAAAACTGAAGAAATAGAGGCGAGTAAAACAGCTATTGCTGATAAGCTTCTTGAAGTTTGGGAAGAAATACCTCCATTTATTACAAGTTCATCTAATGTTGGATTGGGTAAAAATGAGATTTGGCAAGTTGTTGAAGAAGCAATAAAAAATTAAACTACTCAATTTCAAACATTTACAACTCGTCAATTGCTATAACAAGGAGCGATTTGAGCAAGTTTAAAACATATGATTATGCCTTTATTGGATTAGGAGCCGCTAATTCATTACTAATAAACAGTCTACACCGTAAAGGATTATTAAAGAATAAATCAATCTTAATATTTGAACCTCAAGAGAAAAATAGTAATGACAAGTCTTTTTGCTATTGGGCAGATACAGAAGAAAATAAAACTTTGGGAATTGCTGACTTATCAAAGGTAAATTGGGAAAATATCCAAGTAAACCAATCCCTTCCAGAAAAGCTTAATGACCAAAAATATTACTATGTCAACAGTCTAGATCTCTACAATCAGACTAAATCAATATTATCAAATTATTCCGTTTCTTTTATCCAAAATAAAGTTAATCATTTGGAGATAACCGAAAATGAGAGTATTCGCATTATCAACAAAGAAGACACTTATATTTCAAAATTTATTTTTGATTCTAGACCTCCTCAATGGCATGAATTAAAATCAAATGAATCTTTCATTTGGCAATCATTCATTGGTTGGCGAATCCAGCTAGATTCTAAGCTTGAGGATTCAGAACCCAACACCTTTACAATGATGGACTTTGGTGTTGAACAAAGCAACTCGTGCCAATTTATATATACATTACCCTTCTCAAAAAATGAAATATTAGTTGAGCTCACACGATTCGATAAGAAAATTTTATCGCAAAAGACAGCGGATCCAATTTTATTGCATTACATACAGGAGCGCATAGGAATCAAAGATTTTAAAATTAAAGAAATCGAGATTGGTAAAATCCCAATGTCATCTGGGAAGATCAAAAGCGAAAGTATCAACTCTAATCATATTTTAATGGGCAGTGCGGCTGGATTAGTAAAACCTAGTACGGGCTATGCATTCAAACGAATGGCATATCACAGTTTTTCGATTGCACAAAGTATTAAAGAAAATCACAAACCCAATCCACCGTTTGAAGCTCCAAGAAGATTTCAATTTTACGATAGATTACTTCTCAAAATACTTGAAAATGAACCCACCAACGGGAGAAACATATTTTCTACATTATTTAAAAAAGTATCTACTTCATTAGTTTTAAAGTTTTTAGATGAAAAAACAAGTTTTAATCAAGATATAAAAATTCTTGGTGCTCTCCCTAAAGGGATCTTTATTAAAACCGCGATATTTGATATTTTCAAAAGAATTAAGAATAAACTAAATCTATTCATCCCAATTTTACTTTCGATATTATTTGTCTTTTTCGAGAAATTAGGCCTCGGAATTTTAACTCAACTTGGTCTATTAATTGGATTGTTGACGGTAGGAATTCCGCATGGCGCATTAGACCACTTATTAGTTACCAGAAAGATTCAAACTCCCATAAGCCCAACTTTTATTTTTAATTATTTATTTAAAGGAGCCGGAATGTTTGCAATTTGGTGGCTTTCACCGTCAATAGGACTTATTTTTTTCATATTATATTCGGCTTGGCATTTCGGGCAAACCGACAGTGAGGAGTGGAATTTGACATCCAATAAATTCACTCAATTCATATTAGGAATTTGGGTATTAGTAACCCTATTCTCTTTTCATTTGAACGAATTCAATTTAATAATAAATAGTATCGGCGTTTCAGCGATAGAAATTCCTTCGGGTGTGCTTGGATTTAATTTGATTTTAGAAATATGCCTATTTATAACTTTAGTATTCTTATTAAAATTACGAAATTTGTATATAGCCGAATTATTTACAGTATTAGCCGTTACTAGTAGATTACCACTCCTGTATTCATTTGGAATTTATTTTATTTTTGTTCATAGTTTAAATGGTTGGAAACACTTGAAAGCAAAATTAAATTGCTCGAACTGGGAACTAACTAAAAGAGCAACGCCTTTTTCTTTTGGCGCTGTTCTCATATTCATACTTTTCTTTAGTAACACTTTTGGTAATTGGAAATCTAATGTTGGTCCATTTTTCATTTTTCTTTCTTGCATCAGTTTTCCCCATGTTTGGGGAATGACGAAATTTTATTTTAAGAATCACTCAATGAACTCAAGTATAGGTAAGGAGTGTAATTCTTGATATTTTCTCAAGTTAAACCCTAGACCTACTTTAAAATAATAGCCACTCAAATCAGAAGATTCTTCAGGTTTGACAAAACGCCATCCAATTCCGGTTTTTAGACGCAAATAACTATTCAAGTAATAACCAAAATGAAGCCCTGTTTCGATAGGAATAATTAATTTATTACCTTCATTTACTACATCTCCCTGAGGTGAAAATTCACGGTAATAGTTCTTCCCAATACCCGCTTGTAAATATACCGTCATACCAAATTTTTTGTATTGAAAAAAATCATACTCTTGGCCTAAACTAGCGAAATAGAAGCGGTTTTTTTTTGTTAGATCTCTGTTATCTCTGAATATGCCTCTTTCAAATGGTGCGGCATTAAATCCTACTTTTAATCTTAACTTTTTACCAAAACCAATTCCAGAATAAATACCGTAGATAACCGTATTATCTTCACGAATGTGAGTACGGCGATTATCAAAACCATAGATAATTTCCTTCTTCTCATTCAAACTATTTATTGGATTTGAAATATCTTGGGCATTAACCCTTAGAATCGCAATAATTGTAAAAAATAAAAATACTATTTGATTTCTTGATTTCAAATTACCCTAAAAATAACTTTAATAAGCTATTCAACCAAAAATAAGGATCGAATAATTATTAAGAACTTATGTTAATTATTTTTTTAGAATCTTTTTCAAAACAAATAAACTACACTACTTGAAATCAATTCAGACATTGGAATATTTTGATGATCTAAATCGACATTCTTTTCAAAGGTTTCCTTTAATTCTTTGATCTTAGGTGAAGTATGATTACCCCTAAATCTCAAACTTCGCACCGCACATAACCACTCAATAGCCAAAACATTTTTTGTATTGTTCAATACTTTTAAAAGTTTTGTAGCTGCATTTGCTCCCATTGATACGTGGTCTTCTTGACCATTACTACTCATGATGCTGTCTGCGCTAGCAGGTGTACATAATTGTTTATTTTGAGAAACCATTGAGGCCGCTGAATATTGTGCAATCATATATCCAGAATCTAATCCAGCATTTTCTGCTAAGTATGGCGGCAATCCCCTCTGACCACTAATTAATAAATAGGTACGTCGTTCAGAAATATTTGCCAATTCAGCTATCGCCAAGGCTGCATAATCTAAAGTTAATGCAAGAGGCTGGCCATGAAAATTACCTCCGGAAAGCACTGCATTATATTCTTCCAAAACATTTGGATTGTCAGTGACCGAATTTAATTCTACTTCCCAAACTTGAAAGCAATGATCAAGTGCAGTATAAGAAGCCCCATGAACCTGAGGAACACATCTGAAACTATATGGATCTTG
>JAURFW010000021.1 GCA_030834125.1 Bacteroidota bacterium | reverse complement strand
TATTATTTTTTTACAGAAAAGTGTAATCTGTCTAGTGAGTGTGTTTTTTAGGGGCTGGGGGCTAGGTTTTGACTTTTTTCTCCGTTACAAGTTCCAGTTTAGGACTAAACGTAATGTGGCTACTGGGTGCTAGCTGCTAGCGGGTTAGTGCTTCGCCGTTTAGAGATCGGGTTTAGAGGTAATTTTATTTGAAGAATTAGTCTTTAAAAGTCTAGCTCCCAGTAGCCAGCGCCTAGCACCAAAAAAGCCAGCTCCTAGAAGCAAAAAAGCCCCAATTAATGATCGCATGATGACCTACCAAACCACCTGTATCTATTTCTTGCAATAAACCGATATAACCTATCTCGTAAATATTTGGGAATTATATATCCCAATGATAGAATTGTATACCAACCACCTAAATAACTTGATATTTTCAATATTGCCATGGATTCTACAAAAATCTTATCATATTCAATCAGAATTATTGAATCTGGAATTTGTAAATATTTATTAAGCTGAATTAATGTCTTTTGTTCAGTTGTAATCTCTGATATCGGAGAAAAATGAAATGCAGCAGTATTCTTATTCCTTTTCAACTTATTAACCCAAAAGTTGCAAAGATTGCAATCTCCGTCATAAATTATGATAATATTGGATTTATTCAAAATCACTTCGCAAAATTATTCGGTACAACAATACAAACAATTTTAGTGTCAAAAGTTTATAGGATAGTCCTAATAAATTATGAAAAAGATAATCCCAGTCATTTTACTTACTTTTTTCGGGGGGGGGGGTAAAACCACATTCGCAAGTCATGTTAGCGGCTGCGACATTACGTACAACTATTTGGGCAATCTTAAATATGTAATATATATTGATGTATTTAGAGACTGTCGCGGACAAGCAATCTCTAGTTCAGATTTTACTTATTATTACAGATTCCAAAATAATTCAGGCGTTGGCCAGCACCTAACTGCAAAAACCAACACCTCAAATCAAAATAAATACCTATATTATTGACAAAATATTGTTAATATTTTTATCAAATTGAAAGAAAGACAAATATCACACATGGATTTAGATTCATTTTTTGTGAGTGTAGAACGACTAAGAAACTCGGCATTTAACAACAAACCTGTTATCATTGGCGGACAAAGCGACAGAGGAGTTGTGGCAAGTTGCAGCTATGAAGCTAGAAAATTTGGTATTCATAGCGCAATGCCCATGAAACAAGCTCGACAACTCTGCCCTGATGCGGTATTCATAAGAGGCGACTCCCAACTCTACAGCCAATACTCACACATTGTAACCGATATTATTGCCGAATCTGTTCCCCTTTATGAAAAGAGTAGCATCGATGAATTTTACATTGACCTAAGCGGGATGGATCGATTTTTTGGTACTTGGAAAATAGCGAATGAGTTGAAACAAAGGATAGAAAAAGAAACCGGCCTACCTATAAGCTTTGGCCTTTCCTCTAATAAAACCGTATCAAAAGTAGCCACCGGTACTGCAAAGCCAGCCGGACAGCGGAAAATTGATCTGGGAACAGAAAAACTCTTCCTCGCTCCCCTTTCTATTAAAAAAATTCCTGGCGTAGGAAATGAAACTTACAAAACACTTCATCAACTTGGCATACGATACATAAAAACACTTCAGGATATGCCTAGAGAACTCATGTATCGAACCTTGCAAAAACCTGGAGTGGATCTTTGGCAAAAAGCCCAAGGCATTGATGAAAGGCCAGTTATCCCCTATCAAGAAAGAAAAAGTATCAGCACAGAGCGGACGTTTGAAAACGATACTATAGATGTAATTAAGTTACGAGAATTATTGAGAGCCATGGCTGAAAATCTTGCCTATCAATTAAGAAAAGGTGACAAACTCTGTTCTTGTATTACTGTAAAAATTCGATACACAGATTTCAACACCTACTCTACACAAACCAAAATCCCATACACAAGTGCAGACCATGTAATTATAAAGTATACACTTGAACTTTTTGAAAAGCTTTTTCAAAGAAGGCAGCTCATTCGTCTTGTTGGAGTAAGGCTATCACACCTAGTAAGTGGAGGAATGCAAATCAACCTATTTGAAGATACAGAAGAACTTGTTAATCTATACGAGGCTATGGATAAAATCCGAAATCGTTACGGCGACCACGCGGTTAAAAGAGCTAGCAGTATGGATGTGAAAAGTTTAGGAAGATCAGGGAACCCATTCGATGGACAAAGCCCTATACTACTTGCAAATAGAAGAATGTAACAACACGGAAAGATCTTTTGATAATCAACGGTTAACTTGTATTTTTGCAATACATGAAGCGCAAAGTAAAAAATACATTATTGGCACTTCTTAGCTTATTGGTTTTCAATACCATAATTGCACAAACTGCATCATTAGTAATTTGTGTGGGTGGTACAATTAATTATAGAGAATTTAACACGGGAGGTTCTGAGCCTAGTGTGGCTTGGGCTTGGACGTTTGAAGGTGGGACACCCGCAACATCTACATTACGTGAACCTTCCGTACAATACAACAATACTGGATTATTTAAAGCTACTTGTATTTCAACCTTTCAAAGTGGAGCTAAAGATACAGGCGATGTATACGTGGAAGTAATTACTGGAGATATTAGCTCTCCTGGATTTCAGGATACAACGATTTGTACTAATTCAATTTACCTAACCCTAGATGCGCAAAATAACAGTCGCCATAATTCCTATTTATGGAGTAGCCCCGATGTAACCCTTTCTCCCGCAGACACTTTACAAACATTAAACATAACAAAAGAAGGCACATACAGGATTAAAATAACCAACATTTGTAAGAATTACGAAGAACAAATAACAATAAAGAAAGGTGTTGTACCAATTGTTGATTTAGGTCCTGATAAATTTGTTTGTAGAAACATATCATTAAATATCTCTGCTGGAAACAATACTTCCAATACATATTTGTGGAATCCTTTCGGAGAATCAACATCTACAATAACGGCAAATTTTGCTGGTGAATATTCCGTAGTGGTTACCAGCCCCGATGGATGCACCGCAACGGATAAAATATTATTGATTGATAGTTGTCCACCAGTTGTATATTTACCAACCGCCTTCACTCCAAATGACGCAGCACCCAACGACCTTTATCAACCTTATTTAGAAGGATTTAAGTCCATGAATATGAAAATATATAATAGATGGGGCGAAAAGCTTTTTGAAACAGACAATCTAAATGATGGTTGGGACGGCACTGCCAATGGAGAGCCCTGCACCGAAGGAACTTATGTTTGTTTAATAGAGTTAATGGGAAACGATAATTTCAGGAAGGTCCTCTATCGAGAATTTCATTTATTACGTTGATTTCTCTACTAAAATTTTGGTAGTCTTAAATTAAATTTTCGTTTTATCTTGGGGGAACGTTTTACATCCCTTAAAATTGTAATGTTTATATGACTAAAAAACTTTTAATTATTTGTTTGATGATCATTACGGCGTTGAGCGTTCGCGCTCAGCACGTGAGTGTTATGGATGCTACTGAAGCCCTTGAAAAAGGAAATTTCAAAAAAGCAGAAAAGAAGATAAAGAAGGGACTAAGCAAGGATAGAAAAATTTATCAACTCTATTATTTACAAGCATGGGCGGATTTGCTAAAAGCAAATGAAGAGGAAGATTTAAAACGTCAATTAAAAGGCTATGTAAAGGCCTTTAAAAGTTTTAGTACGGCTGTCTCTAAAGATGAAGATGGGCAATTTAAAAACGAATATGCATTCATTGCAAAGTTGATAGCAAAAGCATACCGAGTTGAAGGTTTGGAATTATACCGTCGTAATCAATTCAGTAAATCACAGAATATACTTGAACCATGCGTGGAAATTGCAAATGACACCATTTCAAAAATTTATTTAGGATTAGATTTATGGCAATCTCGTTTACAAAAAGATAAAGGTAGAGGTGGCACTATTCTTAAAGAATCTGCAGAATTAATTCATAAATGTAAATTAGATTCTGTACAGCCTGAATTATATATTCAACCCGTTTTTTACGAACTTGGGAAATTTTATAGTTCTATAAATGAAGATGATTCAGCTTTAACCTACATTAGGTTAGGTCTTGATGTTTTCCCGGAAGATTTAATTCTTCAAAAACAGGCCGTTGAGGTAATAACATTTAAAATTGAGAAAATTAAAACAAATTTTGGAAATAGTAGCACTATACTAAATTGGTGCGAAGCTGGACTTCAATTTGAACCTAATAATAAGCTTTTCCTTAATTCCACTAATGAATTCTACATCAAAGCCTTGGATTATACTTTTGGGAGGAATGACATTCAAACAGCTAAATTAATTGATTCAGGGTTTTACGCTACTAAACAAAAGCAATTAGCAAACAAATCTATGAATACTGATGAAGATGCTTTTTTAATTGATAATAGAAAAGTTTTTGTTCAACAAGCTCTGAATCTCTTTCAGAAGTTAAATAATCATTCTGGTATGGTTTATTATTTTAAAGAATGGTATAAAGCAAAATACAATACAACTTTCAACGAATATCATGCCGATACACTCTTAAACAATCCTCCAAACTACTTAAAAGGGATGTTGTATTTCGCCTTAATAAATGATGCTGTTAATCTGTATCCAAAAAATGAAAAAATCCAATTACTACGATACAAAGTTTATAAAAAATGGGTTAACGGAACAATTCAATACAAACATTGGGATTATATTCTAGGATGGAACAAAGATTTGTTAAAACAATATCCAAAAAAGAAATTCGAATTGGCCTCTGATAAAGAACTTTTATACCAAAGAGCTATAGATTCGTTTATCAGTTACGGGAACATTAAAGTTGCACTAGATTTTTTCAATAGTTTAAAACTAGAGTTCCCTAAAAACAATAACATTGATGGGTTGCAAAAAAGTCTGGCTATTAAAGATTTCGAAGTCAGGTATAAAAATACATCCATTGGGAGTGAAGTAGTGAGAGGTAAAAAAATCCCGTTTACAGGTTGGAATGGGTCTTCTCAAAACTGCAGTGTTGGTATAATTCCGGATTCAACACATTTTAAAATAACTGAAAGAATCAACTATTTCAGGCAGAACGCGGGAGTGCAGAATCTTGTAAGAATAAATAAAGACATAACAAGAAAATGTCAAGAGGCATCTGTGATGTATTCACCAGTGGGCGTATTTACAAGAAAAGCAACTCCAGAAACACATCTGTGTTTTTCTAATGATGCGTACGAAGCTTCTAAATTTTCACAAGCAATTAAAGAAAATAATCCAAGTATTGCAGCCACCGTTTTATTCACAGATGGAAAAAGTGAGGAACTTTATAACCGTCAATATATTCTTGCACCTAACACTCATGAATATGGTTATGGAGCATCTGAAAACAATAGTGTTTTTTGGATGGTACAACCCAGTGATTCATTAACAGATAGCACATATTACAACAACAACTTTATAGCGTGGCCTCCTTCAGGATATTGCCCAAGAATGTTAACAACGGACAAATGGAGTTTTTCTACTTCTGGAGATTTATCTGGCGCAAAAGTTAGCGTAAAAACAAGCAAAGGGAAAACTATCCCTTTAAAGATTTCGATAGAAAAGGCCCCAATGGTAGCATTCTCTACTTTGGTAATTTCTCCCGATATTCAATCATTTGATCCAATGAAATTTCCTACTGACGAAAAAGTAAATATCACAGTACAACTTAAATCAAAACGTAAGTTCGCTTACAGTTTCGGGATTTTTGAAACAAATAAGTAAAAATAAATCGAAGTTTTAAGAAAATATCTTAATTTTGCAACCCCGTTAGGGATTTGCACGTGTGGCGAAATTGGTAGACGCACTAGACTTAGGATCTAGCGCCGCGAGGCGTGGGGGTTCGACTCCCTCCACGTGCACAAATTCAAAAATGGAACTCCGAGTTCCATTTTTTGTTTGCTTAAATTTTTGAAATCGTGAATATTCAACTAGAAAAACAAAACGAATTAGAGGCGAGTGTAATTATCGACTTAGTAAAAGACGACTACAACGAGGCCGTAGAAAAACAAATGAAGAAAATTCAAAAAACTGCAGCCATAAAAGGTTTCCGTCCTGGAAAAGCACCGATGGGAATGATAAAAAAAATGTATGGCCAGTCAGTTTTAGCGGAAGAAATCCAACGAATTGCTTCTGATAAACTTAACGATTATATCAAAGAGGAAAACTTAGATATACTGGGTTATCCTATTACTAGTGCAAAAGTAGAGTCTAAACTAGATATTGAAAACGACGAAGAATTTCGTTTTGCTTTCGATTTAGGGATGGCTCCTAGTTTCGAACTAAATATTTCTGAGAAAGATAAACTTGGACTATTTAAAATTGAGGTTGGTGATAAAGAAGTAGATGAGGATATTGACTACGCACGCAAATCACATGGTGAAATGCAAGATGCAGAAACATCGGACGAAGAGTCTATTGTTTATGCCAATGCAACTGAGTTAGGTGAAGACGGTAATCCTTTGGAGGGAGGACTAGCTGACAAGCCATTAAGCTTTGTCCCTTCAATGATTGAAGATAAGAAACTTAAGAAGGTATTTGTGGGTATAAAGAAGGATTTTGAAACTACGTGTGATGTTAAGCAGCTTTTGAATAACAATGAATCTGTTCTTTCAAATGCCTTAGGACTTCCAAAAGAGGGAATTCAAGATCTCTCAGATAAATTTTCTCTAAAAGTTACTGAGGTAAAAACTAGAGTTCTTCCTGAAATAAATGAAGATTATTTCAAGCGCACTTTCCCAGAAAATCCTCCTAAAGATGAAAAAGAATACAGAGAGAGAGTAAAAGCTAATCTTGAGAAATATTATGAAAACGAGGCCTCTCTGTGGTTAGATCATGAAATTGGTCATCTTATCATGCAAAAGCATGATTTCAATTTACCAGATGAGTTTTTAAAGCGTTGGTTAACTGAAACCAAACAGCAAGATTACACTCCTGAGAATATCGACGAGAAATATGAGCAGGAAAAAGAAGCTCTAAAACGTAGATTAATTATCGATAAAATTTCGGCTCAGTTTGAGATAAAAGCTGAATCAGAAGAAATTGTAGGTGAGGCAAAAACTTATTTTGCGGCCATGTATCGTCAATACGGAATGAACATCAGTGCTGAAGATGAGTTCTTGCAAGAAACAGTAATGAAACGTTTACAAGACCAAGAGTTTATTGGACAAATGAACGATCGTGTTATTTACCGCAAAGCATATGATAAAGTAAGAGATATAATCAGCGTAAAAGAAAAGAAAACCAACGTTGAAAATTATTTTAAACACGTAAATAAGCATAAAGAACAACACGGCGAATAATCATTTTTCGATTATATTTGTTTAGTTAAGATAATATGGACTACGGAAAAGAATTTAAAAAATACGCAACCAAGCATTTGGGTATAAATAGCCTTTATGTAGATGAATATGTAAAGCTCACTGCAGAAGCAAAAGGGATTTATAATTTAACCCCAAATATTATCGAGGAAAGACAGATGAATGCTGTTGCTATGGATATCTTTTCTCGATTAATGATGGATCGTATCATATTCTTAGGAGTTCCTATCTATGATGATGTTGCGAATATCATTATGGGTCAATTACTATTCTTAGAAAGCGCAAATCCAAACAGAGATATTCAAATTTATGTAAACAGCCCAGGTGGTTCGGTATATGCAGGTCTAGCTATTTACGACACTATGCAATACATTGGATCTGATGTTGCCACCATTTGTACAGGAATGGCAGCTAGCATGGCGGCAGTATTGATGTCTGCCGGAGAAAAGGGTAAAAGAACTGCCCTACCCCATAGTCGTATTATGATTCACCAGCCATTAGGTGGCGCTCAAGGTCAAGCATCAGATATAGAAATCACCTACAAAGAGATTTCTAAATTGAAAAAAGAACTATATGATATTCTTTCAGACCACACGGGTCAACCATATGATAGAATAGAAAAGGATAGCGACAGAGATTACTGGATGACCGCTGATGAAGCGAAAGAATACGGTATGATTGACGAAGTATTGGGTCGTAGAAAATAACCAAAATGGCTGAGAAGAATCGAAGTTGTTCATTTTGCGGACGCAAGAAGGAAGAAGCTACAATGCTAATCTCTGGATTGGAGGGTAACATTTGTGAACAATGTGTAGAACAAGCATTTAAAATTGTAACCAAAGAATTAGGTGTTGCTCCTCAATTTGAAGAGAATCCTTCTAAAGATATTTTAGAGACTGATGAAACTCAGCAATTACCCACTCCAATGGAAATAAAGAAACATTTGGATGAGTACGTTGTTGGTCAGGAAAATGCTAAAAAAACACTTTCAATTGCAGTTTACAATCACTACAAAAGAATTCGTTACAAAAACTTAGCCGATGATGTAGAAATTGAAAAAAGCAATGTTTTACTGATCGGAGAAACCGGAACGGGAAAAACATTACTCGCAAAGACTCTTGCCAAATACCTAAATGTACCTTTTACCATAGCCGATGCAACAGTGCTAACCGAGGCTGGATATGTAGGTGAAGATGTTGAAAGTATCTTATCGCGCCTTTTGCAGGTTTCCAATTATAAGTCGGAATTGGCAGAACGCGGAATTATCTATTTAGATGAGATTGACAAAATTAGCCGTAAATCGGACAATCCTTCAATTACAAGAGATGTTAGTGGTGAGGGTGTTCAACAAGCATTACTAAAAATTTTAGAAGGAACGATTGCAAATGTGGCTCCAGAAGGTGGTCGAAAACATCCTGACCAAAAATATATTAAAGTAGATACCTCAAATATTCTATTTATTTGTGGTGGTGCTTTTGATGGAATTGAGAAAATTATTGGAAGAAGAGTTCAAAAACAATCTCTAGGTTTTAAGAGACAAGAACATCGTGAAATCGATCAAAATAAACTATTATCTCAAGTAAATCCACAAGATCTAAAATCTTTTGGTCTAATACCTGAAATTATTGGTAGAATTCCCATTTTAACTGCACTAAACCCCTTAGACAAGGAAGCGTTAAGAAGTATATTAACCCAACCTAAGAATGCATTGCTGAAGCAATATCAGAAAATGTTTGAAATGGATGGTGTAAGTTTACAAATTGATGATGAAGCTATAGAATTTATTGTAGACTTAGCATACGAAAACAAATTAGGTGCTAGAGGATTAAGAGGTATATGTGAGTCTATTTTTAAACGTTTCATGTACGAAATTCCTTCGGACCCCAAAAAGAATAAAAAAATTAAGATTTCTGAAAAAATGGCCCGTGAAGAATGGGATGCAATTCAGAATTTGAAATACGCAAGTTAATTAATTGTTTATTCCTAGTTTGTAGGATAATTGTATCTTGCAAACCATGAACAGGAATGACCCCAAACTTATTAAAAGTTGGACATTTTATGATTGGGCAAATAGCGTATATCCTTTAGTAATTTCTTCCGCAATATTTCCGGTTTACTATACGGCAGTAACTACAAAAAAAGATTCGCTAGGCAATATCATAGACGACCATGTTATGTTCCTCGGAATGCAGTTCAAGAATACTGTAATAAGTAATTACGTATTAGCATTTTCATTCCTAATTATTTGTTTCACAAGTCCATTATTATCTGGAATTGCCGATAGTAAAGGGCTAAAGAAACGTTTTTTACAATTTTTCTGTTATTTGGGAGCCACTGGCTGTGTTGGACTATTCTTTCTAGACTCAAACCCAATTACATTGAACTATGGTTTGATAGGAATATTTATTGCAAGTCTTGGTTTTTGGAGTAGCCTTGTATTTTACAATTCATATTTACCTGAAATTACTGATGCACAAAACATGGATAAGGTTAGTGCGAAAGGCTATGCAATGGGATATATCGGAAGTAGCTTACTACTGATATTGTGTTTAGTTTTCATTCAAGGAATTGCACCAACCTTAGGCATAGATACGGGTTTGGCTACTAGAATTTGCTTTTTATCTGTTGGTATTTGGTGGATCAGCTTTGCTCAAATATTCTTTTCTAAAATCAAGGTAAATAAAGCTGTAAATAAAAGTGAGGGAAATATTTGGAGCGGTTTCCATGAGCTTCAAAAAGTTTGGAAAATGGTAAAACAAAGTTCCTCATTATTGGGCTTTTTGAGGGCCTTTTTATTTCTTTCGATGGGGGTTCAAACGATAATGTTAGTTGCCGCTTACTTTGGAGCAAAACTTTTAAATATGCCCGCGGGAAAGCTTATCCCTGTAATACTGACCATTCAATTTGTAGGTATTGGAGGAAGCTATTTATTCTCATGGATTTCAAAGAAAAAGGGAAATAAATTCTCTCTGGGATTAGCCCTGCTTTCTTGGATGTTCATTTGCATTGGCGCATGGTTTGATGCCGAATACAAATCGGAGGAAGGTTTTTATGTCTTGGGTTTCTTCGTAGGCGCAGTAATGGGTGGGATTCAAAGTATGAGCCGAAGTACCTATTCTAAACTCATCCCCATGGATACGGAAGACACCGCTTCTTTCTTTAGTTTTTATGATATCACCGAAAAAATTGCAATGGTGATTGGATTATTCATTTTTGCCTTTGTAGAGGAGCATTCACCGGAGAAGGGAATGCAAAATTCCGTATTTGCTTTAATATTTTTCTTTTTGATAAGCTGGATTCTATTGCAACGAGTAAAAGACAGCAGACTAAATAGTGTCAATCATTGACCAAAAAAGGTCTTCAATGCCGTCCAATTCTTTAATTTATTTTCTTTAGAAGAAACTAAGATTGAAGGCATATCGATATTGAGTCTTTTAAGTTTTAGCTGTGGTAATTTCCCTACTTCTATGTTCTTCGATTGATTTCCCCAAAATACTAGAAATTCACTTTGGCTTATTAAATTTGTTGAACGCTTAAGTTTATCATTAAGCATTTCAAGTGAAACCACTTCAAAATCCCCCTCAAAACCAAGTGATTTCATACTATTACTTACAACGGCTGAATAATCAAAATCAGTATCCTCAAAAACTATGTTTAATACTCTTTTAACCCCCAATTCAACCTCTTTAATTTCATTATCTACAACAGATTTTGTTTGAACTTCTACTTGTTGCGGATGATCATTTTTTACGGACTGCTCATTTGCATACTCATCAGGGATATAATATAATCCCTTGGAGTATAACTTTTGAAGTTCACTTGTATTATCCACAATCAGTTTTTCTTGGCTCATAGGTTATAATTTATCGTTAAATTTGGGATATGAGTCTCGAAATTACGATTGAAAAAGCAAAAGTGAGTAGAATTTCTGAATTTGATCCTCAGAACATAGGTTTTGGAAAATTATTTACAGATCATATGTTTCTGTGTGACTATAGAGATGGAGAATGGCAAAACGCAAGAATTGTACCCTATGGTAACCTTTCTATGAGTCCAGCTACTAGCTCTATTCACTATGGTCAATCAATTTTTGAAGGAATGAAAGCCTATGCCTCATTAGAAAATGATCATGACATAACAACTTTCAGACCCATGGAAAATGCAAAACGACTTAATCGTTCTGCACATAGAATGGCGATGCCATCATTTCCAGAGGAAGACTTTATGAATGCTTTAGAAACTTTGTTAAACCTCGATCGCCAATGGGTTCCAAGAATAGAAGGCGGTGCCTTATATATTCGCCCATACATGTTTGCTACGGATGATTATATTGGTGTTAAACCTTCAGATACATACACCTTTGCAATATTTTGTTGCCCTGTAGGACCATACTACAATAAAGCCTTAAGAGTTAAGGTAGAAAAAGAATACAGCAGAGCAGCTCCTGGCGGAGTGGGATTCACTAAATGTTCTGGTAATTACGCGTCTGCACTTCATCCGACAAGAGAAGCGCAAAAAGAAGGATACGACCAAATTTTATGGACAGACCCGATTGAGCATAAATGGGTAGAAGAAACTGGAACTACAAATTTCTTTGCAGTAATTAATAATTCTATTGTTACACCTTCCCTTACTGGAACGATGCTAGCAGGTATCACCAGAGACAGTGTAATCACTGGTTTAAAACATCTCGGTTATACCGTAGATGAACGTCCTTTGTCTGTTGATGAGTTGATTGAAGAGCAACAAAAAGGGAACTTAAAAGAATTGTTTATTACTGGAACTGCTGCCACTTTAATGAATCTTGAAGGATTTGGAAGAGATGGAGAATATTATGATGTTTTAACAAATGGAGACACACATATATCCTCAGAAATAAAGGACTTTTTGGATAATATGAAACTAAAAAAATCTGAAGATCCATTTGGCTGGGTACATACCATTTAGGTTGTTCTCTTTTTGTTGAAAACTACTCCAAGGCCTTGCTTTTTGCTTGGTCTTAATACTTAATTTCGTATCCCGTAGCATTACATTCATGACTAAGGTAAAATACATTTTTGTTACGGGAGGAGTTACTTCATCTTTAGGAAAAGGCATTATCGCCGCGTCTCTCGCAAAACTCTTACAGGCACGAGGTTATCGTGTAACAATCCAAAAATTCGACCCATATATTAATGTCGATCCAGGAACGCTTAACCCTTACGAACACGGAGAATGTTATGTTACTGAAGACGGTGCCGAGACAGATCTAGACCTTGGTCACTATGAAAGATTTTTAAATGTTCACACGAGTCAGTCCAATAATGTCACTACCGGAAGAGTTTATCAAACGGTTATTCAGAATGAAAGAAAGGGTGAATATTTAGGGAAAACCGTACAAGTAATTCCTCATATTACCGATGAAATAAAACGCAGAATGTTAATTCTTGGTGAATCCGGAGATTACGATATCGTAATAACTGAAATCGGAGGAACCGTTGGAGATATTGAGTCTCTTCCATACGTTGAATCAATGCGTCAACTAATTTGGGAACTGGGAGAATCTAATTCTGCCGTTGTTCATTTAACGCTTGTCCCCTATTTACGCGCCGCTGGTGAATTAAAAACAAAACCAACGCAGCACTCTGTAAAAAGCTTGTCTGAATTAGGTATACACCCTGATGTTCTTGTTTGCAGAACAGAGCAACCTATTGGAGCTGAAATAAAACGTAAATTAGCATTATTCTGTAATGTTCAATTAAACTCGGTTATTGAGGCTATAGATTTATCTACCATCTATGAAGTGCCAATGGCAATGCTTAAAGAGAAGTTGGATAAAGTAGTACTTACAAAACTAAAACTTAAAGCGGCTACAGAACCGGACTTAAAACAATGGTCAGAATTCCTATTCCGTTTAGAACATCCAAAATCAGAAGTTAGAATAGTCTTGGTAGGGAAATACGTTGAATTGCCCGATGCCTATAAATCAATTAACGAGGCATTCATACATGCAGGAGCTTCAAACGAGTGTGATGTAAAAGTTGATTACATACATTCTGAGTATCTTAATGAAGAAAATGCAACCGCTAAATTACAAGGTTATGCAGGTATTTTAGTTGCTCCTGGATTTGGTCCTAGAGGTATTGACGGTAAATTACATGCAGTGCGTTTTGCTAGGGAAAACAATATCCCATTCTTTGGTATTTGTTTAGGTATGCAAAGCTGTGTAATTGAATTTGCACGCAATGTTGTTGGATTGTCGGATGCACATTCTTCTGAGATGTCTGAAAACACAAAAAATCCGGTAATTGATCTTATGGAAGAGCAAAAGAAGATCACCAACTACGGCGGAACAATGAGACTTGGATCTTATGATTGTGAACTGGAAAAAGGATCAAAAGCGGCAAAAGCATACGGGAAAACAAAAATTAAAGAAAGACACAGACATCGTTATGAATTCAACGATGTTTTCAAAGAACAGGTTCAAACAGCGGGAATGAGAATAACAGGAACCAATCCTAGAACAGGCTTAGCTGAAATTGTTGAAATTGAGAGTCACCCTTGGTTTGTTGGTGTACAATTCCACCCTGAGCTTAAGAGCACAGTAGAAAATCCGCATCCGTTATTTGTGGCTTTTGTTAATGCGGCTTTAAAGACGAATCAATAAACTTCTAAATCTACGTATACAGGAAGGTGGTCAGAAAACCCGTTAAGGTAGTTCTTTCCACCAAAAGTCCTCAAAGGATAACCTTGGTATTTACCTCCAGACTGTAAAAGCCAATCTCTATTGAACACATGAAGTTGAGGGATTTCATTCTGTGGCCCAATATGATAAAACTTCTTACTTACAATTATTTGATCGAACATATCCCAGTTACCACGGTACTTTCCTGTACCTAAATCTGGATTTGCTTGCCTGTATATGTATGCCAAGTTAATGGCGTTATAATTTTGATCTCTTGCCTCAAGTACATTGTATAAACTGCTATCATTAGGATTGTCGTTAAAGTCTCCTACCGCGACCCACCTATCAATTTCAGGATGATTATCAATATAGTTTTTTAATGCTACTGCTGCATTTGCTCTTAATGGTCTAGATTTTTTCTCACCACCACTTCTTGATGGCCAGTGATTTACGAAAACAGTAAAAGGACGATAAGCATTTAAATGTGCAGCTAATATACTTCTTGTTGGTTTTTCGGGATTTCCTGTCTCCACTTCAATTGTATCAATTGCTGCATTCTCCCCAAGACTTCCGCTAACACCACGACCACCATAATAGGTAGAACTTTGAGCATAAATTAATGCTACATCTATTCCGCGTTTATCTGGTGAATCAAAATGGCAAATCTCTGCATAAGAATCTGTAAGCCACTTAGAGTATGAAATTAGATCTTCAAGTACCTTTCTATTTTCTACCTCACACAACCCTATAACATCTGGAGAAATTGAGTCAATAACTCGAGCTAAATTCTTTAGTTTACTTATGTACTTTTCAGAATTCCATTCCCTCCAACTATTGGGAAGATACTCTTCATCTAAATTCGGGCCATCTATAGTATCAAAAAGGTTCTCGCAGTTGTAGAAAGCAACTCTAAATTTATACGTTTCTAATTTGGGTAATTCAGGAATCGCAATTACCAAATCATCCCCAATGTCATCAGATAAAACAACTTCATCATCAACAAGCTCCTTCATTTGAGGGACTTGCTCTTTCTTTTTAAAAAAACTACAACTGTTTATTCCAACAATTAATAGTAGAGAAAGTATGATTAACCCAATTCTAGAACCGTATTTCATGGGTCAAAAATAAAGAAAATAGGGTTGGTTTTTACCTATCTACTGTAATTAGGTGCTTCTCTAGTAATAGAAATATCGTGAGGATGACTTTCACGGATTCCACTGCTGGTTATTCTTACAAATTCAGTTTTTTTTAGTTCATCCATGCTTGATGCACCGCAATATCCCATACCCGCTCTAATGCCACCAACAAGTTGATACACAACCTCAGACAAATGACCTTTGTAAGGTACATTTCCAACAATTCCCTCAGGAACTAACTTGGCAACCTCATCCTCCGCATCTTGGAAATAACGATCTTTTGAGCCGTCTTTCATTGCTTCAATACTACCCATTCCTCTGTAAGACTTCACTCTTCTTCCGTCAAAGAATGTTGTATCTCCAGGTGATTCTTCAGTACCAGCAAATAAACCTCCGGCCATTATTGTGTTTGCACCAGCAACTAAGGCTTTTACAATATCACCACTGTATTTAATACCACCATCTGCAATTACAGGAACACCAGTACCTTGTAGTGCTTCTGTTGCTTCCAGAATAGCAGTTAATTGAGGCATTCCTATACCGGCAATTACACGTGTAGTACAAATCGATCCTGGCCCCACTCCAACTTTAACTGCATCCGCTCCAGCTTCGGCTAAAGCCTTAGCGGCCTCGCCTGTAGCAATGTTTCCAGCAATAACTTGTAAATGTGGATATGCACTTTTTACCCTACGCACCTGATCAATAACTCCTTGTGAATGTCCATGTGCAGTATCTACGGCAACTACGTCAACCCCAGCCTTTACCAATGCATCAATTCTTTCCATTGTATCTGGCGTAACTCCCACTGCTGCTCCCACTAGTAATCTACCGTGGTTATCTTTTACCGCATTAGGATAGTTTTTCACTTTTTGGATATCCTTAAAAGTAATTAATCCCTTCAATTTTTGATCTTCACCAACAATGGGAAGCTTTTCTATTTTATATTTCTCAAGGATATCTTGTGCTCCTCTCAGATCAGTACCTTCCTTTGCGGTTATTAAATTTTCACGGGTCATTACTTCCCCAACTGATTTATTTAAGTCCTTTTCAAAACGCAAGTCTCTATTGGTAATAATTCCAATTAAGTGGTTTTCGGCATTAACCACAGGAATACCTCCAATTTTGTTTTCCTTCATTAACCTAACGGCTTCAGACAATGCCGCATCTGCATTTAAGGTAACTGGGTCCATGATCATTCCGCTTTCCGAACGCTTTACTTTACGCACCTCCAACGCCTGCTTTTCAATAGACATATTTTTATGAATAATTCCAATACCTCCTTCACGAGCAATAGCTATTGCTAAACGACTCTCGGTAACGGTATCCATAGCTGCGGAAACTATAGGAATATTGAGTCGTAAATGCTTAGTAAACTGTGTTGAAGTGTTAACATCTCTTGGAAGAACTTGAGAATGGCGAGGTATAACGAGTACATCGTCAAACGTTAAACCTTCTAATACAATTTTTGGAGATACTTTCATGCAAATAACAATTAAGACCTATGGTTATTTGCAGTGCAAATTTACGAGTAATCATTCATTATATTGTAGTTTTGAAAAAATAAATATCAATCATGGGGAAATTCATAACAAGTTACTTAGGAGAATTAAGGTGTAGCAATATTCACGAGCAGAGTGGAACAGAAATTTTCACAGATGCACCGACAGATAATCAGGGAAAGGGATCTGCTTTTTCTCCAACAGACTTATGTGCCTTAAGTTTAACAACTTGTATCATTACCACAATGGGTATTTATGCTAATTTAAAGGGATTTGTAATTAGCGAAGTACACGCTCAAACAACGAAAATAATGCAGAGTAATCCAAGAAAAATATCCAAAATCATCAGTGATATCAAAATCAAAGTTGATGATACGGTAACAGAAAGACAACGAGAAGGGCTGCTCCGTATTGCGAAGACTTGTCCTGTTTCAAAGAGTCTTCACCCAGATATTGAGCAGGATATCCAAATAAATTGGATTTAGGAAAAACTTAAAACTCGTTTAACGCTTTTTAAAATAACTTAATTCCAATTTATCACAAACATTAATGGTAGTATCCCATTGGATTACTTGTGCACCTCCATTTCTGCTCAATTCACGGAGTTCAATAGAATATGATCCGGCAGATTTAGTAATACTTACCACATCTTCTTTATTATTTGCTAAATCATATACCATAAGTGAATCAACCCATTCATTATCGAGATATACGTCTACGGGATCTAATCCTAAATTGCCGCTTAAATAAATATTGAATGTACCTGTTTTATTGATTTCACATTCTTTCAGTTGATTATTTGAGTTATCCTCATCTTTACTACAAGCAATCACAGTAGTTCCTAAAATTAGTATGAATAAACTCCAATAGGTAATTTTCTTGAAATTCATGGTTCGAAGATAGAACAAGCGAAGAAAATTCCCTAACTACAAAGCACGGGCTATGTTGATGGTGTTAAATTACTAAGAAAGGAAAAAAATCAAAAAGTTTAACCGTGATATTCTACTTAAATTTGGAATTGGTTTGTGCAACGCTATCAGAAATACCCTGAAGCATTTAACTTTCTAAACATAAAAAATACTCCGAAAGAATTTGAAAGTTTCAATGGAAACCCAAACATCATTTTCATAAAATCTGGTCAGTTAAGTTTGAACGGAATGGGAATATGAAACAAGCACTACATGAGCTTAGAAATCGAAGTGCCTATACCTACGTTGCCAGTATTTGTGATGCGTACTCTTTCTTATCAGGGTTAACAGTACCAATACCTACGTTCCGTACCTGATATCTCCATTGTTAATAATCCACCCTAATCCAATGGTTAATATTAATCCGAGTGAAGCGTATGTGGCCAACCAATACCATTTTACGTTTTTATTAGAAACCATCCAGGTGCCTAAAGTTTGAATAGAATCATTGGCAATTACTGCATATGCCGACATGAAAAACAAAAGATAAGGCAACCATTGTTCCATCGTGCAATATTGCATAAGTCATTTATCCTATATGTTAGTGCTATGTTATCAAAGTGTTCGCTTTGACAATCCCATTATATAAAAAATAGTATCTCAAGTAAAAGATGAGCATAAAAAAAGTCGGATTTTAAATCCGACTTTTCAACTGATTTAAATGTAAAATTATCCTAAAAATGGATAGCGATAGTCTGTTGGAGGATTAAAAGTTTCCTTAATCGTACGCTGACTTACCCAACGTAATAGATTCACTTTAGCACCTGCCTTATCATTAGTTCCGCTTCCACGAGCACCACCAAATGGTTGTTGACCAACAACGGCACCAGTTGGTTTATCATTAATGTAAAAATTACCAGCACTGTTTCTCAAACGAGTTGTAGCCTGCGTTATTGCCACTCTGTCTTGAGAAAGAACGGCTCCTGTTAATGCATATTCACTGGTTGAATCTACTAAGTCTAAAATTGCATCCCACTGATCGTCTTTATAAACGTGAATGGTTAAAACAGGTCCAAAAATCTCTTCACACATGGTTGTATACTTAGGATCTTCAGCCATAATTATGGTTGGTTCAATAAAATATCCGTTTGATTTATCATATCCACCACCACAAAGTATTTCTACGCCATCTTTCTTAGCTTGGTCAATATAGGAGCTAATCTTGTCAAATGCCCTTTCGTCAATTACGGCATTAATAAAGTTTCCAAAATCTTCGGTTGGACCCATTTTCATTGTAGCAACCTCTTTAATTAAGATATCTTTTACCGATGGCCACATTGACTCAGGGATATATGCTCTAGAAGCTGCTGAACATTTTTGTCCTTGGAACTCAAAAGCTCCACGCATTAATGCTGTTGCAGTTACCTCAACATCTGCTGATGAGTGCGCTAATACAAAATCCTTACCGCCTGTCTCTCCTACTATTCTTGGGTAACTTCTATATTTTTCAATATTCATTCCAATGGTCTTCCACATATGACGGAATACCTTTGTGCTTCCAGTAAAATGCAATCCAGTCAAGTCTCTGTGATTAAATACCACATCACCAATTGTTGGTCCATCACCATAAATAAGATTAATTACGCCATCAGGTAAACCTGCCTCTTTAAATACGCGCATCAACAAATTAGCACTGTAAATTTGAGTATCTGCTGGCTTCCAAACAACCACATTTCCCATCATTGCAGCGGCAGCAGGAAGATTCCCTGATATGGCAGTAAAATTAAATGGTGTAACAGCAAAAACGAATCCCTCAAGCGGACGATATTCTAATCTATTCCATATTCCAGGACTATTTTCTGATGGTTGTTCAGAGTAAATTTCTGTCATATACTGAACGTTGAATCTTAAGAAATCCACCAATTCGCATACGGCATCAATTTCAGATTGAAACGCATTTTTACTTTGACCTATCATAGTAACCGCACTGATGTCGTAACGGTATTTGGTAGCAAATAAATCAGCTGCTTTTAAGAATATCGCTGCTCTTTGTTCCCACGGCATCAATTCCCAAGACTCTTTTGCTGCTAATGCGGCATCAATTGCTTGTTGTGCGTGATCCGCATTTCCAATATGGTACTCACCTACTTTATGTGAAAGATCATGTGGAGGGAAAATTTGTTGAACTATTCCAGTTCTAACCTCTTTACCACCAATAAACATTGGAATATTTACTACTTGAGACCTCCAATTTGAAATGGCCTTTTGTAACTTTTCTCTTTCAACCGAACCTGGAGCATAGTCATAAATAGGTTCGTTTTTAGCTTTGGGTACCTGAAAAAATCCGTTCATAATGATTGTTTGTTGCAAAAATACAATCCCTCATCGAAAAGACCCATGATTATACTCACTTAAATTACTTTATCTTATTCATGAGGTAAAGAATGAGGGCTACAAATGCGTTACTTTTGTAGTGATGAAATTCTCAGAAAAAATATTTTCTACCTTCCTATTGTTCGGAGTAACTTTAAATCTTTTTGCACAAAACAATTCTGACTCTGTTGTGGTAACAGAATCCACTCAAGATATTTTGGTTGAAATTGCCGAAGACGATGTTCCAATAATTCCAACGAATCTGGATAAAATTTCTTCTACAGGACCGCGAAAAGTAAAGAATGTAATTTTAATGATTGGTGATGGTACAGGTCTCGCTCAATGGTCTGCGGCACAAGCATCACAAAAAGACAATCTGCAAATATTTAATTTTGCTGAGGTGGTAGGTTTAAGTAAAACATCATCTGCAAGTGATTTTATTACTGATTCTGGAGCTGGAGCAACAGCAATCTCAATTGGCGAAAAAACATACAATAAAGCAATTGGGGTAAAGAGCGATACAACCGCCTCATTCACTCTTTCTGAAATGCTTCATGTAAAAGGGAAAGCAACCGGACTAGTGGCGACTTGTGGATTAACACATGCTACACCTGCCTCATTTTATGCTCACCAGCCCAATCGATACATGGACAAAGCAATTGCTAATGATTTCTATTCTGGATTTATTGACATCGCAATTGGTGGAGGTTTTCCCTATTTTGATACATCTAAATTGATAGACCTAGGCTACAACGTAGATTTATATACAAACGGTAATTTGAATTCAATGAATTCCGAGAAGATGGTGGTATTTTACGATACAAGTAATCATCCTCCAAAAAAATCAGAAGGAAGAGGTTCGTTTTTAGTGGATGCAACGCTTTGCGCAATAAAAAATTTAAATAAAAATGAAAATGGATTTTTCTTAATGGTAGAAGGAAGTCAAATAGATTGGGGCGGACACAACAACGATGCTGATTATGTAATTTCAGAAACTCTTGACTTTGACAGCACCATTGCGGCCGTTGGAAGATGGGCTAAAATAAATGGTGAAACTTTAGTAATTGTTACTGCAGATCATGAAACCGGTGGTTTAAGCTTAACTGATTTTGACAAAAAAGGGCACAAACCAAAGTGTGAGTTTTCTACAGAACACCATACCGGTATTCCCGTACCTGTATTTTCATTTGGTCCTGGCTCTAGAAATTTTGGTGGTGTTTATGAAAACAATACACTTCACAATAAAATATTAAACGCTTTCGACAATGAGTAATTACAGTTTTGGAATAATTATTCCAGCAAGGTACGGTAGCCAACGATTTTCAGGCAAACCACTTGCTCTCATTGGCGGAGTTCCTATGATTGTGCAAACTTATAGATCGGCACAAAAAAGTAATCCATCTTTTGGTCCTGTAGTGGCTACAGATGATGAAAGGATTAGTGCTGTTTGCGATGAGTATGATATTCCATTTGTAATGACTAGTACCGATTGCCCCAGTGGTACTGACCGTATCCAAGAAGCAGTAGAAAAGTTAAACTGGGATACGGAAATTATAGTTAACATCCAAGGCGATGAACCATTCATACAAGCAGAACAGATTAATATACTCATTGATCAATTCAAAAATGCTGAAACGGAAATTGCTACTTTGAAAAAGCCACTTAGCACAAATGAATTATTGGAAAATCCTAATACGGTTAAGATTGTAACCGATGTGAATAATAAAGCCCTTTATTTTAGTCGTTCTGTAATTCCGTTTAATAGAAGTCATCATACGAATACGTACTTTAGACATTTAGGTATGTACGCTTATAAGAAGGATGTATTAGCGGAAATTACAAAATTAGCACCTTCTCAATTGGAGCTTGTAGAAATGCTTGAACAATTACGTTGGTTAGAAAACGGTTATAAAATTTCTGTTGGATTAACTGAATTTGAAAGTCCTGCCGTAGACACACCTGCGGATCTTGAAAAAGCCGAAAAGTATTATTCGAAACTCTCTAATTCATTAGGGTAATACACTTCAAACCATAATGACTTAATTAGTGGGTCATTGGAAAGTGAATTAATACTCTGCCTTGTTTTTTCTGATTCTATCTTCCCATCAGGAAGTAAGTAATAATGAAAGTTTTTCTCTTCACGGAGTATACGAAAACCTCTTTTTTGAAACCATAATCCCAATGTATATTTACTCACCCTTGAAATAAGTGTATCTCCAATTTTATCGTTCGGATTTAATTCTACTCTTATCTCTGGGCTCATAGGTACATGATTCGGAATGCGAGTATTTATTTTATCAATTGGAATTCTTAATGAATTACGGTAATAAATTACAGGATGATTCAAAAACCAAATCCATTTGGATTGTTTGAAGAAATCTAAATACTCCTTACGTTCGTTATTACTTAAAATAGTTGAATCCCAAAAGAAGGAATTTGGTAATTGATATATTTGACCTTCCCCTAATGGTACTACGCCTTTTAAAGAATTTAAAGTACTTAGAAACTCTTTATACTCTTGAGATTTTACAATTTCACTATTTCGTTTGAAGAAAATAAAGAAGTAATTAACATCTCGTTCAATACTTGAAGGAGTAATCACCCCATTGTACTTATAGTTTAACGTATCAACTCTTTATTGTGCCTGAGTCAATATTGGAATTAGCATTAACGCTAATAAAGAATACCTAAATTTCATATGGTTTAATACCAATAAGCCTGTAAAGGTAAATCAGGTTACTGGTTTAAAGCTTTCGAAGGCGTTACTGCAGTTTTTACAATAATGAATACTCCTACAAAGGGTTGGACCAAAAGGGCTTTGCATTGTGGTATTTCTACTACCACACAAAGGACAAGCAACATCGCTTAACACATCCAGTTCTATATAACCATCATGTTTTTCTGGCGGGGCTAAACCATGTTTAAGTAGTGCTTGCCTCCCCTTCTCAGAAATCATGTTGGTATTCCATTGTTTGCGAAAGCTTGTTTCTACTTTCACTTTATCAATTCCCGCATTACGGATGGCCTCTAATACCAATTCCTCCATTACTTTGAGCGCAGGACAACCTGAGAATGTGGGTGTAAGTTCCACGAAAATCTCCTCCTCCGGAGATACTTGTATATCCGTTACAATCCCAAGATCCACAATAGAAATAGTGGGGATCTCAGGATCCATAACATTTTCTAAAATTGATTTTATAGAATCGACGCTTACCATTCAGCAGCAGGATCAATTCTAAATACTTCTGTCATTTCGTCTAACAAAGGTTGTAGATCAGCAGTATGCTCACCTTTTCTACCACCATAAACAGGGGTAACGGTATCCCAATCTGGAACATTAAAACCGAATGATTCAAGTTTTTGCGAAACCGTTTCAATCCAAGTAGATTTTAAGGCCTGCTCTCCAGCAAAAATACCAGACTCTGATAATTCAACCTCGTAATCAGATAGTTCAAACATCCCTAATGCCAATCCAGCATTTTCCAGAATGGCTTTTTGCATTCTCTCTTTTCCTTTCGCACTACCTGCACCTAATATTTTCATCCATGTATCAGCGTGCATTGTATGATATTTTATTTCACCTCTGAATTTGCGAGCTACCATTTGTAATGGCTCTACAACGGTGTCTTTCAACATATCCATTCTAATAGCACTTTGGTGATCGAAATAGAAATGTCTTACAAGAGAAAAGTCGTATTCCCCTATTGGTAATTCAACCATTTTACAAGAATGAAATGCCTCTGCATTACGCATGAAGGCCACTACGTCGGGTTCATTTTCTCCTAATTCTTGTAAGATTTGATAAAGTGCCAATGATTGTCCAATTTTATCTTGTGCCATTGAAGAGAATGCAATATCCTCTTCTAAGATTGGCCCTAAACCTGTCCATTCAGAATTACGATGACCTAAAATTAAAAGGTCATCAGACATCCTATACAATAGGTCTTTTAAACCTAAAACATGTTTTTCAGTAAATTCCATTATAATTCTGTCTGGCGCTCCTTAAACGCTTTAATACGATCCATTACTTTATAGGAATTTGGGTCTCTGTAAGATTTTGTTTCAGTTGTTTCGAAAATATCCGAATCTAAATATTCTGTTACCATAACATCTGAGGTTTTAACTACCCAAAGGTTCACACACTGACCACGTCGAGTGTACTGTTCTTTCGCAAAGATGATAGCCATCTCTGCTGAAGGTGCATGTACTGAACCGACATGACAATGATGTGTACCACGTTTTTTCTGCTCAAATACCTCGTAAGTTTGGAAATGATCCATAGGGTTCAAAACACCTTCTTGGGTATTTTCATCAATCTTTGCTCGAGTAATTCTGGGGTCTAGACTTTTAATTTTCATATCAACGTGTTATGATAATGGTGCTACGTATTGTGAATCTTTCTTAAGTATTGCCTGGCGAACCCATCTACCTTTCTCTTCGGCCATTCGACGAACAGCAAGGCGTTCTTTGTTACATGGACCATCTCCATTAATTACGCGCTTAAACTCATCCCAATCTGGCTCGGTATAGTCCCATTTACCTGTTTCCTCATTTTTCTTCAAATTTGGATCTGGTAATGTTAGTCCAAGGTCCCAAATTTTCGGCACATACATATCCAAGAAAGTTTGACGCATATCATCGTTTGAACCCATTTTTACTTTCCAACGCATTAATACTTCTGTATGAACTGATAATTTATCGGACGGACCAAAGAAATGCATAATTGGAGGCCACCAACGAGTCAATGCTTCCTGTACCATTTCTCTTTGTTTTGGTGTTCCAGTTGCTAAAAACACAACATTATCGTGTCCATATTTTAGATGGAAAGACTCCTCAGCACAAATTCGCTCCAGAGCTCTCACATAAGGGCCATAACTACCTTTTGAATTTGCTAATTGATTAACAATTGCACCAGCATCGATTAACCAAGCAATTACAGCTGAATCTGCCCATGTTAAAGCTGGATAGTTAAAAACGTTGGAGTATTTACTATTGCCCTTGATCAAATCGTTCAGCATATCTTCTCTACTTTTACCTAAAGTTTCTGCTGCAGAATATAACAATTGTGCATGTCCAACTTCATCCTGTACCTTAGCCATCAATGCCAGCTTTCTTCTGAATCCAGGAGCCCTTGTAATCCAAGTTCCTTCTGGTAACGACCCAATAATTTCAGAATGGGCATGCTGTTCGATCATTCGCACTAATTGCTTGCGGTATTCTGCCGGCATCCAATCATGAGGTTCTATTTTATCCCCTGCTGCAATTCTTGCTTCAAATTCTGCTAATTTTTTAGGATCTTCATTAGCTGTTAATTTGTTTTGCTTTTCACTGTTTTCGATGTAAGTGTTTCCGTACATATTTTTACTATTTTTAATTTACCAATATATTTCTGATTCTTTGGTGATTCCGGAGCCCACGAACTTAAAAAGCTGTAAGGCAACGTCGTCAGGGGTCAAGCCTCCATCTGGTTTATACCAGTCTACAATAGAGTTTAGTGCTGAAAGAAGTATTTGTGATGTTATTTTAACGTCTGAAAATTGCAAATTGCCTTCTTTGATTCCAAGATCCAGAATTCTTCGAAATTCAAGCTCATATTTATCTCTTCTTTGTATGAAAAGATTTTTATCCTCTACAGGAAGGAAACGCCATTCATTAACGAATACAAAAGAGGCAGTGATATTTTGGGTAAGTACATTAACATGGCCTTTTATGGCCATTTTTAACCTATCCTTTGCATTGAAATAAATATCGTTTACCTCTAAAATATGAGTTTCAAGTTGATCAGCGATATTACTACAAACGGTTACTAATAAATCATCCTTTGACTGAAGATGATTGTATAGACTTGGAGCTTCCATGCCTAGCTTTTTGGCTAGCGTTCTCATTGTCAGTCCAGAAAAACCAACCTCCTTCATCATAAGAAGAGCTTCTTGTTGTATTTCTTGTTTACGTGTCAAATCAACTACTAACTAACGATTGTTAGTTGCAAAGATAGAGGAAATAACTCAAATTCAAAAGTACCGTGGTATAACATTCTCGTTATTCAAAAAGCATAAAAAAAGCCCTGATTTCTCAGGGCTGATTTAAATAAGGATGGCGGCGACATACTTTCCCAGGGGTTAACCAAGTATCATCTGCGCTGAGGGGCTTAACTTCTCTGTTCGGAATGGGAAGAGGTGGACTCCCTCGCCATAGCCACCATATGCTCTTTAAAAGATCTTAACAATGTCGGAAATAAAACATTCAATTCACTACTTAGAGTGTAAGGTAAGTTTACGGGTAATTAGTACTACTCGGCTTTGATGTTACCACCTTTACACCTGTAGCCTATCAACGTGGTCATCTACCACGACCCTTAAAGGAAAACTCATCTTGAGGCTAGTTTCGCGCTTAGATGCTTTCAGCGCTTATCTATTCCATACATAGCTACTCTGCGATGCAGCTGGCGCCACAACAGATACACCAGAGGTATGTCCAACTCGGTCCTCTCGTACTAAAGTCAGATCCTCGCAATTTTCCTACGCCCACAACAGATAGAGACCGAACTGTCTCACGACGTTCTGAACCCAGCTCGCGTGCCACTTTAATGGGCGAACAGCCCAACCCTTGGGACCTTCTCCAGCCCCAGGATGTGACGAGCCGACATCGAGGTGCCAAACCTTGCCGTCGATATGAGCTCTTGGGCAAGATCAGCCTGTTAT
>JAURFW010000034.1 GCA_030834125.1 Bacteroidota bacterium | reverse complement strand
CCCCCCCATTGGTTAGACACCACTGCATGCAAACCATTTTTAATGCTTAACGGTTCACGCATGTTAAAACGTTTAAAATCTTTCACATCCGTTTCTGTCCTAATAAAACCTAAAGAACCCTGAATTTCGTCTGGGAATACTTTTTGCAATTCTTCTAAACTTGGATTGTTTTTGGCTATATAATCTTTTACGATTTCAAAAACCAATTGTCGTTTATTCAGGTTTTCGCCTAAACCTTCTACGGTGTATTTTGTAAAATCTCTTGCCATAATTATTTTATTTATTTATTTATAATTCTATTTACATTCCATATTAATAACTCTTTATAAACTGAAGATGTTGCTCCTCCAGAAAGTTGATTTGCTAATATAACTTTTGGTGATGAACCGGGTTTGTCTTTTAAATAATAACAACCGCTTTCTTTGTGTATGGTTTTACTAGAAAAAAAATCTTTATCAATTAACAATCTCGATAATGATGCATTAAAAACAAAAATATACTCAGGATTTACAGCTTCAATTATTTTATTAAAATGTTTAGCAAAATATTCGTATTTATCATTTAAAATATTTGTGATTTCTTTTGAGTTTGTATGTCTCAATTGACAAAAATCATAATGAAAGACGTGATCTTTAAAACTAATTTCTTTATTGATATCCTCAAAAAATGACTTTAGATGTTTGAAATATGGGATTTGTTCTTTATTGTCATATTTAAGCAATGCTTGATAGTCAATTAATTTTTTTGTTATCGCTTCTTTATCAATTACATATTTATCTTTTCGACCAAAATCATGTTTTGACTTTGGATCGAATTTATCTTTAATTTCAAAGATAGTTGAGTGAATATGCTCTTTAAAGTTATTAGTTAATGACGGATTTAGTCCTACAGTCAAGAACTGAATTGCATCAAAAGATTTAGTAATACCATAATCTTCGTCGTATTTCATTAAAGGAAACCAACCATCATGATTATTATGAATATCTTCCTGGATATAGTCGCTTTCTATTAGTTCATTTATTTCTTTTATAGTAATAATATTCTCTGTGTTGTAATTCAGTTGTTTATTAAATTTTAACAGCATTATAAATTCTTATTTTATCAGCCCCTGGAAACATAGAATTACACCATGCCTCCTCTACTATTTTTTTTCTAACGCTTGAATTACAATTACTATAAGTTTCATTGTCCATCATGGTTTCAATGACTTCTAACTTAGAATGCCCTCTTCGAATAACATCTAATCTAACTCTTGCTTTAAACATCATATTTTTAAATTTTAATTATTGGTTGTAAAACTAATAGGTAATTGTAATTATTATGATACATAATTGATACAGATAGAAAAAACATTTTTCATCTTTACGGATAAGATGATTATATTCATACTCGATGATTTTAGCGTAAGCTAATTTTAAGTACGATTTATGATATAAGTTTCTTTTTCAGATTTCGATTGAATCAAAAGGTATTTTAAAAAGTTGAGCACATTAAAATACAAATACAGTTATCTCTGTTGGCTAATGAGGTGATCAAATCTATCTTGAAATTGCATAACATGTTCTAAACTCAAACTGATTTTCTAACAATAAAACACCTTTAAAATAAGTTGTAATTTTGAGTAAAGTTGACCAGTGGCGGTTAGCAACAAGTTATGGGCAAGTTTAAAATAAATCACAAGCCGAATTAAACCTAATGCTTGAAAAGCAGTCTTATTTTAATGTAACATTAAAATGATAAAAACAACATTACAATTTCTTTTATTCAGTGGCTTTAGCATTTCAGCTTTTGGACAATGGCAACAATCTGCAGGAACGGCTGGATTAAATATGCAGTCGTTATTAACAAATGGTTCCTATAATTATGCAGGCGGACAAACTGGAGTTTATCTTTCTACTGATAGTGCCGCAAATTTTTCTTTATCAAATTCAGGAAACGACAATGTTGGACCTACAAGAGGATTTACAAAGGACAACAATTATATTTACACTTGCACTAGTCAAGGTGCATTTAGAAGCTCTGACAATGGTACAACTTGGGTTCCTAAAAATGTTGGATTAACAAATTTACTTGGTAGTGGTATTCTTAAAGTAGGTACAAGATTATTTTATGTAGGCCCAACCGGTGTTTTTATTTCAACAGACCAGGGAGATAATTGGAGTACTGCAGGATTATCAACAACAGACGTAAGATGCATTACCGCAATAAATGACACTTTATTTGTAGGTACAAACGGTTCAGGCATTTATAAAAGCATTAATTGGGGAGCTAGCTGGACTGCAATAAATAACGGCTTAGGCGGTTCTACAAATTTTAGAGCTATTGAAAGCAAAGGGAACACTCTTTTTGCAGGAGGCCAAATTGGGACAGGAGTTTATCGCTCTATAGATTATGGAGCTAATTGGACATTATTGGGAGGAGGACTTGTATCAGGATCATACAGAGGATTTGCTAGCAACTCACAGTTAATTGTCGCCGGTTCATTTGGATCAGGCGTTTTTTATTCGACTGATAATGGGGACAATTGGACCACAATAAATACTGGTTTAACTGACTTGACAATTTTTGATTTAGAACTTAACGATAACTACATAATTGCAGCTACAAATACTCAAGGGGTGTTTCGTTTTGCACTTTCTAATTTGAATTTATCCACAAGCATTTCTGATTTTGATGTTAAAAATGCCATTTCTATTTTTCCGAATCCGACCACAAATCAAATTAATGTAAAAGCAGATTCTAATATTATTGGAGCGGCATATACTCTCTATAGCAATTTAGGTATAGCCGTTTTTTCGGGAACAATAAATAATGAGAATACATTAATAGAAATGGAAAATTTACCTGGAGGTATTTATATGTTGAGTGTGGGAAATAGCTCGAAACAAATATTTAAAGTAATTAAACGATAAGACCAGCCCATAACAGCGGTTTTGCCGCAGGCGGAGTTTCGTGCTTCATTTGACGTTTTCTGCGTATATTTTAGTTCGGTTCTTCATATCAAGTGCAGTTCTAAAAATCCCGCCCGAACGCGAAGCCGCAAAACGTTAGTTCATTTACTATCAAGAACCTTAAAGGTTTCTACATTACTCAACACAAGACGTTCGATCGCCCCCAACCCCACCCAAATCAGGCGTTGTCTTGACATATCATCGGTATCGTCAAGGTTCGATAATTGGATACTCCGCTCTACTAATGAGTAATCAGAAATGGTTACTCTTTTTTTTGCATTAAACTCAAGTATAACGGCGGTTTAATCTTGCTTCGCTTTAACTATTTCTATTCTTCAAAAAGTTAGATGTAATATTTTATTGATTTTATGTCAATTATAAATGTTTACTTACATTTAATTTATTAATTACAGAACTTATCTGATTGGGTAGAGTAAAGTTTTACATATTATCAAGTGTTTTGTTGGTTTCATGCAATCGTGAAATTCTAAATTATATTGACCATCCCACTCCCGTTATACTTAAAGTTTTAGATGATTGGGGAAAATATAATGCGCAAATTATATTAACGGAAGTTTCAAGAAATTCTAAAGGTAAAATAGCCTTTAAAGATTATGATTTTTCGCTAGATGATGAATTATATTTTTACCCAGCAAGCACCGTAAAACTCCCTGTAGCTTTATTAACTCTGCAATACATTACTGACATAAATAAAACTGAACCAAAAATAAATTTAGACACTAATTTTTCGGTATTCGAAGGACAAAACCTTTTGCACGAAAAAAGAACTCTTAGAGAATTGATTGAAAAAATTTTCTTAGTTAGTGATAATGAAGCCTATAATATTATATTTCATCTTCTAGGCAAGAACTATATCAATACCGAACTTCATAATAAAGGGTTTTTAAGCTCTCGTATCATTCATGATTTTTCATACGGGATTAAAGAAAACTTAAAATATGTTTTTTACCTTGATGATGGTAATGAATTATTTATCAATTCAAAGAATAGGAATTATACAGCAAGTGGAAAAAAATTAAAAAATGAGATAATCGGAGATGGATTTATTAGAAATGATAGTTTAATCCACCAAATGTTTTCATTTGAGGATAAGAATTATATTTCATTACGTGATCTTCATGAAATAACCAAAAGGATAATTTTCAGAAATATGTATTCTGGAGATAAGATATTTCGCATGTCAAATGATTTTTATGACTTTATCCTACAATCAATGAGTTGGAATACCTTAGAAGGAGCCAAATATGGCTACACTGAACCAAAGTACTGGGATAGCTATGTAAAGTTTTTTCTTTTTGGGGATTCTAAAAATGAAATTCCTAAAAATTTCAAGATTTATAACAAAGTTGGTTTTGCATACGGACACCTTACCGAAACAGCCTATATTATCGATCTAGAAAATAATATCGAATTTATTCTTTCTTGCACCCTGAGAGTGAATGAAAATAATATCTATAATGATGGCGTATACCAATATGATTCAGTTGGAATTCCGTTTCTATCAAATCTAGGGAAGAGCATCTATTCAAGGTTAAGAGTTAAAAATAATTTACAATAACATTAATTTGATTTTACCAGATAACGTATTTTTTTAAGAATTATATTAAAGTAGACTTATGAATTATTGTCTAACTACTTTTATCTGTGAAATTTGCGATTGTGAAGATGATGCCGAAAATGAGGAACGAATTTAAATCACACGATAAAGAAACTATCCAAAACTTGTTATGCTAAACCTATCCTGTGGTATTATTTTTACGGGATTATAATTTTTAAATATGGCAGAAAGAATCTTTTATCCTCTTTTTCTATTGCTAATTCCATTAATAGGAATGGTCATTACGGATGAGATTAACTGGAGTCTTTTTGATTTCATTATTATGGGATCGCTTTTAATGTTCCTTGGTATTGGAATTTATTTTGTCCGTAATCGCTCTAAGAATTTGAAAATCCGAATCCTATACATTGGAATATTGCTTTTTATCCTTTTTATAATATGGGCAGAGTTAGCAGTTGGTATTTTTGGCTCTCCCTTTGCCGGCAGTTAGGCAAACCCAACCTTCATCCGATCTGCTTTGAGGTTGCATGAAGGGCTGTGTAGAAATCAAAATTCAAACTACCCCATCTATAACAATGCTGAATAAATTATGAGTATGAACAAACTCTTAGCGGTATATAAAAAACGTTCAATAGTTGGTTTGAGTTATCTGCTCAAAAGTCATCAGAAATGGTGATACTTCAGAGGTGTCATTTTATGCGGAATTTCGTTAAATAAGCTACATCTTGATAAATCTAAAGCTAACTTTCCAACATATATTGATCATTTAAATTAAAAACTTGGCCTGTAATTAGTTCAAATGAAAAAATTGAGTTAATTTAAATTATGATAAAAAATTACTTGAACCTTACACTAAAATGGATTGCTATTGTAGCTCTTATTCTTTTTAGTGCCTGCAAAGAAAATAGTTCACCAGTTTATGAAATAGAATTAAGCGACAACTGGCGCTTTCAAAAAGTGGGAGATTTAGAATGGCTCAATGCTAAAGTCCCAGGGTCAGTTCATTTAGATTTATTGAACAATAATAAGATTAAAGACCCTTTTTTCAGACTAAATGAGTTGGACCTGCAATGGATTGACAAAGCAGATTGGCAGTACAAAACTGATTTTAACGTCTCAAAGGAATTATTGTCAAAGCAACATCTGGAGATAGAATTTTCGGGCTTAGACACTTACAGTAAAGTCATTTTGAACGACTCATTAATTTTACAAACAGACAACATGTTTAGAAATTATATTGTCGATTGCAAAACAATATTGAAAGAAGGAAACAACACCTTGCTGGTTATATTTGAATCACCGATAGCCAAGGGCGTTCAAAAACATGATGAAATAGGGTATAAATTGCCAGAATCTGGAAATGATTTAGCTGAAATCGGAAAAGTAGATGGTGCAAAAAAGGTGGGCATATTTTCGAGAAAAGCTGGCTATCATTTTGGATGGGATTGGGGTCCTAGACTGGTGACTTCCGGGATTTGGAAACCAGTCAAACTGCGAGGATGGTCCTCTATTAAAATGGAAGATTTGTACATCAAACAAACCCGTTTGGACAGTGTAGCCTTATTAACTGCAATTGCGGAGGTTGATGCCATAGCGCCTGTTGATGGAGCGACTGTTGAAGTTCTGGTCAACAAAAAATCTATTAAAAAAACTATTGTCGAATTGAGTAAGGGAAAAAACCTGTTGAAGGTGCCCTTCGAAATCGAGAATCCTGATTTATGGTGGCCTAATGGAATGGGGGAGCAAGTGCTATATGAGGTAGAAGTAATTGTCAATGCAGACTCAAATACGGACTCAAAATCACACCGAATTGGCTTGCGCAACATAGAGCTCGTCACAGATGAAGACTCTCTTGGATCGGCATTTTATTTTAAAGTCAACGGATACCCTGTTTTTATGAAAGGCGCGAACTATATTCCACAAGATCCTTTTGCAAACAGACCAGATCAATCTGATTATGAATTCATTTTAAACTCCGCTAAGGAAGCCAACATGAATATGATTCGCGTTTGGGGAGGCGGTATCTACGAAAATGATCTGTTCTATGAATTGTGTGATGAAAAGGGGTTGTTAGTATGGCAAGATTTTATGTTTGCGTGCGCGATGTATCCTGGGGACGAGTCTTTTCTCGAAAATGCAAAGCAGGAAGCCATATACAATGTAAAACGAATTAGGAACCATGCCTCAATTGCACTTTGGTGTGGCAATAATGAAAATCAATGGGCTTGGCAAAATTGGGGTTGGAAAGAAAATGTTGCCAAAGAGCAATCTAAAGAAGTGGCAGACAGGATGTGGCAATCGTACGAAAAATTATTCCATAAAATTCTTCCGGATGTTATTAAGGAATATGACAGTGACCGGGATTATTGGTCGTCATCCCCAAGCAGTGCGCCCGGTAAAAAAATCTCTTTTACCGATGGCGATTATCATTATTGGGATGTATGGTGGGGAAAAAAACCGTTTGAAAATTATAACACTGCTATTCCGCGTTTTATGTCTGAATACGGATTCCAGTCATTTCCAGAGTTTAACTCAGTAAAAAAATACACCTCTCCTGACGACTATGACATTTATTCCGAAGTCATGAAATCGCACCAAAGATCGAGTATCGGCAATGTGACAATTGAAGAATACATGATGCGGTATTATAAAGAACCAAAGGATTTTGAAAACCTTTTATACGTGAGTCAATTGCTTCAGGCTGATGGGGTGGGTATCGGAATTGAAGCGCACAGAAGAAATAGGGACAGATGCATGGGCAGTTTGTATTGGCAACTCAATGACTGTTGGCCCGCGGTTTCCTGGTCAAGTATTGATTATTATGGGAAGTGGAAAGCACTGCATTATAAAGCTAAGGCATCCTTTCAAAATTTTTTGGTGAGCTATGAAAACAATGAAAGGCAAGTAAATGTAGTTGTAGTTTCAGATTCGATAAAAGGTATAGAAGCTCATCTTAAAACGCAGCTCATTGATTTTGATGGCAATACTCTTCAAGAATGGAATAGGCCGATTAGAATTGAAGGCAACAGTACCAACGTTTTTTTAGAACTCAAGAAAGATGAATTTTTGAAAGGTGACATGCCATACAACACACTGCTGTTCACGGAGATCAAATCAAATGATAAAATTCTCTCAAACAACATATTGTATTTTAAACCTGCGAAAGATTTATATCTCAGCAGCCCTAAAATAGTTTACTCCGTTGACGAAAGAAATAATCAATTTATAGTGACATTAAAAACAGATCAGCTGGCCAAAAATGTTTTTGTGATAACAAATTCTGAAAATAATTTTTCTGACAACTACTTCGATATGCTTCCAAATACCGAAAAAACCATATTCATTGAAAAGGACCAGTCTCAAGACTTAAAATCATTTACCGACAATTTATCCATCAAAACTTTGACAGACAGTTTTATAAAATAAACAACGGCGCAATAAAAATGGGGGAAAAGTTTTCTTTTAGTACCTAAACTGTCTGGTGAAAACAATTCAATGATCATGCTAATCTTGCCACTCGGCAATGAATAAATTCGTATCGCGTCCACCGCCGTTGTTGCGGTTGGAGGAGAAGACCAATTTCTTGCCATCATTCGAAAAGACTGGAAAGGCATCAAAGGTGAGGCCATGAGTTACTCGCTCCAGATTTTTGCCATCTAAATCAATCATGTAAAGGTTAAATGGAAAGCCACGCTCTGCTTCAAAATTGGACGAGAACAATATCTTTTTTCCACTGGGATGAAAAAATGGACTCCAATTCGCATTGCCCAAGTTGGTCAATTGGCGCAAATTACTCCCATCAGCATTACAAATGTATAGTTCCATATTGGTTGGTTGTACCAAACCTTCTTTGAGGAGGTCTTTGTATTCTTTAATTTCCTCATTTGTTTTGGGTCGTGAAGATCGGAATATCAATTGCGTTCCATCGGGAGAGAAAAATGCACCACCGTCATAACCCAGTTCGTTCGTAATTTGTTTGACATCGGAACCGTCCAAATTCATAGTAAACAATTCTAAATCCCCAGTTCTCATTGAGGTAAAAACGATTTTATCACCTTTGGGCGAAACTGTGGCTTCGGCGTCGTAACCGGGTTCAGTGGTCAATTGTCCCGTAATATTGCCTTGTAAATCGGCGACAAATATGTCATAGCTTTCGTAGATGGGCCAAACGTATTTGCCTTCGCGTCGCAGAGGGGCGTCTGGACATTCCTTACCGCCGAGATGAGTTGAGCCATAAACGAAATGTTTGTTATCGGGCAAAAAGTAGGCACAAGTGGTGCGTCCAAGACCTGTGCTCACCATAGGAGGGGCAATACTGTCGAAGGATTCGTTTTGGTTCATGATGAACAACTGATCACAACCTAATCCCCAAGCGGGATTATTGGACTGAAAAATCAATTTTTGGTCGTCAAAACTCCAATAGGCTTCGGCGTTGTCGCCGCCAAAGGTCACTTGACGTATGGATTTAAAATGAACTTCTTCGGGGAAAATAAGGCTGTCTTTTTGGTCGGAATTTGCCTGATTTTGGGGAGTTTTATTTGTATTGTCTTTGCAAGAAAAAGCCAGAGCGACAAATAAAAAGGCAGATATAAACTTCATGATCTTTTTTATTGATAATTTTGAGCAAAAATAGAATTATTATGGTCAAGCAAATGTCGCTATCGGTATTATTATTAACGCTCATGGGTTGTGCAAATCAGCCAATTCCTGAGAATAATTTAAAGGCTGATGTCGAATTTTTGGCCAGCGATGAGCTTGAGGGTCGTCAAACTGGATCCGATGGAGAGAAATCGGCTGCAGATTACATCGCACAGCGGTTCGACGATTTGGGTCTTGAGGAAAAGGGGACTAATGGCTATTTCCAAGATTTTAAATTTACCCCCAAAACTGATCCGCATTCAGAAGCCAGTTTTACAGAGAGCGAGGACAGCAGCACGGTCATTGGACGAAACGTCTTGGGTTATATCGACAATAAGGCCGAGCGAACTATCGTCATTGGTGCGCACTATGACCATTTGGGTTATGGCGATTTGGGAGGATCCTTGTTTAGAGGTGAAGAAAATGAAATTCATAACGGCGCCGATGACAACGCCAGCGGTGTAGCCGTGATGCTCAATTTGGCTTACAGGCTGAGAGACCACAACAAGAATAACAACTATTTGTTTATGGCCTTTTCGGGAGAAGAACTCGGTCTTTTAGGCTCTAATTTTTTTGTCAAAAATTCGACCGTTCCCGTTGAAAAAATCAATTACATGTTCAATATGGATATGGTCGGTAGACTTTCAAATGAAAAAACCTTAGCGATTTACGGCACAGGCACTTCTCCTTTGTTCAAACAGACGGTCATGTCGAATAATGAGACGTTCAAAATCATCGAAAATGAGTCTGGTGTAGGGCCTTCAGACCACACCTCTTTTTATCTTGGAGACATTCCTGTTTTGCATTTTTTCACCGGCCAACACAGCGACTACCACAAGCCAACTGACGATGCTGACAAGCTCAATTACGAAGGCATGCAATTGATATCGGATTATATTTTCACACTCATCTCCGACCTGGATAACAACGGCAAATTGGCTTTCCGAAAAACGGCGAGTGACGAAACAGAAACGCCTCGTTTTAAGGTCACCCTTGGTGTGATCCCTGACTATCTTTTCGACGGTGAAGGCATGCGCATTGACGGGGTAAGTGAAGACAAACCTGCCCAAAAAGCAGGCCTGCAAAAAGGAGACGTTGTAGTTGCTCTTGGGGACTATGACGTCAAAGACATGATGGGCTACATGCAAGCCCTTTCCAAGTTTGAAGAAGGCAATTCAACCACAGTAAAAGTCAAACGCGGAGACCAAGTTGTTTCGGTAGAAGTGACATTCTAATAGAAGCACAAATTGGCAAAACAACTCGTAAAGCTTAAGGATTTAGCCCAACAATTGGGATTATCAGTCTCCACCGTTTCTAAAGCCCTTAACGACAGTCACGAAATCAGTCATGGGACCAAAGTTAAGGTGCTGGCATTGAGCAAAAAACTAAAGTATCGGCCCAATACCTTAGCTAAAAACTTAAAGCAAAACCGCACCAACACGATAGGAGTTATTATCCCAGATTTGCTCAACTACTATTTTGTCAAGGCCTTAAATGGCATTCAGGAATCAGCTGAAAAACAAGGGTATTCTATCATCACCTGCATCACCAACGAATCTTTAGAGAACGAGGTCCGCTACAGTGAAATGTTGACTAATGGCAGTGTCGATGGGCTCATTGTCGCCTTGTCGATTGAAACTCAAAAGAACAAACATTTTAATCATTTTAAACAATTGATTAAAAACGAATTCCCCTTGGTGCTTTTTGATCGGGTTAGTGATGAAATCAATTGTTCGCAAATCATCAGCAATGATGAGAATGGTGGGGCTCAGGCCGCAGAACACCTCTACCAAGCTGGATGCCGCTGCCCATTGGTTGTAGTGGTAAATTCTGATTTGGAAGTGATCAAAAGGCGTGAGGAAGGCTTTACCAGTGCATGGCATCAATTGTCTGGAGGCCATGTTGTAATGAGGCTCGAGGTTGGCGATTTGGATGAATCTGAAGATGAAATCGATAATTTTCTGAAAAATCATGCGCAAATTGATGGGGCATTTGCTGTTGACGAAAGACTTGGAATCAAGACCCTCAAATGCGCCATTGATGTTGGGAGGACTGTGCCTTCAAATTTCAAAATTATTGCTACTTCTGACGGTGAGTTGTCCAAAGAATATTCTCCCTCCCTCAGTGTCATCGATCTTAGAGAAAATAAGATTGGATCCTCGGCGGCCGAAGAAGTCGTCAGACAGATTAAATCCAAGTTTCTTAAGCCAAAAACTACCATTATTGCCCCAAAACTTCTGGTGCGGAGTTCTTCATAAATAAATATTTTTAAGTATTTGTATTGCTTATTGTCTATTTCAAAATTGTCGATTTGAGTAACTCCGCAGTGCCTTCTTACTCAAATTACTTTATAAATTATTCTAATTAAGTTCTTTTAGTTAGATTTGGCAATTGGGATGTGATTCTAGGCTATGAAAAAGTACATAAATCAATTATTGATGTTTAAAAGTATTCAAAGAAAATCATTGATTTGGGGATCATTTGTTATATTTTCAATTACCCTTGCTTCTAATAATATTTGGGATTTTGTAGCGGCAGATTTCGATTTGCAAGTTAGTTTCACTTCTTCTCCAGCCGACGATGATAGTGATGGGACCATAAGCATTTGTGAAGGAACAACAGTGACTTTCACAGACACTTCGACTGAGGTCCCCGTTGATGCGGTTTACAGTTGGAGTTTTCCTGGCGGCAACACAACTACCGCAAGTACACAGGGCCCTCACGCCATTACATTTGATGCGGCAGGGACTTATACAATTACCCTCGATATTAATGGGACTACTTCCACTCTTGGAGTTACGGTTGTTGCCTCTCCGGCCATTAGTCCTGCGATTGTTCCAAATGGATGGGGGACTCAAACATTTAACGGCACAGAATACTTCACTTGGTGCAATGACGCTTCGGGTGAAGCGGGATATGCGACCATTTTCTCTTTTCAAACAGCATCTATCAACACTACCGCAAATTCCATTCACACTATAACAAATGGAGCAGGTGAATTGATTTATACTTTTACAGGAGTTAATTTTGGAGGAGTTGATCAGTCTATCGAATATTCTATAAACACGGGTTATGGAGAAATTATTTATACTATTCAAGAAGGCTCCTGTATTTTTGAACAGAACTATAATTTATATGTAGGAGCGGGTCCAACAGCCACAATTAGTAACGAGGGCGTACCCGTTCTATGTTACCCAGGCACAGTGACTTATGACATTTCTCCTGGAGCTCAAAACGGGGCAGGTACTATTTATACCATTGAAGTTAGCGATGGTTCAGATCCTGTAGTATTTCAGCATCCTCCACCAGCGACTTATACTCATACGTACAGTTCAGTTTCGTGTGGTGCGGAGGATGTCATTTTTAATGGACAAACCTATTCAAACTCATTCGAAATTTCAATAACAGCTTCGAATGCCTGCGGGCAATCAACCAATGGATTTGCACCAATCTATATTGAAAGTGGGCCACAGGCAGCTTTTGAGTTTAGCCCGGACCCTCCCAATGATACCATTTGTATCAATACTTCACTTGCCGCCATAGATGATACAATTGCTGGCTATAACATTACAAACGGTTCGTGCACACAAGGCTACCGAAGATTTTGGCAAATTACCGCACCAGATGGTACCATAATAACTTCTAGTAGTTTAGCTGGAGTTGCAAGTGCCAATGATTTTGTCACTGTGGAAGGACATATGGGATGGGCAGGGCCCGGTGGTGTCAATATTAACTCTGATTCTGCAAGTTCCTGGAGTACTAATTCTGTTCCTCAAATTAATATTACGTTTCTCCAACCTGGAAATTATCAAGTGACTTTGTTTACAGGTTCATCGGGACAAAGTAACCGATGCGGGATTACTCAATTCACTCAGACGGTATGTGTTACCCCGGAGGTTATTGCAGATTTTGATTTGAGCACTTACTTGGTGTGTGGTCCAGCAGCAGTTACCTCTACGAACAATTCAAGCGTTACTGATTGCGGCAATACCAATATTTACGAATGGACCGTCACCTCGGCAAATCCCGACAATTGTCCTGTATCCAATTCTCCAGATTGGGAGTTTGCTAATGGCACTAACGCATCATCTTTTGAGCCAGATTTTCAGTTCAATACCCCTGGGGTCTACACAGTAAGTCT
>JAURFW010000011.1 GCA_030834125.1 Bacteroidota bacterium | reverse complement strand
GTTAAGTACTACTGATGATCATGGCGACCCGGTATCCCGTGTAGTACTCCTTAAAGAAGTAACTGAGAATGGGTTAGTTTTTTTTACTAATTACAACAGCCAAAAGGGTAAGAATATTGATGCAAATCACAATGTTTATTTAAATTTTTTCTGGCCAGAACTAGAAAGACAACTAAGAATAAAAGGTATTGCTCAAAAACTTGAGAACGAGGAAAATGATAAGTATTTTTACTCTCGCCCAATAACATCACAAGCTGGAGCAATAGTTAGTAGTCAAAGTCAAATCCTAGAGGAATCAGAAGATCTTCAAAAGGCCGTAGATAAACTAATTTCGGAACCGGAAAGGATTAAAAGACCTGATAATTGGGGCGGCTATATTATTACTCCAAGTTATTTTGAATTCTGGCAAGGTAGACCGAGTCGAATTCATGATAGAATCGCATATAGTAAATTAGGATCTCATTGGAAAAAAAGTAGATTGTCACCATAAAAAAATAGGAGGGTTAACCCTCCTATTTTTTTGTTTTAGATTTTTTTGATTTTTTCTTAGTTTCAATAACTAGCGGAGTTCTACTTGGTCTAGTTTTACCAAAAGTACCTTTAAAAATCTTACCTTTTTTTGTTTTTTTATCACCTTTTCCCATATTTAAATTTATTTTAATTTATTCATCGCCTCATCTGAGAAACTTTCCATCAAATCAGATGAAATTCCCGTATAACTGAAACCACCATCGTGGAATAAATTCTGCATTGTTACCATTCTTGTGTAATCCGAGAATAAACTTACGCAATAATTAGCACAATCTTCACCATTTGCATTTCCTAATGGACTCATTTTATCTGCATAATTAAAGAATGCATCAAAACCACCCACACCGCTACCAGCAGTTGTTTTAGTAGGACTTTGTGAAATAGTATTTACTCTTACCTTTTTTGATTTACCAAAATGATATCCAAAACTTCTAGCGAAACTTTCGAGCAATGACTTAGCATCTGCCATCTCGTTATAATCAGGGAAAACACGTTGTGCAGCAATATAAGATAATGCCAGTATACTTCCCCACTCATTCATAGCATCGAACTTCCATAATGACTGCATTAATCTATGAAATGACATTGCAGAAATATCAAATGAAGTATGCATGTATTCATAATTTAAATCAGTGTAAGGATTTTTCTTACGAACGTTTAAACTCATTCCCACGCTATGAAGTACAAAGTCTAATTTCCCTCCAAGTTGTTTGGTTGACTCTTGAATCAGATTCTCCAAATCTTCCATCTTGGTAACATCCGCATAAATCAATGGAGCTCCCAATTTATCGGCCAACTCGGCAGTTTGACCAACTCTTGCGGCAACCGGTGCATTTGTTAATACAATTTGTGCACCTTCAGCGTGACAAAGTTCAGCGACCTTCCATGCGATTGATGCATCATTTAGGGCTCCAAAAATGATCCCTCTTTTACCTTCTAAAAGTTTATGCGAATTCATAAGATTATTGCAAAATTAACCATTTCTTTTCTTATTGGAGATTTTCAATTTTGAAACCCTTGCAATTTGTAGACATATATTTATTTAAATATTCATAAATTCGTAATAGCATCAAATATTTTTAGGTATGAAAAAAACACTACAAAATTTATTATTAATGTTCAGTATTGTATTAGTTTCTCCAAATAGTTGGGGTCAAAATTCAATTTCAAATATTAATAAGAGAAGCGCATCTAACCCCACGCAATGTGCTTCAGATACAGTTACATTTCCGAGCTACAGCACTTCAGCGTTTAATTTAATTAATGCTAGTAGTACTTTATCTTTCGGACAATTTTATGGTGCCCCACAAGACATTACCATTTCTGGTTTTAGATTTTATGCAACATTACCTTATGATACAATTACTGGACGCACTTCAGCTTATATAAATTGTAGCGTTTACGAAGCAGGTCAAGATTCCCTTCCTACGGGGAACCCACTAATATCGAAAGCGGTTCGAATAGATACTACAATGGGAACCTTATTTTTGAATAGGATTAAGCACGATGTAGTCTTTGATAGTGCAATTACCGTAAATAAAGATTATGTCCTAGTCCTATCAATTGATACAACTGGCTATTCAATTAGCGCAGTATCAAATTCATGGGGAAATGGTGATGGTGAACAACGTAATCTAAGCTGTGCTAACTTAAATGGTAAATGGTATCGAGGATTATCACTAAATGTTTCAGGTACTCAATTTGACTGTCACATGCAATTTTATCCTTTTGTTTCATATTCCTTCGCTACAGATTTCAATATAACTTCAGACTGTTATGTGCTGCTTGATACATTGCATTTCCAAAATTTATCCAATAATAGTGTGGTGGGAAGTATATTTTACAATTCTTACATGTATTATGCGAGTTCGGGTTTTGATGATTTTTGCCATGATTGGCTTTACAATGGCACAGTGAATCAATTGAATAGTGTAAATGGTGCGTTTAAACCAAACACAAAATCCAATATCAATGTATCATTGCGTTCATTTTTAGTTCAATATACCTCTTCACAAATTTATTGTTATGACACTACGGATAATGTAAATTACTTTAAACCCAACATCGCTGGATTAAAACAAAATCCTTTAGGTTGCATTGGAGATAGCTTAAAAATGGAATCGTCTTCAGTTAATGGAGATACACTGGAGTGGTATACACAATATAATTCCAATACGCCGTTTTTTAAAGGAAACTCCTACACTATTCAAAACATACAAAATCCGGATACATTTGTATTAAAAGCAGTTAACGGAATTTGTAAAACTTCGCGTGACTATATTGCATACGTATCAGCAAGCAACTATCCTACCCAAATTTCGGTAACAAACGACTCGGTGTGTACCAATGCAAATGCGAATCTATCAGCAAATCCAGATTATGGAACTGCAATGTGGTTTAGTTCACCTTCTGGAGGAAGTCCAGTATTCATTGGTAATAACTATAAAACTTCTGCTCTTACATCAGATACTACATTGTATGTTACTGCAAATAACAATGGTTGTGCTTATCAATCATCTCGTGTTATGGTTCAAGCCTTTGTTGGAAGTGCTTTTGCTCCTTCCGCACCTACAGGTTTATCCGACACCAACATTTGCTATAATGGTCAAACATCAACAATAGACTTGAACGCAAGCACCTCTTCATCGGCTACAATTCGTTGGTTTGATGTAGATAACGGTGGAACCCCATTGGGTACGGGAAATACATACCAAGCTTCAATTTCAAATAGAGGAGAAAAAACGTTTTATGTTGAAACCTGGGATGGAAATTGTGGATCCGGAAGGGTTGCAGTGAAAGTCACAGCTGGCCAAGCACCACCAACATTCGCTAAACTTTCAGATGAAATTTGTTATGGAGATTCTGCGGATATTGCGGCTTCTACATTATGGGGTGGTGTAAAGTGGTTTAATGACAATACATCATCTACACCCTACTATACAGGTAAATTTAACAGAGTTGGCGGCCTGGAAAGTAATCCATCATATGCCTACTTTAAAACCTATGATGGCAATTGTCTTAACGATAATTTCGATAGTGTAGAAATCATTGTAAACATCCCTCCAGCAGCAAAAAACATTAATGCACCTGCAGTTTGTTTCAAGACTCCTGGATCTATTAGTCTTGATATAGATTACGGACAAATTAATTGGTTTGAGGATGAAACTACCACATCATCATTTGCTTCAGGTACATCCTTAGATTTAGGTTTAATATTTGCTAGTAAAACTGTCTATTACGAAACCGTTCAAAATGGTTGTACATCAGATAGAATGTCAATTACAGTAAATTCACTTGATCGTCCAAGTGCTGGTTTTCAATGGGAATTATTATGGCAACGGAGAGTAGTTTGTACTCCAATAAACACTACAAATATGTCCATTGAATGGGATTTAGGTGATGGAAATACAACAACTGGTAACAGTGCAGACCATACCTACGATCAGGCAGGAGAGTATGATATTACTATGATTGGAACACACACAACAACTGGTTGCAAAGATACAGCTACTGTACCTGTAAATGTGAGTCATAATGGAATTAACAATTTAGAAAATAGTATCAGCATTTTCCCCAATCCTGTAAGTAAAGGACAACCCATTCAAATAATTGGATTAAAAAATGCTAAGTGGATTAAAGTTATTGATGTTCAAGGTAGAATTGTTGAATTATTTGAAAAGCCATCTAATGGTTATATTAATACCTCTAACCTAGAAATAGGCGTATATATCATTAATTTCCAAAATGAACAAGGTGAAATCAATAGCAGAAAATTCGAGGTAATTTATTAAATCGAATCTTCTGAGAAATAGTCTCGGAGTCCCATTGTGAGCAAATTAAAACTCATTACTAGAATCATAATTGCGACTCCGGGAATTATTGCTAAATAAGCTTGGTCTAAAACAAGATATCCCAAATTTTCTTTCACCATTGTACCCCAACTTGGTATAGGTGGTTCAACTCCTAAACCCAAAAAACCTAAACCTGCCTCTAAAAGTATTGCTGAAGCAAAATTAGTAGTTGCCAAAACAGTAAGTGTTCCCGTTAGGTTAGGCAAAATGTGTTTGAACATAATGTGAAATGATCCGAATCCTGTTATTTTTGAGGATAATATAAATTCACGCTTACTTAATTCTAAAGTTTGCCCTCTCACAACACGCGCTACCTCCACCCATGTGCTTAATCCAGTAGCTATTAAAACCTGAAAATAGCCCTTACCTAAAAACACACTTAAACCCAATGCAAGCAATAGTGTTGGAACAGACCAAAATACAGTTATCAACCAACTTAAAACTTTATCAACCCATCCTCCAAAGTAACCAGCACATAACCCTATTGTTATTCCAATCACTAAGGACAATACCATAGACAACAAGCCAATACTCAAGGAGATTCGAGTACCAATAATAAGCCTACTCATTACATCCCTTCCAAAAATATCTGAGCCCAGCCAAAAGGTTTTAGTTTGTAAATCCCCTTCTACTAACTTTTGATCGACTTCCTCAACTAATCCAGTTTTAAGAGACTTATAATGCCAGTTTTTACCATCATTAGCCACCTTAAAACTTGGATCAACACTAAACTGTTCGCCTAAATTTTCATCTCCCCAAAATCCATAAAATATAGATCTAGCAGTTTTACGTTTACCCTGAAAAAAGAACACTTTAGCTCCAGGTTTTAAACTTGCCCATTCAGGTTTAATTAAATTTGCATTAGGAGTAGTATCAGTAGTTAAAAAATAGCCTAAAACACCGATCAACGTAAATGATACGCTAATAAAAATTCCCGTTTTAAAAAGCCTATTATTCTTTTGACCTAACATTATTTAAAAGCATATTATTCCTCCTATCCAAAGCAACAATAATTGCTGTAAACGCCCACAAAGGAACGGCTAACTTATCATATTGACTGTAGTTATTTAACACACCATGAGCATGGTATGCAATTAATCCCAATAATGCCATGTAGGTGGTTAATTTAATCTTCAAATTTTCTGTGGTATAAATAATTCGAAATGCAACCCCGATGGTAATAAAAACAAAACTTAACCAAATCACCAATCCCGGAAAACCCATCTCACTCATTGCAGAAAAATATTCACTATGCGCATCTCCCAAGTCTCCTGAATTAGTGCTAATAATAGTTAATTCACTCGACTTTTGGAATGGTCCATATTGAAAAACATAAGTACCGGCGCCGAAACCAAAAATTGGTCTCTCCTTTACCATTCTAGCGGCACATTTCCATCGATTTATTCTTTCCAAATTACTTGGGTCTGTAGATATATTTGATACAGATTTCACGTGACCCTCTAACTCATCACTACTTCCTTGTTTATTTGCTTCTAATGCATATTGTATGTCATCTTGTTTTAGATAACTCGCACCTAATGCAATAAAAAATGCTATAACTATCCAAAAGAATTTTATCCTAAACTTCGTCAATAACCAGGCTCCAATTGCAATAATCAAACTCAACCACGTAGCTCGCGTATAACTGTTTACAATTGCAAACATTAACCAAGTAAAAACTAAAAACAATACTGGTGCCCAAGCAAGTTGAATATTAAATTGTCGAACGTAAAAAGTATAAATCAACAAGCTAAAAACTCCATATGCCAAAGCTGCCGCATACATACCATGATCGGGAAAAAACGGCCAGGATATTCCATAACTTGCTGCTCTTGAAAATCCATCTTGAGAATGCATGTATAAGGTATATGTGGCTACAATAATGGTAAAGAAAACAAACCATTTCATGAAGAAATGAATTTTGTTATAATTATTGAAAATTCGAATCCCAAAATAAAAGAACAAGGTAATATACCAAGATCTTGCTAGAGCGAATTTCATGCTCACCATAGGCATGGTAGAAAAAATTGAGCTGAACCACAACCAAAATATATATATACTCACAATAATTGTGAGCGGATGCTTCCATGCATCTCCAATAAATGCCCTTTCCTTTATTGAATGGAATATTAATAATCCAAAGAGAAATATATAAATAGGTTCGGTAGGCAGCGACATACCTAATCCATTGCCTAAGTCTTGAAAGTTAACCGATAATGGAGCTATTGCTCCCGCAAGTAAAAGTGTATTTTCAGTGTAAATGAACGCAGCAACTATTGTAAGTACTCCAAAGGGAATAGCCAATACCCAATATTGTTGCATAATTACAGAAAAGGGTATTCCTATTCCCAATGAAATAAGAATTATCCAAAGTATAATTTTTTTAGTGTTATTTAAATCACGCAGGATTAGAGACACGCGATAAAGGTTTTTTAAATAATTCAATCAGAAGTAGTGCAACAGCGGTTGCTGCAAAGGTTCCAAACACCGATAATAAAAGAATTAATGTTCTTTTGGGCCAGAATTTAATTTCTGGAACCGTAGCTTCCTCAACTGAAAATTTGTGTGTTAATCTCTCCCCAACATCTACTTTACGTTTTTCATATTGAGTCATTAAATCACTTTCCTTCTCCTCTTCCAATTTAATTAATTCATTTAAGGCAATAAAATCACCACCATTTGCAACTAATTGTTTCCTTTCCTCCATTAGTTGAGAAAGTTGAGAAGTTCTGCCTGAAGATTGTACTTTATATATTTCCTCGGCTAGGGCTCTAGACTGTTCCTCATAGTTGGTAATACCTTTAGTTCCTAATTCACGCAATTCGTCTTTAATACTCTGAATTTTTTCGCGCTTTTGATTTAGTGCACGTTCCACAATCTGTAGTGCAGGTTGTGCTATTTGATTTTGAATTTCTGTTTTTACGGAATCGTATAAATCAGCAATACCGTTTGCCAAGTCAGCAGCCATTTTAGGGTCTTCATCTAAAACTTCAATTTTTATACTTAAATAACGAGTTCGCTCAAAATTAAAATTTTCTTGAAGTTTATTATCAAGGGCATACTTTGGAAACTTCTCCTTTTTGGGATCAATTCCATAATGCTCCAGCAGGTTAAAATTACGAACTAATCGTCCCAATAATGTTCCTGACTGCAATACTTGTAGAGCTTTTTCGGCTTCGATCTCCTCTCCGAATTCAAGGGGGTCTTGTTGTCGCTGATTTAACTCTGTTAATAAAGCATTTGATATTGAATTATTTTTTGTTGGATAAAATATATGTTGAGCTTTATATTTTGGTTTGGTAATAGAAGGGTGGGTAATAACTATTGAAACGATTATTGCAATCACTGAACTAATAATGAATACTTTACGCCAACGCCAAAAGAAGTTTACAACACCTACTAATGTAATAGGCTTTACTTCATTCTCGTTTAATAAATTTTCTGATTGATAGGAGGAATCTTTTTCAGTCATAAGATTGTTATAGGCTTTCAAAGATATTTAAACGGACGTTTACTACATCGTATTTCGGAAAAAACCTTTGGTTTTTCCACAATCTATACCCGAAAACTAATTATAAATCGAAAAATCTCAGCGCCATATCAACAGCTCTGCTAGTATCTTCATTGGAATCTTCGGCCATATAAACCTGCTCAACTTGAAATCCCTGACGCTGAAAAGTAGCGATAATGCTGCGTACTTGAGTTGTGTTAAGTTTTATATTAACACGCAATCTAGATTCCTGCATTTGGGTAACCATCATTCCCAATACTTTTGCTCCATTTTCTTCAACCCATCTCGCTATAATAGATGGAGCATAATCTGATGAAGGTACATTAAGCACAATTACCGCACCAAAACCTCGGTATGTTAAAGAATTTGTAATAATTTCATTTATCCTCTTTTGATCAACTACTCCAAGGAAGTCAAAATTGTTATTACATACAGCAATGGCAGTTAATTGATTAGTTGCCAATAGGGGAATTAATTCATAAATATGGGAATGAGCCATAACAATTGCGGCATGAGGATTCTCTTTTAATACAGTTTTAAGCTCCTGAGATTTATCATCAATTGCGTACAATAAATCAAGTCGAACATAATTGTATAGCTTTTTATTTAGTACAACCGGTAATTCACTCATGCCTTGCTGACACAATAAATCGATAGCACATTCTACAGTATCAGTAATGCGCAAAACATGGATGTTTTCATTAATTAATTCTGATGCTGTCATGAATCAAATATAAAGAATATATCGAAGCTACCAACGATGGCTTTCATCGTTGAACCAAGTTTCCTGGATTTTCATAGTTTTCTCTATCAAATCTCTAACACAACCTTGACCGCCATTGATAGGGCTGATAAATTCACAAACATCCAAAACATCAACAGCTGCATCTTTAGGACAACAACTAATACCTGCTAATTCTAAAACAGGTACATCTGGAAAATCATCACCCATATATGCAATATGCGAAGAATCAATACCCCATATTTTGATCAATTCATTGAATGCATTAACTTTTTCCTTCTGACCTAAATATATATGCTCTACACCAAGACCTTCAAAACGCTTTCGAACACCTTCAGATTTACCACCTGAAATTATACCCACTTTATAACCAGCCTTTACAGCATGTTGAATAGCAAAACCATCTTTAATATTTACTGATCGCAGCATATAACCCTCTTCGGTAATCAATACCTGACCGGGAGTCATAACACCATCTACATCAAAAATAAAACCCTTAATTTTCTTAAGTTCTGGAATTAAACTACCCATTTTACCAACCAAGAATCCATGCAAACATTAAAGGAGCCACAATTGTAGCATCACTTTCAACAATAAATTTAGGAGTATCAATATCTAACTTACCCCAGGTTATTTTTTCATTCGGGACAGCTCCAGAGTAACTTCCATAACTAGTTGTACTGTCTGATATTTGACAGAAATAACTCCAGAATGGAATGTTTTCCATTTCCATGTCTTGATATAACATTGGAACAACACAAATTGGAAAATCGCCGGCTATACCGCCTCCAATTTGGAAAAAGCCTATACCTTTTCCATCACTATTTTTTACGTACCAATCCGCTAACCAGGCCATATATTCAATACCACTTTTCATGGTGGATGCTTGTAACTCGCCTTTAATAACGTAACTAGCAAAAATATTTCCCATAGTAGAATCTTCCCATCCAGGAACAACAATTGGTAAATTCTTTTCTGCAGCGGCTAACATCCAACTATCTTTTGGGTCAATTTCGTAATATTGTTTTAACTCACCACTTAACAATATTTGATACATATACTCATGAGGAAAAAATCTTTCTCCCGAGTCCTCTGCCTTTTTCCAAATACCGTGAATATGCTTTTGTAATCTACGAAATGCTTCCTCTTCCGGAATACAGGTATCAGTAACTCTGTTATAATGATTTTCAAGTAAATCCCACTCATCCTTAGGACTTAAATCTCTGTAATGTGGCACTCTTTTATAATGATTGTGAGCTACAAGGTTCATTATATCCTCTTCTAGGTTTGCTCCCGTACAGCTTATAATATCCACTTTCCCTTGGCGTATCATTTCGGCTAAACTCTTACCTAACTCCGCAGTACTCATTGCCCCTGCTAAAGTTACCATCATTTTACCACCCTCATTAATATGAGTTTCATATCCCTTAGCCGCATCAACTAAAGCCGCAGCATTAAAGTGTTTGTAATGTTTTTCTACAAACTGAGAAATAGGACCTTTCATGGGGCAAAGGTACAACCAAAATTTTTTTGCTGGTATGTTTTGATTTTACTCACCAAGCCACCATAAACGTTTAAATCTACTCGTTTTACGCGGCATTTTATCTACCTTACTCTTAATAAATTCTAAGGCCTCATCAAAATCATCTGTTATTAAAAGTAATTGGGTATCTTCAGGAGATATACTCCCTTTATCTTTAAATGTCTCAATAAGATTCTTAAGCGGACTCCAATATTCAGTATCAATCAGAACAACAGGAAAGTTTGGAACCTTTTGAGTTTGAATTAATGTTAATGCTTCAAACATTTCATCTAGTGTACCAAAGCCACCTGGGAACACAATAAATCCGAATGAGTACTTAAATAGTAGCACTTTACGAACGAAGAAATATCTGATATCAACCCAAACATCTAGAAAAGGATTTGGCTTTTGTTCAAATGGCAATTCAATATTTACACCTACACTTTTACCCCCAACAGCCTTCGCTCCCTCATTTGCTGCTTGCATAATTCCTGGTCCGCCACCAGTTAAAACAGTAAATCCCATTTCACTTACACGACTACCCATTGCTTTGGCGCGTTGATAGGTCTTAGAATCCGTTTTAAACCTTGCTCCACCAAAAATACTTATGCAGGGTCCAACAAAATGTAACTTCCTGAATCCCTTTAAAAATTCGTTTAATACTCGGAAACCGAAAAATAATTCGGTGAATCGGTTATGTGGACCTTCTAGTAAATGAATATTAGCTAATTTCCTTTTTGCCATGAATAGTAAAAATACATAAAAAAACCCCGAATATGAATTCGAGGTTTTTAATTATTCATAGTTAATAATTAAAATCTCTCAAACGAAGAGAAGAAGAAATTACCTTCTATGGCAGCATTTTCATCAGAATCGCTACCATGAATTGCGTTTGCATCAATACTTTTAGCATACAAATTACGAATAGTTCCTGAAGCTGCTTCTTTTGGGTTAGTTGTACCAATAAGATCTCGGAAGTCTGCTACTGCATTATCCTTTTCCAAAATAGCTGCATAAATCGGACCGCTAGTCATGAAATCAACTAATTCGCCATAAAACGGTCTCTCTTTATGAACAGTATAAAATGCTCCAGCTTGTTCCTGGGTAAGCTTAGTGTATTTTAACGCTACTACTTTAAATCCTGCTTGGATAATGTGATCTAAAATTTTACCAGAATGTCCGTTTGCAACTGCATCTGGTTTAATCATTGTAAATGTACGATTCGACATGCTTAAATTAATTTTCGGCAAATTTCGTAATTATATTTATTGTTTCCATGATTCTCGTAGGACATTATTAAATATCTACCGATTATAATGATTTTATTACTTTTGATTAATGTGTTTCTCTTATTCAGTGAACCTACAAGGAAAGATCACTCCTAAAGACATAGGTATAAACCCTACAGGAGATGCACAACAACTTGGGTTTTTCTTTAACGGATTTGATCACCCAAATTTGCCAATTGTAAGTAAGTTAGGAAAAATTGAAACTGCACAATGGGGATTAATACCAAAGTGGTTAAAGAATCATGCGGGAACTATTGAATTCTCAAATAAGACTTTAAATGCTCGAATTGAAACAATTGACTCTAAACCCTCTTTTAATGATTCTTGGAATAACAATCCATGTTTAATTTTAGCTTCAGGTTTTTTTGAATGGCAACACAGGGATAACAAGAAATATCCTTTCTACATTTACCCTCAAAATAATGAAATTCTTTTATTTGGTGGGATTTTTAATGATTGGTTCGATAACACCCAATCACGTTGGATTAGAACATACAGTATAATTACTCGAGAAGCCAATGCTCTTATGTCTGAAATTCACAATACCAAAAAAAGGATGCCTCTTATCATCCCGCATAATCTTGCTAAAGATTGGATAAGTGAAAACGCTAAAAACAGATTTGAAATAGCCAATGAAAATAGTGCAGACTACCTTGTTGCACATGAAGTTAACCCAATGTTAAATTCACCTAAAAACAAAAGAAATGCAGCTTGGTCAATTGAAAAATATATTCCCCCACAAACCACGTTATTCTAAGTTACATCTTGTACATTTGTGTTTGTCGACTTATGAAAATTAAAGCTCTAACACCCCTGCTCTTAGTAAGCATTTTTTCATGCCAAAATAACCATAAACCAACTAATAATGCTGGAGTTGAAAATCAGCAAACCATCGATACTACTGCTATTGAAAAGCAAAATAAAATTCCTTTAAATGAATCTCATAATCAATTTTGCCGATTATTAGCAGGTGATACTCATTTGATGGATAGCAAAACCAAACATCAAGCAATTTGGATACACTTTGCTAATGAGAGTGAAAAGAAATGGAATGTGCTTAACAGTAAATTAGCCCAACCTATATCCAAATGGGTTTTGAGTCAAAGCTACAATGACATCCCAACTCGAACATTGCTATATCCATTCGCTGGAGGAGATTATTTTTATGCCAGTTTATTCTTCCCAAACAAAGACACAATTATCATGGTAGGATTAGAACCTGCGGGAACTATTTTTAATCCACAAAAAGTTGAAGAAGAGGAGCTAAATGAATATTTAAAAAATTTAGAACATTCATTATTTTTCCCGCACAAATTGGGTTTTTTCAGAACCAAAAGTATGGCTGTAGATTTCGAAAAAGGCTTATTGAATGGAACCATACATACCTGCCTTTATTACTTAGCCAAGTTTGGAAAAAACATTCATTATATCAAAACTTTCAATTTTGATGATAATGGCAACTTTGATGATGTAAAAGAGATGGATGTAAATAGTAAAAACTTTAAAGGCTACCGAATAGGCTATTCCAGCGAATCTGATAATAAGGTAAAAGAGTTAATATATTTTAGTGAAAATTTAGCTAATAGTGGAATTCGTTATTCCGGCGGTAAAGATTCAAAAAGAATTCCTGCTTATCATTTCTTAAATAATAAAAAAGATGTTGCCTGCTTCTTCAAAGCTGCTACATATTTAATGCATAAAGATTATTTTTCAGATATCAGAAATATTTGCCTAAATAACGGTAAGGTTATTTTACAGGATGATAGTGGAATAAAATTAGAGTATTTTAAGCCTGCTGGATTTGGTGTTACATTTTTAGGTGAATACACGCGTACCATACCACTTTTTAGTAATAGATTTCAAGAAGATTTAGCAGAACAATACAATGATTGGCAACCTAAAAAACTACCATTTAATATTGGTTACAATGCTCAATATGGCGAGTGTAATTTACAATTGGCGCTAAAAAAATGAGCTCATTATCTTTCACAGAACTGCACGCAATAACAAATAATATTGCACCTGATTCAGAAGAAATCATCATCGCACTCATCTCCGAATTCAAATTTCATACTTTCGAGCATGAAACAGGATGGATAAAAGCGTATGCACAAAAAGGTGGCGTTTCAGACAAAGATAAATTGGAGATTGAAGCCTTAATTAATCCCTTTTGTGAAACCCTTAATTGGGCAGAAATTGAAACTAAAAATTGGAACGAGGAATGGGAAAAAAACTACTTTCAACCTATTGATATAAAAAACATTCACGTACGTGCTCCATTTCATCCCGAAAGCAATAGTGAAATTGTAATTACTATTGAGCCAAAAATGAGCTTCGGAACAGGGCATCATCATACAACTAGACTTATGCTTGAAGTTATTCAAGATTATCAAAGCCGAATAATGAACTCCAACTTACTGGATATGGGAACTGGTTCTGGTATTCTTGCAATAGCTGGTGAAAAAGTAGGGGCAAATAAAGTTTTAGGTGTAGAAATTGATGATTGGGTGGTAGAAAATGCAAATGAAAATATTCATTTAAATAATTGCACAAAAACAAAAATTGAATTAGGTACAGCGGAATACCTTACAAACTTTAAAGAAAATACTTTCGATATTACTTTGGCCAATATACATAGAGAGGTACTTATTGCAGACCTTAAAGAGTATACAAGGGTTACCAAGGGAAATGGATTAATTTTTTTAAGTGGTGTTATGGTACCAGATAAATACTTAATCGATGAAGTCGCGCAAAATTTGAACCTTCAAAGTATATGTACAAAACAATCAGCTGAATGGATGCTTTTGGGTTATCTAAAAAAGGAGTCGTAAATTTGAGATCCCCAAAGTAAAAGAAGGATTTGTCTGGAATTATTAAACTGTTAAACGATGCTGTTGCTAACCAAATTGCGGCGGGAGAGGTAGTTCAGCGACCTGCAAGTGCAGTAAAAGAATTATTAGAAAACAGTATTGATGCAGGATCAAAAAAGATAAAACTTTTAATTCGTGATGGAGGCGGTAGTCTCATTCAAGTAATTGATGATGGGAAAGGAATGAATGAGATTGATGCGCGAATGTGTTGGGAGCGCCATGCTACTTCCAAAATCAACACAGCCCAGGACCTATTTACGCTAAATACTTATGGTTTCAGAGGAGAAGCACTTGCTTCCATTGCAGCAGTTGCCCAGGTTGAAATGACTACTCGGCAGGCAAATAACGATGTTGCATCATTTATTAGAATTGAAGGTAGTGAAGTTATTGAACAAACTGAAATACAAGCACCTTTAGGAACAAAAATTACTATTAAAAATCTCTTTTTTAATATTCCTGCTCGACGTAATTTCTTAAAATCAATTCCGGTTGAAACAAAACATATTTACGAAGAATTTTACAGACAAGCATTAGCAAACCCGTCCATTGAATTTGTATTATATAATAATGGCCAAGAGATTCATCATTTTCCAGAATGCAGCATTTTGCAGCGAATTAGTGACATTATAAGTCCGAAAGAAAAGAATACTTTTATTGAATTTGAAGAAACCACAGATATTGTTAAGATTCGAGGTTTTGCAGGGACACCTGAAATTTCTAGAAAAACCAGAGGTGAACAATATTTCTTTGTAAACGGGAGATTTATTAAGTCTCCATACTTTAATCATGCAATCTCTAATGTATATGAAGGATTAATTCAAAAAGAAAACTTTCCAACTTTCGTAATTTATATGAATGTTGACCCCTCTAAAGTCGATGTAAACGTTCATCCCACAAAAACTGAGGTAAAATTTGAAGATGAAAAATACATATATCAAATTATAAAGGTATCCCTTAAACGCGCATTGAGTGAACATTTTTTACCTAAAGAATCAGATATCTCGGGAGCAGAGAACTTCAATGAATTTTTAAATAATGAAACAATTAATTGGTCTCAATTTAAAACGGATAATGTTTCTTCATCCTCTGATAGTAAAAATTATAATCCATTTGGACAATCAAGACCCCACAGATCTGAAAAACAGGAATGGCAAAAAATCTTGGGACCCATTGATAGTCTGAATGATGATTACCCAAATCAATCAGAAGAAACTCTCTCGTTCAATCCAGTTAATTTTGAAAATAAAAAACCTCAAATTAGCGAATTTTTTCCCTTAGGCAATCAATATTTAGCCACTTCCATTGATGGTCAGCTTTTGTTAATTCATATAAAAAGAGCCTTAATTCATATTCATTACTCGGCTTTTTTAGATAAAATTGAAAGACAAACTTGTCAATCACAGCAACTTCTGTTTCCAAGAACTATAGAATTAAGTGCAAATCAAATGCCAATGATCCTTGAAATTTTAGATATTCTGAAATTTATTGGATTTGACTTGGGGCATTTTGGAGGAAACTCATTAATTGTAAATGGAATTCCTCCCCAATTCTCTGGACTTGATGAACAAAAGTTAATTGAAACACTTCTAAACGATTATGAATCTACTGCTGGTGAAACAAAATTAAAGCAAAATGAAAGTATAGCATGGGGAATGGCACAACAATATGCAAATCAGCAAATTCATTCAATCAATTATGAAGAACAATTGTTTATCTTGGAGGAATTGTTCTCAATGAACGAAAACCAAATTACTCGAAATGGGCAACCAATTATGGCTAAAATAGGCACCGATACCCTTTTTGATTTATTCAACAAAAGAAAAAAATGATAAGAAACCTACCACCCGGTCTAAAAAATATCCTAATTATTATGGTTTTAGGTGCCATGGCGCAGACTGCATTGCCAAATATTGGAATAAGTCCAGATTTATGGTACTTGTATTATCCTGACAGTTCTAATTTTAGAATTTGGCAACTGGTGACACATATCTTTTGCCATGGTGGATTTGGTCATATATTATTTAACGGAATTGCTCTCTTTTCTTTCGGGATGATTGTAGAAATGCGTTTGGGAACGGGAAAATTCTTGAAGTTATTCTTTATTAGTGGTTTCGGAGCAGTTCTTCTTCATTTTATTTGGATGGGACTATCCATAAATGCTAAAGTAGGAACTTTTTTCCCTAGTATGGAAAGTGGATTATATATTCCTTATCCTCCAATGCTCGGTGCCAGTGGTGCTCTATATGGTGTTATGACTGCCTTCGCGGTTTTATATCCCAATGAAAGTATGATTTTCCTTTTTCTCCCTTATCCAATTAAAGCAAAATATTTGGTTCCAATAATTGTATCTCTGGATATATTATTAGCTTTTCTCGATTTGGAAAGTGATAATATTGCTCATTTCGCACATATCGGTGGTGCAATTGTTGGTTTTATATTTATTCAAGTTTTCAAAAAGAAATTTAATCAATGATTACCAATAGACCATTTGTCAATTTAAACGCAAAACCTCTTTCCCCATTAAATCCAGCTGTTATTAATCTTATTTGGATTAATGTTATTGTCTTTATCTCGCTTTGGATTTTATCTTTCACCTCATTGGGAGGATTCTTATTTAATATTTTTGCTTTTAATCCAACATGGCCTTTATATTTTTCATTTTACAGTATTGTAACTAGTTTATTCGTTCATGCCGGACTTTGGCATATTCTAGGTAATATGTTGTGGCTGTATTTTGTAGGGATGATTTTAGAAGATCTCATAGGGAAAAAGCATATTTGGAAACTATTTTTCGGAGGGGGGATCTCTGGGGTAATTCTATTTTACATATTAAGTATTGTTTTTAATAATAAGGCTCCATTGGTGGGTGCCTCTGCTGGAATTTCTGCTATTCTCTTAGCCACAGCCATTTTTACCCCAAATTACAGGGTCTATTTATTTGGGATGATTGCTGTAGAACTGCGTTGGATTGTGATTGCCAAAATTGTATTTGACGTTTTGGGTATGTTTGGCGGCATGAATGCCGGTGGGAATCAAGCACATGTGGGAGGATATATTTTTGGCGCCCTTTATGTAACTGAATTAAAAGGCATTTGGAAATTCCCAAAAATCACTTGGAAAAAGAATAGTTTTAATCAAAAGCCTAGCCGAAGCGCAAGCGTATCAATAAATAATAATAAGCAAACCCCTTCACAAGAAGAAATTGATAAAATCTTAGATAAGATATCACAAACGGGCTATGATAAGTTAACCAAGAAAGAAAAAGAAATGCTATTTAAAGCTAGCAAAAAGTGAAGAGTTTAGTTGCTATATTTAATTGGATAGTTTTTCCCTTAACCCTGGTTTGGACATTACTAACATTAATTTCACTAGGAAGTCCCTATGTATCTCCGGAATGGATTAGTTATGTACCATTATTCGGTCTCGCTTTACCTATTTTATTCATTGGCAACTTATTATTACTGATTTATTGGGCTTTTCAAAAGAAAATCAGAACTATTATCCCATTAATTGTTTTAATTCTTTCATTTGGACCTATCTCAAATTATGTTCAATGGAATGCTAAAACAAGTTCAAAAAACAGCTTAAAGGTTAGTATATTCAATTGTAATTTATTCGGTTACTACCAAAATATTTGGACTGTAGATAGCGTAGTTCAAATTTTAAATACAGAAAATTCCGATGTAGCAATGTTGCAAGAGGTTTATTCCAAAAAGGGAAGTCTTGAAAAATTATTATATCAAATTAAGGATAAAACTCCCTTCAAACATATTTCAATAGTAAAACTTAACCAACGTAGAGAATATGGAATGTGTATTTTATCGAAATATCCTATTGAGAATTTCGATCGAATATCTTTTAATGATCAAACTGGCAATATGGCCATGTATGCAGATATCAAGATAAACAACTATAACCAAAATAGAATAATCAGATTTTATAACATTCATTTACAATCTTTTAGATTTAGCAAGTCAGACTATTTTACTGTGAAAAATGCGCAAGAAAATACAGACTTTGACCAAATAGGTACAGAAAACCTCGTTAAGAGAATGAGGGAGGCATACAAACTAAGGGCCAAGCAAGTTATGCTCCTCAAAACTGCTATTGAACAATACAGAAAACCAAGAATTATAGGAGGAGATTTCAACGACGTTCCACAAAGTTTTACCTACAAACAATTATCTGAAAATCTCAATGATGCTTTTGTTGAAAAAGGCAAAGGGTTTGAAACCACCTATAAAGGACCATTTCCATCCTTTAGAATTGACTACCTATTTGCTTCAGAACCATTTACGTTCAATTCCTATAAAAGCAGAAAAAACGTTCCTGGAGACCACTGCTTGGTTTCAGCAGCAGTAGATTTATCACAAATACTAGAATAAATTTTATCGTCCTGCAGAATACCTCTGCAGCTCCATAATACTCCGTTTGGCAGCATAGAAATTTGGATCTATCTCCACACATTTCTGGAGATATTCCGCACCTTTCATAATATTTTGCTTAGCAAATTCAATTTGATACTTAAGAAATAAGAATGCTGCTTCAGCCTTAACGTTTTCTGTCATTTGTGCTTGAATATGTTCCATTGTTACGGTTCCACTCATGATAGCGCTGTCATTCATTGCCTGATCAATCATTTGCAATGCTTTAGGAACATTCCCACGTGCAACTTCTAACCATGTAAGATCCCAGAAATACGTTGGTTTGTGAGTAGAATTCCACATTTCCTCAAACATAGTATAGGCAGTAGTATCATCTCCTTTTTCTAAAACTAACTTAGCTTTTATATCTTTTAAAAATTCATTGCTTGGTGAATTTGCAAGTCCCTTGTTTACATAAAATAGTGCTGTTCCCGGATTTCTAACTGCACCCGGTGTAACTTTATAAAAATAATGGTAATAAGCAAGCGTATCCCACACCCAATTCGTGATACTTGAATCAATTGCAGCCCATTGTGTTAAAGTTTGAATTACTGTTTCCTTATCCCCAGCAGAATGAGCCAAATTGTAAGCTTTTTCTACATCTAGGGTGACTTTTTCATCAGTTGATTTAGAACCACATGCTGTAAATAAAATTGCAGCAAAAATTCCGATTAATGTAAATAATTTCATTGTGTCAAATATAAATCAATTTATAGCACTTACACGCTTAAGATTAAACTCATCCTTTAAAACGTGATAAGCCATTTCAGAATAATAAGCCAAAAGATCAATCATGCTCTGCAAACTAGTTGACTGAAATGCTTCTCCTGGGATTCTATAAGAGATCACAGAAATATTTTCTTTTGAGTTAAAAGAAAATTTTCCAAACAACAGATTTAAATTCACTGACAAGAGCTCCTCAAAGAAAGCATCACGCTTTAACGTTGGTCCAAAACAAAACGGTATGGTAATTTGAAAAATACTTCTGTCCTTCTCAAAATTTGCATAATTCCAAGGGGTACTTTCTGTTTCCTCCCAAGCATCTATATATACTGGGATCTCATCTTTTAATAATACCCATTGCCCATGCTCATCCCATTGTGCCTCATTTTCTGAAAGACCCATTGAAATAATTCCAGTCTTCACTTTCTCCTGAAGTTCAACTAAATCCATTTTGCAAAGGTATTAATATTGATTCTTTATTTATTTGTAAAACACACATATTGTATTAAATTGCAACACTTAGTGTAAAAATGACACATATGAATAAAACCCTATCCCAACTAATTCTAATCGGCCTAATAGGTTTATCTACTACCCACTCTCAAACACAAAACTCTGAAACAAAAGATTCTAAGTATTCTAAAGAATTTTATGCACCAGAATGGTCAAAAAATGCAGTCATTTACGAGGTAAATATAAGACAACATACTGAGGAAGGCACATTTTCCGCTTTTACCAAAGATATTCCTAGAATTAAAGCTTTAGGTGCAGATATATTGTGGTTAATGCCAATTCACCCTATTGGATTTAAAAACCGAAAAGGTGGATTAGGAAGTTACTATAGTGTACAAAACTACACTAAAGTTAATCCTGAATATGGAAACACAGATGAATTTAAAAACCTTGTTAAAGTAGCTCACGATAATGGATTAAAAGTTATTATTGATTGGGTAGCCAATCACTCTGCTTGGGATAACCCTTGGATTGAAGAAAAGCCAGAATTTTATATGAAAGATAGTGTGGGTAATATAGTTACTCAATTTGATTGGACTGATGTTGCAAAGTTTGATTATTCGAATGAAGAATTGCATGATTCAATGTCCTCGGCAATGGAATATTGGGTAAAAGATTGTGATATTGATGGATACAGATGCGATGTTGCCTTTCTTGTTCCAGCGAAATTCTGGCAAAATACAAGAGCAAAATTAGAAAAGATAAAACCCGTTTTTATGTTGGCTGAGATGGAAGCTCAAACAGATATTAATCCCAATTTTCAGGAATATTTTGAAAATGCATTTAACGCAAACTATGCATGGGGGTATCACTTTCTATCCCATGAAATTTCACATGGAAATAAATCCTACAACGATTTCTTAGAGCATATGAAAAATAACTATGAAGAGATTCCTTCTGACGTTTTCAAAATGCATTTTTTAACAAATCATGATGAAAATTCTTGGAATGGAACAGTTCTTGAAAAGTATGGTAACGAATGGAAAAAATGGAGTGTGTTAAACTACACTCTTCCACAAAGCTTCCCACTAATATATTCCGGAGAAGAGGCAAACAATCAAAAAAGGTTAGAATTTTTTGAAAAAGATCAAATCAAGTGGGGCGATACTAGTCTGTATAACTGGTATCGAAAATTGAATTCATTGAAGCACAGAATAGATTGTTTAGCAAATGGAAAATGGGGTGGAAAAGCTAAAGTTCTTTCGGCTAATACATTAAATAGTTTGTACGTTTTTTCTAGAAAGGGTGCTAATAGCGAAGTACTAGTGGCTGTGAGTTTTTCCAAGAGACAAGAGGAATACAATTCGAATTTGGATTTAAGTGGTTTTGAAGAATTTGTTTCCGATGGTGTTGACTTAAATGATGGAAAGTTCACAATCCAACCTAATGGGTTTATAGTATTAACTATCAATAAATAAATATGTCTAAATCCTTAAAACCAAAATTATCGACTTCCCAAATATGGTTTTTATCATTTGGGTTTTTAGGTATTCAAGGCGGTTTTGCATTGCAAAACGGTAATGCGAGCAGAATTCTACAAATTTTCGGTGCCGATGTGCACCAACTGTCTTGGTTTTGGTTGGTTGCTCCGATAACCGGCTTATTGGTTCAACCCATTATTGGCTTTTTCAGCGACAAAACATGGAGTGCACTTGGAAGAAGGAAGCCATATTTTTTATTGGGAGCAGTTTTAGCATTTTTAGGATTGATTTTTTTACCTAATGCAAGTGGGTTATCTAATACAAGTGCCACCCTTTTTGGCCTTTCTGTAGTGCTGTGGATTGGTGGTCTATTCTTAGCATTTATGGATGCAAGTTTTAACATTGCCATGGAACCTTTTAGAGCGCTGGTAGGAGATATGCTACCCGATGAACAAAGCACTCAAGGGTTTGGTGTTCAAACTGGTTTAATAGGTATTGGTGCAGTTATTGGATCTTGGCTACCGTATTCTTTAACTAATTTTTTCGGTGTTTCAAACAAAGCTACTAAAGGTATTGTACCAGACAATGTAGTCTATTCATTTTACATAGGTGCGGTGATACTTTTAGGAACGGTTTTACTTACAATTATAAAAACTAAAGAATATCCCCCAGAAGAATTTGAAAAATATAACGATGTAAAGGAAAAAGAAGAAAGTAAATTTTCTGATATTCTGAAGGATTTTGCAAAAATGCCCATTAGAATGCAAAGACTGGGTTGGATTCAATTCTTTTCTTGGTTTGGCCTTTTTACAATGTGGGTTTATACCACTTCCGCTATTGCTACCCACCATTACGGGTTAAGTCCAGAGGATAATCATTCTCAAGCTTTTAATGATGCTGGAGATTGGGTTGGAATTTTATTTGGTATATACAACGCCGTATCTGCAATTTATGCTTTTTTCATTCATAAATTTGCAAAAGCTACATCTAGAAAGTTTGTTCATATTTTCTCCTTGATTGCAGGTGGAATTGGTTTAATTTCAATGTATTCATTCAATGATCCTCAACTACTGTGGATTCCAATGATTGGCGTAGGACTGGCATGGGGAAGTATACTATCAATTCCTTATACGTTATTGGTTGACAAAATACCTAAACATAAAATGGGTGTTTACATGGGAATATTTAACTTTTTTATAGTTATTCCTCAAATAATTAATGGCGTAATTGGAGGCCCAATTGTTAAAAATATTTTTGGGAACTATCCAATTCAATATGTAATGCTTGGAGGTGTATTCTTTATTATAGCAGCGTTATTAACACTTCGAATAAAAGAACCACTCTTTGGAGAAAGTAAAAATTAAATCTCCTTATTTTTACTAAAAAAATATAGTAACAAGCCCAATAATGAGGTAATTACACCAATAATACTCTCCTTAGGATGCTCCATAATAAAGTACCACGCAACCAATGCAGTAATTATTATAAAAATTAAGGGAGTGATTGGATATCCCCAAGCTTTATAGGTTGTTGGTTTACCATTTGTAATACGAAGCTTCATCATTCCTATAACCGTAAGTAATGTAAATATAGACAGTGTAAAAGCCACATAATAAATGAGCGACTCAAAACTTAGGGTATACAAAAATATGATACTTAATATACCTTGAAATATTAATGCATTCCTTGGGGAATTACTACTATTTACCCTTGATAAAGCTTTAAAAATACCCATTTTTTCAGTCATTGATTTCAAGACTCGTGGCCCTGTAAAAACCATTGAACTGATTGTAGAAATCAATAAAATCGAAATAATTCCGCCCATTATATTACCCCATTTTATACCGAATAGTGATTCGGCGGCAATCAATCCCACCTCTTTTTTAAAAACCAAATTCTCCCAATTAGTGGAGTTCATAAAAACATAATTTAAGAACACATAAAGTACAGTTACCAAAGCCGTCCCTAAGATTATGCTAGATGTTAAAGTTTTCTGAGGATTTCTAACGCTACCAGCAAAGTATGCCGATGCATTCCAACCACTGTAGGCAAATGATACCCAAACAAGTCCAACTGAAAATGCCGGAGCAAACCAAAGACCATCCCAAATATCAGCAAAGCTAAATGAGCTATTAACGGTAACACCATTAAAAGTAGGTGATGGAGAATTATTAATAGCAAGGAGTCCAAATCCAATAAAAATAGCTATTAATAAAACCTTTGCTGCAGTAGATACCTTTTGGAACCACAATCCATAATTTGCATTCCACGCATGAATTGCAGTTATCAATATTATCACAACAGCGGCAATTTCCTTTGGAGAGATCCAAGGAATTACCCCTTTTAGATAGGCACCTAAGGCCAAAGCTGCACCAGCTACAGGTGCAGTAAAACCGACAGTTGAACTTGCAAAACCAGCCATGTACCCAACTGCAGGATGAAAAATCTTTGATAAAAAATAGAACTCACCTCCATCTTCTGGAAGTCTGCATGCTAATTCAGCGTAACTAATAGCGCCCAACAAAGCAACAAAACCACCAATAATCCATAGCATTAATACTGGAAAACTCTGATGAATGTCTATAATCTGATAACCCAAACTTGTAAATACTCCAGTACCAATCATATTGGCTACGACAATAGCTGTGGCAGACCAAAAGCCAATATTACGTTTTGACATCCAAGTTCAAAAAACGTAAAAAAAATCAAGCTTTTTAAGTATTACTTTATTTTTGCTCAATGGAACAATCGAAATCTCGCTTTCTAACGATAGACATTCACACTCACATCATACCAGAAAACCTACCACAATGGAAAGAAAAATTTGGATATGGTGAATTTGTATCACTTGAGCATCATAAACCTTGCTGCGCAAGAATGATGATGGATGGCGAGTTTTTTCGAGAAATTGAAAATAACTGTTGGAGTGCAGAACAAAGAATTCATGAATGCAACCAAGTTCCGGTAGATGTACAAGTATTAAGTACTATTCCAGTAATGTTTTCATATTGGGCAGAACCAAAACACACGTTGGAAATATCCAAATTTCTAAACGATCATATTGCTGAGATTTGTGTTAAATACCCCAGGAGATTTGTGGGATTAGGTACAATTCCAATGCAACACACTGAGTTAGCAATTCAAGAATTAAAAAGATGCAAGAAAATAGGTCTAAAAGGAGTTCAAATAGGATCACATGTTAATGATTTAAACTTAAATGACCCATCACTATTCCCAATTTTTGAAGCAATGCAAGATCTAGATATGGCGTTATTCATTCATCCATGGTGGTATTCTGCGAAAAAGAAAATGCCTGATTACTGGTTACCCTGGCTCGTTGGTATGCCAGCTGAAACTTCCTTAGCTGTTAGTTCACTTATTTTTGGAGGGATCTTTGAAAGGCTACCAAATCTAAGAGTAGCTTTTGCGCATGGTGGTGGAGCATTTCCTGCAACTATTGGAAGAATTGAACACGGTTGGAAAGCGAGACCGGATTTAGTTGCAGTAGATAATATACATAACCCTAAAAAGTACCTGGGACAATTTTGGTTAGATAGCCTTGTTCACGATCCTAAAATGTTGGAGTATATTGTTGATTTAGTTGGGCCAGACAAAGTTTGTTTAGGCACCGATTATCCTTTTCCATTGGGTGAAGATATCCCTGGACTATTAATAAAAGAAACAGGATTTTCAGATATAATCCAAGAAAAATTATTAGGTGCGTCAGCCTTACAATGGTTGAAAATGTCTGCGGATCATTTCAAATAGGTCAATTATTTAGATAATTTTGTCTTTTATGACAATAATGACTTGTAGAGTGGATTGAAAATAGTTAATTTTGGTTTATGCAAAAGTTTGTTGGTTTAGTTGTTGCAGTTGCATTTTCTGGTATTCTATCAGCACAACAGAAGATATTAAAGCCTTTAGAAGGGTTTTTTCCTTCAGTAAAAATTTATAAAAAGACGGTTATGGATATGACCACAAACTATCTTTATTTAGGTACTGATTTTGTTAACGGATTCAAGAACACCACACGAAATACAATTGACTTGACAGGAGAAATTGAAAACCAAATACAAACTGCAGTTCATGAAGGTACACAAAAAACTAATGTTGTAGTTTATCTAGATTCAGGAATGGATCAAATCACCCCTCTTGAGGGTGAACTAAACTTCACCCTAAAACTCGGCGAAAAAGGCATAATTAAATCCGTTGAAGGGAGTCCAGATATAATTGAAGCATTGAAAGCTAATCCTGTTTCTGGTATGCAAGAAGGTTTACCTTACGGAGTTTTCATAAATACAGATATTGCTCGAAACATTGGAGATTCTTGGATAGACTCATCATACAATCAGTATGGTATAATAAATTACACCTTCGATAGCGTGGTTGCTAATATTGGATATTTTACCGTTAACCAAGAAATGGATTACACGACAAAAACTAATTTTTCTGGAGTTGAGTCTGAACAAACAGTTGTAGGAACATCTAATGGTAATATTCAAGTGGATTTAAATAACAACCTAATAACTAAATTATTCTACCAAATGGAATTAACAGGAAATCTCTTGATGAGCGAGTTTAGAATTCCTTTAACCATGCGTGGAAGTATTTCTGATAATGCTTCCTTAAAACCTATCAACTAAATACCTTATTAATTTCATCCAAAAGGTACCCTTTTTGAAATAAATATTTCATAACCTTTTGCTGTTCTAAAAAGTTTAATTGTGACTTAAGTTCTGATAATGATCCCTCATTGGAATATCCCATTAATTTAATTTTTTTTCTAGCAAGTTTCTCAATTTTATTCGCTTGTTGGTCATCAACTATACTACTTAAGGCTCTATCTATTAGAGACTTTCTAATCCCAGCTTGCTTCAAACCTATTTCAATCTTTTTGGGTCCCCAGTTTTTTTGATTAAACTTTCCTTTTACATAAGCTAAAGCAAACCGCTCCTCATTAATAAAATTAGATTGAATTAAATCAACCAAAATTTGACCCGTTTCTTCTGCTGTCATTCCATATTCACGACATTTATTTTCTACTTGTAATTGACTTCGCTCTTGATAGACGCAATACTTCTCAAGTTTTTGTAAAACTTTTTCAGGGGTTAGGAAGGTAGGTTTCTTCTGCCATGCCACATCACAAAGTAAAAACAAAAGTTAATACTGACATAATTTCGGATTTTAAAGTTAAAATCATGACAATTTTTCCTACTTCATTAATTGGAATACACTTTGAGTATCGATAGGCATGAGAACAGGTCAAATTTCCGTACAATCCGAAAATATTTTCCCAATCATTAAAAAGTTCCTTTACACTGATCAAGAGATTTTTATTAGGGAATTAGTAAGTAATGCTGTAGATGCCACAAAAAAAATTCAAACTCTTAATCGCATTGGTGAGGCATCAGGCAATTTAGGGGAACTGAAAGTAGAAGTAAAAATTGACGATAAGAAGAAAACCTTAACCATATCAGATTATGGTGTGGGTATGACTGAAGAAGAAATTGAAAAATACATAACTCAACTTGCATTTTCAGGAGCAACGGAGTTTGTAGAAAAATGGAAAGATAAAGACCCAGAACAAATGATCGGGCATTTTGGTCTTGGTTTCTACTCAGCTTTTATGGTGGCAAAAGAAGTTACTATAATCTCCAAATCGTTTAAGAAAGACGCTGAAGTAGTTAAATGGAATTGTGATGGGACAACTTCTTATTCAATGGATAAAGCTAAGCGTAAAAGAAGAGGTACAGATATCATTCTACATTTAACAGACGAAGATTCTGAGACTTACTTATCGCAATGGAAAATAAAAGAATTACTCCGTAAATACTGTCGTTTTTTACCTATACCAATTGAATTTGAGGGAGAAACAATAAATAATCCTGATCCTCTATGGAAGAAAAAACCAAGTGAATTAAATACTGAAGACTACACAAAATTCTTTGAAGAGCTTTATCCAATGCAGGAAGCTCCTTTATTTCACATCCATATCAACACCGACTTTCCTTTTAATCTCAATGGTGTACTTTATTTCCCTAAAATTAACCAAGCATTAGATAACAGAAAAGATAGAGTACAATTATACAGTAATCAAGTATTCGTTACTGAGGATGTAAAAGATGTATTACCCGAGTTTTTAGTACTATTACAAGGTGTAGTAGACTCTCCTGATATTCCATTAAATGTGAGCAGAAGCGCATTACAAAGTGACTCAAATGTTAAAAAAATCACTGCACATATATCGAAAAAAGTTAGTGATAAGTTACAAGAAATATTCAAGGCTGATAGAGAAGAATACCAAAATAAATGGGAATATCTCGACCTCATTGTAAAATATGGTATGCTATCAGATGAAAAGTTCGCTGATAGAATGAAGGATTATTGCTTGGTAAAAACTACTGAAGAGAAGTTATATACCATTGAAGAGTGGATTAATCATTGTAAGACTAATCAAACTGATAAAAACGATGAAACTATAATCCTTTATACTACTGATATAAAAGCTCAACACATGAGTATTAAAGCTGCTCAAAATGCAGGTTATGAAGTTGTTGTATTAGAAGGACCGCTAGATGTACATTTTGCCGGATTTGCCGAAGGAAAGTTTGAGAAAGTTAAATTTAAAGGCGTAGATAGTGCACCAATAAATCAGTTAATTGAGAAGGATGAAACGATTGAAAGTGTATTATCAAAAGAACAACAAGAAGAACTAGAAAAAGTAGTTAAATCATTAGTAAATGAGGCGTCTTTCGATATAAAAATCGAATCTCTGCCACCACAACAAGATTTTATAAGTATCCATAAGAACGAATGGGAAAGAAGAATGGAAGAATATGCAAAAATGGGGCAATCAATGCCTTTTGGAGACTTGGGTATGAACAAGAAAACGCTGGTGGTAAATTCAAACAGTGAAGTCGCGAGTAATACATTGAATAAAGCTGCTGAAGAACAATCAAACTATATCCAACACTTTTTAGATATTGCCTTACTCGAAAAAGGTTTACTTGCTGGAAACGATCTAGAAAGATTTATCCAAAAGGTAAAAAACTCTATCAATTAGAGTAAACCAAAAAAATCTATAAAAAAAGGGTCCCTTTTTTTATACTAAAGTAAATACTGTTATTTCTGGATAAATACCCATTCTTCCAGGATAACCTAGATAACCAAACCCTCTATTAACATATAGGTATTGGTTATTTTCCGAGTATATATCAATCCACTCTTTATACAAATACTTTACAGGGCTCCATCTATAAAATTTTGAATCTATACCAAACTGCATTCCGTGAGTATGCCCACTGAACGTGGCATCAATATCGGTTTTTTCCAGTACCTGAGCACGCCAATGGCTAGGGTCATGACTCAATAGAAGCTTCACGTTAATATTATCATCCAATCCTTTTATAGATTTTTCTAAATTCCCATATTTAGGGAAACGGCCTTTTTCACTCCAATTCTGTATTCCTATTATAGCAATTTTCTCTCCATTTTTTTCTAATACCCTATGTTCATCAAGCAATAAATCCCACCCTAATTGCTTATGATTTTGATACATTAATTCCATGTTTTTGAGTTTTTCTTTAGGATTATCCCAAATAACATAATCGCCGTAATCATGATTACCCAGTATTGAGTACACACCCATAGGTGCTTTAATTTCTTTAAAAATATCAATCCATGGAAGAGCTTCTTTTGCAGTATCATTTACTAAATCACCAGTAAAAAAAACCATATCAGGCTTTTGTTCATTAATTAAATCAATTCCTTTAATTACGGCATCCCAGTCCCAAAAACTTCCACTATGTATATCAGAAATTTGTACAATTTTTAACCCTTTAAAACTTTCAGGAAGATTCTTTAATTTCAACTTTCGCCTTCGGATAATATAATTGTGTGCACCTTTAAATACTCCCCATACTGCTGATCCAAAAAACAGTGCTCCCACTCCTAAACCTAAATACGTTAAGAACTTAGACCTTGTTATTCCTCCATTCGCTTGTGACTCTACTCCTTGAATTTTAGAATTTGCAGTTATATCGAACCAAAACCATTTTATCACTCTTATTCCATCATCCAGAATTAAGAAAATTACCCAAAGTAATTTCACAATAAAAATACTAAAGATAAATCCTGCAATAAATCTAATGGTAATCGGATTCAAATCAAGCTTAGAAGATCTCATTAATCCCATAAAAACTATCAGAGCCACTGAATATCCCCAGTAAATTATTGCTATTAATTTTTTAACCCAACTTTCTGAGTTTTTAATTAAAACTCTGACTCCCTGCCAAGTATACACATCCAGAAGTATAAACAAAAGGGCAAAAAACATGAAACCAACTACTTTACTTTTAAACATCTCGACAGACAAAATTAACTTGTGTAATTATGAATTGAACAAGTAATCGTCAAAATTGATTTTTTAAAGCACTGAAACAGTTACCTCTTGATGGAATACACAGAAATTGATTATAGGTTCTAACTTAACACCATTCTCGCCGAATTATTTTTTAGTTCGATATATAGCAGTAAAACTGAAGCTATTATTAAGTTGATTTTCAAAAATCATATCGTAAGAAGCAAAGTTCTTTTTAATTTGATCTAATTCTCTTTTTTCTTTTCCGTTGTAGAATACGAATACGATCTCCTCGATATCAAAATATTTTCGCCTAATAATTAAGGTATTGTCATCAGGGTTTGAAACTTTTGTACTACCAGCTTGCAAAGCAATTGATTGATTTCTTATTTTCAACAATCTAGTGAACGTATTTAAGTTTTCTTTTTCTTGTTTCGTAAGTGCTGAATCAAATCTCATCATTCTTCTATTGTCCGGATCATTACCTCCCGGCATTCCTATTTCATCGCCATAGTAAATAACTGGAATTCCTGGTAACATAATATTGAATGCCATAAGGTTTTGTAACTTTTCATAGGCATTATCATTTCTTACTATTATATCATTATCCCAGCCCGCTTGTTTGCCATCTTCATTATCCTTTATACTTCCATCCGCTTTGGAAACAAAACGAGGTCTATCCTGATTACCAGTAATATTACCCATCATATGATTTGAACCATACCACTTCAAGGAGCTATTAATGGTTTGTGTTAAGTGTTTACACCCCCCATTTTCCGACTTAAAAGCAGCAACAGCGGCATCATAAATATTAAAATCAAACTGTGAATTCAGTAATCCATTACCTAAATAAGAAGAAATCAACTCTGGAGTTCCATAAGTCTCTCCTATTTGGAAAAAATTTAGTTTCTGACGTTGAGATTTTTTAATCTTATAAGTTAAACTTCTCCAAAATGGATTTGGGATATGTTTTGTAGCGTCATGACGAAAACCATCAATTTCAAATGAATTAACCCAGTACATAGCACTGTCAGAAAGTGCATTTACAGCAGCTGAATTGAAAAAGTTAAATGTGGGAAGGAAAGTATCGAACCATGTGGTTAATCTTTGCTCATCCCAAAGTTGCATATTCAACTTACCGTTCTCCAAATTTAAAGAAGTAAACCATTCGGGATGCGTTTCATATAATGGGTGGTCTTGATGTATGTGATGAGCCACATAATCTACTAGGATTCTCATTTTTGATTGGTGCACAGAGTTAATTAATTCATTAAAATCCTTTTCACCGCCAAATCGTGGATCAACCTTGGTTAAAGAAATAGGCCAATATCCATGATAGCCTGAAAATTTTGTTCTTGGTTTTAGCCATTGTCCCCATGGTTCAAAAGGGTTCTCTATTACCGGCGATATCCATAGAGTATTCACACCAAGTTTTTTAAAATATCCTTCTTTTAACTTTTGCTGAATTCCTGCCATATCACCACCAAAATAATCCACTTTAGAATTTACCGAATCGCTATTAATTTTATAATCGTTTGATATATTCCCGTTATGAAATCTATCAATCATCGGATTGTAAATGATCATAGATCGAGGATCTTTAACTCTACCAAAAACCTCAGAATTAATGATAACCCTTCCATCCAAAATTGGCGACCAAATATCGTTACTCAAAGCTTTTGAGGATTGTGCCCAAATCCTTAATTGATTGTATCCATCTTTTTTAGGGACACTAAATAAGGCTAAAAAATCGCCACCATTTGAAATCAATTCAGGAAAAATAATTGAATCCCTATCAAAGCAGAATAAAGAAACTAGGTCTGCAGAATTTTTACAACTAACAATTACCTGACTATCATTAACACCATAAGGTTCAATTACTAATTTTTCTTCCTTAGTTTCGATAACAGAATTAAATCCTCCAAAACCATTGTTCACTTTTGACTTATTCGTAGGATCGATATTTTCTATCCCATCAATTACAAATACATATTGCTCAATTCCAGGAGAAATCAGTGAAGTTCCCATCCATTCACCCCCTTCGTACGTTAATTCAAGATTTGATGCCGTCCAAGCATTAAATGTACCCTTAACCTTAACAGATTTATACTTATGATTGGAATCCGGTAATTTAAAAATAAAGTTTCTCTTGCTGGAACTAATAAGCGGTACAAAACTATTTTTACCATTTGCTTTAATTCTTAAAACATACATTGGCATTAATTGAGTTCCTATCTTATTAATATTAATGACTGCATTGTCACGCTCGATTTGAAAATTGGTTGAGTTTATCAAGGTACGATCACTTACCTCTAATATATTGTAATCTACAGCATCTAAATCAGCAGAATCTATATAATCTAATAAATTTATATCGGTTACAGTAGGACTTAAGCGTACAGGAATAATTTGGGCATCAATACCAACAGTACTAAAAAAAATCAAACCAATTACTCCGTATTTATTTAGCTTTTTAAACCACATATATAGTTCTCTCGTTAAAATTAACTTTATCCATATTATTCGAATCAAAATCACAATACTCCTTGTTGACAAAACTACCATTATTTAATGGCAAAATATTATAGGAAAAGTCATGAGCTACAACCAAATTTATTGAAAAAATGATTACACTAGTTAAAATTGGGCAAACAACGAGCATTTCTCGATTTATTTATTGCTTAAATTTTGATAATACGATAAATCTTATCTGAGATTTTAAGCAGAAAAACTTGATTTCCATATCTATTTTCAAATTTTTCTATTTTCCCAGAATATATTTTACGACCATCTATCAAATAAATTGAAGCAATACAATTTGAAATATCATTTCCATTTAAAAACCAACGTCCTGATTGATCACGATAAATAGATCCTTGACTTTTCTTCAATGTACTGACCGTATTTATGGGTTTTCGCTCATTCCTAAACTTTGCATATACTGGATAATGATCGCTTGTATTATTTGAAAATCCACTAATCCAATTATTAGCATACAATACACTTGAAGAATCTATCACACATGTACCTTTTAATCCTGCATTAGCTACAATATGGTCAATCATATTAGGGTAACCTGCCGTCGATCTATCGCCGTTAACTGTTAAACTATATGTTGCTACCGTAAAATTGGTATCTTTTAACCAATTACCATACGGTGTATTATATCCACTTAAAATACTTTGATCAAAATCATCATTCCAATCACCAATAACCAACCCTTTATTATCAGATCCGAAAGAAGCAAGGTGCGACTTTAATAATATACTTGCATCATAACGTCTATTATATGCGGTAATTTTGGAAGAAGACGATCCCGTGTTTGCTTTCATATGAATAACCCAAACTCTTAAAGTATCAATAGAGTTATTTTTGTTATTAGACACCAAACAAACCTCTAATGGAAGTCTTCCTCCTCCAAATTCATATTCATAATTATCAAGTATATGTTTAGAATACACTAATTTATACTCACTTTTTTTAAATAATAAAGCTGTTTTCTGTGTTTGAGACCAAGTACTAATAACACCGGAATAATTGCTACATGAATTTAATAATGAATTCCAGTACGAAATACTTGAAATTTCACATAGACCAATAATATCACAATTCGTACTATTAATAATATTTACGGCATTATTTAACTGCGTTTGCTCATTCAACGGTCCATTATTTGCATCACCGAACCATTCAATATTCCATGTTAATACATCTAATCTATCTGATCTGTCTAGATTTGGTATTTGAGAATTTGTAATACCAATAAATAGAATACTTATAATAAAGATAATTACTCTCAATTTGTTGAACGCTTATCAAAACCCCAGTTTAATTTCCCTCTTAATGTATCTAAAAAATTTATCTCATTAAGCCTAATTAAATTTAAATCAAAATCAGCACGTTTAACAGCCATAGAGACTTCATCCGTAATACTCTCACTTCTACTATCTAAACTAGCAAGATAACTACTTGCTCTTCCTTCAATTTCAAATGAAATTACCGAATTATCTGGAATTATTACAGGTCTAACATTTAAATTATGAGGTGCAATTGGAGTAATAACAAAACTATCTGATTTAGGAAAAATAATTGGCCCGCCGCAACTTAAGGAATAACCTGTAGAACCAGTTGGAGTAGCAATTATCAATCCATCACTCCAATAACTATTTAAAAACTCTCCATTAATATAGGCATGAACAATTATCATGCTTGAAGTTTCTTTTTTATGAATCACAAAGTCATTTAATGCATAATTAAATTCGAATATTTCATTACTTGAATCTAAATGCAATAATGAACGTTTTTCTATAGAATAATTTCCCTTCTCCAGCTCTGTTATAGCCTTTTCCATTTTCTCTTCAGTAAACCCTGCAAGAAAACCCAACCTTCCAGTATTAATCGATAATACTGGAATTCCACTATTTTTAATTATTTGTAAAGTCTCAAGAATAGTTCCATCACCACCAATGCTGAAAATTACATCTATCGGAGCATAGTTAATATCAAAAGAATCAAAAACCATTAGATCTACATCAACAGTATGCATTCTAATAAAATCTTCAATTGGTGGAGTGGTCCATATTCGATGTCCTCGATTTGACAATAAATCAACCAATTGAAGAACGGCATCTCCATGTTTTTTATCCTTTACAGATTTTGCGTATACCCCGATTTTCATGGTTATTTACAAAGGTAATCAATCATCTCATTAATCGCATTTTATGAAAATTTGAAAGTCAAACGCATAGGCATGATTTTCATCTACCCCGTGAGATACCTGAGACTGTAATTCCCAACAGTTTGAAATCTCAGGAAAAAAAACATCCGCTTGTTCAAATGCACCGTGCACACGTGTGATAATTAACTTATCTGCAAGATCTATTGTCTGTTTATAGATTTCTGCTCCGCCAATAATCATAATTTCATCATTTTCCAGTTGAGCATATTTTATGGCTTCCTTTATAGAATTGAAGAAAAGAAAACCATCAACGTTGAATTTACCTCGGGTTACAACAATATTCAGTCGTCCTTTAAGTGGTTTACCTAAACTCAGCATTGTTTTCCTTCCCATGATAACTGGTTTACCTTTTGTATGGGAAATAAACCACTTGAAATCTGTCGGCAAGTGCCAAAGTAAATCATTTTGAGCGCCCAATTCGTTATTTATTCCAATAGCAGCAATAATAGATACACCCATAAAACAAAAATAGGCCAATAAATAATAAAACTCTGATTACAAATGATGGAATCTTGATAAGGTCATTAATTTTCCTGCCTAAGTAATGAAGTTCGTATCTTTGCGGTATGAGTAGAATTGTAGCCATCGTGGGAAGACCTAACGTGGGAAAAAGCACCTTATTTAATCGATTAACTGGTGCAAGAAAGGCCATTGTTGATGACTATAGTGGTGTTACTCGTGATAGGCACTATGGAAGATCTGAATGGAATGGTCTTGAATTTACAGTAATCGATACTGGGGGATTCGTTCCAGATAGTGCTGATATTTTTGAAACTGCAATACGAGAACAAGTACATATAGCAATAGAGGAAGCTGCAGTTTTAGTTTTTATGGTTGATGTACAGTCAGATATTCATCCTTTAGATGAAGAATTTGCAAAGCTTTTACATCGACATAAAAAACCAGTTGTACTTTGTGTGAACAAAGTTGATAATGAAGATTTAAGACTTCAAGCCCCTTCATTTTATGCTCTAGGATTTGATGAAATATTTGAAGTATCATCTGCGAGCGGCTCTGGTACAGGTGAGTTATTGGATAAAGTTACCGATCTGCTTCAGGATGAGCCTCCAGTTGTAGTTGATGAGGAATATCCAAGAATTGCGATTGTAGGAAGGCCAAATGTGGGTAAAAGTAGTCTTATCAATGCATTAATTGGTAAAGAGCAGAATATTGTAACTGATATTGCGGGTACTACACGCGATAGTATAGATACTCTATACAAGGCATACGGCAAAGAGCTAATGTTGGTGGACACGGCAGGAATACGAAAAAAGAGTAAAGTGCGTGAAAACATAGAATTCTATTCTGTAATGCGCTCCCTTAAAGCATTAGAAAACTCTGATGTAGTTGTACTTGTACTTGATGCACAACAAGGGTTAGAATCGCAAGATCTTAACTTATTTTGGATGTCACATCGACTGGGTAAAGGTTTAGTTATTTTGGTGAATAAATGGGATTTGGTTGAAAAGGAAACCAATACCGCGAGGGATTATGCCGAGAATATAAAAACAAAAATTGCGCCATTTGTAGATGTACCAATTCTCTTCATTTCGGCATTAACAAAACAACGAATCTTCCAAACAATTGAAACGGTGGTTGAAGTTTATGATTCACTCAGTACAAAAATTAGTACACGTGAATTGAACGATTATCTTTTACCAATTATGGAAGTAACTCCACCTCCAAGTAGGAAAGGAAAATTCGTAAAAATCAAGTTTGTAACCCAGTTGCCAAGTAGAAGAGTGGCTTTTGCGTTTTTCTGTAATCTTCCACAGTATGTGGTTGAGAGCTACACGAGATTTTTAGAAAATAAAATCAGGGAAAAGTTTAACTTTACTGGTGTTCCATTTAGTATATTCTACAGGAAAAAATAATGATGAAAGATATTAGAGACCTTTCATTATTAGAAATCCAAAATATCCTTGAAAATTGGGGAGAATCTGCATTCAGGGCAAAACAAATTTATAAATGGCTTTGGCAAAACTGCTGTGCTTCTTTTGATGAAATGACCAATATTTCCAAGTCATTAAGAGATAGACTATCGGATGAATTTACTTTTAACATCACAAAAATAAAAACAGCACAATACTCTAGTGATGGGACAATAAAGGTAATCTTCGAATTATGGGATGAGAATTTAGTTGAAGGTGTATTAATTCCAACAAAAAATAGAACTACTGCTTGCATCAGCAGTCAAGTAGGATGTAGCCTTGATTGTAAATTCTGTGCCACTGGCTATTTAAAAAGACAGCGAAACTTAAAAGCTGCGGAAATTTTCGACCAATTCAACCTAATCAATAAACTATCTTTTGAACACCATCAAAAAAAGCTAGACAATATAGTTTATATGGGGATGGGCGAACCTTTATTGAATTATTCTGAAGTATTGAGAAGCGTAAATCTTCTGACATCACCCGATGGTCAAGCTATGAGTCCTTCAAGATTAACAATTTCAACTGCTGGAATCACCAAAATGATTAAAAAAATGGCAGATGATGGACTTCGAACTAATTTAGCATTGAGTTTACATGCAGCTTCTAACGAAAAACGTTCTGCCATAATGCCTATTAATGATAGTAATCCTTTAGAAGATTTAGCGGATTCTTTGAATTATTGGTATGAAAAGACTCAAATTAGACCAACCCTAGAATATACCGTTATTGCAAAAGTTAACGACGATAGTCAATCTGAAAAAGAGTTGGCAGCTTTTGCAAAATTATTTCCATGTAAAATTAACCTAATTGAATATAACCCTATTAGTACAGCGGACTATTTACCCACGAGTAGGTTAGACCAATTCGCGAGCAACCTCGAAAAACAACGCTTAATAGTAAATGTAAGAAAAAGTCGAGGAAAAGATATTGATGCCGCGTGCGGACAATTAGCATTAAAACAATAACTATCCTTTAAAATCTCTATGGTGCGCCTCTTCGTAAAGGCGTTCTTTTGGCAAGCTTTTAAAATATTCCCAAGTTATTTTCAATCCTTCTTCACGAGTATATCTTGGTTCCCAACCAAGAATTTCATTAGCTTTATCAATATTTGGCTGACGCTGTTTAGGATCATCGGTTGGTAATGGTTTATAAACAACTTTTTGATCTGTACCAGTAAGCCTTATTATTTCATCTGCAAATTCTTTTATAGAAATCTCCTTAGGATTGCCCACATTAACCGGATCTACACAATCAGATAACAATAATCTATAAATGCCCTCTACCAGGTCATCAACATAACAGAAACTTCGAGTTTGACTGCCGTCTCCAAATATCGTTAAATCCTCACCGCGAAGTGCTTGTCCCATGAATGCAGGTAATACTCTACCATCATTAAGACGCATTCTAGGTCCATACGTGTTGAAAATACGAACAATCCTAGTTTCAACCTGATGATAAGTATGATAGGCCATGGTCATCGCCTCTTGGAAACGCTTTGCCTCATCATATACTCCTCTTGGTCCTACGGGATTAACATTTCCCCAATAATCTTCAGTTTGAGGATGTACAGTCGGGTCACCATATACTTCACTTGTGCTTGCAACTAATATTCTAGCCTTTTTATCTTTTGCCAGTCCCAATAAATTATGAGTACCTAAAGAACCCACTTTCAATGTTTGAATGGGTATTTTTAAATAATCAATAGGACTTGCTGGAGATGCAAAATGCAAAATGAACTTTAACTCACCTGGAACATGAACAAATTTGCTTACATCATGATGAGAAAATTCAAAGTCCTCATGATGAAATAAGTGCTCTATATTTCTGAGGTCACCAGTTATTAGATTATCCATCCCGATTACGTAGTAACCCTCATTAATAAACCTATCGCAAAGGTGTGAACCTAAAAAACCTGCAGCACCAGTGATTAAAACTCTTTCTTTCTTCATGTTATTTTATAGTTGATCTACCAATACTGTAGTAGGTAAAACCATGTTTTTTCATGAGTGCTAAGTCAAATAAATTTCGACCATCGAAAATAACCGACTCCTTTAATTTATCTTTGATTTTCTGGAAATCAGGTGTTCTAAATTCAGGCCATTCTGTTGCAATTATTAAAAAGTCTGCGCCTTCAATAGTCTCATAGCTAGAATCACAATATTCAACCTTCTCGCTAATTAAATTTTTAACATTTAACATAGCTTCAGGGTCATAAACCTTGATATTTGCTCCTCTTTTCTTCAATTCATCTATCATCTCTAAAGCCGGAGCTTCTCTAATATCATCTGTATTTGGTTTAAATGCCAAGCCCCATATTGCAATTGTCTTCCCTTCAATTGAGTTATAATGTGAGTCAATTTTTGGTAATAAGGCCTTCTTTTGATCCGCGTTTACAAATTCGACAGCCTTTAATATTTTAAAATCGTAATTCACTTCGGAGGCGCTATGAACCAATGCTTTAACATCTTTTGGAAAACAACTTCCACCATAGCCGATCCCTGGGAATAAGAATCTTTTTCCTATTCTATCATCACTTCCAACACCTTTACGGACCATATCTACATCCGCCCCTAATAACTCACATAAACGAGCAATTTCATTCATAAAGGAAATTTTAGTTGCTAGAAATGAATTCGCAGCATATTTGGTTAACTCGGCACTTCTAGTATCCATATGCATCACTGGATTACCTTGGCGTACATAAGGTGCATATAATTCATCCATGATGCCAAATGCCTTTTCTGATTCTGCACCAATTACAACACGATCTGGTTTCATAAAATCATCAACTGCCACCCCTTCCCTTAAAAACTCAGGATTAGAAACAACATCAAAATCACCTTTGAAATTTTCTTGGATTGCAGCTTTTACTTTATCTGCAGTACCAACTGGGACAGTACTTTTATCAACAATAACCTTGTAATCAGTCAATATTTTTCCAAGATTTTTAGCAACACCTAATACGTAACGTAAATCCGCAGAACCATCCTCACCTGGAGGAGTTGGTAATGCTAAAAATATCACCAAACTATCTTTAATAGCCTCATCAAGATTTTTAGTAAATGTTAATCTGCCTTCCTTTAAATTTCTTTTAAACAATACTTCAAGGCCAGGCTCATATATCGTAATTTGACCATCGCTTAATCTGTCTACTTTAGATTGATCAATATCCACACAAATTACTTCGTTTCCTGTTTCCGCGAAACAAGTTCCACTAACTAAACCAACATACCCTGTGCCTACTACTGCTATTTTCATTGATTAAAGAAAAATTTTATTTCGTTTATAATTTCAAATTGTTCAACTTCTGTCAATTCTGGACAAATTGGTAAGCTTAAAACTGTAGAACAGAGATTTTCAGATACGGATAGATCAATAAGCACAGAATAAGCTTTTTGTCTATGCAAAGGTAGGGGATAATAAATCATAGATGCTATATTTTTTGAATGCAGATACGCGGCAAGATTATCCCTGATAATACTATTTTCTAGTTTGATAGTGTATTGATGATAAGAGTGCGTTCCATTGGAATCTCTTTTAGGAAGTTTAATTGAACTTATTTTTGATAATTCTGATTGATAGCGTTCAGCCACCTTAACTCTACCATAAATACATGATTCTAAATGAGGTAATTTTGCCAGTAAGATTGCTGCTTGCATTGTATCTAAACGCGAATTCAAGCCAATAATTTCATGAGTGTATTTCTTGGACTGACCGTGATTTGATATTTTTCTTGCTCTTTCTGCCAATTTAGAATCGTTGGTAAATATTGCACCTCCATCGCCGAAGCAACCTAAATTTTTACTCGGAAAAAATGATGTTATACCAATATCACCTATACAACCTGATGCACCGTGGATGTTTTCCGAGCAATACCAACTACCCAAACTTTGAGCGGCGTCTTCAACAATTTTTAAATTATTTTCTTTTGCAATTTTTACAATTGCTTCCATATTGGCATTTTGGCCAAATAAATGAACTGGAGCTATTGCAACGGTTTTTTCAGTAATCTTTTCCTCTACCTTTTTTATATCAATGAGAAAGGTATCTTGGTTTACATCAACAAAAATTGGTTTTAGTCTTAATAATAATAATACTTCTGGCAAAGCTGCATAGGCAAAAGAAGGAACGATTACTTCTGAGCCTTCTTTTAAATTAAGTGCCATAAAGGCAATTTGAAGTGCATCGGTGCCATTACCGCAGGTAATTACATGGTTTACTCCTAGAAATTTAGCTAATTCATGCTCAAATTCTCGCACTTCGGGCCCTTGTATGAATTTTCCATGTTCTAAAACCGAATTTATTCTTGCATCAATCAGCTTTTTATACCGATTATAATGAGAAACCAAATTGACCATTTGAATTCCTTTCATAAACCCAAATTACATTATTAATCTTTGTCTGAAAGCTTCATATATGACAACACCAGTAGCCACACCAACATTCAATGAATCGATTGAACCTTCTGCCATTGGAATTTTTATTGTATAGTCGCACATTTTAGTTGCGTCTAAAGAAATTCCTTTCTCCTCATTACCCATTACCACAGCCAATGGACCAGAAAAATCTGTTTCGTAAAGTCCTTGAGCCGCTTTTTCAGTTGCCCCCACAATTGTTAATCCTGAATTTTTTAAATGCTTCAGTGAATGATGCATTGAATTTGTTCTACAAATTGGTATTTTCAGCAGGGCCCCTGCAGAGGTCTTTATTGAATCTGGGCCCACTGGTGCAGCGCCAGTTTCAGGAATTATTATTCCGTCCACTCCTGCACTCAATGCCGTTCTAGTAATAGCGCCAAAATTTCGAACATCAGTAATCCCATCTAACACTAAAATAAATGGATCTTTACCTTTGGAATAGGCTGCGTCAATAACATCTTCAATTCGAGCAAAATCAACGGATGAAAGCGAAATGACTATCCCTTGATGATTCCCTCTAACTAAGGAATTTAATTTACTAGAAGGAACTTGTCTCCAAATAATTCTTCTACTCTTTAGAAGTTGAATTATTTCAGCCAGTTGGCCGGTTTGAAAACCCTCTTGAATCCATACTTTATCAATAGTTTTTCCTGACTCCAGCGCTTCTATAACTGGATGGATTCCGTAAATTAATGACTGATTAGACTTCATAAAAACCCCCGCTTTCAGCGGGGTTTTTGTTATTGTAATTTAAGATCTAAAATATTCTGAACCTTGGGTTTATATTCGGTAACCCACTGCTTTTTTCCTTTTGACTCCAACAATTGAACGGCTCGTTGAATTAATTGTTTCGAGGTGTAAATTTCTCTTAGAACATAATCAGATGGCTCATCTAAACCTTTTCCACCTTGATAATAGAAATTAAAATATTTACGATTTTCTTCAAAACTCAGGTCAAATAATTCTTTAGCCTCCTTATCAGCTCCAAGACTTAAATAAAGATTAGCAAACTCAATTCTTAAATCTCTATTTAATGGAAGTACTTTCTCTGGAATCTCTGTTCTAACATGGTCAAGCACTTTTTTAGCTTTATTTTTGAACGCTTCAATACTATCCTTATTCATATCAAAATATTCACCAGCATTCGCATAGCCTGGCTCTGGAGAAGCATTTTGGCGAATGGCAGCCTCGTTCACACCCATTTGCACATTAATTTGATTAATTAAATCAATTTGGCGCACATAATGACTTGCTAAATCGTATGCAAATCTGTGAATATCCATAGGAACATAAGAAGCTTTATCATCTAAAAAGAAGTTTTCTTTCTCCTTCATTTGATAATATTTATAGGTATTTACCAAATTATTATAGAGCTTATCATAATTAGTTCTCATCGGAATTCTATTGCTTGAACCTCCTTTTATTGGAACTAACTTATAAACCAATCCCTCTAATTCAAGATAGTCGTTCATTCCTTTAAAATCAAAGCCAGAAACAGATGTAAAGTATATTGGCCTTTTCCAACCTTGCCTTGCCACCTGATTAACAAGATCATACATCAATAAATCGCCCTTGTCTAAGTAGGTTTGTCCCCCTAAACTTATAGCTATTGAATCCACAATTAAACTAGCATTTGAAGGATTTACAATGCCAGACTTTAACGCCTCTTCTTTATCTACTGGAATATAAATTTGTTTCCCTTTCCAAGAAATTCCATCTGTTAATCCACCTTGCTTTTCTTTAAGCGCTAACATCCCCTTAATTATCTCTCCCGCATTTTGTGGCGGATAATTTGTAGTATCAATCATGATGCCATAATCAAAACTACCCGTTTGAAGATCTTTTTTAGTTAGCGTCAATGGCAAAGGTGTAGATTTATTAACCGTATCTAATAATACTGAACTATACCATTCTGTTGGTAATAAGGATTGATTAATAATTCTAACATCCGTACGAATTCCCTCAACATTTTGAGCATACCACAACGGGTATGTATCATTATCACCATTACAGAATAAAATCGCATTTGGCTCTAAATTTTCTAAGAAATTTTTAGCCATATCTATTCCAATATATCTACCAGAACGGTCGTGATCATCCCAATTCTCTGCAGCCATATTTACCGGAACTAAAAGAATTGAAAGCCCGATGGAAATTATCGCCGCACTTTTACCAGCATATTTCTTTAACCATTTCGCAACTGACAACACGCCTAACCCAACCCAAATACAGAATATTTGGAAGGAGCCGACCACCGCATAATCTCGCTCACGAGGCTCGTATGGTGGCTGATTGGTATAAACAATAATCAGTATTCCTGTGAAGATGAACATGGTCATGATTAACCAAAAATCTTTTTTCTTTTTACCGTATTGGAATACTAAACCAAGTAAACCCAAAATTAATGGCAAGAAATAGTATGCATTTCTTGCTTTCTGATTATTGTAGAAATCAGGTAGCTCCTCAACATCACCAATAATCCAATTATCAATAAATGGAATTCCGCTATACCAGTTTCCATCCAATTGAGTATTTCCCGAAGTTGCTTGCTGATCGTTGAACCTTCCAACAAAATTCCACATGAAATACCTCAAATACATATATCTAATCTGATAGTTAACGAAGAACCTCATGTTATTCGAAAAAGATGGTATTTGATAATTCAACAATTGTAATTGATACCTCTCTTGTTGACTTAAGGGTTGTTGACGGGCTTTAGAATTTAAACGATCAATTTCTGCCTGTACATCATCCATTCCACCATACAAACGATATCCTCGAGCATCATTTGGCTTACCACTTCGACCCATTCTTGGGAATAATGTATTGTAATCATCGGGAACTCCATTACCATCAATGTCTACTGCCTCAAAGGTTGGCTCAATTATATCTCCACCCTTTTCGTATTTCTCGTCAGATTTAAAATATCTAGTTCCTTTTTTATTATATCCAGTTTGAGGTGCATTAAAATATGGACCATATGCCAAGGGGCGATCTCCATACTGCTCACGAGTGATATATCCATAAAATTTATATGGATCTTCTGGGTTATTCATATCAATCGCTGTATTAGCCATTGAACGAATAATTACCATTGCATATGACGAATAACCAAATATGATAAATCCAGCAGATAAAATTATCACATTGAGATTATGCATTTGCCTTTTGTGCGTATAGTGTACAAGATAAATTACTAAGGCAAATACTAATGCAACTGCTGTAATTGCACCAGAATAAAACGGCATTCCCATACCGTTAACAAATGCTCTATCCAAATTTGCAATCAACCAAGGAATTCCAGGATAAATAAACTTCATTACAACCGCTAATGCTACAGCAGCAGCTCCAAGCGCCATGATAACTCCATTTCTGGTAGGGGTATATTTCTTAAAATAATAAGCCAAGCAAACAGTTGGAATCACAAGTAAGTTCAACATGTGTGTTCCTAAAGCCAATCCGATCATGAAAGCAATAAATACAATCCAACGATCTGTATATTTATTGTCATCCATTTTATACCATTTCAATACAGCCCAGAAAGTTAATGAAGTGAAAAAGGAACTCATTGCATATACCTCAGCTTCCACTGCACTGAACCAGAATGTATCAACAAAGGTGTTTGTTAATGCTGCAATTATACCTGCTCCATAGATAAGTATATTTCTTGAATCGTTATCCTCCTCAACTAATTTATCCGCGAAGTATGTTGTAATCCAATAAGTAAACATTACAGCTCCCGCAGATGAAACTGCAGATAACATATTAATCCAAAATCCTACAGAAGCGGGATCAGTCGCCAATAATGAGAATAACCTACCCACCATCAAGAAAAATGGTGCTCCAGGAGGGTGAACAACTTGAAGTTTATAAGCTGCCGAAGCGAATTCTCCGCAATCCCACAAGCTCACCGACGGCTCCAATGTTAAAGTATAAACCACAAGGGCAACCAAAAACATCAGCCATCCAATAATTACATTTAGTTTTGAAAAGGAACGCATGTTTTAATTTCTTTTTTTATTATGAAGGGCGAAAATACGCGATAGATTAACCAATTGAAAATGAAATTTTACCAATTGCTGTTTGAATGCGATTTATTATGTAATCTCTTCCAATTAAAGCAATCATATCCCAGATCGGAGCCCCAACGCCTTGTCCAGATACAACAACTCTCAAGGGTTGGAGTAATGAACCCGGTTTCTCTCCATGGTATTCACAAGCTTCTTTGAAGGAATTTTCATATTCCTCGGGAGATGCTGCTTCAGATAAGGTTTCGAATTTCTTTGCAATATCGCCCAATATTTGGTTGGTATTTTCTTTCCACTTCTTTTGAATTACTGTTTGATCATACTCGGTAGGATCTTTAAAAAAGTATTGTCCCTGTAATACAATATCCTTGGCAAATTGTACCTTCTCTCTCATCAATACAACTACCGATTCAATATACTCTTGACAAGCATCAAAACCATTTTCTTCAACAATCGATTCGATCATCTTATATACCTCGGAAGGGCTCTTTTTTTGAAGATATTGTTGATTAAACCAATATGCCTTTTGTACATCAAATTTAGCCCCACTTTTACTTACTCGCTCTAGTGAAAATGCATCTATAAGCTCATCTATTGTAAACAATTCTCGATTGTCAGATGGGTGCCAACCTAACATTGCCAACATGTTTGCCACCGCTTCAGGGAAATATCCTGACTCACGATACCCTGAGCTTTTATCTCCAGTTTTAGGATCAATCCAATCCATTGGAAATACAGGAAAACCTAACCTATCGCCATCCCGTTTACTTAATTTACCATTTCCTTCTGGCTTCAACAACAATGGTAAGTGTGCGAATTCGGGCATTGCATCTTCCCAACCGAGAAATTTGTATAACATTACATGTAAAGGTGCGCTTGGTAGCCATTCTTCTCCACGTATAACATGAGAAATTCCCATTAGATAATCATCTACAACGTTGGCCAAGTGATAAGTAGGCATTCCATCTGCTTTCAATAGTACTTTATCATCCATTTGACCTGTGCTTACAACTACCCAACCTCGAACAATATCATGAAATCTTACTTCTTCTTTTCTCGGGAGTTTTATTCGAATAACATAGTCATCCCCGTTATCAAGTCGTGATTTTACTTCATCTGCAGACAGTGTTAATGAATTTTTCATGGACATTCTGCTCACAGAGTCGTATGCCGGTTGCATTTTACTTGCCTCCAATCTTTTCCTCATTTCATCCAACTCTTCAGAAGTATCAAAAGCATAATATGCTAAACCTGCTTCAATAAGTTGTTCTGCATATTGCCTGTACATGGGTTTACGCTCACTTTGACGATACGGGGAATGCGGTCCGCCTTGGTCTGGCCCTTCATGAATTTCCATTCCTAACCAAGAAAGACTTTCTTTAATATATTTTTCTGCACCCTCAACAAACCTTGTTTGATCAGTATCCTCCAAGCGAAGGATCATAGTACCATTATTTTTCTTTGCAAACAAATAGTTGTATAATGCTGTCCGAACACCCCCAATATGCAATGGGCCAGTGGGACTAGGTGCAAATCTGACTCTTACTGGTCTTGACATTTTTTATAATGATTCTTTAACAATTTGAGAAATTAATTTGCCATCTGCTTTACCCCCTAATGCCTTCATTGCTTCTGGCATTACCTTGCCCATCGCTGCAGGCCCTGAAATACCTAGATCACTGACAATATTTTTTATGATAGCACGAATTTCTTCCTCACCCATTTGTGCTGGTAAATATTGTTCAATAAACTTTAATTCAGATTTCTCGGTATTTGCCAAATCCTCACGACCTTGCTGTTCGTAAATTTCAATTGAGTCTTTTCTTTGCTTTGCTAATTTTTGAAGGGCTTTGATGTAACTATCTTCTGTTATAGTGCTTGCGCCCTCTGCTGTTTGTAATAATAAAAATGCACTTTTAATACCTCTAAGTGCCCTTAAACGATCGCTATCTTTAGCTTTCATCGCCTCTTTTATACCCTCATTGATTTTATCTGCCAATGTCATGAGTGCAAAGATACAACGAACTTTTGAGGCAAAAAGCCTCAAATCAATAGTTTAATGTGTTAAATACAGCGATAAAACACTAACAAAGTCCTCTTTTTGAATCGATTCATTAACTAAATCTTCCAGTGAGCGGCTTTCTAAGTTTTCCTTGGCCTTTGTAATTTGATCATTCGAGGGCCATTCTAACAGCGAAGAAATTTTACCAATTATATTAGCTGAAACCAACAAACTTTCTTTTAAAGACTTGGGCAAAGCGTCATATCCAATAGTTGCCTGCATGGGTTGTTTTAACTCAAATAAAGAGGGTGAGTTTGATCGAGAATACCAACTACCACCCAAACGACCCACAAGGTCTATCTTATTTTGATCTATCTTACCTTCTTCATTTAAAATAGCCTCTTCAATGTGCAATTTTTCTACCTGACAAATCACAATGTTTCCAGCACCTCCGCCGGTACCCATTTCTTTAACTTCAAGAACCTTACATTCAATTTGAACTGGTGATTCCTTAACTCTAAATGGTTTAACTATATCTGAATCAAGTGCAGTAAACCCAGCTTTATCAAATTCACTTATTCCTTTATCCCATGGAGCGGCTGCCACATTCATCTTCTCAACCATCTCAAAATTCACCATGTTAATAACCACTTCTGGAACCTGTTTTACATTAAGCAAAGTGTCTTTTGGCAGACCAGTGCGTCCGCTATTATTTGGTGCAAATATTAAAATTGGAGGATTTGCGCTAAACACATTAAAAAAGCTAAATGGAGCTAAATTCGGGATCCCTTGGGAATCGATTGTACTTGCAAAACATATTGGACGTGGTGCTACACTTCCTATTAAAAATTGATGTAATTGTGGAATTGGAATTTCACCTGGAATAATTGTCTTCATCTTAATTACTATTTTAATGTATGTCCCATTTTTATCTTTTTAGTATCTAAATACTTGGCATTGTGTGGATTTGCTGGAACTTGTAGCGGAACATTATCTACTATTTCTAATCCATACCCAATCAAACCCGTTCTCTTTCTAGGATTATTACTCATTAACCTCATCTTCCCAACACCTAGATCTCTTAAAATTTGAGCACCTATTCCGTAATCTCTTTCATCCATATTAAAGCCAAGTTTTATATTGGCTTCCACCGTATCTAAGCCTTGTTCTTGTAATTTGTAGGCTCGCAATTTATTTAACAATCCTATTCCTCGACCCTCTTGATTCATATAGACAATAACGCCTCTTCCTTCTTCTTCAATAAGTTCCATAGCCCTCTTTAATTGCTCCCCACAGTCACATCTACAACTTCCAAAAATATCTCCAGTTAAACAACTAGAATGCACTCTTACTAAAATTTCTTCATCCTCATTCCAAGTACCTTTAATTAATGCAAGGTGTTCTTGATGAGTATCCTTTTGCTTGTAAGCCACAAGATCAAATTCGCCAACTTGGGTAGGCATCTGAACAGAAATTTCACGTTGAATTAAACTCTCATTTTTAATTCTATATTCTATTAACTGTTCTATACTAATAATTTTAAGATCAAACTTTTTTGAAACTTCAATTAGATCAGGTAAACGTGCCATAGTACCATCCTCATTGAGAATTTCAACAATACATCCGGCGGGTTCAAATCCTGCCATACGAGATAAATCAATTGCAGCTTCTGTATGTCCCGCTCTACGCAATACACCTTCAGATTTAGCCTTTAGCGGGAAAATATGTCCTGGTCTTCCCAACTCATTTTTATCAATACTATCATCTGTAAGTGCTAAAATTGTTTTTGACCTATCATGAGCAGAAATTCCTGTGGTACAACCATGTCCGAGAAGATCTACAGAAACGGTAAAGGCAGTTTCGTGTGTAGCCGTATTTTTACCCACCATCATTTCCAGTCCCAAAGAATCACATCTTTCCTCTGTTAATGGAACACATATCAGCCCTCTACCCTCCTTAGCCATGAAATTGACTAATTCAGGAGTCATATTTCGTGCAGCGGTTAAAAAATCACCTTCATTTTCTCGATCCTCATCATCAACTACAATCACAACTTTTCCCTCTTTTATATCTTGGATTGCTTCTTCAATTGTATTTAATGTAAAAGACTCATTACTCATAGTACAAAGGTACAATGCCTTTAATCCAAATATTAAAGATTATTTATTATTTCGTTTCAAACTAGCATTCTATCGGATAAACATTATGCATATTTGCAATTAATCATGGATCGCAGAGAAGTTATTGATAAAATCAAAATCAGATTTGATTCATTAAAAAATGAACTTAAAAATGAAATACACGATTTACAATTGTCATTACAACAAGAAACAAAAAGCAGCATGGGGGATAAATATGAAACTCAACGAGAAATGATACAACAAGAAATCACTAGAACTCAGGAACAACTTGCAAATCTTGAAAATCAGATTTTTGTGTCAGAACTCAATCCAAATTATCAATACATACAAAATGGCAACATCGTAAACCTTGTTTTTAATAAACTTAATATTTCAATTTTTATAGGTGTTTCAATTGGGGATTTAAAGATTGAAAATAAAGTAACCATAAAAACGGTCTCTCCTAGTTCTCCGTTGGGCAAGCTTTTAGTTGGAAAACAAAAAGGTGATAAAATTATCTTGAATAACAATCTATATTTTATTCAAGATTGTTATTGATATTGAAAAATCATGAATCCTACAATTTCTGAAATAAGCAACCTTCAATCCACATTCGTTCAAGAAGGCAGCTTTAGTATTAAAGAGCGTAAAACTATTCTGAAACATCTAAAAAATGTGATTAAGAATAACGAATCTGCCATTTTACAAGCGTTAAATCAAGATCTAGGAAAATCAGAATTTGAAGCATTTTCTTCAGAAATTGGATTTCTTTATCAGGAAATTAATCTTACACTCAAAAATCTCTCGCACTGGGCCGCTGATAAACAAATTATTAGTTCAATTTCATTATTTCCCTCTCGGGCAAAAATTCAATATGTTCCATTTGGTAAGGCATTAATAATTGCCCCTTGGAATTATCCTTTCCAGTTAACTATTGCACCTATGATTGCCGCTTTAGCAGCAGGCAATAGTGTTTTGCTTAAACCTTCTGAACTTACTCCAAACATCGCCAACCTTATTGAAAAGTTGATTCATGAAAATTTCGATCCTAAAATAGCAAGGGTTGTATTGGGCGATGGTAAAGTCGTTATTCCTCAAGTTTTTAACGATTTTGAGCCGAACATTGTATTTTTCACAGGTAGCACTCAAGTAGGAAAAATCATAGCAAAACAAGCTGCAGAAAGCCTAGTTCCTAGTATTTTAGAACTCGGAGGTAAAAGTCCCTGTATTTTAGATAAAACGGCATCCTTAGAAGTATCTGTAAAAAGAATTGTATTTGGAAAATGCCTTAATGCCGGTCAAACTTGTGTCGCTCCAGATTACTTTATTGTGCATGAAAAGATAAAAGATGATTTTATCTTAATGTACAAGGAAGTAGTTCGTGACTTTTATGGAGCTGATGGTGGTATAAACAACCCAAATTATACCCGTATAATTAATGAAAATCATTTTAATCGTTTAATTAACTTATTGGATAAAACGGAAATTCTATATGGTGGAAATTACTCAAAAGAAAAATTGAAAATAGAGCCTACATTGGTTTCGGCCGAATTAGATTCGCCCATAATGAAAGAAGAAATTTTTGGGCCAATTGCACCTGTGTTCACATTTATTAATGAGGAAGATATTTTCCCAATTATTGCAAAAAATTCGAATCCTTTAAGTCTTTATTTATTTGCAAATGATACAAAACTAGAGAATTCTATTCTCCAAAAAATCTCTTTTGGTGGAGGGTCTATTAATAATACGCTGATGCACATTGTTGAACCTGAACTTCCTTTTGGTGGAATTGGTAATTCGGGTTATGGCGCCTACCATGGGGAATATGGATTCCAAGCTTTTTCACATAAAAGAAGCATTGTAAAAACAGGAAACTGGTTCGATTTAAAGCAAAAATATCCACCCCATTCTAAAGGCGCTTTAAAACTAATAAAGTGGTTATTGAACTAAATTAATAGCTCAACAAATACGACATTTTTTCAAATACTTTATCGGCATTAGGTAGCATCACGCTTTCCATCCCCATGTTTAACGGCACAGCGGGAATATCTTCGCTCCCTATGGTTTGCACAGGAGCATCAAGGTCTTGGAAACAATCTCTAGCCACTCTGCCCGCTAATGATTCTGCAAAACTATTGGTTATTGTTTCCTCAGTAATAATTAGAAGTTTACCATGCTTTTTTATCAACTCGTATACTCCTTCTTTGTCATATGGTGCTAAAGTACGTAGGTCAAAAATCTCTACTTTTCCTTCTAGTTTTTTGGCCGCGTCAAGAGCCCAATAGACTCCCATTCCATATGTTACAACGCCAATAGTTTCTCCCTTTTCAAAATATTCTTCAGAGCAATTTATTACTGTTCTACCCTTACCAAAAGGTATCACATAATCTTCTGAAGGTTCAGGCGTTTTGGCTAATTCGGTTCCAGGAACTTTACTCCAATACAATCCTTTGTGTTCAAACATTATCACAGGATTTGGATCATAAAAAGCTGATTTCATTAAACCTTTCATATCAGCTGCAGTGCTCGGGTAAGCAATCTTAATTCCCTTAATGGGTAGTATACTGCTTTCTACTGTTCCAGAATGATATGGTCCACCGCCACCATAAGCACCTGTTGGAACACGAATAATACTTGAAACAGGGTATTTACCCATTGATAAATAGGAGCTCTTAGATAATTCAGTAACTAATTGGTTTATCCCTGGCCATATATAATCTGCAAATTGAATTTCAACTATTGGTTTTAATCCAACAGCGCTCATTCCTGCAGTACTACCAACTATGTATGCTTCTTGGATTGGCGTATTAAAAACTCTATTCTCTCCATACTTCTCTGCTAAAGTGGCAGCTTCACGAAATACTCCTCCAAGCCTGTGTCCCACATCTTGTCCATAAAGTAAAGCTTCTGGATGGGATTTTAATATTTCATCTACAGCAAATAATGCTGCATCTACCATTACAACTGGTTCACGATCCGCAGGTGAGCGCTCACCTTTTTCTTCGGTGATCTCAGTAGGTGCTTCAATATGGTCCCATAAAGTTTCAGGCTTTGGCTCTTCAGCAGCGACAGCTTTTTCAAAAGCTACTTTCACTGCTTTTTGAGCTTCTGCAGTTATTGCATCGAGGCTCAAATCAGTCTCGGCTAAACTTAACAGTAAATTATATAATCTTGGAAGAGGATCAATTCTTTCATGCTTTTCTAAATCATCGCGATACCATTCACTTCTAACACCACTAGTATGGTGTCCTAATAATGGTACTTTCACATGGACTAATAATGGTTCTCTTTTTTCTCTAACGGTTTCAATGGCCCGTTTCATCTCATCGTGACACTGAACAAAATCAGAACCATTGATTCTAATTCTCCTGAGACCTTTAAAACCTAATCCATATTCAAAGGCATCCATGGCCCTCATTTCATCAACAGATGCTGAAATTCCCCAATCGTTATCTTGAATTAAATAAATAATTGGAAGTTTTTTTAAAACAGCCATTTGCATTGCTTCCGCAACCTCACCTTCGGTCACAGAACCATCTCCTAATGAACAAACAACTACCGGCTTTTCTGCACCCTTTAATAAATCATGATTTTCTTTAAACTTGATGCCATGCGCAGCGCCTGTAGCAGGAATTGCCTGCATACCCGTTGCAGAGCTTTGATGAGGCATTTTAGGCATTTTAGGGCGATCAAGAGAGGGATGTGAATAGTAGGTCCTACCACCGGAAAATGGATCTTCAGCTTTTGCAAGTAATTGCAACATCAACTCATAAGGCTCCATCCCCATTGCAAGAAGCATACTTTCATCACGGTAATAAGGATATACATAGTCTATTGGTTTAAGGTGCATTCCAGTAGCAATTTGAATTGCTTCATGACCCTTTGAAGTACTATGCACATATTTTGTAATGCTACGATTTTCGTCGTAGATTTTTGCCATTGCTCTCGCCGTTTGCATCAAACGCCAAGCCTCCAATAAAACCTTTTTCTCTACCATTTAGGACTGCAATTTTACAAAATAATCAACCAATAGTGCCGAAAACAGACTAAAACTGTTCATTTATTAACATTAAATGAATTACTCACTATCTTCTTGTAAAAACATTTAATCATTATATTGCATGCTGCTAGAATTTATGAGAAAAATATTACTCTTATTTTTATGGGTTCTCACCTATGCCACTGTTCTTGCTCAAGTACCATTATTAGAAGGCTACGTTAAATCTCAAACAGGGAAAAAACCAATACCAAATGTTGCCATCGTTAATCGTTTCTCCAATACAATAGCAATTACCGATGAAAATGGAAAATTTGAAATTGAAAGATCCTCTATTGCACGTGAAATAATGTATTTAAAAATTGGAGATATATCTCAAATTATTAAATATGAGGAAGATGCTGACCCATGGATAATTTACATCCCTTATGAGATTGAAAACGCGAAAGCAGAAAATCCTAAAGAAATAGATAGAATTGAGACTGTTACCATCAAACAAAACAGATTAAAGGAGAAGTTAAAAGAATCTCCTCTGACTATTGAAAGCATGTCTGCTCAAAGCATAAAAGCAACTCCAGCATCTGATTTTTATGAGGCGCTTGGACATTTAAAAGGAGTGGATGTAACAGCTGCATCTCTTGGTTTTAGGATTGTAAATACGCGCGGTTTTAATTCAACCTCACCTGTAAGAACATTACAAATTATTGATGGCGTAGATAATCAAAGTCCAGGCCTCAACTTTTCTTTGGGTAACTTTCTAGGTGCATCAGAACTTGATGTCGCCAATCAAGAAATAATTGTTGGTGCTAGCAGTGCATTTTATGGTCCAGGAGCATTTAATGGGGTAATTAGCTTAACCACCAAAAATTTATGGAAAACACCCGGTTTTAGTTATAAATTCAAAGTAGGTGAAAGACAATTAATAGAGAATTCTCTTCGATACGCAAAGGTTTTTCAAAATAATAATAAAGAAGATATTTTCGGTTTTAAGTTGAACTTCTTTTACCTAAAAGCATATGATTGGGTTGCAGATAACGCCGATCCTATATACGGCAGCGCGGTAAAACGAGATAATCCTGGAGGATATGATGCTGTTAATAAATACGGTGATGAAATATTGAGACCAGGAGAATACGATCAAACCTCCCTTACTGGCATGTACCAGACCCCAGGTTTAAATCGATATTATCGAGATGGTTATTGGGAAAGTGATATAGTAGACTACAATACCTACAATTTAAAAACATCTGCAACTTTAGCTTTTAAACCATTTAAAGACAAATCAACAGAGTTTATTTATCAGTCTAATTTTGGAATGGGTACAACTGTTTATCAAGGAGATAATCGCTACAGTTTAAATGATATCCGATTTTTTCAAAATAGACTAGAATTCAAGCACAAAAATGGATTCTTCAGAGTTTACTCAACCCATGAAGACGCTGGAAATACCTACGATGCCGTGTTTACTGCATTGATTATGCAAGAGCTTACGAAACCTTCAGATTTATGGGGTGGAGACTACTATAATTATTATTATTCTAAAATTGCCAATAGAGTGAAGTCTCTACCAGGTTATGATGCCAACTTTTTCCCTGCCGATGATACAGCGTATTTCAGAAAAATGGTAAATGATGTTTTGGTAAACAATAAGGACCTATTAAGGCAATGGCACCAGGAAGCTAGGGATAAAGCAAATAGTTCAAATGATTACCGTGGATTTCCTCATTCATTTGGTGAAACATATAATAGATTGGTTCCAGGAACAACTCGTTTTGATTCATTAAAAAATTCGGTTACCGGTCGTAAGAGTTTTGGAGAGGGAGGAAGTGGCTTTTATGATAAAAGTGCTCTATATAATATACAATTTGAACATCATTTTCATTGGAAGGCATCCCAACAATTGATTATAGGAGGTAGTGGCAGACTATATACTCCAAACAGCGCAGGAACAATATTTTCCGATACCAATGGTAGAGTAATTCAGAACTACGAAGGTGGAGCATATGTTGGTTATGAGAAACGTTGGGATATGAATAGATGGAAACTAAATGCGACCTTCAGAACTGATAAAAATGTCAATTTCCCCGCAATTGTTTCTCCCGCCTTATCATTGGTTTACACACCAGATAGAACTACTTTCTACAGATTATCAATAAACCGAGGTGTAAGAAATCCTACATTAGCAGACCAATATCTATATTATAATGTTGGCCGAGCAATTTTATTAGGAAATTTAAATGGTTATAAAAATTTAGTAACTTTAGAATCTTTAAATGACTATTTTCTAGTCGCTAATCCATCGTTAAATTTATTAAAATATTTTGATGTAAACCCAGTTGTTCCGGAAAAAGTTCAAAGTATAGAATTGGGATATAAATCATTTTTAATCGATAATAAATTGAATGTTGACGCCAGTGGATATTTCAGTCAGTATGAGGATTTCATTGGCTATACTATTGGGTTTGACCCCTACATAGAGCCTACCATTAAAAAAATTATTGGGGGTCAAGTTTATCGAATAGCAACCAATGCCAAAAGTACAGTATTAACTAATGGTTTTTCCGTTGGTTTAAATTATTTTGCCGGCGACTATTATACTTTTGGATTTAATTACAGTTATAATAAACTGTTTAAACAAGATAAAGATGATCCTATTATTCCAGCCTTTAATACCCCTCCGAATAAATTTAATATAAGTTTTTCCGCAAATGACTTTCCCATCAAAAACACTAAACATTGGTCTTTCAATATTAATTACAAATGGGTCCAAGGATTTCTTTTTGAAGGATCTCCCCAATTTACAGGAGAAATCAACTCATATTATTTGTTAGATATGATGCTAGCGAAGGAAATTTCTAAATATAATATGCAGCTGAAATTAGGCGCTTCAAACCTTACCAACAATATGGTAATGCAAGTTTATGGTGGACCTAGAATTGGTCGAATGGCATATTTTAGTTTACTATTTGACCTTAATGATATATAGAATAAATTATTAATTTATCAATGCAATTACCTAATTTCGAATACAATACAACAAATTAAATCAAACCAAATATGAAAAAAACTTTACTATTTTTAGGTCTGTCAGTGTTTTTGGGAGGAATTATTAATGCCCAAACTCGCTATGTAGACAACATCTTCACTGATTTAGATATTTATGTGGAGAAAGATGTTAAGTATGCAGAAAACTACACTGTGTTATTCGGAGATGCTGACACAACAACTCCTGGTTTTCAGCCCGTTCTTCAAAACTTATTGATGGACATTTATGTTGGAAGCAGCGATACAGTTTCAACGAAACCATTAATAATTTTAATGCATTCAGGAAGTTTTCTTCCTCGTTACATAAACAATACACCTACTGGATATAAAGATGATAGCTCAATGGTAGCAATGTGCATGGAGTTTGCTAAAAAAGGATACACAGTAGCATCCATGAGTTATAGAATGGGTTGGGATCCAAGATCATTAGATGAAACTGTTCGTAGAAGTACTATTATCAATGCTGCATACAAAGGCGTACAAGACGTTAGTGCTTGTATCCGTTGGTTTAAGGATGAATATCTATTTGGTAACCTCTATGGTATCGACACTACAATGATAGTAGTTGGTGGACAAGGAACGGGTAGCTACATGTCTGCTGCGTTTGCTAGTTTGGATGACCAAGCAGAGATTAAAATTAATAAATTTCGTGATCCTACAACCGGTGATCCAATGGTTAACGATGCAGTTTGGGGAGATCGTCATGGTTATGGTGGATTTCCAGGTTACAACGTAGAAAATAACACCGGACACACTACAGAAGCAGCTTTGGCTTTTGGTATTGGCGGTGCTTTGGGAGATACTAGTTGGATGGATGCAGGGGAAATTCCGTTCATTTGGGCACATTCTGTTTATGATCCTTTTGCCCCTTACACTACTGGTATGGTAAATGTGCCCGGTACTACTTTACAAGTAGTTGAGGTTTCTGGAGGTTATGATATCATGAAACGCTGTGAATCATTAGGTAATACCGCTCCATACAAAGGAAAAATCATGGACGCCTACACAACAGAAATTAATAAAGTCAATGATGGTATAGATGGATTATACCCATTTGTTGGTGTGCAAAATGCATCTGGGCCATATGAATGGTATGATACAATGGCTATCAAGCAATTGCCATCACCTCCATATGATGTTAACACAATTTTAGGTGGTATTAAAGCTTCAAATCCTTTACATAGTAAAATGAGAGCAATGAAATTTATTGATACCATCACAAACTACTTTGCGCCAAGAATAGCTATTTCTTTAGGATTAATTGAAACGATGGGTATTTCTAAGGAAAATTTAGCAAGCAACGTAACGGTGGCTCCTAACCCTGCCACTAATCAACTTATCATTCACAACAACTGGGAAAATAACGACTTAACTAAAGTTGTTATTCGTAATATGAATGGTCAACAGGTATTAGACCTTGACGTGCAAGGTGCTCACAATGTTTATCAAATAAACTTAACTCCAGGCATATACATGGTAGGAATGGAATTCCAAAATGGAATTGGTTCTACCAAGCTCATTGTGAAATAATTTATTTTACATACATCATTTAAGTAAAAGGGCCCGAGCGGCCCTTTTCTTTTGGTATAAAAAGTGGTATTTTTGCACTTCCAAAAATCGTTAGTCATTTCATGTACAAAACATTAGCGCAGATGAATTGGCCCGAAATTGAAAAAGAAATTCTTCAATTTTGGGAGGAAAAAGGAATCTTCCAAAAAAGTATTAATGGTCGGTCTGCAAATCGCTCATTTACCTTCTTTGAAGGTCCTCCTTCAGCTAATGGAATGCCCGGTATACATCACGTAATGGCACGCGCAATGAAGGACATATTCTGTCGATACAAAACCCAACAAGGTTATAAAGTAGAGCGAAAAGGAGGATGGGATACTCATGGATTACCAATTGAACTTCAGGTTGAAAAAAGATTAGGAATTCGAAAAGACGATATTGGAACTAAAATTTCTGTTGCTGATTACAATAAAGAATGTAGAACAGATGTCCTTAAGTTTAAGGATACTTGGGATGATTTAACTAAAAGAATTGGTTACTGGGTTGATCTAGATAACCCTTATGTAACCTACGAAAATGAATATATAGAAACCCTGTGGTCTTTATTAAAAAAGCTCTACGATAAAGGGTTTTTGTATAAAGGATATACCATTCAGCCTTATTCACCTGCTGCCGGCACGGGATTAAGTTCACATGAGTTAAACCAACCTGGTACTTACCAAAATGTTAAAGACACTACGGTTGTAGCCCAGTTTAAAAAAGTAGGAACAGAAAATGAATATTTCATTGCTTGGACAACCACACCCTGGACTTTACCAAGTAATACAGCATTAGCAGTTGGAGCAAGAATTCAATATGTGGATGTTGAAACCTTTAATCCTTACACTGGAGATAAAATTATCGTGACATTAGCGAAGGATTTAATTCATAAATTCTTCAACGCTGAAAATGAAAATATATCATTTGATGAATATGAACCTGGAAGTAAACAACTTCCTTGGAAAATCATTAAAACCATCATCGGAAAAGACATAGAAGGCACTAAATACGAACAACTTTTGCCTTATACCCAACCTACAGATGGTGATGCATTTCGAGTTGTAATCGGCGATTTTGTTAGTACTGAAGATGGTACTGGTATTGTACATTTAGCACCAAGTTTTGGAGCAGATGACTTTAGAACCTGCAAGCAAAATGGAATTGGTAGTTTAACCCTTGTTAATAAAGAAGGAAAATTTGTAGAGGAGGTAATTGATTTTGCAGGTGAATTCGTTAAGGAAGCATATCTATCTGAAGACGAAAAAAATACAGAAATTGAAATTCAAGGACGTGATAAATACCTAAGCGTTGACGAGAGAATTGCCATTAAACTAAAAACTGAAAATAAAGCATTTAAAGTTGAACGTTATGAGCACACTTATCCGCATTGTTGGAGAACAGATAAACCAATACTTTACTATCCATTAGAAAGTTGGTTCATCAAAACTACGGCTGTTAAAGATCGTTTGGTAGAGCTAAATAAAACCATAAATTGGAAACCCAAAAGTACAGGTGAAGGTAGATTTGGAAACTGGTTGGAGAATCTTGTAGATTGGAATCTAAGTAGATCTAGATATTGGGGAACACCCTTGCCTATTTGGCGCACAGAAGACCAAGAAGAGGAAATTTGTATCGGAAGTATAAACCAATTAGTTGAGGAAATTGAAAATGCAAACCAATCATTAGGCTTAAATCAAACTGTAGATAAAGACTCCTTCGATTTACATCGTCCTTTTGTAGATGATATTACGTTGGTTAGCCCTTCAGGTAAACCAATGAAAAGAGAAACTGACCTAATAGATGTTTGGTTTGATAGTGGTGCAATGCCTTATGCACAATGGCACTGGCCATTTGAAAATGATGATATTTTCAATTCTAACTTCCCTGCTGACTTTATAGCAGAAGGAGTGGATCAAACTAGAGGCTGGTTCTTCACACTTCATGCGCTGGGTGTTATGCTTTTTGATAGTGTAGCATTTAAAAATGTAATTGCCAATGGTCTAGTACTAGATAAAAACGGCAATAAAATGAGTAAACGACTTGGCAATGCAATTGATCCGTTTACCACAGTTGATAAATTTGGAGCAGATGCCGTTCGTTGGTATATGTCAACTAATTCACAACCTTGGGATAATTTAAAATTCGACTTAGATGGCGTGCAAGAGTCGCAAAGAAAATTCTTAGGTACCCTTTATAATACTTATGGATTCTTTGCAATCTATGCCAATATTGATAATTATCAGTTTGACTCGAATAGAACAATTAATAAAGAAAATCGAAGTGAGTTAGATAGATGGATTATGAGTAAGTTAAACTCATTAGTAAGTGAGGTAACCAATTCATTGAATGACTATGATCCAACAAAAGGATCAAGATTGATAGAAGAATTTGTTGGTGAAGAACTCAGTAACTGGTTTGTTCGTTTGTCAAGAAGAGTCTTTTGGAAAGGTGAATTAAACGAAGATAAACTCGCTGCTTATGATACTCTATTTACTTGCTTAAATACCCTCTCTAAAATTATTGCTCCGGTTGTACCCTTCTTCTCAGATTGGTTATTCCGCGCTTTAAATAACCATAAAATTCATCAAGGCAGTGAAGTAGAATCTGTTCATTTAACAGACTGGCCTGAAGTTGATAGAAGTTGGATTGATACCGATCTAGAATCGAAAATGGCAAGGGCGCAACTTGTAAGTAGTCTCGTATTATCACTTCGTAAAAAAGAGAAAATTAAGGTACGTCAACCATTACAAAAAATATTAATTCCCATCTTAAATCCCAAAATGGAAGAAGAATTAAATGCCGTAAAACATATTATTCTTTCTGAGGTAAATGTTAAAGAAATTGAATTCCTTTCAGCAGACAATCAACTTTTAGTTAAAAAAGTTAAACCCAACTTTAAGGTACTTGGTAAAAAACTTGGTCCTAAAATGAAGGTGGTTGGAAATGCAATTCAATTGTTAAACAAAGAACAGATTCAAATTCTTGAATCTGAAGGGAAAATTGAAATAGATGTAAACGGTGAAATCCAAGAAATTCTCATTAGCGAAATTGAATTATCTACACAAGATATGCCAGGATGGTTAGTTAGTAGTGAAGGTGATACGACCGTTGCACTTGATATTAATATTACTGATGAGTTAAAACAAGAGGGTATTGCACGTGAAATGGTAAATAGAATTCAAAACCTCAGAAAAGAACTTGGATTTGAAGTTACAGACCATATAGAAATTGAATATTCTGGTGATTCAGAGCTTCAAGAAAGTGCATTTAATTTTTCGCAATATATTGCCTCTGAAGTACTTGCGTCAAGTATTTCGTTTAACGATTCAGTAACAGAACTTCAAACAGAAGTATACGAAAAACCCCTATTTTTGAAAATTATAAAAAGTTAAATCTAAAACTTAAAGTCTATGGAAAGAGAAAAAACCCGTTACACCGATGCTGAATTAGAAGAGTTCAGAGCCATAATTATGAAGAAATTGGACTCGGCAAAATCTGAGTTTAGAACTTTACAGGGTCAATTAAAAGATGGTGATGGAAGTGGTGCAGATTCTTCAAATAATAATTACCTTACTTTAGATGATGGTGCGGAGACCTTAGAGAAAGAAAGTTTAAATCAGTTGGCTGCACACCAATTAAAATTTATCAAAAGTTTAGAGGCTGCTTTGGTAAGAATTTCAAATAAAACCTATGGTGTATGCAAAACCACTGGAAAGCTTATTCCCAAAGAAAGATTAATACTGGTTCCACACACTACCCAAACTGTAGAAGCTAAAATTAAGCGTTAATTTTGGAATCTCTAAAAACTAGTAGAAACCGTTGGATATTGGCTTTTACTGTATTAATTGGTGCAGTATTAATCGATCAAATTATTAAAATTTATATAAAGACTCACTTCATTTACGGAGAGTCTTTTACTTTATTTGAGAATTGGTTTAAGTTATACTTTATTGAAAACGAAGGCATGGCCTTTGGAATGAAACTTTTTGGAGGCGGTAAAGTAGGGAAACTAATCCTCACTTTCTTCCGAATACTGGTTTCAGCCTTTGGAATAGTTTATTTGGTTTCAATTATTAAAGGCAACTATCATAAAGGACTAATTATATCTTTGGCTTTGGTACTTGCAGGTGCTATTGGAAATATTATTGATTCTATCTTTTATGGTGTTGTTTTTGATGATATTAATGGATATGTCGCTACTTGGTTCGAGGGCCACGTAGTAGATATGTTTTATGCCCCTATTTATGAAGGTGTTCCTGCGGATTGGATTCCGTTTATTGGCGGTGAACATTTTGTATTTTTCGCACCAATTTGGAACTTTGCTGATGCTTGTATAACAGTTGGCGTAGCAATAATGATTATAGCCCAAAAATGGTTTACCCTTCCTTCACCGTCAATAATTCTCTCAAAACAATCCTCTGAATCTAAAACAGATAATTCTTCCACAAACAATTTATAGTATAAAAATTGGCTAAATTTGCAAATCATATTGCATGGAACCAAGTATAAACGAACAACAAAGACTGAGGAGAGAATCACTTTCTGAATTAAAAGCTATAGGTATAAACCCTTTTCCTGCAGAACTTTTTCCAGTAAATACTTTTGCTCAAGAAATTCTTACGAACTTTGAGAATAACCCTGATAATTTTAAAGAAGTAGTTATTGCTGGTCGTTTAATGGCCCGCCGTATCATGGGTAAGGCCGCTTTCGCCGTTCTTCAAGATAGCAGTGCGAAAATCCAGATTTATGTCAATAGAGATGAGATTTGTCCTAATGAGGATAAAACCTTATACAATAATGTATTCAAAAAACTTCTCGATATAGGCGATATAATTGGAGTTAAAGGTTATGTTTTCTTTACCAAAACTGGTGAAATTTCTGTTCATGTAAGTTCACTAACTCTATTGTCAAAATGCTTAAATCCACTTCCACTTCCCAAGGAAAAAGATGGCATTATATATGACGCATTTACCGACCCAGAAGCACGTTACAGAATGCGCTATGTAGATTTAATTGTTAACCCTGAGAAAAAAGATATTTTTCTTAAAAGAAGTAAACTAATTCAAAGTCTAAGAAACCTATTTAACGAAAGGGGATATCTAGAAGTTGAAACCCCAATTTTACAAGCAATTCATGGTGGTGCAGCGGCAAGACCTTTTAAAACACATCACAATGCACTTGACATGCCTCTTTACCTCAGAATTGCAAATGAACTATATCTGAAAAGGCTCATTGTAGGTGGCTTTGATGGTGTATACGAATTTGCAAAGAACTTCAGAAACGAAGGTATAGACAGAACTCACAATCCGGAATTTACTGGTCTAGAAATTTATGTAGCCTATAAGGATTATAACTGGATGATGGATTTTGTCGAAGAGATGATTGAAAAGGCAGCAATTGATGTTAACGGAACCACTGATGCTACTGTTGGTGATAATAATATATCTTTTGCTCGTCCATATCAACGCCTTACGATGGCTGAAGCCATTAAAAAATATGCAGATTTCGATATAGAAGGTAAATCTGAAGAAGATCTTGGACAATTTGCAAAAAGCATAGGTTGTGAAGTTACTTCGGATATGGGTTCAGCAAAACTCATAGATGAAATATTTGGTTCAAAAGCCGAGGGGCATTTAATTCAACCAACGTTCATTACAGATTATCCAATAGAAATGAGTCCCCTTACAAAAAAACATAGAGAGAAAGAAGGTTTAGTTGAACGCTTTGAACTATTTGTAAATGGAAAAGAAATAGCTAATGCCTATTCCGAATTAAATGACCCAATAGACCAAAAAGAACGTTTTGAAGACCAATTGAAGCTTGCAGAAAGGGGCGATGAAGAAGCAATGGCTATGGATCATGATTTTATTCGTTCTTTAGAATATGGAATGCCCCCTACTAGTGGTTTAGGAATTGGAATCGATAGATTAACAATGATGTTAACCAATCAGTCTTCAATACAAGAGGTACTTTTCTTTCCGCAAATGCGACCAGAAAAAGGACTTTAAATGAAATGCTCGAAATTGGTAATGACGAAATATTAGTAATGGAGAGAATGATTCATGCAGAATCATTGGAAGCAGTTATTGATGAAATTAATCTTAGCAAACCTGTAATTATTGATATAGTTAAACAGCTACTACATCATAGGTATATCAAGGCATTAGACTCATCGAATAAACAGAAATTAACTATTAATATGGATGCAATTCTGAAAGTAAAATTTCAACTCACAGCAAAAGGAATAAAAGAATTAGAATCTCGTTAAAGTTTGTGTAAAGTTTGTTCAAACATTTGAAACAGCCTTTGTTTCTGACTATATTTGCCTAATTCCAAAAAAAGATATGTCAGAAATTGCAAAAATTACACTAGAGGGAAATGAATTTGAATTTCCCGTAATCAAAGGTTCCGAGGGAGAAAAAGCCATTGACATTTCTACCTTAAGGAGTAAAACAGGTCATATAACCTTAGACCCTGGTTATAAAAATACCGGTTCAACAACTAGTGAAATTACTTTTTTAGACGGTGAAAAAGGAATTCTACGTCATAGAGGATATAGTATCGAAGATTTAGCTGAAAATTGTTCATTTCTTGAAGTATCGTACTTGATTCTTTACGGAAAGCTACCTAATAAGGTTGAAATAGAATCTTTTGAGACTAGTATCACTGAACACACTTTAGTAAATGAAGGGTTAGATGCTATGTTTAAGGCATTCCCAACAGGTAGCCATCCAATGGGACAATTAAGCAGTATGATTTCTGCACTAAGCTTATATTACCCTAAAGCATTAAATCCAAACAGACCAGAGGAAGCTATAAACCGCACTGTAATAAGGTTAATGGCAAAAATGCCAACCATCTGCGCTATGATTTTCAAAAAGCAAAATGGTCACCCTACTGTTTATCCAAAGAATAATTTAGATTATGTGACCAACTTCCTAAATATGTCTTTTGGTCAAGTTGCAGACCCTAACTATACGCCTGACCCAGTGGTGGTAAAAGCAATGAATAAGCTTTTAATTCTTCACGCGGATCATGAGCAAAACTGTTCTGCAAGTACTGTTCGTGTAGTAGGCTCAAGCCAAGCAAGTTTATACAGTAGTATTTCTGCAGGTATTAGTGCTCTTTGGGGTCCTCTTCATGGAGGTGCAAACCAAGAAGTATTAGAGATGTTAGAAAACATCAAAAATGACGGTGGTGATGTTCAGAAATATCTCGATAAGGCAAAAGACAAGAATGATCCATTCCGTTTAATGGGATTCGGACATCGTGTATACAAGAACTTCGACCCTCGTGCGAAAATAATTAAAACCTCAGCAGACGAAGTATTGGAAAAACTTGGAGTTAACGATCCCGTATTGGAAATCGCAAAAGAACTTGAGCAGGCAGCATTAAAGGATCCCTATTTTGTGGAGCGTAAATTATTCCCGAACGTAGATTTCTATTCTGGAATCATATACCGTGCCCTAGGTTTCCCAACTGACTTCTTTACTGTATTGTTTGCATTAGGTCGTCTACCTGGATGGATCAGCCAATGGCAAGAAATGCGCCGTGATAAACACCCTATTGCTCGCCCAAGACAAATTTATACGGGTGCAACATTGAGAGAGTTTATTCCAATAGATAAAAGAGCCTAACTAATAACAACATTTGTACCTCGATTAATAGCATTAATCGATATATCACAAAAATACCTCCATTTCGGAGGTATTTTTGTTAGTCTAATATGTGGACTCGGTTTTTCCTCCTCGTGAGTTGGATTTTTCCAGGGTATTTGATTGCCCAAACCGCTACGCTTAGTGGATTTATTAAAGATAATTCGTCGGGTGAAACAATTAAGGGAGCAGTTGTTCAATCAATAACTGATAACACTTCGGTTATTACTAATAATTACGGCTATTTCAGTCTTATACTTTCTAGCGGGAAACACGATATTAAAATTTCTTCTAAAGACTTTGAAAATTTAGAAACGGTAATAACTATAAAAGCTGGAGAATCTATCTCAAAAAAATTCTTTCTTAAACCTGAAATTGAGGAAATTGAGGAGGTTAATGTAAGGGCAAGAAAAAATGATAATGTTAAGAAAATTGACATATCAACACAAAGTATAACTGGAAAAGTAATTAAAAAAATCCCGGCTTTCTTAGGAGAGGCTGACGTTATAAAGAGCATTCAATTATTACCTGGAGTAACCACAGTAGGTGAAGGAGCTTCCGGTTTCAATGTTCGCGGCGGATCAATAGATCAAAACTTAGTATTAATGGATGAAGCTCCAATTTTTAATTCTGCTCACTTATTTGGGTTTTTCAGTATTTTCAACCCTGATGCGGTAAAAGATGTACAGCTTATAAAAGGAGGTATACCCGCAAATTATGGTGGAAGATTAAGCTCTGTATTAGATGTTATCACCAAAGATGGTAACAATAAGAAGTATCAAGCAAATGGAGGTATTGGTACAATTTTTAGTCGTGGTTCAATAGAAGGTCCCATTGCAACAGATAAGGCTAGTTTTATAATCGCCGGAAGACGAAGTTATATTGATGTTTTAGCGAAACCCTTTTTAAATGATGACCTTAGTGGAAGTAGGTTTTACTTTTATGATTTAACGGCAAAGGTTAATTATGAAACTGCTAAAGATAGGTTTTTCCTATCAACTTATATCGGAGATGATATTTTCTACGCTGCAAATGCGTTTGGAGTAAAATGGGGCAATAGCACCGTTACCGGTAGATGGAATCATGTCTACAATGACAAATGGTTCTCAAACATAACCTATTACTACAGCCGATATAGATATAATTTAGAGTTTAGCAACGGTAATGATTTGTCCTTTAATTGGACCTCTTACATAAACAACAATAGCCTTAAAGCTGATTTTACCTATTTCGCAAATCCAAAAAATCAAATAGGCTTTGGTGGTCAGTCTACTTACTACATTTTTACTCCGGGTAACGCGGTTGCAACTAGCTCTGCGGGAACAAATAACTTTAGTCTTCCTAATAAATACGCCCTTGAAAATGCAGTTTACTTAACAGAAGATTACAATTCAAATGGGAGATTTTCAATCCGCATGGGTCTTCGTGTTAGCCAATTTCTTTATTTAGGAAAGAGCAAAGTATACTCTTATCAAAATCCAATTGCTGAAGGCCAAAGAAAGTTCGTTGATAGCATTTGGGAAGTTAGTAGCAATGAAGTTATTGCAAGTTATTTTAATCCCGAACCTCGGTTGGGTTTTAAATATCAGTTTAATAGATTTAGTAGTATAAAAGGGGGTTATAACAGAATGGTACAGAACCTGCATTTAATTTCTAATACTGCAGCAAGTGTACCATTTGATGTTTGGCAACCATCAACAAACAATATTTTACCTGAAAAAGCAGATCAATATACCATTGGTTATTTTAGAAATTTTTCTATTGGCAAACAAGACTTTGAATCTTCTATTGAAACCTATTATAAAGACTTACAAAATCAGGTAGATTACGTCGATGGTGCAAACTTATTACTCAATGAATTTCTCGAGGGAGAATTAATTACCGGCACTGGACGTGCGTATGGATTAGAAGTGTATTTGAAAAAATCAACTGGAAAGCTAACTGGATGGATTAGTTATACATTAGCTAGAAGTGAAAGAAAAAGCCCAGGAATAAATGACTTTAATTGGTACCCTAGCAGGTTTGACAGACTTCATAATTTATATATTGTAACTCAATACGCTTTAAATAATAAGTGGGATTTTGCCGCCAACTTTATTTTTAGTTCGGGTACACCTACGACATTTTATTCAGGTCAATATACAGTTCAAGGATATACTATCCCTGATGCCGGTACTAATGCAAGAAACAATATCAGAAACCCGAACTATCACCGATTAGATCTAAGTGTAACATATACAACTAAGAAAAAAGGAAAATGGGAAAGCAATTGGGTGTTTAGTGT
>JAURFW010000075.1 GCA_030834125.1 Bacteroidota bacterium | reverse complement strand
GTTGTGTTTCGTCTTTATAACATGTTACAAAGTGTGCGGCATACCTGCTTACCGTAGTCCGTAAACAGTATACCCTGTTTCCAGACGAAATGTTCTACGTCCATCTCGTTCCGAAAATCTCTGCCCTCAACGATCCAACGAAGTGCAGTCTCTTCATCCTTAGCACCGTTACGGATCATCGAGTCAACCCAGTCCTTAAACTGAGCTACTGATCTAGCATCTTCTAGTTTTTCCTCGTTCTGCTTGTACTCAAACTGTTCAGCAACAAGGTCCCACAAAACCTGTTTACGCTCAGGAGTTGCTGTATAGAACGGGTCGTTCGCTTGAGGGCGAAACCCATAAGCATCTTTATGGAAATCTGAGTAAAGTTGTTCGCTGTATGTGTACATATTTGTTAGCCCTTTTTACTTAATATACTGCGTATTATAGGCTAATTCGTACCAAAAGTCAACCGTTTTTTTACGGTTTTTGTAAGTTATTGATTTATAAAGGTTTTTTAATAATAACTAGCATCAAAACTTATAATCCGTCTTCTACGATCTGTGGGATTTTTAGGTACTTGATGATATAGATATCCAGGAAATAGTATAAGTTTACCGCTTTTAACTTCAAACTCGTACCATTTATTCTGATAATTATAATGATTATAGTGAATCTGACTTAATGCCGTGTCATTGGGATTTAATAGGTAAAGGTTTCCCTGCTCAGGCTCTGCATCTATATAAAATACACCAGCAGTTATTCCTGGATTGTGATTATGAAATGTTACATGACCTCCCTTGGGAGCCGAAGTTGTCCATACTGATAGTACAGATGAATTAAAAATTTTATATCCACAATGTGTATGATATTTTACAATTTGTTTATTGATCCATAACCATAAGTCTGGCATGTCCATATCATTTAGTACTTTTTCGTAATTGGTTATGGAATAGGTATAACCAGTGGAATAGGTATAGCCAGGAATAGGTTTATCGTAAAAAGGTTCAGGTACTTGAGTTGTATCAGAGTCAGCAATAATACTATTCAATTGATGTGTTCCTACTTTTTTAAGATAATTTTCGTACCTACTTACAAATAGATCTTTATCGTAATTGGGGTATTCAATCTCCCAGATTTTAATTGGAAATGCATTTTTGATCATGACTACACTTTCATATTAAAATTCTTACATCAAAATTTATAACTCGTCTTTTATATTCTGTAGGATTTTTGGGTACTTGATGATATAGATATCCAGGAAACAATATAAGCCTGCCACTTTCTGCTTGAAACTCGTACCATTTATTAGGATAAAAACCGTGAGCACCTATTGCTGAGTGGTCTTGTACATAACCGTTCCTTCCGTGCAACAAGTCGTTAGGATTCAATAAAAATAGGTTCCCAGATTCTGGAATCGCATCTACATAAAAGACACCTGATGTTAGTGCTGGGTTGTGATTGTGTAATAATACTTGCCCATTTTGAGAGGAAGAATTTAACCATAAATTATATATGTATGAATCAGATGATTGTGAAATCGTATATCCACAATATTCATGATACTGTATAATCTGAGTATTCAACCATTTGAAAATGTCTGGCAGATTAAGATTCTCCATAATATTACTAGTAAAAGGATAGTCTGTAGGCGATATCATTACATCTGTTTCTTGTGTCGCTAGGCTGGTTGTGTCTGTATTAATAAGGAAATAATTATTTTGATTTGACCCTTGCTCTTGCATACATTCATCAAAAAAGCGAGTAGTTTCTTCTTTATTGTATCCAGGATATGTTGACTCCCAGATGTAAGTTGGAAATATGTTTTTAATCATAAATTAGACTTTGTCCTTATACATCAATATCTACATCAAAACTTATAAGTCGTCTTCTATTATCTGTAGGATTTTTAGGTGCTTGATGATATAGATAACCGGGAAATAATATAAGTTTACCGCTTTTAACTTTGAACTCGTGCCATTTTCCATCATATTCATAACCCAATTGATAACGAACTTTACCTACTACTGCCTCATTGGGATTCAATAGATATAGATTACCCTGTTCGGGTTCTGCATCTACATAAAACACACCTGATGTTCTTGATGGGTTGTGATTATGCAACACTATGTGTCCCCCTTTAGGGGCCGAGTTTACCCATCCTATTATCTTATACCTGTCAGGATTTTCATACCTGCAGTGATTGTGATATTCTATAATTTGTTGATTAATCCATGGCCACAAATTTGAGATATTTAAATCTTGAACAGACAGTTGTTGAAAGTCGTTGTCTAAATGAAGGAAGGAAGTTACATCTTTTGCTTGGTATGGAGGAGCGGTTGTGTCAGTATCTGCAATATGATAATTAAGTTTATGTGAACCTACTTTTTTAATATAACTATCAAATTTTTCTACAGCTTCTTCTTTATTATAATCGGGACATTCAATCTCCCAGATTTTAGTTGGAAATATATTTTTGATCATACAATTATTATACTAGAAATTACTTTTTACTGCGACCGCTTTTCATATTAGCGCACCAATGATACATCTTGCCACGCTCGCCTGAATACTTTTTAGCCTTGGCCCTGAGACTACTTACACTACCAGAACAACTAGCACCTGCACGTTTTACACGCCCGGGTCTGCTTTTGCCTTTTACTTTACTGTCAGCGAAGTTTTCATTTAGGTATTCGTCCAGAGCATCTTCACCAGCTGGACTAATTGCCCAAGCACCGCCACCACCGTATATCATACCTTCGCTGTCCAACGTGTCGTACAAACGGCTCATAGCAGGTGTAAGGCTATGTGAATCTTCTTCAAAGTCCATGCCTAATTTGTCTGCTGTGTCTATTGCTTTTAACAATAGCATACCGCC
>JAURFW010000084.1 GCA_030834125.1 Bacteroidota bacterium | reverse complement strand
GACATCGATACGAATTTTATTCACACCATGGTCTATAACCGAGGTAATGCTCCAATAAGTGACGCAAATTTATTTTTCTATTGGACCGTGATGAGCGTAAATGAAGATTGGCCCTTTAGTTGGACCGGTATGGCTCGGTTTGTCAATCAAGACAATAATAGCCTATACTATCAAGACACCTTTCCCCTAGGTGGCAGAATCAACAAAACAGCCATTCATCTTTCGACCTATTTGAATCAAAGTCCAGCCATTGCTTCACATCCACCTTATGGAGGGCTATTACAGCCGGGCGACTCTGTGTTGGTTACCTACCCCTGGGGGCATGGTGATACCATTCCTCAACCGGGATGGTATTATGGTATAGTTAATGGACAAAAGCGATATGCCAATAAAATAGGGATGTGCATTTTGGCTAGATTGACCACTTGTGATTCACCAAATTATGGAATGACCTATCCGGAAAAAATTCACAATACAAATTTAAACGGTTCGAACAATACGGGCTATAGAGGTAATATTGGGTACAATATTATAAGAAACAATAACATCGTTTCTACGAATTTTTACTTAGGCTACATGAGTCCCCCCTTTTCTGACACTACACAAGTTTGGATTTTAGCTGCGGCGAAAAAGCCAGAACATGGGTCTGGGACTGGTCAACGTGAATTGAAATATTCACTGTGTGCTGATGATCCTGCATTCTTTAATCATGGAGAAGTTGTGATTACGTTACCGGATGATTATTGGGTGCCATTTAGTGCTGTTAGTTATCCGGGAAATGGTTTCACGGTTGATGTCGCCAAACATCAGCTTATTGTGTTTAGTCCCTGTGCAGAAATTGGCCCTGTTGATGTTTCTGATACATTTTCAACCATGCTTGGGTTGTCCTGGAGATATAAGCCTGGAAGTGATCAACTTGGAGCAATGATCAAAACTCTATTTACATTGAAAGAATTCAATGAGAATGAATTGATTGGACTTACTCAGTTAGGATTGCATTCAAAACAAAATAGCGGAGGTGGCGGACACCAAAACGGAGAAGGTGAAGGGCAGCCAATGCCAGAAAATGACAATACTGAAGAGGTAATGCTCTCTCACGTTTTGCCTTCTCTTAAAGTGACACCAAACCCTTTTACCCATTTTCTAGACATATTCTTCAAAGGGATGCCGAATAGTACAGTGGACATGGTTTTGTTGGACAACAATGGCAAATTTGTAAAAGTGATTTGCACTTGCTCTACCAATGAAATAGGTGAAATTGAGATTTCAGAGGGAAATCTAGATTTATTGCCTGGAGTATATATTATCAGGGCCTATGAAGGTGAAACTATGCTGACTGAGAAATTAATCAAATGCGAGTAGCACTGAATGAGTTCATAGAAAATTGCAAGAATCAAAAGGCCTCTAAGCAAGTCAAGATAATAAATAGAAAGTCAAACATTGAATTATTAGGGGATTAGCGGCCGATTACCGAGAACCCATTGGGGAATTGGATTTATTTTGTAATTATTTGGTGCAAATTCGAGCTTTTTTGGTCTTAATTCATGGCTTTTTCGTTAAATCTCAATAATATTTGACTTTTTTATTAAAGATTTCGTCTTTAAGTATTTGGTTTTTAATAATAATTAATCCAATCACTCCTGGTTTGCACCAAATCCATTATCTCGCTCCCATCCAAGACCTTTATCTCGCGTAGTTTTGTTACCTACTTTAACAATATGTCCGTCAGACCACTTGTAGGTCTTACCATTTTCTTTGGTAATATTGCCTGAAGCCCTGTGCTCGGCTTCTCTTTCTGAAAGTTCTTTGTCTGTAATGCCTCCATGAACAACCTTATTCCCAACTTTGAAATGATATTTGTTCGTGTTACGTTTTGATTTTGCCATAATTTTAAATGATTTTATTGCTAGCGCGCAAATTTCAACAGTAGCATTCGCACTTTATTGATACAAATTCATCAATAATTTATTTCTTTTATTGTTCATCTTAGCGCCCAACAACTTACAATTCAAATGAGCAACATTATTAACTTAACACAAGCAGAAACAGAAACACACGCATATCAAAACGATGTGCAATTTCAAGGATTGACTAAATCATGCGCTATGGATAAAAGCGCATATGAACAACTATTGGCTCAACCGGGAGTAGAAAAGGTGCGCACCTATTTTAGTTTAGACACCAATAATATGCTCAGCATCGTTGTGGTTGGTGTAGATGCTCAGGGTGAAGACATGACCTCGGGTGTCATTCTTGGGGATTCTGAACATTGCCCGTATTATTGCCCATCTAATTCTTCCTTAATGTAGTGGATGAACTTTGCATATTAAATAAATACACTAACATTGTTTTATTAAATTTAGTTTTTGTATGGATACTATACGCTATTTATAATAAACAGAAAATAAAAATCGGCCAAATAGAAACTTCCATCGGACTTTTCTATTTGGTGCTTTTGTTGGATAATTGGATTACCCATTTAACTTCATGGAATGAATTTTGG